>NZ_DASZBG010000088.1:0-104171 GCF_035944335.1 Phenylobacterium sp. | reverse complement strand
GGCATCGGCGGCTGCATCGTCGGCGGCTACGTCTGCGACCGCATGGACCGCAAGCAGGCCTACCTGCTGTTCGGCCTGGTGATGGCGGCCTCGTCGCTCGCCATGGCCTTCGGGCCGCGCACGCCCATCACCTTCCTGCTGTTCGCGACCGCCTACAACATCGCCGTGGGTCTCAGCTACGCGGCCTATTCGGCGGTGACGCTGGAAGCCATCGGCCGCGGGGCCGCGGCGACCAAGTTCAACCTGATCTCCTCCATCTCCAACGTGCCGCTGCTGGTCGTGGTGCTGGTCGACGGCTGGGCGCAGAGCCGCTGGGGTTCCAGCGGCATGCTGGTCGGCGAAACGATCATCGGGGTTGCGGGGGTGATGCTCTACGCGGTGGTCGCCTACGCCACGCGAAACCTGACATGGGCCAGGCTGACGGGCCGCCCCGCCGCCGCCTAGGCCGCGCCGCGCAGCACCCGCGCCCGGCGGGCGTGGGCATGGGCGATGGCGACGGCCAAGGCGTCGGCGGCGTCGGCGGTGGTGTCGCCGGCGGTCGGCAGCAGGCGACGGATCATGAAGCCCACCTGGGTCTTGTCGGCCGCGCCCGTCCCCACCACCGCCTTCTTGACCACCGTGGCGGCATATTCGGCCACCGGCAGCCCGGCCCGGGCCGGGGCGATCAGGCAGCAGGCCCGCGCATGGCCGAGCTTCAGCGTCGAGGCGGCGTTGGTGTTGACGAAGGTCTCCTCGACCGCGGCCTCGTCGGGGGCGTGGGCGGCGATCACCTCGCAGATCCCCTCGAACAGGGTCAGCAGGCGGATGGCGAAGTCGGCCGTCTCGTCGGGCTTGATCACCCCGTGGGCCACATGGGTCAGTCGCGCGCCCTCGATGCTCACCACGCCCCAGCCGGTGCGGCGGAGCCCGGGGTCTAGACCGAGGATGCGGACGGGGCGATTCGGGGTCATGGCGTCACCGGCGAGGATGCCCGGTGGCGCGGCTCAGCGCCAGAAGTGGAAGTTGCCGTAGCCGATGCGGATCGCGTCGATGGGCACGCCGAGATTGGCGGAGAGCGTCATGCCGCCGCCGAACAGGAGCCGTCCGCCCACCGGCGAGATGAAGATCAGCAGGAACAGGCCGACCATGGCCAGGCCCTCGAACTTGCGGATGCCCGGCGTCCATTCGAGCGGCAGGAACGGCCGGATCGCGCCGAACCCGTCCAGCCCCGGGATCGGCAGCAGGTTGAGGATCAGGGCCGTGGCCTGCAGGAAGGCCAGGAACGCCGCCGCCGGGAACAGCGCGCTGTCGGTGCCTGCGCCCATCCAGATGCGCAGCACGATGGCGAGCCCCAGCAGCACCATCAGCGTCGCCATCGGCCCGGCGAGCGCCGCGGCCGCCCGCCAGAAGGGTCCGCGCATCAGGTCATTGCGCAGATAGACCGCCCCGCCCGGAAAGCCGATGCCGCCCAGCGCCAGGAAGATCAGCGGCAAAACGAGGCTGGTCCCCAGGTCGCCGTACTTGCGCGGATCGAAGGCCAGATAGCCCTTGGCGCGCACCGTCACGTCGCCGGCCATGTAGCCGGTCAGGGCATGGCTGAACTCGTGGGCCATCACCGAAAGGGTCCAGCCCAGCATGGTGAAGGCGAAGGTCAGCGGCTTCACCGCCAGGCCGCGGTCGAGGCCGTAGCCGGCGGCGACGAAGGCTGCGAGGACCGCCACGCCCACCAGGTTGTTCGGCGGCGAGGGCGACTTGGCCGGCGCGGCCGGCGGCGGCGGTGGAGACTCCGGCCGGGGCGCAGGCGTCGGCGGGACGGCGGTCACCCCACCACCACCTTCTCCTCGCCCCACCAGAGCGGCGACTTCGGCAGGTCGATGAACCGCTTCTCGTCTTCCAGCAGCAGGGCGCCGGCGGCCTGGGCTTCCGGCCGCTGGCCGTTCTCGAGAATGGCCTGCAGGCTGTCGAACCGCAGCTCGGCCACGCCATCGAATTCCTCCGGCGCAGCGCGGCTGGTCCGCAGCGCCGAATGGGTCTCGGCCGGCAGCGAGTGCAGCTGCACATAGCGGCGGATGCGCAGGGTCTCGGCCACGCTCGCCACCAGGGGCCCGTGGGTGTTGAACCAGTAGTCCTGGAAGGCCGCGCGGCTCAGGTGCGGCAGCCGCACCAGGCAGAAGGTCAGCTTGATCATCCGCTCTTAGCCCTCGACGCCCACCAGCTGCAGGAAGCTCACCACCGGCACGGGCCTGGCGTGCGGCGCCTCCGGCTTGGCCTCGACCCACAGCGGGATGACCACCCAGGCCGTGGGGAAAGCCTTCAGCGTCTTGTCCTCCATCCCGCCCAGGTGCGGACAGCGAGCCAGCGAGGCCTCGGCGCAGGCGCGGTGCAGGGGCGCGATGGCGCCGCAGTTGAGCAGGGCCTGGCCGTCGGCCATGTCGGCGGGCAGGGCGGGGCCGAAGCCGCGGAGGCGGAGCTCTCCCGCGGTGGTCGGGTGGCCGGTCTGGCTCCAGCGGTCGCCCTCGGCGGTCGGCTGGCCGCACATCGGGCACAGCATCTCGCGCACCGACTTGCGTTGCCGGAACAGGTGGTTGCGGGAATAGAGCGGCCGGCCGCGGCCGGGTTTCTCCGCCTGGGCGATGGCCAGCTCGCCGTCGACGCTGGGGCAGGGCCCGACGCCGAGCTGTGGCTCTTCCGACCAGCTGGTCACCCAGGGCACGTCGAGCCCGACCTTCAGCCGCGAGGTCGCCTCGCTCACTGCGGCGCGCCCGGCGCAGGCGCCGCCGGGGCGGGCGCAACCGCTGGCGCGGCGGCCGGCGCGGGCGCCGTGGTGCGGCGCACGGTGAGGATCGGCACGGGATGGGCCAGCATCTCGCCCTTCATCACGCCGACGCCCTTCACCGGGTCGCGCGGCGCGGCCAGCAGGGTCTTGACCACCTCCATGCCCTCGACCACCCGGCCGAAGGCGGCATAGCCGGGATTGGCCTTGGGATCCTTGGGATCGGCGTCGAGATAGGTCTGGTCGCCGACGCAGATCGAGAAGTTGGCGGTCGCCGTCCCCGGCGCATAGCGGGTCATGGAGATGGTCCCGTCGGTGTGCGACAGGCCGGTCTTGGCCGTGCTCTCGTGGGCGATCGGCGGATAGAGCTTCTTGGGGTCCGTGCCCGCCCCGCCCTGCAGGATGCCGTAGGTGAAGGTCTTGTCGCCCGGCGGGGTGGATGACCGGTAGAAGGTCGCCCCGTCCAGCTTCCGGGTGTCCACGTAGTGCAGGAAGTTGCGCACGGTGATCGGCGCCTTGTCGGCATAGAGCTCGAGGACGATGTCGCCTTGCGGCGTGTGCATCTTTACGAACGGATTGGTCGAGGCGGCGGTTTGCGCGAAGGCGGGCGCGGCGGCGAGGCTCATGACGAGGGCGAGGAGCGTGCGTTTGGTCAGCATGGCCGCCACTTAAGCCCACTCCGCCGGCAAAGTCAGCGGCAGGGCGTCACGGTGTCGATCTGGCCCTTGGAGCGCACCCCCGCCGCGGTCAGGACGATGGTCTGCAAGGTCTCGGCGCAGATGTGGCGGCTGCGCTGCGGATTGGCGATCACTGCGTCCTCGTGGCCCACGATCCTGGCGCTCCGGCCGTCCGGCGCGATCCGCACCGACACGATCGCCACCGTCTCGCGGGTGCGGGACTTTGCGAAGAACCTGGTCGCCTGGGCGCGGGCCTGGGCGAGCGTGCTGGTTCCATAGACGACGATCCGGCCGTCCTTGGCGCGGGCCTGGTCGGTGAAAGCCGCGTCCGGCGTCGCGAGGGCGAAGAAGCCGACCACGTCGCCCGCGTTCCAGGCCTTCTCCTGCCGCGCCACGAAGGCCCTCGCCTCCGCCTCGTTCAGCCGTGCGGGCGCAGCTTGCGCGGCGCCGGCCAGGACGGCGGCAACGATGGCCAGGCGCAGGCCGGCGGTCACGGCGTCATTCCCCCGCGTCTCCGATAGATATTAGACCTTCGACAAACATCGCGCGCCGAAACGCGCCAGGGCCTATGATGGCCCCATGACATATCAGGTGGAATTCGAGATGCTGGTCGGCGCCAGCAGGACGGTCGCCGTCGTCGAGGGTCAAGAGGTCACCATCCAGCGGGTCAAGGACACGCTGCGCCAGGGCGCCGCCGTCCACGCCACGGTCCGCACCGCCGCCGGCGTCACCGTCTGGTCCGGCAAGCACGCCTGAGGGCGAGGCCCTCGAGGCGCGCAGCCGGCCTCGGCCATCACATCGGCGGCTTGGCGCCGTTCTCCCCGACCGAGATCGAACCGGTGGCCATGGTGCCGTCGGCGTTCTTGCGCACCACCATGAACACCGGCACGCCCGCCTTCACCAGCTCGCGCGCGCCGCCGGTGATCTGCACCACGGGAACATTGGCCGGCACCACGATGTGGCGCATGCCCGAGCCATTGTAGGCGACGTCCAACTCGCGGCTGCCCTTCTTGCCGGCCACCACCTTGCCGACCGTGCCGTTGGTCATCTTCGAGCCCGGCTTCAGGTCCCAGTCGTAGTGGCCTTCGCCCATCTTCACGCCCGGCGGGAAGACGTGGACCTCGAGCGCCGAGCCTGAGCCCTCGCCCTTGGGCATGTTGGTGGTGCCGATGAAGCTGCCGGGCTGGATGGCGTCGATGGCCACCGGCTTCATGACCGCCACGGTCCAGGTCGGGGCCAGCGAGACCTTCTGCTCCACGCCCTTGTCGGTCTTCACGGTGACGGCGTCGGCGGCCAGCGCGGTGACCTTGCCGCGCACGATAGTCGGCCCGGGCGGGGCGGCGGGCGCCTGGGCGGCGGCGACGGAGGCGAGCAGGGCGAGCGTGGCGGCCCCAATGGCGGCCCTGGCGGCGATCTTGAGCATGGCGTTTTCCCGAATGCGAGGCGGCAGGCGCCGTTCGCCGGCGCTCTGAACGGCGATCACATAGCGAGGTTATCCCTCGGCGGTCAAACGGCCAGGCTGGCGCCCAAAGGAAAACGGCGGCCGCCGGGGCGACCGCCGTCCTCAGGGATCCGGACCGCTGCGCCTAGGTCTTGGCGCCGGCGATCTTGGCCTGCAGCTTCTTGGCCATGTCGGAGTGCATCTGCACCTTCGGCACGGCCTTGCCGGCGCCGGCTTTCAGCCCCGCGTCGGAGCCGTCCTTGGCGTAGCCCTGCATCAGGGTGAGCGCCTCGTCGTGGGCCGCCACCTGCTGGTCCATGTAGGTTTTGTCGAAGTCGCCGGCGTTGGCGGCCTTGAGGTTGTCGAGGAAGCCCTTGCGGCGCTGATCGAGATCGGCGGGCGGCGTCTGGCCGGCGGCCTTCACCAGCGGTCCCATCTCCTTGGACAGCGCCGTGTGGTCCTTGATCATCATCTTGGCGAAGGCCTTCACCTCGGGGTTCTTCGACTTCTGCTCGGCGATCTGGCCGGCCTGGATCTCGTACATGTCGCCCTGGGCGGCGTTGGAGACGAAGGCGCCGGTGTCGTGCGAGCCCAGCGTGGCGGCCGACATCGAGCCCACGGCCGCGCCGGCGGTATCCTGCGCATGGTTCACCGGCTCGGCCTGGCCGACGCTGGAGGTATTGCTGACCGAATTGACGTCGGACGTGGCCGGGGTCTGGTTGGACGCCTGGTTCTTGTTGCAGGCGGCCAGCGACAGGGCGGCCATCGCCGCGGCGCAAAGCAGGACTGTGCGGTTCATGTTGGGAGCTCCCTCTGATGCAATCTCACGAAACCGAGAGCAGCGAAGCTTGGTTCCGAGGTCCGTCATTTGAGGGCGACGGCTACTTCAGCGCCGCGTCCGTCTGGGCGAGGCCGGCCCTGAGCCAGCCGCTTTCGTTGGAGTTTCGCGAAGCGGCGAGCAGCGCCTCCAGGGCGCGGCGTCGGACCATGAGCGCGGCGTGGTTCTTCGGATCGGTGGCGAGCGCCGCGCTGGTCAGGCGCAGGGCCAGCGCCGGCTGGGTCGCCACCAGCGCGCTCGCCCGCGCCGCGATCGGCTCGGCCCCGCCCGCCAGCCGCGCCAGCTCCGCGTCGCTGTCGGCCGGCGCGGTGGCGTACATGCTCGCCGGGTCGCGGTCGTACCAGCCGGCGTAACCCTCGTAGATGCCGCGGATCGACCACACCAGGTTGCCGTAGCTTTCGCCGACCTGCAGGGCCCGCGGCAGCTTGATCTCGCGCATCAGGGTGTAGACGTCCTTGCCGTCGTTCATGCCGGCGACCACCGCGTCGTGCACATAGAGGATGGCGTCGCGGTACTGGGTCAGGGTCCGCTGGACATTCTCCGCCCCGACGATCGGCACGCCATGGCTCGGCAGCACGATCTCGGGCTTCAGCGCCAGCACCCTGTTGAGCGAGTTCACATAGTCCAGCGCCCAGCGTGGCTCGGTCCCCCTCAGCGTGTAGAGGTTCGGGAACGAGGCGTAGTAGTTGTCACCGACGAACACCGCCTTCAGCTCGGGAATCCAGACATTGAGCATGTCCGGCGTCTCGCCCGGCGCGGCGAAACAGTCGAAGGTCAGGTCCCCCAGCTTGAAGCGGTAGTCCTTCTCCACCAGCACGTCGGCGAGCTTCGGAGCGGCGTAGTCCCCCGGGTTGCGGTTGAAGTCCGGCCCCCGGCCCGGGCCGCCGAACTGGGCGGCGTTGCGCCCGGCGAAGAAGCCGGCGAGCCGGGTCTGGTAGTTGTTGAACTCCACCTCATTGGCCTGGCCGATGACGTGGGTCCCCGGTCCCTTCCAGGCCGCAACCCCGCCGGTGTGGTCGCCATGGGCGTGGGTGAGGATGATGTCGCGCACCGGGCCTTTCGAGATCGCGCCGAGCAGGGCCCGATGCCGCGCCACGTTGAAGGGGCTCGAGGTGTCGATCACCACGTCGCCGGCCTTGGTGGTGACCAGGAAGGTGTTGGAGAAGCCGGTCGCCTGGTGGATGCGCCCGCCGGCGAAGCTCAGCGCCTGGGTCTGGCCCGCGCCCGCGACGGTCGGCTGCTGCGCCCCGCCGAACGGCGGCTGGGCCTGGGCGAGGGCCGCGCCGTTCAGCACGACCGCCGCAAGGGTCCCGATGATCGCGCTTCGCATGTGGCGTCCCCCCGTGGCCGCACCGTCGCGAGGCCCGCGTCCGCGGTCAAGCTTGCGTCGCTGCGCCCATCCGCGGGATGGTGCGGCGATGGCCAATCCCGATTCCGACAGCGAAGACCCGCAGGCCCGGCGCCGCAAGCTGACCGGGCGCCTCGTCGTCGTCGGCTTCGGCGTCCTGGTGCTCATCTACATCCTGGCCACCTTCGTCCGGTGAGCTGGCGAACGTGAGCTGGCCCCAGTGAGTTGGTCCCAGTGAGTTGGTCCCTGTGAGCTGGATGGTGGGCGTGATGCTGGAGCTGCCGGAAGAGGCGGCCCCGGTCCGGCATTTCTACGCCGTGGGCCACGAGGACCGCAGCCGCGCCGAATGGGCGGCCATCGACCAGGCCGTGACGCTCGGCCATGTGGCGACCAGCCCGTTCGGCGGCGTCGAGCCGGTGGAGGCCTTCGCCCGCCTCTCGCCCAAGGTGGTCAAGCGGATGAACCTGGTCCCTGGCCGCGTCCACGCGCTGGGCCGGCTCTGGCCCAGGCGCTGGCTGGGGTAGCGCCTCTCCCGCCGCGCGGGAGAGGCTGCCGTGGTCCTACTTCGCCTCGGCGATGCCCTTCATGGTGTTGATCACGCGGGTGAACATCGCCGTGCGGTTGGCCACGTCCTTGGCCTTGTCGGCGGTGGCCGGCAGGGCCGCGGCGTCATAGACGAGCGTGTAGTAGAGCTTCGATTTGCCCTTGCCGTCCGGCCGGATCTCCACCGTGCCGTGGTAGTCGATCGGCGACTTCGGCTGGGCGTAGCTGTAGGACCAGGCGGTGCGCGCCACCTGCACCTCGTCCACCCGGTCGGCGATGCGGCGCACCGCGCCCATCTCGTCGGCCTTGCCCGAGGTGATCACGCAGGTGGTCTTCATCCAGGCGCCGATATCGCAGAAGCCGCTGATCTTCTTCCAGGCGACGTCGGCCGGCGCGTTGACGCTCGCCTCCAGCGGAATGGTCACATAGTCGGTGGCCGCCTGGGCGGTTCCGGCCCCAAGGCCCAGGCCGGCGGTCGCGGCCAGGGCGGCGGCGCAGAGTTGCAGTTTCATGGTGGTCTTCCCCCCAAACGGTTGTTCGGGAGAGTTGAGCCTATTGCGCCGTCCGCGCCAAGCCTTCGCTAGATATGGCCTTGCAGATAGGCCATGGCCGCCAGGATGGCGATCGCCAGGATCAGGAACACCCCCGCGTTGCGCCGGCCGCCCAGCAGCTTCTCGTTCGGCGGGGCCGGCTTGCGCGCCGCCCGGCTCGCCCGCTCCCGCTCCCTCCGATAACGGCGCAGGTCGGTGACGCGCGGGTCCTGGGGCGGGTGCGGGGCCATGGTTCTTACGAGGCGAGCCGTTCCAGCTCGTCGGCCGCGATGTCCTCGTTGGAATAGAGCTTCTGCACGTCGTCGTCGTCGTCCAGCGCGTCGAGCAGCTTGATCAGGCTGGCCGCCGCCTCGCCGGTGACCGGCGTCTGCGACTTCGGCCGCCAGACGATGGCGGTGGAGTTCGGCGCGCCGAGCGCGGATTCCAGGGCGGCCGCCACGTCGGAGAGCTGCTCGAAAGCGGTGAAGATCGTGTGGCCGTCCTCGTCGGACTGCACGTCCTCGGCGCCAGCCTCGATGGCGGCGTCCATGACGGCCTCCTCGGAACCGGCCGCCGGCGGATAGACGATCTGCCCCATGCGGTCGAACATGAAGGTCACCGACCCGGTCGCGCCCAGGTTGCCGCCATACTTCGAGAAGATGGAACGCACGTTGGAGGCGGTGCGATTGTGGTTGTCGGTCAGCACCTCGACGATGACGCCGACGCCGCCCGGGCCGAAGCCCTCGTAGCGGATTTCGTCATAGGTCTCCCCTTCGCCCCCCGCGCCCTTCTTGATCGCCCGGTCGATGACGTCCTTGGGCATGGATTCGGCCTTGGCGTTGGCCACCGCCAGCCGCAGCCGCGAATTCATGTTGGGGTCGGGGAGGCCGGCCTTGGCGGCCACGGTGATCTCCCGCGACAGCTTGGAAAACGCCTTGGACCGGGCGGCGTCGGCGCGGCCCTTGCGGTGCTGGATGTTCTTGAACTTGGAATGTCCGGCCATCGACCTGCGCAGCATCAAGACGGGGAGAGGGTGGCCGCCTTCTACCCTCGGCCCGGCCCGGGCGGAACCCCCGCGCCGACGGAACCACAACTATGGGCGCGGGTTAGCCCAGGGGGACCCACCCAACTGGCGGAGGCTGCAGCCATGACCGAGCGCATGATCGACGAGATCGACGACGTCCTGCCCCCGACGCCCAATGGCGAGCTGGTGCACTGGATGGAGGCGCGGCCGCTGACCGTCGGGCCGGCCGGCATTTCAGTTGCGACCATCGCCGCCCTGGCGGTGGGCGCGTTGGCGACGTTCGCGGTGCTGGCGGCCATGCATCGCCTGGCCCCACAGCCGGAGGCCAGATGGCATCGGCTGGTCCGCCGCCGACGCCTCGACTAGCCGTCCCGCCACGACCAGACACGAAAAGAGCCCCGGCGGCTGGGAGATCGCCGGGGCTCGTCGTGTGACGCAGATCGGGGTTTGGGGGGGTCGATCGGGCGTCGGACGGAGTTCACCGCGCCAATGTGGCGTCATTTGGTCGAGCTTGTGCGGCTGGGAAGGCGATTTCCTCTTGGCCGAGCGCGCGCGACCCACCTTGGGTCTCAGGCCTCGTCCAGGGGCTCGCAGTCGAAGCGGTCCACCTGGCCGTTCATCAGCCGATAGACCGCGTCCTGCGGGACCGGCAGGGTCAGCATCTCTTCCTTTCCGAGGCCGCCGTAGAGGCCGCGGAAGACGCGGCCGGCGGCCCCGTGGCTGACTATGATCAGCCGATCTTCCCGCCTTACCTCGGCCAGGAAGCCGCCAATCCGCTGACAGAGCGCTTCGTAGGTTTCGCCGCCCGGGACGTGGAAGTGCCGTTCGTGACGCGGTAGGTCCTGGCGGAGCTGCGGGACGACATCGTCGGCCCGTTCCCCGTCGAACTCGCCGATCGAGTGTTCCCGCAGCCGTTCGTCGAACGCTATGGGCAGGCCCAGGCGTTCGCTGACGATCGCCGCGGTCTGGCGGGTGCGGCCAAGCGGGCTGGCCACGATCCGCCAGGGCCCGGGATCGCGGACCGTGAGGTCGGCCAAGAGGCCGGCCATGGCGCGGGCCTGCCGCACTCCGAGCTCGGTCAACGGCGAATCCTTGATTCCCTGCCAGCGCCGCTCGCGGTTGAACTCGGTCTCCCCGTGCCTGACGAGGTAGATCAACGCCGGCGCCGCACCACCGGGTGCGAGGACGACAGCCCGCCATCCACCGCGATGAACTGGCCGTTGACGTAGCTGGCCTCATCGGACGCCAGGAACAGCCCCATGCCCGCGATCTCGTGCGGCTCGCCGCCGCGCATCAGCGGATTGAGCTGGCCGATCTTGTCGTCGGTGCCGCGCTCGCGCGCCTGGTCGTAGATCGGCTTGGTCATGCCGGTCTCGATGAGCCCCGGACAGATGGCGTTGACCCGCACGCCGGTCCCGTAGAGCTCGTTGGCCGCGGTCTGCGCGAGGCTGATGACGCCGGCCTTCGAGGCCGAATAGGGCATGCCGCCGGCGCCGGAGCGGATGCCGGCCACCGAGGCGGTCATGATGATCGAGCCGCGGCCCTGGGCGACCATGATCGGGCTCGCGTGCTTCAGGGCCAGGAAATGGCCGATCAGGTTGACGCGCACGATTTCAGCCCAGTGGGCGGCGTCCTGCTCGGGCATCGGGACCCAGCCGCCGGAGATGCCGGCGTTGGCCCAGACCACGTCCAGGCCGCCGTGGACGGCCACGGCGCGCTCGACATATTGCTTCACGAAGCCCTCGTCGGCGGCGTCGCCGACCATGGCCACCGCCTTGCCGCCCGCGTCGGTGATCGCCTTGGCGGTCTCGGAGACCGTCTCGGCCTTGTCGACGCAGACGACGCTCGCCCCCTCGCCGGCGAAGATCTTCGCCGCCGCCCGGCCGATGCCGCTGGCGGCCCCGGTGATTACCGCCGAGCGGCCCTCAAGACGTCCCATGGGCTTCCCCTTCAATCTCGAATTCAGGCCGCGGCCTTGGCCCGTGTCGCCGCCGCCACGATGGCGTCGATGACGATGTCATAGAGGCCCGGCGGCAGGTCGTGACCCATGCCGGGCACGATCCTGAGCTCCGCGCCAGGGATCGCCTTGGCGGTCATCTCGCCGCCATAGGGCTTGAGCAGCGGATCGTCCGCGCCATGCAGCACCACCGCCGGGACGTTCAGCTTCGCAAGCCGCGCGGTGCGATCGCCGTCGGCGCGGATGGCGCTCATCTGCCGCCCGACGCCGGCCGGATTGAAGGCGCGGCGGTACTCCGAAATCACCCGCTCGCGCAGCGCCGCCTCGTCCCACGGATAGGCCGGGCTGCCGATGGTCCGCGCGTTCTTCATGCCGTGCGCCACGAAGACCTCGAAATCGGCCTTCGGGTCCGGCGGCGGGACGTTGAGCACCGCGGCGGCTTCGGGCGTCGAATCCATGGTCCCCGGCGCACCGGTCGCCGACATGATCGAGGTGATGGAGAGCACGCGCTCCGGATGCTCGATGGCCACGATCTGGGTGATCATCCCGCCCATGGAGACGCCGGCCACATGGGCCTTCTTGACGCCGGCCGCGTCCAGCACGGCGATGACGTCGGCGGCCATGTCCTGGATCGAATATTTCTGCCCATCCAGCCAGCTCGACAGGCCCACGTCGCGGTTGTCGAAGCGGATCGCGCGGTAGCCGCGGGCCACCAGCTTCTCGCAGAAGGCGACCGGCCAGCGGGTCATCTGCGAGCCCAGTCCGTTGATCAGGATCACCGTCTCGGGGTTTTGGTCGCCGAACGTCTCGTACTCGATCTCGACGGCGCCGTTCTTCGCACGCGGCATGTCTTCCCTCCCTGTCTAAGGAACCAGCAACACTCTTCCCACCGCCTGCCGGCTCTCGATGAAGCGGTGGGCGGCGGCGGCTTCGGACAGCTTGAACTGGCGGTCGAGGATCACCTTCAGCTCACCCTTGGCCACGTCCTCGATCAGGCCCTGGATCAGGTTGTAGACCCGATCCGTCCCGATCTCGGCGCCGAGGAAGACGCCCGACAGGCTCCGGTTGCCGCCCATCATGGTCGAGACGTCGACCTTCATCGGCTCTCGGCCGGCGGCGCCCACCATCGACACCCGCCCGCGATAGGCCAGCGAATTGATCGAGGACTGCAGCACCGCCCCGCCCACCGGATCGACGATCACGTCGGCCCCCTTGTTGCCGGTCAGGCGCATGACCTCGCTCGCCACGTCGTCGCGGTCGTAGTTGATGCCGTGGGTCAGGCCGAGGGGCTTGAGCTTCTCCAGCCGCTCGTCGGAGGACGCCGTCGCCAGCACCATCGAAGCGCCCGCGCGCGCCGCCAGCTGGATCGCGGCGATGCCCACGCCCGAGGCGCCGGCCTGCACCAAGACGACCTCGCCCTTCTGCATCCGGCCGAACTCGAACAGGCACTCGTGCGCCGTCCCGAACGGGATCGGCACGCAGGCCGCGACCTTCAGGTCCATGCCGTCAGGGACCGCCCAGGCCGAGCGCGCCGCGACCGCCCGCAGCTCCGCATGGCTGCCGAACGCCCCGGTGGTGACCACCTTCTGGCCGACCTTGAAGTTCGTGACCTCGGCGCCGACCTCGACCACCTCGCCGGCGGCCTGGTAGCCCACGATGTGCGGCTTGGTCGCCAGCGCCCCGCGCAGCCGGTTCAGCGTGTCGCCGCCCTCGATGGAGACCGCCTCGACGCGGATCACGATGCCCTTGGGATGGACCTGCGGGTCCGGGACCTCCTCGTAGCGGAACACGTCCGGACTGCCATTCTCGTAATAGACCGCCGCCTTCATACGAGCCTCCTCCCAAGATCAAACATCTGTTTGACTTCACGCATCCCACGGCCGTGCTGGCGGCGCAAGAGCGGCCGTGGCGCGGCCCTTGGCGGGAGGTTGGAGCCCGCCGCCATCCATGGTCAAACTGCGCCCTGCGCATCGAACCCCAGGGGGCATATCCATGGCCGACACGGCTCCGACGACACCCGCTCCGAAGCCCCTGTCGCTGGACGAGTTCCGCAAGCGCCGGAAGGTGCTTCCCAACCGCCATGAGGAGGTGAAGGAGAAGCTGAAGCCCCTCCAACGCCTGGCGCTGTGGATCACCCGCCACGTCGGCACCATGGGCTTCTTCCTGGTCATCTTCACCTGGACGGTGATCTGGCTGGCGTGGAATTTCCTGGCGCCGAAGTCGGCCCGCTTCGACCCGCCCATGGGCTTCGTCTTCTATCTGTTCATCTCCAACGTCATCCAGATCCTGCTCATGCCGCTGATCATGGTCGGCCAGAACATCCAGGGCGCGGAGGCCGACGCCCGCGCCCAGCACGACCTGGACGTCAATGTGAAGGCCGAGGAGGAGATCGAGGTCATCCTCTCCCACCTCGAATACCAGAACCATCTGCTGCTCCAGGTGATGAACCGCCTGCAGGTCCAGACCGGCCAGGTGCTGGACAATGTCACCGCCCGGACGCGAGCCCAGACGGCGCGACCGAAAACCACCCGGAAATCCGCGCCAAAGACCGCCCCGAAGAGCCCGCGGAAGCGCTGAGGGGTCGCCCACTCACCCGGCCGTAGACAGGGCCCCGCCGGCCGCCGATGCTGGCGCAAACGAAAGGACGCCGTCATGTCGCGAGCGTTGGTGCTGGGAGGCGGCGGTCCGGTGGGCATCGCCTGGGAGTGCGGGCTGATCGCGGGGCTCGCGAAACAGGGCGTCGACCTCGGCCAGGCGGACTTCATCCTCGGCACCTCGGCCGGGTCCTTCGTGGGCGCCAGGCTGGCCATGGGCGACGAGCCTGCCGGTCTCGCCGAGCCGATCCTGGCGGAGGCCGGTCGGGCCCCGCCGCCGGCTCCGGGACCGCAGGGCGAGCGGCGGCCGCCGGACCTGTCGAAGCTCATGGAGATGATGGGCGAGGCCCAGGCCGGGCTCGGCAATCCGGCCGAGGCGCGCGCCCGCATCGGCGCCTTCGCCCTCGAGGCCCAGACCATCGGCGAAGAGGCCTTCATCGCCAGCTTCGGACGCACCCTGGCGGGCCTCGACGAGGCCTATTGGCCGCCCCGCGAATTCGCCTGCACCGCCGTCGACGCCGAGACCGGCGGCTTCCAGCTGTGGACGCGCGGGTCCGGGGTTGGCCTGGCGCGCGCGGTCGCCTCCAGCTGCAGCGTGCCGGGCATCTATCCGCCGGTCACGCTCAAAGGCCGGCGCTACATCGATGGCGGCATGCGCTCCTCGACCAACGCCGACCTGGCGACGGGGCACGCGCGGGTCGTGGTGGTGGCCATCCGGGTGGCCGGCGGGCTCGGCGGGGCGGCCGCGGAGCGCATTCGCGCGCGCCTCGACGAAGAGATCGCGACCCTGCGCGACGGCGGGGCGGAGGTGGCGCTGGTCACCCCGGACGAGGCCAGCCAGCAGGCCTTCGGCCCCAATCTGATGGACTTCCGGCGCCGCCCCGACGCGGCCGCCGCCGGCCTCGCCCAGGGCGCGGCCCTGGCCGCCGAACTCGCCGCGCGCTGGCCCTGACGCCGCGCCTAGCTGTTCTTCTTCACGAAGGCCCTGACCGCGGCGATCACCTGGTCCTGGTCGTCCTCGGTCAGATAGGCGTGCATCGGCAGGCTGATGACCCGGCCCGCCTTGGCCTCGGTGACCGGCAGGCCCCCCGGCGCCGTCGGATAGCCGGAATAGACGCCCTGTCTATGGATCGGGATCGGATAGTAGACCGCGCTCGGCACGCCCTGCTCGCGCAGCGCCGCGCCCAGGCCGTCGCGGTTGGGCGTCTCGATGGTGTACTGCGCCCAGACGCTGACCCCGCCGTCGATCACCTTCGGCGTGCTGACCAGGTCGCCCAGGCCCGCCGCGTAGCGGTCGGCCACCCGGTTCCGCGCCACGATCTCGTCGGCGAAGATGGACAGTTTCTGCAGCAGCACCGCCGCCTGGATGGTGTCCATCCGCCCGTTCAGGCCGATGCGCAGGTTCAGGTATTTGGGATCGTGTTCGAAGGTCTTGCCCTCGGTGTCCGATTTCACCGCCTGGCCGTGCACCCGCAGGCTGACCAGCAGGTCGTGGAAGCGCGCGTCCTTCGACAGCACCGCGCCCGCGTCGCCATAGCCGCCCAGCGGCTTGGCCGGGAAGAACGAGGTGGTGGCCACATCGGCCCAGTGGATCGGGTGCTTGCCGCCCAGCGTGCAGCCGAAGCCCTGCGCCGAGTCGGCGATCAGCTTCAGTCCGCGCCTGCGGCAGATTTCGGCCAGCGCCGGATAGTCGGCCGGCTGGCCGAACAGGTCGACGGCGATCACCGCCCTGGGCTTGAGCTTGCCCTCGCGCGCCACCGCCGCGATCGCCGCCTCCAGCGAGGCGGGGCTCATGTTGTAGGTGTCGGGGTCGATGTCGACGAACACGGGCGAAGCGCCCACCAGCGGCATCACCTCGGCGGTCGCCGCGAAGGTGAACGACGGGCAGAACACCGCGTCCCCCGGACCGATCCCCCAGGCCATCAGCGGCAGAATCAGCGCCTCGGTGCCGGAGCCGCAGGAGAGCGCGAACGGCGCCTCACCGAACGCCGCGAGCGCGGTCTCGAACTCGGTGACCTCCGGGCCCATGATGTAGGCGCCGGAGCGCACGACCTTCAGGATCGCGTCTTCCAGCGGTTGGCCCAGGCGCTTGCGCTGGGATTGCAGGTCGATGAAGGGAATCGGCATTCGTAAGCTCTCGCGCCGCCACGGCGAATCTGTCGCCGGCCTATCGCATGGGCGATCAGGCCAAGCCAAACACGCTTGTTTTCGAAAGATTTCGGCCCAAGGACGCCTCAGGCCCAGCTCATCGCGGCCGGTCCGCCCATCTCCGGATCGCTGACCCCGGGCCGACCGTTTTCGACCCTTCCGGCGTAGCGCTGCAGGAAGTCCGGATCGCCGGCCGCCGTGACGGCCAGGTCGTACCAGCCGCCGGACTTGGCGAGCGGCCAGCTCCGCCGGACGGTCTTGCCCGGCGCCAGCCGCACGCGCTGGGGCAGGCAGGCCTTCACATAGGCGTTGGGCGCGATGGCGAGGTCCATGGGCCTGGCGGTCGGATTGTGGAAGGCCAGCGTCAGGGCGCCGTTGGCCGGGTCCTCGTGTGCGGTGACGCGCGGCCCACCCTGGCCGCGGAACCGGCGATGGAAGCCGTTGGGGCCGAGCACCCACAGGTCGTGACCTTCGGCGGGCGCCGCCGCGGTCAGCGTCTTGCCGGCTTCCACGGTGTAGCGGCGCGGGACGGCGGCCAGGTCCTTCAGGTCGTAGACGTGGAACACGGCCCCCGCCCGGCCACGGTTGGCGAAGGTCAGGCGAGGCCCGTCGGCCGCGCGGCTCAGCGACACGTCCAGCGCATAGGGCAGAGGCCGCGAGGGCCGCACGCCTTTCGCCTGCACCGGCGGCGTCGGCTCGGCCGGGGTCGGCGGCCGCACGTGCGGCAGGCCCGCGGCGCGGGCGGCGGTCTGCGCGGTCGGCGGCAGGCGCAGGGGCGCGGGCGGCCGGTTCGGCGTCTTGAAGTCGAAGGCCGAGGTCAGGTCGCCGCAGACCGCGCGCCGCCAGGGCGAGATGTTCGGCTCCTTCACCCCGAAGCGCGCCTCCAGGAAGCGGATCACCGAGGTGTGGTCGAACACCTGCGAATTGACCCAGCCGCCGCGGCTCCAGGGCGAGATCACATACATCGGCGCGCGGGGCCCCAGGCCATAGGGCCGGCCGACCAGATCGGCGCGGTCCGCCAGCTCCCCCTTGGGCCGCACCAGATGATGCTCGCCCGCCAGGTCCACCGTCGATCCGCCCAGCAGCTTGCCGCCCGCGTCCCGCGACGGCGGCGCCGGCGGCGGCAGGTGATCGAAGAAGCCGTCGTTCTCGTCGAACATCACCAGCAGCACCGTCTTGGCCCAGACCTGCGGGTTGGCCGTCAGCGCGTCGAGCACGCGGGCCGTGAAGTCCGCCCCCTGCGCCGGGCTCGAGGGGCCGGGATGTTCGCTGTCCTTCGCCCCGGCGACGATCCAGGAGACCTGCGGCAGCGTCCCGGCTGCGACGTCGGCCTTCAGCCGGTCCAGCCGATAGGTGGTCAGCCCGTCGCGGACCAGCCGCGCGTCCGATCCGGGCGCGCCGGCACGGGCCTTCCGATATTGCTCGAAGCCCACCAGCGGGTTGTCGGAGAACAGGTCCGCCATGTCCTGATAGATGCGCCAGCTGACGCCCGCCCCCGTCAGCCGCTCGGGATAGGTCGTCCAGTGATAGGCGTCTTTCGCCCCGCCGGCCTCGGCGAAGCTGTCATGCGAATTGCTGATCGCCGGCCCGCCGCCGGCCCCGGTGGGGTCATTGGTCCCCGTGAAGAGAAACAGCCGGTTGGAATTGGTCCCGCACTGCATCGAGGAATAATAGGCGTCGCAGACCGTGAAGGCGTCGGCCAGGGCGTACTGGAAGGGCAGGTCCTGCGGTCCGTAGTGGCCCATGGCGTGCTCGCCCTTCACCGCCGGCCAGCGATGGATTCGCCCCTCGTCCCAGGCGTCCTGGGCGTCGGTCCAGTTGTGCGGCGTGCCCTCGATCCGCATGTGGGCGAAGGTCTGGGCCGTGTTCAGCGGAAAGGGCGCGATCATCGCCGGCTTGCCGGGCCCCTCGCGGTTGGCCTGGGTCCACACCGTGCGCCCACCCGGCAGCGGGATCGGGAAACGGTCGGCGAAACCGCGCACCCCGCGCATGGCTCCGAAATAGTGATCGAAGCCGCGGTTCTCCTGCATGAACACCACCACGTGCTCGACATCGGCGATCGTGCCGGTGCGCACATGGGCGTCGATCGCTTTGGCCCGCGCGATGGCGGCCGGCAGGGCGGCGGAGGCCGCCGCGGCGCTCAGGAATGTCCGGCGATCCAGCATGCGCGTTCCCCCCGCCCAAGCTTTAGCACCCTTCGCCTGTCGGCCTAGAGGATCGGCGGCAGGGCCATCGTCAGTGATCCCACCAGGGCCGGGCTGCAGATCCGCGGGTTGAAGCCGCACTGGATGCGGTCGAGGTCCGTGCCCTGGTACTTCACCTCGACGAGGTAGCGCGGGCCCGCCAGCGTCTTTCCAAACCCGAGGGCGGCCCCAACGCTCCAGTAGGTGCGGTCGACCCCGCGGTGGCCCCAGCGGCGGCCGGCCATGGCCTTGAGCGTGAGGCGCGGGCTGAGCGCAAAGTCGGCCTCGCCTTCCGCCAGCCACGTCTCGCCGCCGCCGTAGGACGCCTGCGGCGTGAACGCCGTCGTTCCCAGGAGCGTCAGGGGCCCCTGCCGCCGCCTGGCCTCCAGCTTCAGCTCCAGAAAGTCGAACGTCGGACCCGGCGTGTGGTTGTCCGGGAATGTGGAGTACAGCGTCTCGGGGGTGATCTCGGTGCGGCCGCCGTCGAGCTCGAAGTGCTTGCCGGCGTAGGCGTCGACCTCGAGTTTCGGGCCGCCGTCGTAGTAGTGCACCTGGCTCGTGAACACGCCCGCGAACATTCCGTCGGCCCGCTGCCAGTGGACATAGCCCTGCAGCGCCGGGCGCAGGTCGGTGCTGCTGACCCCTTGGTAGCGATAGTCGCTGACGTAGGTGACGGCGGAGAAGATCCCGCCCCAATCGCCGGCCTGGGCCGGGGCGGCGGCGAGGCCGGCGAGCCCCGCGAAGGCTGCGGCGAGCGGGCGCGCAAAGCGGTTCATTGGGGGGTCCCCTCGGTCGATGACCGCAGGACTAGCGCCGGGATGAGTTCCGGATTACTGAATTCGCTTCATGTCTGATATCGACGCAAATAAACTACGTCGTCTCGACGGCGGCCTGCTGCTGGTGTTCCGCGAGCTGCTGCGCACCCGCCGCGCCAGCGAGACCGCCACCCGGCTCGGCCTGTCGCAGCCGGCCATCAGCCACGCGCTGCGCCGGCTGCGCGAGCTATTCGACGACCCGCTGTTCGTGCGCCGGCCGCACGGCTTCGAGCCGACCAAGCGGGCGGTGGAGCTCGGCCCTCAGGTGGAGGCCCTGATCGAACTCGCCGGCCAGGCGCTGACGCCCGACGCGCGCTTCGACCCCAAGCTCAGCCGCCGGCAGTTCAACTTCGGGGCGCCGGAATTCGTCACCGCCCTGATCGGCGCTGCGCTGATCAATCGGCTGCGCGCCGAGGCCCCCGGCGTCACTTTCGGCGTCGACCACGTGGCGGAGGACGACGCCTACAAAGCCCTTCGCCGCGGCGAGATCGACCTGGCGCTCGGCCGTTTCGGCGCGGCGCGACCAGGTTATGTCACTGAGCCCTTGTTCGAGGACGCCTATTGCGTTGCGGTGCGCCGCGGTCATCCGCAGATCGATGGCGCGATCACCGAGCCGCAGTGGCGCGAAACCGGCCACATCTTCGCCTGGTCGCACAGCGAGACCGGCGCCGACGCCGGCAATTCCGGAACCGGGGTCAAGATGCTGGCCGCGGTTCCGCAGTGGCTCACGGTGCTGATGTTGGCGGCCTCCACCGATGGCATCGCCACGGCGCCGCGCCGGCTCGTCGAGCGGCATGCCGACAAGCTCGGGCTGCAAGTCCTCGACCTGCCCTTTCCGCCGAACTCCATTGCGGTCTCGGCGGTGCGCCGCGCCGGGCATGAAGACGCCGGCCTCGACTGGTTCCTGGATCAAATCCGGGCGGCGGCCGGGGCCTGAGGTCGCTCAGTAGTCATACTCCATCGTCACGTCATCCGCCGAAACCTCCGCGACGCGGCCTTGTGCGAGGGTGAGGGCGATGCGAACGCCGCGGCAGTCCCACGGCAGGCAGCGCTCCTCCTGCAACGCCATCGAACGGTCGCCGGGCTTGCCGACGATGAAGACAAAATGCTCCTCGGCCAGGGTGTGCAGCGCCTCGCGCTCCGGTGTGCCCAGCGGAATCCAACGCAGCGCCGCCGCGCGGCGGGCCGCCGCGACCGCCGTCGCATAGGCGGGAATGCGCGGATCGTAGGGGCGGACCGGCGTCGGGCGCGGGACTCGCGCCTCCGCGGCCCACACGTCGTTCTCGAGGCTCGGCCGCCAGGTCGGCGGAACGCAGCCCGTCAGCGCCAGGCCGGCGGCGGCGAGCAGGATGGCGCGGCGCAGCGGCTTGTCTCAGATCTGGCGGGCGCGGCCTTCCCAGTAGGGGGCGCGGACCTTGTTGCGCTGGATCTTGCCGGCCTCGGAGCGCGGCAGGTCGGTCACGAAATCCACCCCGCGCGGGACCTTGAAGCCGGGCAGGTTGGCGCGGGCGAAGCCGAGGATCTCCTCCGCCAGCTCCTCGGATGGCGCATAGCCGTCTTTCAGGAGGATCACCGCGCGCACCTGCTCGCCCCATTCGGCGTGCGGGATGCCGACCGTCGATGAATCCGCCACGGCGTGGTGCTTGATCAGCTCGTTGTCGATCTCCTGCGGATAGATGTTGACCCCGCCGGAGATGATCGTCTCGGCGTCGCGGCCGGTCAGGAACAGATAGCCGTCCTCGTCGTAATAGCCGACGTCGCCCAGGGTGAAGTGGTCGCCGACCCGGTTCTTCTGGGTCTTGGCCTCGTCCTTGAAATAGGTGAAGCCGCCGCCCGGCGGCAGCTGGTGATAGATGGTCCCCGGCACGCCCGGCGGGCACTCGTTGCCCTGCTCATCGAGGATCTTCGAGCCCAGCAACGCCGGCCGCTTGCCGACCGAGCCCGGCTTCTTCAGCCACTCGTGGCTGTCGATCACGAAGCCCGCCCCGCCCTCGGAGCCGGCGTAGTACTCGTGCACGATCGGGCCGAACCACTCGATCATCGCCAGCTTCACCTCCGGCGGGCAGGGCGCCGCGCCGTGGACGATATATTTCACGTGGCTGATGTCGTGCGCCCGCTTCACCTCGTCGGGCAGGGCCAGCAGCCGCTGGAACATGATCGGCACCAGGTGCATGTGCGTCACGCCCTTGTCGACGATGGTCCGCAGCACCGTCTCGCTATCCCACTTGTCCATGAAGACCAGCTGGCAGCCGGCGCCCATCGCCCCGTTCACGTCGAAGGCCAGGGGCGCGGCGTGATAGGCCGGCCCCGCGCACAGCTGCACCGAGGTTGCATGGTCGTAGCCGCGGAGCGCGTAGATGCCCGGCGGGGCGATCACCGGATTGGGCCGATAGACCCCCTTCGGCCGGCCCGTGGTGCCGGAGGTGTACATCATCTGGTTGCCCAGCACCGGATCGTCGATGTCCGATCCGTCGAGTTCGGAGAGCGCCTTGTCGTACTCCACGAAGCCCTCGATCGGCCCGCCGATGGCCACCTTCAGCACCAGGTTCGGGCACTGGGCGGCGGCGGGGCCCGCGGCCGCCACGCGATCCTCCGCGAACAACGCCTTGGCCTCGCAATCGGCCACGATGTAGGCGATCTCGTCGGCGGTCAGATGCCAGTTCACCGGGGTGATCCGCATCCCCGAGCGCTTGGTCGCGGCCAGCACCTCGACGAACTCCGATCGGTTGGAGCAGAGGAGCGCGACCGAGTCCCCGGCCTTCAGCCCGGCCTGGCGCATCAGCCGCACGATGCGGTTGGCCGCCGCGTTCACCTCGCCGAAGCTGTGGGTCTTGCCGGAAGGATCGTGGATGAAGGCGGCGTCGGGCTTCAGCTCCGCCCAGACGGCCAGGGTCATGCCGGTCAGCTGGGCGGCCGCCAGCCGGTCGTCGAGGCTCACGCGTTCCTTCACGTCTTCCATCAAATTCCTCCCGCTCAACGCTAAGCGCGGCGCTTTCAATATGTTGGAGGCCGGCCGGACGACGAAATGCGCCGTCCCCGAGCTGCCAGCCTCGCGTCTCACCAAAACACGCCGCAAGCCGGGCGACAATTCCCCAGCGGCAGGACAGCCTGGCCTTGCGCACAGGCCCGGCGGGTCCATCATCCGGTTCACGGAGGGGCTGAGGATGATGAGACTTGCATTGGGATTGGCGGCCGCCGCCATGCTGGCCGGCGCCGCGCAGGCCGCCAGCCTGGATGACGAGCTGATCGCCCTGGAGAAACAGTCCTGGGTCGCCTGGCAGACCCATGACCAGGCGTTCTTCGCCCGCTTCCTCTCCGAGGACCATGTGGAGATGCAGGGCAATGGCCCGGCCGGAAAGGCCGGCGTCGTGGCCGGCGTCGGCGGCGCCTGCACGGTGAAGAGCTATCAGGTCGACCACTTCAAGGTGACCCGCTTCGGGCCCGACACGGCGCTCGTCACCTACCGCGCCGCCCAGGACACCACCTGCGGAAGCGCCAAGGTCCCCAGCCCGGTCTGGGCCACCTCGCTCTTCGTGAAGCGCGACGGCCGTTGGCAGAACGCCCTCTACGTCCACAGCCCGGCGCAGTAGCGCGGCGCCGACTTGTTGAACGCCGGCTGAACGCCCACGTCTCCCGCAGTTAAGCTGGACCGGGCAATATGCCGGTCACGGGGCGGCCCAACGGCGCCGCCCGCAACAAGGAGAGATGAACATGCGTCGCAAGATGCTGATGGCGAGCCTGGCTCTGGCCGTGGTCCTGCCGGCCGCCGCCCACGCCCAGGAGACCTGCGAACAGCGCAGCCAGAACCGCACGGCCGGCACGGTGGCCGGAGGGCTCGTCGGCGCTCTCTTGGGCAGCGCGGTCGCGGGTCACGGCCACAAGACCGACGGGGCGGTGGTCGGCGGGGTCGCCGGCGCCGTCGTCGGCAACCAGGTCGCCAAGGGCCCCAAGGACTGCCAGCACGCCTATGGCTGGTACGACAACCGCGGCGCCTGGCACGCCAACAATGTCGATCCCAACGGCGCCTGGGGCTACTACGACCGCCGCGGCGAATGGATCGAGGGCCGTCCCGCCGACTATCGTCCGGTCGAATATCGTCCCGGCGAGGGTGGCTATGATCGCGACCATGATCGCGACCGCGGCGACTGGGACCATTTCGACTTCCTCGATGGCCCCGGCTATCCGGAGTTCCGCGAGGTCGAGTTCCGCATCCGAGACCAGATCCGCGAGGGCGTGCGTGACAACCGCATCCGTCGCGAGGACGCTCACGACCTGATGGACCGGCTGCGCGACATCCGCGCCGACGAGGTGCGCCTCTACCACGATGACGGCGACCGCCTGCGCCACGACGACCGCCAGCGCCTGCGCATGCGCCTGCGCGACCTGGACCGCCGCGTCGACGAAGTCCGACACGGCCGCCGCTAGGCCGAAGCTTCCGACCGCGGACGGCCGCAGAAAACGCAGAGGGCTCCGGCCTTCTGCGTTGTTCTGCGTTTTCTGCGGTTCCCTCGTTTCGGACGCCGCGGTGTTTCATCCCTGACGTCAGATTCGGTTTGGCGTCCCTCCGTCCGGCGCCTCAGAATGGCGGCGTCACAGAGGACATTCGGGATGAGTGATTCGCCCCCCGACCGGCGGGGTGCGGCGCTGTCTGACGCTCAGACGGTCGACGTGTCGGCCATGCCCAAGGTGCTGGCCCGGATCGCCGGGCTGGCGATGCGCTACCCCGGCCGGGTGGCGCTGACCGTCGTCACATCCCTGTTCGCCGCGGCCGCCAGCCTGGCGCTGCCCCGCCTGCTCGGCCGCGCCGTCGACGAGGCCCGCCACCTGCTCGCCAGCGGCGGCGCCACAAACGCCGAGGCCGCCCGCCACGCCCTGATGATCACCGCGGGCCTGGTGATCCTCGCCACCACCCTGCGCGGCTTCCTGACCGCCGCCGCCGGCTACCTCGGCGAATATCTCAGCCAGCGGGTGGCCCAGAACCTGCGCCTGCAGTTCTTCCAGCAGCTGCAGCGGCTCTCCTTCGGCTTCCACGACAAGGTGCATTCCGGCGACCTGATCACCCGCGGCATGCTCGATCTCGAAGGCGCCCGGGTGTTCATCCAGAACGGCATGATGCAGGGCCTGACCATGGCCCTGCTGCTGGGCTTCTGCGCCTACATGATGGTCTCGACCGAGCCGCTGCTGGCCGTGATCGGGCTGGGATTCGTGCCGGTGGCGGGCTTCGCACTCGGCCGCATGGGCTTCCTGCTCAGGGTCACCTGGCTGCGCGTCCAGCGGCTGATGTCGGTCCTGACGCTGACCATGGAGGAGAACCTGCAGGGCATCCGCGTGGTGCGCGCCTTCTCCGGCAAGCGCTTCGAGCTTGGCAAGTTCGACGCCGCCTCCGAGGAGGTGCTGGATCTGCAGGCCAGCCGCATCACCCTGCGCTTCCGCGGCGTCTCGGCCATGCAGGTCAGCTTCTACGCCTCGCTGACCATCCTGCTCTGGTTCGGCGGGGCCAAGGTGCTGAACGGCCAGATGACCGCCGGCCGGCTCACCGAGTTCGTCAGCTACATGATGCTGCTGCAGGCGCCGATCCGGCAGATCGCCATGATCGTCAACACGGCCGCCCGCGCCACCTCGGCCGGGGGCCGGCTCTTCGAGGTCTTGGACCTGGAGCCCGAGGTCGCCGATGCGCCGGACGCCAGGCCGCTGGCGCCGACCCAGGGGGTGCTGCGCTTCGACCGGGTGGGTTTTTCCTATGCGCCGGGCGGCAAGCCGATCCTCAGCGACATCAGCTTCGAGGTCGCGCCCGGCAAGACGCTCGGCATCGTCGGCCCGCCGGGCTCGGGCAAGTCGACGCTCGCCAACCTCATCCCGCGCTTCTACGACGCGACCTCCGGCGCCATCACCATCGACGGGGTCGACATCCGCCAGGTGACGCTGGCCTCGCTGCGCCGATACGTCGGCCTCGTGCAGCAGGAAGCCTTCCTGTTCGACGCCTCGGTCGGCCACAACGTCGCCTACGCCGATCCCTGGGCCGAGGATGCGCGCATCGAGGACGCCGCCCGGACCGCCCAGATCCACGAGCACATCGCCCACCTGCCGGAGGGCTATGAGACCCGGGTCGGCGAGCGCGGCGTGGCGCTCTCCGGCGGCCAGCGCCAGCGGATGAGCATCGCCCGCGGCGTCGTCCCCGAGCCCGGGATCATGGTCTTCGACGATTCCACCGCCGCCATCGACGCGGTCACCGAGCGCAAGGTCCGCGACGGCCTGGCCCACGCCACCCGCGCCATGGCCACCGTGATCATCGCCCATCGCCTGTCGTCCCTGATGCACGCCGACGAGATCCTGGTCATCGACGATGGCCGCGTCGTGGAGCGCGGGAGCCACGCCTCGCTCGTGAAACAGGGCGGCCTCTATGCCGACCTCTACGCCCTGCAGACCCGATCGAGCCTGATCGAGGCAGCCGCCGAGCCGCAGGAGGTCCGCGCATGAGCCACGCCGCCGCCGGCACCGAAGCCAGGCCGCGCCGCACGCCGCGCGCGTCCTTGGGCTCGCCCGAGGGCGACGACATCTTCGGGACCTTCGACACCCGCGTGGCGCGGCGCTTCTTCAGCTATCTCGGCCCGCACAAGCGCGCCTTCGTCCTGGCCCAGGTGGCCGCGGTCTGCACCGCCGCCGCCCAGATCCGCATTCCCTTGCTGATCGGCCGCATCACCCACGCGGTGGTGCAGCACGACCTCGCTGGCTTCCAGGGCCTGCTCGTCCAGTTCGCGCTGACCGCCGCGGCGCTCGCCATCAGCTTTTACGCCGCCGAATGGCTGTCCCAGCGTCTGGCGCAAAGGGTGATCTTCGACGTCCGCCGCGCCATGTTCGCCCATCTGCAGGACGTCTCGCTCTCGTTCATGGACAAGACCCATGTGGGCCGGATGATGGCCCGGCTGCAGGGCGACGTGGGCGCGCTGCAGGAGTTCCTGGAGACCACCACCGGCTCGGTGGGCGACGTAGTCCTGCTGGTCGGCATCGCGGTGGTGATGCTCACCACCAACCTGCGGCTCGGCCTGCTGGCGCTCACCGTCCTGCCGGCGCTGATCGCCATCCGCGCGGTCTGGCTGCCCTATTCCAAGACCAGCTTCCGTCAGGCGCGCGACGCCTCGTCCACCGCCAATTCGGCCTTGGCCGAGAACATCAATGGCGTCCGCACGGTCCAGGAGACGCGGCGCGAGCAGCTCAATTTCGAGCTCTACAGCAAGATGACCTGGGCCAATTTCCGCGCCCAGACCCATGCGTCCTGGATGACCCAGATCATGGTGCCGACGGTCGACGTCCTGACCGGGCTGGCCACCGCCATCGTCATCTGGGTGGGCGGCACGGCGGTCCTGGGCGGCCAGCTCGACGTCGGGGTCCTGGTCGCCTTCTTCCTCTATGTGCAGCGGTTCTTCGACCCGGTCCGCATGCTCTCCATGCAGTACACCATCATGCAGCGCGCCATGGCCGCCGCGCATCGCATCTTCGAGGTGCTGGACGTGCCGGTGACCATCACCGAGAAGCCGGACGCCGAGCCGCTCACGGCCTTCGAGCCCACCGTCGAATTCAGGGACGTGACCTTCGGCTACGATCCGGCGCGCCCGATCCTGCACGACATCTCGTTCAAGGTGCGCCCGCGCGAGGTGGTGGCCCTGGTCGGGCCCACGGGGTCGGGCAAGACCTCGATCATCTCGCTCACCCACCGCTTCTACGAGGTCGACAAGGGCCAGGTGCTGGTGGGCGGCCACGACGTGCGCGACGTGACCCTGGATAGCCTCGGCCGCCACATCGGCATGGTGCTGCAGGAGCCCTTCCTGTTCACCGGCACGATCGAGGCGAACATCCGTTACAACACCGAGGCCGCCACCCACGACGACGTGGTGGCCGCCGCCAAGGCCGTCTCCGCCCACGACTTCATCACCCGCCTGCCGGACGGCTATGCGACCGAGGTGGGCCAGCGCGGCCGCAACCTCTCGGTCGGCCAGCGGCAGCTGATCTCCTTCGCCAGGGCCCTGGTCGCCGACCCGCAGATCCTCATCCTCGACGAGGCCACCGCCAATATCGATAGCTTCACGGAACAGGCGATCCAGAAGGCGCTCAAGGTGCTGTTCGCCGGGCGGACCTGCATGGTCATCGCCCACCGGCTGGCCACCATCCGCGACGCCGACCGCATCGTGGTGCTGCAACAGGGCCGCATCCTCGAGGAAGGCCCGCATGGCGCCCTGATGCGCAGGAAGGGCCTCTACCACCGCCTCTACACCTCCGCCCACGCCAGCTTCGACGACGAGGTGGTGGCCAAGACCGGCGACGCCGAATTCGCCACGCGCACCTAGGTCCGGGAGTCCCAAGGAATGCTCGCCAACGCCCGCCTGCAGACCATCGTCTGGACCTCCGACAAGGCCCGGGCCGCCGCCTTCTATGAGGGCGTCCTCGGCCTCGCCCGGCTGCGCGAATCCCACGGCGCGCTGGTCTATGAGGTCGGCGGCGGCGAGTTGCGGGTCTCGCCGGTGCCCACGACGGAGCCGTCGGCCCACACGGTCCTGGGCTTCGCCGTGACCGACATCGACGCTGTGGCGGCGGCCCTGGCCGGCAAGGGCGCGAGCGTCGAACGCTTCCCCGGCTTCGCCCACGACCCCCGCGGTGTCTGGCGCGCCCCCGACGGCGCCCAGGTGCTTTGGCTGCGCGACCCCGACGGCAACCTGCTCTCGGTGGTGCAATACGCCTGAGGACCTAGCTCCCGCGAAACACCCAGATGTCGCCGACGTCGCCCAGCACCGCGGGCTCGCGGTCCGGCGTCAGGCCGGCGGCCTGGGCCAGCGGAACCGGGTCGGCCATGTAGTAGGCGAGCCGCTCGGCGGAACGGCGCAGGCTCTGTCCGCGGGCGTCCAGCTCCTCGTATTCGATCACCTGCTCCAGCCGGCCCACCGGCTGGCGGAAGCCGCGCTGCAGGACGCGCAGCCGCAGCCGCCCGCCGCCCGGCAACGGCTCGTCCAGCACGACGGCGCCGGGGTCGGGCGGGCTCACCTGGCTCATGAGCGACAGCCGCGGCAGGTGGAAGGCCGCCAGCCCGCCCGGCGCCAGATGCCGCGCGGCCGTCCGAAAGCTGTTCTTCCACGCCTGGCCGGCCGGCACGTGCGCCAGGGTGAAATAGGGGCAGATCACCAGGTCGAAGCCCCGCTTCAGGTCGAGCGCGGTCATGTCCCCAAGCTTCAGCGCGATGCGCGCCGCGACCTCCGGCGCCAGCGCCGCGCGCCGCCGCTCCGCCTGCTCCAGCATGGTCCGCGAGAGGTCGACGCCGGTCACCTCGAAGCCGCGCTGCGCCAGCTCCGCCGTGATCCGTCCCGATCCCGCGCCCAGCTCCAGCACCGATCCGCCGGCCGGGGCGAGCCCCGCATAGACCTCCACGTCGCCGGCCAGCCGCGCGTCGGCGGCGGTGACCACGTCGTAGAAGGCCGCGCTCATCGAGCCGGCCGAATAGTAGGGCCTGACGGCCGCCATGGCGCCTCGCGGTTGGCGATGCTTACCGATTGCTCATGCCAGAGCCCGTTGCGCTGGATCAATGGCGGGGCCACATTCCGGCATGACCCTGCTCAAGCCAGGGTCTTTCGGGGAGCTCCATCACGTGACCAGCCTTCGCCATCGCCTCTCGCGCGTCGCCCTGATCGTGCTCGCGCCGCTGCTGCTCGCCGCCTGCGGCTACAACGTCATCCCGACCCAGCAGGTGAAGGCCCAGCAGGCCTGGGCTGAAGTGCAGAACCAGTACCAGCGGCGAAGCGACCTGATCCCCAACCTGGTGAACACCGTGAAGGGCTACGCCGCCCAGGAGAAATCCACCCTCGTGGAGGTCACCGAGGCCCGCGCCTCGGCCACCCAGGTCAAGGTCGACGCCTCGACGCTCACCGATCCCGCCAAGTTCCAGCAGTACCAGCAGGCCCAGGACAAGCTGTCGGGCGTGCTCGGCCGGCTGATGATGATCCAGGAGAAGTACCCGGACCTGAAGTCGAATGAGAACTTCATGGCTCTGCAGAGCCAGCTCGAGGGCACCGAGAACCGCATCGCCATCGCCCGGCGCGACTACAACTCGGCGGTCGGCGACTACAACACCACCCTGCGGACCTTCCCGCAGATGATCTGGGCCCACCTCCAGAACGCCCAGCCGATGCAGCTGTTCTCGGCGACCGCCTCGGCCCAGTCGGCGCCCACCGTCAGCTTCGACACCACTCCGCCGCCGGCCCCATCCGGGACCGCCCCGCCGGCGCCCGCGCCCGCCGCGCTGCCGCCCGGCCAAGCGCCGGCGCCCAAGTGAGCGCCTCCGCGGGGCTGAAGGCGGCCTTTGCGGCCGTCGTCCTCATCGGCGCCATCGCCTTCGCGGGCGCGGCGTCCGCCGCCGACCTGAAGTTCCCGCCGCTCAGCGGCCGGGTGGTGGACGACGCCCACCTGCTCTCGGCCCCGACCGTCGAGAAGCTCACCGGCGAACTCGCCCAGCTCGAACAGCAGACCGGTCACCAGCTGGTCGTGGCCACCGTGCCCGACCTGCAGGGCGACGAGATAGAGGACTACGGCTACCAGCTCGGCCGCGCCTGGCAGCTCGGCCGCAAGGGGGTCAACGACGGCGCCATCCTCCTGGTCGCGCCCAACCAGCGGAAGGTCCGCATCGAGGTCGGCTACGGGCTCGAGCCGGTGCTCACCGACGCGCTGTCCAACGTCATCCTGCAACGCAAAGTCCTGCCGCAGTTCAAGGCGGGCCACATGGAGCAGGGGATCGTCGACGGGACCGACGCCCTCGTGCAGCAACTGTCCCTGCCCGACGACCAGGCCAAGGCCCAGGTGGCCCAGGCCGCCCAGGCGCCGGTCCAGGCGCAGTCGGGCAGCCACATCCCGGCCGCGGCCTTCTTCGCCATCTTCCTCATCGTCTGGGTGATCTTCGGCCTGTTCCGCAGCCGCGCGCGCTATGGCGGCGGCGGCGGGCTGTGGTGGCTTCTGCCGCTGATGATGTCCGGCCGAGGCGGCGGGTTTGGCGGTGGGTTCGGCGGAGGGGGCGGCCTGGGCGGCGGAGGAGGCTTCTCCGGCGGCGGCGGCTCGTTCGGCGGCGGCGGCTCCTCGGGAGGCTGGTGAAATGACGCGCGCCCTGACCCCTGCCGACCTGGAGGCCATCGAGGCCGCCGTGCGCGGCGCCGAGGCCCGCACCTCGGGCGAGATCTATTGCGTGGTCGCCGAGCAGAGCGGCCACTACGGCGAGACCCCGCTGGCCTGGGCGGCGGGCGTGGCCCTGCTGGGCCCGGCCCTGCTGCTGCTGGGCGGGGTGCACGTCACCGTCAGCGCCCTGTTCGGCGACTGGACCGCGGCCCAGGTGGGCGCGGCGGCCGAGGCCGCGGCCCGCGACGTCCTGGTGGGCGCGATCCTGCTGCAGGCGGTGCTGTTCGCGGTGGTCGCCATCGTCGTGGCGCTGCGCCCGGTGCGCCTGGCGCTCACGCCGGGCTTCGCCAAGCGCCACGAGGTCAAGCGCCGCGCCCACGAGGTCTTCCTGACCAAGAACCTGCACCTCACCCAGCACCGCACAGGGGTGCTGATCTTCGTCTCCCTGGCCGAGCGCATGGCCGAGCTGGTGGCCGACGACGGCATCGCCGCCCACGTCGAGCCGCACGTCTGGGACAAGGCCATGGCCGCCCTGTCGGAGGGCCTCAGGCGCGGCGAGCCCGCGGCCGGCTTCGCCGCGGCCGTCGGCCTCTGCGGCGACGTGCTGGCCGAGCGTTTCCCGGCCGATCCCAAGGACAACCCCAACGAGTTGCCCGACGCCGTGGTGCTGCTCCCGCGCGGCTGAACCGTGAGTCGCGGCGATTCGTCGCGAGCCTCGGTGGCGCACCATTTGGTGTTGTGGGCGTCACAACCCCACATCAGTTTGTCGGACTGCGGAACAAGGGTTTCTGGGTTGGCAGACACTCGCAGCGAGGTTGAAGGCGTCCACACGCCGCCGTTTGCGGACGTGGCGGAGGCGCTCGGCCTGGGCGTCGCCTACCAGATCGCCGTGCCGCCCGACGGGATCGGCCGCCGCTTCACCTATGTCTCGGCCAACTGCGAGGCGATGACCGGCGTTCCGGCCGCCGCCGCGCTCGCCGACGCCGGCGCGCTCTACGAGCTGATCGTGCCCGACCAGCGCGCGCTGTTCGACCGCGCCGAAGCCGAGGCCCTGGCCGGCGACGGCCGCTTCGACATCGAGGTGCAGATGCGCGGGCGTGGCGGCGAGGTGCGCTGGCGGCGCATCGCCTCGGCCCGCCGCGACCTGCCCGACGGGTCCACCCTGTGGGACGGCCTGGTCAGCGACATCCATCCCGCCAGGACGCTCGCCGACCAGCTCGAGGACCAGCGCCGCCGCCTGGAGGTGGCCGTGGAGGCCACCGGCCTCGGCTTCTGGGAATGGAACCCGCGCAGCGGCGCGCTCAACTGGTCCGACCGCAACAAGGCGATCTTCGGCCTGCCGTCCGAGGCGCCGGTGACCATCGAGCTGTATGTGGCGACCATCCATCCCGACGATCGCGAACGGGCGCTCGAAACCTACCGCCGGGCGCGCGACGCGGCCGACGGCGGCGACTTCGCCATGGAGTACCGGGCCGTCGCGCCCAACGGCCAGCTGCGCTGGATCCTCACCCAGGGCCGGGTCATCACCGATGGCGAGGGCCCCTGCCTGGTGGTCGGCACCACCCTCGACAACACCGACCGACACGAGGCCGAGGAGCGACGCGCCCTGGTGCTGGGCGAGCTCGCCCACCGCGCCAAGAACGGCCTGCAGGTGATGATGGCCATCGTCTCCGAGACCGCCCGCTCCGCCCGCGACGTCAAGGGCTTCGAGGGCGTGCTGATCGCCCGCCTCCAGGCCATGGCCGACGCCCAGGACCTGGTCACCGCCTCGGGCGGCCGGCCGGTGCCGCTGGCCGAGCTCGCCTCGCGCACCCTGACGCCGTTCGGCCTCGACCGCTTCGACCTGGAGCCGCAGATCGCCGAGCACACCGTGCGCGGCGACGTGGCCGCGGGCCTGGCCCTGCTGCTGCACGAGATGGCCACCAATGCGGTGAAGTATGGCGCGCTTTCCAAGACCAAGGGCCGCGTCAGCCTCAAGGCCGAAGGCGCCGGCCCCGGCATGGCGGCCCTGCAGTGGCGCGAACGCGGCGGCCCCCTGGTCGAGCCCTCCAACCGCCGCGGCTTCGGCTCGCGCCTCCTGCAGGCGGCGCTGCGCCAGCAGGGCGGCAAGGTCGAACCGGCCTTCGAACCGGAAGGCTTCACCGCCCGCATGGAATTCCGCGTCGGGGGGTGACAAGGGGCCGCAAGCGCCTTTGCGCCGCTCCCGCTCGCGCGCTAAACTCCGCACGCTCGGTGGGAGGAGCGCGCCATGGCCTACAAGCTCAACGTCAACGGCAAGGTTCTGACGGCGGACGTCGACCCCGACACCCCGCTGCTCTGGACGCTGCGCGACACGCTCGGGATCACCGGACCGAAGTTCGGCTGCGGCGTCGGCGCCTGCGGGGCCTGCACGGTCCACCTGGACGGCAAGCCGATCCGCTCCTGCGCCACGCCGGTCTCCTCGGTGGCCGAGACCGCCCGGATCACCACCATCGAAGGCATCGGCGCCGATGCGGTCGGCAGGAAGGTGCAGGCCGCGTGGGCCGAGCTCGACGTGGCCCAGTGCGGCTACTGCCAGCCCGGCCAGATCATGAGCGCCACCGCGCTGCTGAAATCGAAGCCCAGGCCCACCGACGCCGACATCGACGCGGCGATGAGCGGCAACATCTGCCGCTGCGCCACCTACAACCGCATCCGCGCCGCCATCAAGCGCGCCTCCGGCCAGCCGGTGGAGGTCTAGACCATGACCCTTCAAGCCACGGGCGCCTCGCGCCGCGACTTCATCCAGGCCAGCGCCTCGGCGGCCGGCCTGCTGCTGACCTTCTCCATCGCCCCCAAGGCCGGCGCGGCCGAGGCCGGCGTCAAGCCGCTCAACGCCTACGTCCACGTGGCGCCCGACGGCATCGTCACCATCATGGCCAAGAACCCGGAGATCGGTCAGGGCATCAAGACCTCACTGCCCATGATCATCGCCGAGGAGCTCGACGTGCCGTGGGAGATGGTCCGGATCGAGCAGGCCGACAACGATCCCAAGGCCTACGGCCGCCAGTTCGCCGGCGGCTCCATGGCCACGCCCCTGCACTGGGACGATCACCGCCGCGTGGGCGCCGTCGCCCGCGCCATGCTGATCCAGGCCGCGGCGCTCGCCTGGAACTGCCCCACGGGCGAGTGCTCCACCGACAAGGGCATGGTGGTCCACGTCTCCACCCGGCGGAAGGCCAGCTACGGTTCGCTGGCCGCCCAGTGCTCGGCGGTCAATGTCCCGGATCCCAAGTCGCTGACGCTGAAGGATCCCTCGGCCTACAAGATCATCGGCAAGGCCACGCCCCAGTACGACACCGCCAAGATCGTCTCGGGCCAGCCGCTGTTCGGCATCGATGTGCGGCGTCCCGGGATGCTCTACGCCTCCTACGAGAAGGCCGGCGTGTTCGGGGCCAAGGTGGCGAGCTGCGATCTGGACGCGGCCAAGGCCGTGAAGGGCGTCCGCGGCGCCTTCGTCGTCGAGGGCGGGACCGCGCTCGATGGCCTCTTGCCCGGCGTCGCCGTGGTGGGCGACAGCTGGTGGGCGGCGCGCAAGGGCCGCAAGGCGCTCAACATCAAATGGGCCGACCATCCGACCTCGGCCCAGAGCTCGGCGGGCTTTGCGAAGCGCGCTCATGAGCTCGCCGCCGGCGCGCCGCAGATGGTCACCCGCCACGACGGCGACGTGGACGCCGCCCTGAAGGGCGCCGCCAAGACGGTCAAGGCGGCCTACGCCTATCCGTTCATCGCCCACGTGCCGATGGAGCCGCAGAACTGCACGGCCGAATACAAGGACGGCAAGCTCGAGATCTGGGCCCCGACCCAGAACCCGGAGTCCGGCCGCCAGCTGGTCGCCCGCACGCTGGGCCTCAAGCCCGACGACATCACCATTCACATGACCCGCTGCGGCGGCGGCTTCGGCCGCAGGCTGTCCAACGACTACATGGTCGAAGCCGCCTGGATCGCCCGCGAGGCCAAGGCCCCGGTCAAGCTGCTGTGGACCCGCGAGGACGACGTTCGCCACGACTTCTACCGGCCGGGTGGCTTCCACTTCTTCGAGGCCGGCGTCGACGCGGCCGGCAATGTGGTCGCCTGGAAGAACCACTTCGTGACCTACGGCGAGGCGCCGGACCGGCCGGCCCCCTCGGCCGGCATGTCGGCCTCGGAGTTCCCGGCGCGGTTCGTCCCCAACTATCAGCTCGGCGTGTCGGCCATGCCGCTCGGCGTGCCCACCGGTCCGCTGCGGGCGCCGGGCTCCAATGCGCTGGCCTTCGTGCACCAGTCCTTCATCGACGAGCTGGCGCACGCCGCCGGCATGGATCCGGTGGCCTTCCAGCTCAAGCTGCTCGGCGAGGAGAAGATCGTCGGCCAGCCGCCGGCCGCCTACAACGCCGAGCGCATGCGCGGCGTGCTCAAGGCCGCGGCCGAGATGTCCGGCTGGGGCAAGACCCAGCTGGCCGCCCGCACCGGCATGGGCGTCGCCTGCTATTTCAGCCACCAGGGCTATTTCGCCGAGGTGGCCAAGGTGCATGTGGCCGCCGACGGCCAGGTGAAGGTCGACAAGATCTGGGTCGCCGCCGACGTGGGCCACCAGATCGTCAATCCGTCCGGCGCGCTCAACCAGGTGCAGGGCGCGGTGATCGACGGCCTCTCCGCGGCGCTGTTCCAGAAGATCACCATCGACAACGGCGCCGTTCAGCAGGGCAACTTCGGCGCCTATCCGCTGCTCAGGATGGCCGACGCCCCGCCGGTCGAGGTGAAGTTCCTGAAGACGCCTTATCCGCCCACCGGCCTGGGCGAACCCGCCCTGCCGCCGGCCATCCCGGCAGTCACCAACGCCATCTTCGCCGCGACCGGAAAGCGCATCCGCGAACTGCCGATCGACACCAGCCTGCTGAAGGCCTGACACCGCGCGCCCGTCCGCCTCTTGAGGGGCGGGTGGCGCGAGGGAAGCGATACCCGCGGGTAAGGCCGCGCGCAGCGCCGTCAGGTCCAGACCGCCGTCGAAGGCCTCATCTGGACTGAAGCCGAGAGCGACGAGACCGAACGCGCGCTCCGCGTCGAGCTCGACGAGCTTCTCGACATCGAAGTCCAGGACGCCGACACCTTCGAGGCCGAACCCCTCGACGATCAGGTGGCGCGGTTCGCCAGGAAACTGGGACTTTCCGACCGCGCCTCCACGCCCGTCATCGCACCACCACCCGTCATCCCACGGTCGGGCGATCGGCCCGATCCGGGGGACCCAAGCGGCCTCCCAGACGGCCCGCCTCAGCTTGGGTCCCCCGCATCGCCCTGCGGGCGAGCGGAGGATGACGGTGGAGATGGTGATCGGTGGCGCTCCTCGGCCTAGAGCTGACCGTCTGCTCGAAACCGCTTCCCTTGCGAACAGGCGTTTGCATGATGGCGCCCGCGCGGCCGCAAGACCGCCAGGGGAGTGCGCTTGTGAAGAAGCTGCTGATCGCCAACCGCGGCGAGATCGCCGTCCGCATCGCGCGCACCGCCGCGGAGATGGGGATATCGACCGTGGCCGTCTTCTCAGTTGACGACGCGGCCTCGCTCCACACCCGCAAGACCGACGAGGCCCACGGCCTGACCGGCTCGGGAGCCGCCGCCTATCTCGACATCGCCCAGATGGTCGAGACGGCGCGCGCTTATGGCTGCGACGCCGTCCACCCCGGCTACGGCTTCCTGTCGGAGAACGCCGCCTTCGCCCGCGCCTGCGCCGAGGCCGGCCTGACCTTCGTGGGTCCGACGCCGGAGACCCTGGAGCTGTTCGGCGACAAGGGCCGCGCACGGGCGCTGGCCCAGCAGTGCAAGGTGCCGGTGTTGCCGGGCGCCGATGGGGCGACCACGCTGGATCAGGCCCGCGCCTTCCTGAAATCGCTCGGCAAGGGCGGGGCGGTGATGGTCAAGGCGGTGGCCGGCGGCGGCGGCCGCGGCATGCGCCCGGCGACCTCGCTGGAAGAGCTGGAGCAGGTCTTCGAACGCTGCGCCTCGGAGGCCAAGGCGGCGTTCGGCGAGGCGGCGCTCTACGTCGAACAGTTCCTCCCCAGGGCGCGGCACATCGAGGTGCAGATCGTCGGCGACGGGGAGCGCGTGAGCCACCTCTGGGACCGCGAATGCTCCCTGCAGCGCCAGCGCCAGAAGGTGGTCGAGATCGCCCCGGCCGACACCGTGCCCGAGGCGCTGCGGGCGGAGCTGTTCGCCGCGGCGATCGCGCTCGGCGAAGCTTCCGACTACCGCAGCCTCGGCACCATGGAGTTCCTGGTCGACGCCGACCAAGCTGGCCGCTTCGTCTTCATCGAGGGCAACGCGCGGCTACAGGTGGAGCACACGGTCACCGAGGAGGTCACCGGCCTCGACCTCGTTCGCCTGCAGTTGCAGATCGCCGCCGGCCGCACCCTGGCTGAACTGGCCCTCACCCAGGACCGGGTTCCCGCCCCCCGCGGTCACGCCGTGCAGGTGCGCGTCAACCTCGAGACCATGGCCGCTGACGGCTCGGCCAGGCCGGCCGGCGGGACCCTCTCAGTCTTCGAGCCCCCGTCGGGTCCGGGCGTGCGCGTGGATAGCTTTGGGTATGCCGGCTACAAGACCTCCACCCGCTTCGACAGCCTGCTCGCCAAGCTGATCGTCCATGCGGGCGCGGGCGGCCTCTCCCGCGCGGTCGCCAAGGCCTATCGCGCCCTGTCGGAATTCCGCATCGACGGCTCGCCCACCAACATCGCCTTCCTGCAGAACCTCCTGGCCAACCCCGCCGTCGCGTCGGGCGAGGTGCATACCCGCTTCATCGAAGAGCACATGGCCGACCTCGCCGGCCAGCCGGAGGCCCATCCGAAGCTCTACTTCGACGCCGCTGCGAGGGGCGCGGCGCCCGCCGCGGCCGGGCCCAAGCGCGTCGGCTACCAGGTCGATGCGGTGGATCCGCTGGCCATCCTCGACCTCGGCAAGCAGGCCCCGGCCACGGCGGCCGAGGACGAGGCGCCGGAGGGTCCCGAGGGCACGCGGGCCCTGCGCGCGCCGCTGCAGGGCACGGTCATCAACGTCCAGGCCGCCGTCGGCGATACGGTCCGCAAGGGCCAGGCGCTGATGATCATGGAGGCCATGAAGATGGAGCACGTGATCACGGCCGAGTTCTCCGGCGTGGTCCGCGAGATCGCCGTCGAGGCCGGCGACACCGTCTTCGAAGGCCACCCGCTGGCCTTCCTTACCGAGACCGAGCTGGCCGGCGCCGATGGCGCGGAGGAAGAAGCCGTCGATCTCGATCACATCCGGCCCGACCTTGCCGATGTGCTGGAGCGCCACCGCCTGACCCTCGACGCCGCGCGGCCCGAGGCGGTCGCCCGGCGCCGCAAGACCGGCCAGCGCACGGCCCGCGAGAACATCGAGGACCTCCTGGATCCCGGCAGCTTCGTGGAATACGGCCCGCTGGTCATCGCCGCGCGCCGGCGGCGCAACACCATCGACGAGCTGATCGCCACCACGCCCGCCGATGGCATGATCATGGGCCTGGGCTCGGTGAACGGCGACCTGTTCGGCGAGGACAAGTCCCGCGTCGCGATCATGCACTACGACTACACGGTGCTGGCCGGCACCCAGGGCGGCAACAACCACTGGAAGCTCGACCGGATGAGCGAGCTGGCGCTGAAGTGGAAGCTGCCGGTGGTGTTCTTCACCGAGGGCGGCGGCGGCCGGCCCGGCGACACCGAGGGCGGCGGCTTCACCCGCGGCTTCGAGTTCTGGGGCCGGCTCTCCGGCGCGGTGCCGCTGGTGGGCGTCAATTCGGGGCGCTGCTTCGCCGGCAACGCCGCCATCCTCGGGTGCTGCGACGTGATCATCGCCACCAAGGACTCGGCGCTCGGCATGGGCGGGCCGGCCATGGTCGAGGGCGGCGGCCTGGGCGTCTTCCGACCCGAGGAGATCGGTCCGATCAAGGTGATGCAGGAGAACGGCACGATCGACGTGCTCGTCGAAGATGAAGAGGAAGCGGTCGCGACGGCGAAGCAGTACCTCTCCTACTTCCAGGGCCCGCTCAGCGACTGGTCCTGCGCCGACCAGCGGCTGCTGCGCCGCGCGATCCCGGAAAACCGGCTCCGGGTCTACGATATCCGGAAGGTGATCGAGCTGATCGCCGACAAGGGCTCGGTCCTGGAATTGCGGCCCAAGTTCGGCCTGGCCATGGTCACCGCCCTGATCCGCGTCGAGGGCCGGCCGGTCGGCGTCTTCGCCAACAATCCGATGCACCTCGGCGGCGCGATCGACAGCGACGCCTCGGACAAGGCCGCCCGCTTCCTGCAGCTCTGCGAGGCCTTCGACATCCCCGTCCTGTCGCTCTCCGACACGCCCGGCAACATGGTGGGGCCCGAGGCGGAGAAGACCGGCCTGATCCGCCACTGCTCGCGGCTCTTCGTCATCGGCGCCAACCTGACCGTGCCGCTGTTCTCGGTGATCCTGCGCAAGAGCTATGGCCTGGGCGCCATCGCCATGACCGGCGGCTCCTACCAGGGCTCGATGTTCGCCGTCGCCTGGCCGACCGGCGAGTTCGGCGGCATGGGCCTGGAGGGCTCGGTCAAGCTCGGCTACCGCAACGAGCTCGCCGCCATCGCCGACCCCGTCGCGCGCAAGGCCAAGTTCGACGAGATGGTGGCCGCCGCCTACGCCCGCGGCAAGGCGCTCTCCCAGGCGCTCGGCCCCGCCCTCGACGACGTCATCGACCCGGCCGATACCCGAAAGTGGCTCGTCGCGGGCCTGAAGTCCTTGCCACCGCTTCCGGTCCGCACGGAGAAGAAGCTCCGCTGGATCGACAGCTGGTGAGGATCATCCGCGCGGCCGCGCGCGCCGTATTGGAAGAGGATCGCGGCGCCGCTAGCTTCGCCGCCGGGAGGGGCTGATCATGGATCTCACACGCAGGGGCGCGGTCGCCGCCATGGCTGCCGGCCTCGCCGCCGGCCTGCCATTCTCCGCCTTCGGATTGGCCGAGCAGACCGGCCGCGCCGCCGTGCCGGGCGGGACCATCTGGTGGAAGAAGGTGGGCTCGGGCTCCAAGCCGCCGCTGCTCACCCTGCACGGCGGGCCGGGCGCCGGACACAACTACCTCTTGCCGCTGGCCGTGCTCGCCAATGACCGGCCGGTGATCTTCTACGACCAGCTCGGCTGCGGCCAGGCCGACAGTCCGCCCGACGAGAAAATTTACACGATCCAGCGCTCGGTCGATGAGGTCGATGCGGTGCGCCAGGCGCTCGGGCTGCGCCAGATCGTGCTGTTCGGCCATTCCTGGGGCTCGATGCTGGCCATCGAATACCTCTGCCAGGGCCGTGGCCACGGCGTCGACAAGCTGATCCTCGGCGGGGCGCTCGCCAGCGTGCCGCAATGCAACGCCGGCCAGATGCGGTTGATCGCCGAGATGCCGAACGGGGGCGGGGCGCGGATGCACGCCCTGGAAGCGGCTCACAAGGAGGAGTCCGAGGAGTACCAGAAGCTCACCGAGCTCTTCTATCATCTGCACGTCTGCCGGGCTGACCCATGGCCGCCGGAGGTGAACCAGTCGATCGAGATCGTCGGCAAGTCGATCGCCTATCGGGTGATGAACGGGCCCAACGAGTTCACCATCGTCGGCGTCATCAAGGACTGGGACCGCCGCAAGGACCTGCATCGCATCAAGGTCCCGACCTTGATCACCACCGGCGAGTTCGACGAGGTGACGCTGGACTGCCACGAGACCATCCACCGCGGGATCAAGGGCTCGCGTTTGCAGGTTTTCAAGGGCTGCTCGCACATGACCATGAACGAGAAGCCCGCCGAGTACGTGGCCGCGTTGCGCCGCTTCATGGCCTGAGCCGGGGGGCCTGCGCCGCTGCTGACAAAACGCTGTCAGCAGTGCGGGCGTATCTGGAACAAACAAGGAACCGACGATGGCCCACGACCCCAAGATCCTGCAGGCGCAGCTCTCCAAGGCCGCGCCGCCGGACCTCGACCTGGCGTTCCGGCCGATGTTCGGCGGCATCATGGCCTATGCCGACGGCAAGGCCTTCGCCTCCCTGTCCGATGTGGGCCTGGCCCTGAAGCTTTCCGGCGCCGACTACGCCGAGCTGCTGGGCGCGCCAGGGGCCCGGCCGCTGCAATACACGCCGTCCATGCCGCCCTCGAAGTCCTATGTCGTCGTGCCCGACGCCTGGCTGGACGACCGCGACGCCCTGCGCCCGTGGATCGTTCGCGGCGCCGCCAACCTGAAACCTGCCGCGCCGAAGACGCGCCGCGCGAAATAGAGGAACCCCATGGCCCGCCCCAACTTCATTGAGCTGCCCGCCGCCGATCTCGCCGCCGCCAAGCGTTTCTATTCGACCGTCTTCGGCTGGACGCTCACCGACTTCGGCCCGACCTATAGCTGCACGCTCACCGGCGACGTGGACATCGGCCTGCAGGCCGACATGGCCGAGGCGACCAAGGCGCCGCTGCCGGTCATCGAGGTGTCCGACCTGGAGGCCTCGCTCGCCCAGGCGCAGGCGGCCGGCGCGACCATCGTCAAGCCGATCTTCGGCTTTCCCGGCGGCCGCCGCTTCCACTTCCGCGACCCCAACGGCAACGAGCTGGCCGTGATGCAGGCGGACCCCGACTAGGGCTCAGTGCGGGACGTAGGTCCGGAGCACGTCCTCGACGATCCGCTCAAGCTGGGCGAGCGTGTTGCAAGGCTTGGCCACGTGGCAGAACCGCTCGTAGCGGTGCATGACGCTGTCGCCCTGGCTCCAGTAGCTCTCCGGCTCCGGGTTGAGCCAGATCACCGCCCGCGACCGGTCGTGGATCTGCTTCATCAGGTCGAGCCTCGGCTCGGCGAAGTTGGAGCGGCCGTCCCCCAGGATGATCACCGTGGTGTGGCGGTCGAGCCGGTCCAGGTACTGCTCGGAGAAGTCCTGCAGCGCCCGGCCATAGTCGGTCTGCTGGAAGCCGATGGTCTGCAGCACCTTGAGGATGGCGCCCTCGACGCCGTTCTCGTCGAGGATCTCGTTGACGCTGATCATCCGCCCGGAGAAGGCGAAGGCGTCCAGCCGCTCGACCACTTCGTTCAGCGAATAGAGGAAGGTCAGCAGGAACTGGGCGGCGGCGGCCACCGACTTGGAGACGTCGCAGATCGCCACGATCGACGGCTTGTCGATCTTCTTGATCTTCCACTCGATCTCGAAGGGCACGCCGCCGTGGGCCATGGACTTGCGCAGGGTCTTGCGCACGTCGAGGTGGCCCTTGTTGGCGATGTGCCGACGGCGCGAGTAGCGGTCGGCCAGCCGCTTGGCCATCCGCTTGACCAGCGCCTGCATCATGGCGAGATCCACAGGATCGATGCCGCCGTCGGCGTTCAGCGCCTTCTTGGCCAGCATCTCCTCGCGCAGCGACCGGGCTGAGCCGGCGGCATAGAGGCTGTGCTGGCGCTCGACGTAGGCCTGGGCCTCGGCGACCAGCGCCTTGCGCCGTGCGTCCAGCCGTTCGGCCAGAGCCCGGCCCTCGGCCTGCCGCCGCGCCGCGGCGATGATCTGCTCGATCTCGGCCAGGCCCATCTCGTCCAGCAACCGGCGCGTCATGCGGCTGCGCTGCGTCGAGAGCCGGATCTCGGCGACCCCCGCCCGCTGCGCCGCCTGCTCCATCGCCTGGGCCAGGCCCGCCGCATCGCCGGCCAGCAGCATCTGCGCCAGCGCGGAGCCCTCGGCGGCGGCGTCGGACTGCGGCGTGTCGTCGGCGCTATCATCCGGCCGTCCGCCGTCGTCCGGCGGCGGCATGGCGAGGGCGTCGCGGGCGAAGAAGGTCTCGAAGGTCGCGTCGAACCGCTCGACCTCGTCGGGGCTCTTGGCCAGGCTGACGCAGAGCGCGTCCTTGAAGAGCTCGCGGTCGCCGTAGCCGGTGACCGTGATGGCGCGCGCCGCATCGATCGCCTCGGCCGGCGAGACCCGCACGTCGGCGGCTCGCAGCGCCCGGATGAACTCTTCCAGCGTGTGCTGCATGGCGGCCTAGCGCCTCGCCAGCAGCTCGACGATCTGCGGTTCGACCGCCTGGATGTCCTGCTCGAATTTCAGGATCACGTTCAGGGTGTCGCGCACCATCGCCGGGTCGAGGCTGTCGGCGTGCAGCAGGATGAGGGCCCGCGCCCAGTCGACGGTCTCGGAGATCGAGGGCGCCTTGCGAAGGTCCAGCGTCCGCAGGGTCTGGACGAAGGCGACCAGCTGCTTGGTCAGCGTCGCCTCGATGTCCGGCACGCGGGTGGCCACGATCCGCTCCTCCAGCGCCGGCTCCGGCAGCGGGATGTGCAGGTGCAGGCAGCGTCGCTTCAGGGCGTCGCCCAGGTCCCGCACATTGTTGGAGGTCAGGAAGACGAAGGGCGGCGTCTTGGCCACCACCACGCCCAGCTCCGGGATCGACACCTGATAGGCCGACAACACCTCCAGCAGGAAGGCCTCGAACGCCTCGTCCGACTTGTCGATCTCGTCGATCAAGAGGACGCAGCCGCCGTCCTCCTTGAGCGCCTTCATCAGCGGCCGGGGTTCCAGGAATGGCTCGGAGAAGAACAGGTCGCCCATGCCGTGCAGCCGGTCCATGGCCGCGTCCATGGTGGCGGCGTCGGCCAGGGTCTCGCCCATCCGGTCCTTGAGGATTTGGGTGTAGAGCAGCTGCTTGCCGTACTTCCACTCGTACAGCGCCTTGGACTCGTCGAGCCCCTCGTAGCACTGCATGCGGATCAGCGGCAGGTTGAGCAGCTTGGCGGTGGAGAGCGCCAGCTCGGTCTTGCCGACGCCGGCCGAGCCTTCCACCAGGATCGGCTTCTGCAGGTTCACCGCCATGTAGAGGGCGGTGGCGATACGGCGCGAGGCGATATAGCCCACGCTGCCCAGGCCCGCGATCAGGGCGTCGACGGACGCGAGCGGGCTCGTCGCCGGGGGGCGGGTGGCCGTGGTGGAAATGGTCAAAGTGTCGAACTTTCGAAATGGGAACGTCGAAAGGATCGATTGTGCCCAAGGCCGGCGGGAAGGGCAAACGCCGGCTCGCGGCGGCCGGCGTCAGATGTCGAACTTCACGCCCTGGGCCAAGGGCAGGGTCGCGCCGTAGTTCACCGTGTTGGTGGCGCGGCGCATGTAGGCTTTCCAGCTGTCCGAGCCCGCCTCGCGCCCACCGCCGGTCTCCTTCTCGCCGCCGAACGCCCCGCCGATCTCGGCGCCCGAGGGGCCGATGTTGACGTTGGCGATGCCACAGTCCGAGCCGCGCTCGGAGATGAAGGTCTCGGCCTCGCGCACGTCGTTGGTGAAGATCGACGAGGACAGGCCCTGCGGCACGTCATTGTTCAGCGCGATGGCCTCGGCGAGGTCGCGGTAGCGCATGACGTAGAGGATCGGGGCGAAGGTCTCGCGGCGCACGATATCGGCCTGCCCACCTTGAGCATTGAGCGGCATTTCGACGAGGGCGGGGCGCACATAGGCCGCCACCTGGCCGCCGGGCACCTCAACGGGATCGCCGCCGGTCACCTCGCCGCGGGCCTTGCGGGCCTCGGTCAGCGCGCGCTGCATGGCGTCGAAGGCGGTCAGATCGATCAGCGGGCCGACCAGGGTCCCGGCCTCGCGCGGATCGCCGACCGCGACGGAGGCATAGGCCGCCTTCAGGCGCGGGACGAAGGCGTCGTAGATGCTGTCGTGCACGAAGAGCCGCCGCAGCGTCGTGCAGCGCTGGCCGGCCGTGCCCATGGCGGCGAAGGCGACGCCGCGCAGGGCGAGATCGAGATCGGCGGACGGCGCGACGATGGCGGCGTTGTTGCCGCCCAGCTCCAAAAGCGCGCGGGCGAAGCGGGTGGCCAGACGCGGCGCGACCGCGCGGCCCATGGCCGTCGAGCCGGTGGCCGAGACCAGCGGGACCTTCGGGTGATCGATCAGGGCCTCGCCGACCTCGCGGCCGCCGACCACCACCGCGGACAGCCCTTGCGGCGCATCGGGGCAGCGGCCGGCGGCGCGCTCGAACAGCGCCTGGACGGCGAGCGCGGTCAACGGCGTCTTCTCCGACGGCTTCCAGACCACCGGGTCGCCGCAGACCAAGGCGAGCGCGGCGTTCCAGCTCCACACCGCCACGGGAAAGTTGAAGGCGGAGATCACGCCCACCACGCCCAGCGGGCGCCAGCTCTCCATCATCCGGTGATCGGGGCGCTCGGTGGCGATGGTCAGGCCGAACAGCTGACGGGAGAGACCCACCGCGTAGTCACAGATGTCGATCATCTCCTGCACTTCGCCCTCGGCCTCGGAGACGATCTTGCCGGCCTCGAGCGTCACCAGCCGACCGAGGTCGGTCTTGGCGGCGCGCAGCTCCTCGCCCAGCAGACGGACCAGCTCGCCGCGCCGCGGCGACGGCACATTGCGCCAGGCCAGATAGGCCGCGTGCGCCGCCTCGATGGTCGCCTGCACCTGCTCGGGGCTGGCGTCATGCACCTGGGCGATCACCTCGCCGGTGATCGGGGACCGCACGGGGCGCTCGCCCCCGGTCCAGAGCTCTTGGCGGACGCCCAGACGCGCCAGCACCTGGGCGGCGTCCGACGCGGCGGCGGCGATCTTGGTCTGCAGGTTCATAGGGCGGGTTCGCTATTCGGCGGCGGCGCGGAAGGGGATGGCGTCGTCCGGCGCATAGAACCGTCCGAAGCGATTGGCCAGGAAATCGGCGAGCGGGATGTCCTCCTGCCGGATGAAACCCCGCTGCGGCAGCTGGCCCTCACTCAGCATGTCCAGCACCGCGCAGATGGCGCCGGCGGTGGTGATCTGGATGGCGCTCTTCAGCTCCCCGCCGATCACCTGGGCGAAAACCTTGTTGACGTAGGTCTCCTGCATCAGCCGGCCGTCCTTCAGGCCGGAGACCGTGACGAACACGATCACCACGTCCTGCAGGGTGGCGGGGACGGCGTTCTCCAGGATGTCCTTCAGGATGTGCCGGCGATTGCGCAGGTTCAGGTCGTTGAGCAGCGCCTTCATGATCGCCGCGTGGCCCGGATAGCGGATGGTCTTGTAGTTGAGGTTGCGGACCTTTCCCTCGAGGGTCTGGCACAGGGTGCCCAGGCCGCCGGAGGTGTTGAAGGCCTCGTAGGTGACGCCGTCGAGGGCGAACTCCTCGCATTCCTCCAGCGGCGGGACTTCGCGCAGTTTGCCGTTCTGCACCGCCTCGCAGGGCTCGCAATATTCGTTGATCACCCCGTCGGTGGACCAAGTGAGATTGTAGTTCAGCGCGTTGGACGGGTAGCGGGGCAGGGCGCCGACCCGCAGGCGGACGTCGTGCAGCTCGTCGAAATGCTTGGCGAGCGCCCAGGCGGCGATGGTGATGAAGCCCGGCGCCAGGCCGCACTGCGGGATGAAGGCGGTCTTCGAGGTTGCGGCGAGCTCGCGGGTGACGCGGCTCGAGGCCACGTCCTCGGTGAGGTCCAGGTAGTGGGCGCCGGCTTGCGCGGCGGCGCGGGCGACCGTCACGGTCAGGTGGAAGGGCGCGCAATTGACCACCGCGAAGCGGCCTTTGAGCCGGGCGGCGAGCCTGGCCGGATCGTCGATGGCCATGGCGGCGGTCTCGACCCGCGGATGGGTCTTCAGAGACGCCAGCGCCTCGGGAGCCTGATCGATGACCAGAACCTCGTAGGCGCCGAAGGCGGTCAGCAGGTCCACGACCGTGGATCCGATCTTGCCCGCGCCGATGACCGCGACCCTGCGCATGTGCGCCTCCTGATTTGCCGCGACTGAGAATTCGCCACGGCCCAGCCGGATTCAATTGGCGGTTCGTCGAATCAGATGGCTAATCTGGGCACATCGCCGAACAAGAACGCTGAAACGACGATGGACGACCTCGACCAGCACCTCCTCGCCCGCCTGCGGGAAAACGCCCGCGCCCCGGTCGCCGAGCTCGCCCGGGCGCTCGGCCTGTCGCGCACCACGGTGCAGAGCCGGCTCGCGCGCCTCGAGCGCTCCGGCGTCATCGCCGGCTATTCCGTCAAGCTGTCCGAGGCCGAGACGAGCCGTCAGATCCACGCCTACGTCATGCTGACGGTCGAGCCGAAGCAGGCTGTCGCGGTGATCTCGGCGCTGCGCCGCCTGCCGGGCGTCCGCGCGCTGCAGTCGGTGAGCGGCCCCTTCGACATGATCGCTGCGGTGGAGGCGCCGTCGGTCTCCGAGATGGACGCCGTGATCGACGAGATCGGCGCGCTGAACGGCGTCGAGCGGACCAACTCCTCGATCGTGCTCTCCACCAAGTTCGACCGCTAGAGGCCGGCGGCGCGCAGGCGGTTGTGGATGTCGGTCGCCGCGATCGCGCCCTCCGCCTCGGCGGTGGAGATCTGATTGAGCCCGCGCACCACGTCGCCCCCCGCATATAGGCCCGGGACGGAGGTCTCTTGGTGCTCGCCCACCACCAGCCGGCCGCTGTCGTCGAGCTTCACGCCCGCACGGACGGCGAGCTCCGTGCGGGGCCGAACGCCCAGCCCGGCATAGAGGCTGTCGAACCGGCGGGCGCGATCCGAGCCGAAACAGATCGCGGCGATGCGTTCCTGGTCGAGGACGACGCTGTCGATGGGCGCCTCGATCACCTCAACCCCGGCGGCGGCGAGCTCCGCTCGGCAGGCCGCGGAAAGCTCGGATGGCTTGCCGCCGTGGATCAGCGCCACCTCGTCCGAATAGGTGCGCAGGAAGATCGCCTCGTACGCGGCATGCTCGTCGCGGCCGACGACGCCGACGCGGGTCCCGATGGTCTCGTAGCCGTCGCAGATCGGGCAGATGCGGATCAGTCCCTTGGCCACCGCCTCCGCTGCGCCGGGGATGTCCGGCTCGATGTCGACGACACCGGTGGCGAGCAGCACGGTCCTGGCGGCCAGCTCGCCCCCTGAGGTCATCAGCCGAAAGCCGCCCTCGACCACTTGCAGGTCGTCCACCCGGCCGGTTTCGATCTCGGCGCCGTATTTCTCGGCCTGCTGGCGCATGCGGGCCAGCAGCTCTTCGCCGCCCACGCCATCGGGGAAGCCCGGATGGTTGCGGCTCAAGGGGATGCGCGCCGCACGGCTCGCGCCGGACTCCACGACGCGGAGCTTGCGTCGGAAGCGGCCGAGATAGATCGCCGCGGTCAGGCCCGCGGGGCCCGCGCCCACCACCACACAGTCGTCCATTCCGTCCTGGAATCCCTGGCTTCAAGTCGCGAACCGGTCGCGTCCCGCACAAGTCCGGTCATAAACCGGACCTCAACATCTGCCCTTCAAGGTCCGGCGTCGGTCCGGGTTCCCGGCGGGGGTCTATGAAGTCACTGTCGCGTAGGTTCCTGGTCAGCGTCGGCCTGCTGTCGCTGGTGGTGACCGTCCTCGGCGCGCTGGGCGCGTTCGAGGTCTTCCAGAAGGAATTATCGGACCGGCAGATCGCCTATCTGGGCGACTACGTGCGCGAGCGCAGCAGCAACGTCGACAAGCGGTTCTCCAACCTCAGCGCCCTGCACGAGGCGGCGGCCGAGGAACTGACGCGGCGCATGGATCGGCTCTCCGACCGCGAGGTCGACCGGCTCGCCGACCGCTTCTTCCCGCTCCGTCCCGACGGCACCCGGCGCAGCGATCCGAAATATTTCGACGGGACCATGGTCGAGGGCCAGTACACCTACGGCATGGGCGCCTTCATCGGTAACGCCAAAGCGATGACGCCCCGTGACAAGCGCGCCCTGGTCGCCGCCTTCGAGCTGGTCTCCGACTTCGGCGAGGCGGCGCGCAAGGACTACGACAACCTCTATTTCTTCACCCCGCCGGCGACCCGCCTGGTGATGTACGGCCCTGACCGGCCGGACCGCCTGATGTTCTACCGGCACGATGCGCCGGCCAATCTCGACATTTCCAAGGAAGAGATGGCGACCGTCACCGCGCCCGCCGCCGACCCGCAGCGGGCGACCCGCTGCACCAACCTGCAGCGCCTGGTGCAGGACAAGGTCGGCGAGCGCTTGGCCACCGGCTGCATCACGCCGGCCTATGTGCATGGCCGCTACGTCGGGGCCTTCGGTTCGTCCATCGAGCTCACGGGCTTCTTCCAGAACGCCGTCAACACGGTGATCCCCGGCGCCTCGACCCTGATCGTCACCCAGAAGGGCGAGCTGATCGCCTATCCGGGCTTCACGGGACGAGGCCGCGCCTCCGAACGCACCGTCGCCGGCTATGAACGCCACTTCGGCTTGCGGCAGCTCGCCGTCAGCCTGGCCCGCGACGGCCGCGCGCAAGGCGTGGTCACCAGTCCGGACGGCCGCCAGATCGTCGCCTTCGGCCGGCTGGAAGGCCCCGACTGGTACCTGCTGGTCACCTATCCGAAGGAGGCCGTGGCCGCCTCGGCGGCCAGGTCGGCGTCGTGGATTCTGGTCGTGGGCGCCATCGCCTCGGTGCTGCAGACCCTGCTGGTGGTGGTGCTCGCCCAGCGGACCATCGTGTGGCCGGTGCGCAAGCTCGCCGCCTCCTGCGAACCGGAGACCTTCGGGCGCGCCGAGCGGCCGGACGTCGCCGACGTGGAGCGCCGCGCCGACGAGATCGGCGTGCTCGCCAAGGCGCTTCGCCATGAGCGGGAGAAGGTCGAGGAGGTCATGGCCTCGCTGGAAGACCGTGTCCGCGACCGCACCGCCCAGTTGGAGCGCGCCAACGCGGAGAAATCCCGCTTCCTGGCCAATATGAGCCACGAGCTGCGCACCCCCCTGAACGGCGTCATCGCCATTTCGGAGACCCTCTCGAAGAAGCAAACCACCAAGAAGGGCCGCGAACTGGCCGAGCTGATCGTCTCGTCCGGCCGCCTCCTGGAGCGGGTGCTCACCGACATTCTCGACTTCTCCAAGATCGAGGCCGGCGAGATCAAGCTGGCCCGCGACGAGTTCGCCATGACCACGCTGGTGGCCGGCGTCGCCGAGCTGCATCGGGCCTCGGCGGAGACCAGGGGCCTGGCCTTCCGCTGGAGCGTGGCCGAAGGTGTCGCCGGACGCTTCGCGGGCGACACGGTGCGCCTGACCCAGGTGCTGTCGAACCTGCTCTCCAACGCCGTGAAGTTCACCGAGGCCGGCGAGGTGCGGCTGGCGGTGGTGGCCTATGGCGCCGGCGTGCGGTTCACCGTCGCCGACACCGGCATCGGCTTCGACGCCGAGACGAAGAAGCGCCTGTTCCGCCGTTTCGAGCAGGCCGACACCTCGATCCGCCGCCGGTTCGGCGGCACGGGCCTGGGTCTGGCCATCAGCCGCTCCCTGGTGGAGCTGATGGGCGGCCAGATCGAGGTCGCTTCCACCCCGGGCGAAGGCTCGACCTTCACCGTCGACCTGAACCTCGAGCGTCTGGAAGGCGAGGCCGCCGTGGTCGAGGCCCATGAGGACCACGCCGTCGACATCTCCGGCGCTCGTGTGCTGCTGGCCGAAGACCATCCGACCAACCAGAAGGTCGTGCAGCTGATCCTGGAATCGGTTGGCGTGAGGCCGATGATTGTCGAGAACGGCGCGCTCGCGCTCGAGGCGCTGCAGGCCGAGCGGTTCGACGTCGTCTTGATGGACATGCAGATGCCCGAGCTCGACGGCCTCTCGGCCACCGTCCAGCTGCGCGCCCACGAGCGCGAGGCGGGCCTGCCGCGCACCCCGGTGATCATGCTCACCGCCAATGCGCTGGACGACCACGTGCGCACCAGCCTGGAGGCCGGCGCCGACCTGCACCTCTCCAAGCCGATCCGGGCCATGGCGCTGATCGAAGCGATCGTGACGGTGATGAGCGCCCGCGACGGTTCAGGCGACCGCGCCGCGGTCGCCTGAACCCGCGCCGCCGGCTAGGGCGCCTCGTTCGAGAAGACGATAGTCCCCGAGGCGGCGAACATGCCGCCGACGCCGTGGGCGATGCTGATCTTCGCCCCCGGAACCTGGGCCGGGGCTGTGCCGCGCATCTGCCGCACGCTCTCCTGCAGGGCGTACATGCCGTACATGCCCGAGTGCATGTAGGAGAGCCCGCCGCCGTTGGTGTTCAGCGGCAGCTTGCCGCCCGGCTTTCCATTTGAGGGAGGAGCCGTATTGCGCCCGCGGATGAAGGCCGCCGCCTCGCCTGGCTTGCAGAAGCCGAGGTCCTCGAGGCCGTAGAGCGGCAGGTGGGCGAAGGCGTCGTAGATCATCAGGTGATCCACGTCAGAATGCTGGATGCCGGCCTCCTCGAAGGCCTTCTTGCCGGAGACCCGGAACGCCTTGGAGGAGGTGAAGTCCTCCATCTGGCTGACCATCGGGGTCTCGACGCTTTCGCCGGTCCCCAGGATGTAGACCGGCTTGGCCGCGAAGTCCTTCGCGCGGTCGGCCGAGGTCAGTATCAGCGCCCCGCCGCCGTCGGTGACCAGGCAGCACATCAGCATGCGGAACGGCCAGGCGATCATCGGCGAGTTCAGCACGTCGTCGACGGTGATCGGATCCTTGAAGCTGGCCCGCGGGTTCTTCGCCGCCCACTCCCGCTGGATCACAGCCACCCAGGCCAGGTCCTCCTCCGTCAGGCCGTAGGTCTTCAGGTAACGGAGCACCGGGATCGTGAACATGGTCGGCGGGCTGGTCACGCCGTAGGGCATCTCGAACTGGCCCATCAGGCTGGATGCCGAACGGCCGAAACCTCCGGCGCCGACCCGGCTGCGGCCGCTTTCGCCGTGGGTGATCAGGATGGTCTTGGCCAGGCCCTCGTTGATCGCCGCCGCCGCATGGCGCACGTGCAGCATGAAGGAGCAGCCGCCGACGCTGGTGCCATCGGCATAGGTCGGCGTGATGCCGAGGTAGTGGGCGAGCTCGACGGGCGAGATGCCGGCGGTGGCCACGCCGTCGATGTCCGAGGGCTTGAGGCCCGCATCGGCCATGGCGTTGAGCGCCGCATCGGCGTGCAGGCCGATCACCGACTGGTCGGGGATCTTGCCCATCTTGGTGGTCTCGGCGGCGCCGACGACCGCAACGGATTTGCGCTTCATCGGATCACGCCCCCGCCGGTTCGAAGAAGGGCAAGCTGATGTCGTCCGACTGCTTCTCGAACTTCACCTTCACCGCCATGTCGAGCGGCAGGGCCTCCGGCGTCTGCGGGCAACCGACGATGTTCGTCATCATCTTCGGACCCTCATCGAGCTTCACCACGGCGATGGCGTAGGGCTCGGTCCCCATGTCAGGGCGCGGCCGGTGGTTGATCACATAGGACCAGAGCACGCCCTTGCCCGAGGCCTTGAACACCTCGACCTTGCGGCTGCCGCACTTGGGGCAGAAGGGTCTCGGCGGGAAGTAGGCCTCGCCGTCGCAGTCGGTGCAGCGCTGGAGGCGAAGCTCGCCCTTGCTGCACCCGTCCCAGAAATGCCGGGTCTCCGGCGTGGGCTCGGGCAACATCCGTGGTGGCATCAATAGGATCCCCAAAAGACAGTCGTGCAAAGACTTGGCTGGAAAGGCGCGCACCAAAGCCGAGCCGCGCGGCCTTGTCATCCCTTTCGCGGCGTCAGCCGACGGCAAGCGGCCCGAATGCCGCCTCGAAGGCGCGCTGGCCCGGGGCGTTGAACTGCACGATGCGCGTGCCCGGACTGCGCCGCGCCCAGCCGAGGTCGTAGATGCGCGCCAAGAGCGCCGCGCCGAGCGCGCCGCCCAGGTGGCTGCGCCGCACGCTCCAGTCCAGGCAGGCCTTGCAGAGCGGCCGGCGGCCCGCCGCCTCGACGGCGACGCCGAACTCACGGGCGAAGCCGTGGCCGTCTGCCGTCAGCACGAGCGCGCCGCCCTGATCGGCGATGCGCCCGGCGGCCAGCAGGGCATCGAGCATGGCGACCCCGGCCGCGCCGGCCAAGTGGTCGTAGCAGACCCGGGCGCGGCGCAGCGCCGGATCGCGCGGACCGGGCCGCGTGCGCATATGGCCGGAGCGCTCGGCGAGCACGCTCAGCTGCTCCAGCAACTCGGCCACGTCCTGCCCGGCGAGCGCGAAATAGTTGTGCCGCCCCTGGGAGCGGCGCGTCACGAGGCGGTCGGCTTCCAGCTTCGCCAGGTGCGAGCTGGCGGTCTGCGGGGTGACGCCGGCCTCCCGCGCCAGCTCGCCGGCGGTCAGCGCCTCGCCGCCCATCAGCGCGGTCAGCATGTTGGCCCGCGCGGGCTCGCCGAGCAGGGCGGCGATGCGGGTGATGTCGGGTCCGAGCTTCATGACACGAGCCTAGCGCACCTGGCGCGCCGACGCTTCGATCTGCTTCGAAGCATTCCAGCGCTGCGCTGGCGTATCGGAGGACTGAACCGGAGCGCCCCATGACCGTCACCTGCTGCATCCGCTATGTCATCGATCCCTATCAGCGCGACGCCTTCGAGGCCTATGCCAGGGCCTGGGGGCCGATCATCCCCGCCGCCGGCGGCGACCTGCTGGGCTATTTCCTGCCGCACGAGGGCGCCAACAACGTCGGCCTGGCGCTGATCTCCTTCGACAGCCTGGCGGCCTACGAGGCCTACCGCGCGCGGCTGCGACAGGATCCGGCGGCCCTGGCCAACTTCCGATTCTCGCAGGAGAAGCGGTTCATCCTGGAGGAGACGCGGACCTGGCTGGAGGCCGTGCCGCATCCCGCCGTGTTACCGGGCGTGCGCCGGCGCTAGACTTGCCGAATGGCCGCCGATCCGTTCCATCTTCAGCGCTTCGTGGACGCCCAGGCGCCGGTCTATGCGACGGCGCTGGCGGAGCTGAAGCGCGGCCGCAAGCAAAGCCACTGGATGTGGTTCGTCTTCCCGCAGGTCGCGGGCCTGGGTCTCAGCCCGACCGCCCAGCTCTACGCGATCTCGGCCATCGATGAGGCGAGGGCCTATCTGGCCCATCCCGTGCTCGGACCACGGCTGCGCGACGCCACGGCCGCGGTGAACGCCGTCGCCGGCCGCACGGCGCACGAGATCTTCGGCTCGCCGGACGACCTCAAGTTCCGCTCGTCCATGACCCTGTTCGCGGAAGTCGGGCCTCGGGAGTCGGTCTTCCGCGCCGCGCTCGACCGCTACTTTGGCGGCCAGCCCGATCCGCGGACCCTGGAGCTGCTGGGGCGATAGCGCTAGACGACCCTTCGTCCTCGCGGGAGTCTCGGCGTGCGCGCATTCCTTCTCGGCGTTGTGTTGGCGACGCTTGCGGGCTCGGTCCTGGCCGCGCCCGGCGAGCTGGCGCGGCAGCGGGCCGAAGCGGCGCAGGTGCGGATCGTGCGCGACGACTGGGGTATCGCCCACGTGCACGGCCATACCGATCGCCAGGCGGTGTTCGGCATGGCCTATGCCCAGGCCGAGGATGACTTCAACCGCGTCGAGGAGAACTACATCACGGCCCTCGGCCGCTCGGCGGAAGAGCAGGGCCAGTCGGCCATCTGGCAGGACCTGCGGATACGGCTGATCGTCGATCCGGTCGAGCTGAAGACCGACTATGCCAAGAGCCCCACCTGGCTGAAGTCGCTGATGCAAGGCTGGGCCGACGGGCTCAATTTCTACCTGGCCGACCATCCGGCGGTGAAGCCGAAGGTCATTACCCACTTCGAACCCTGGATGGCGCTTTCCTTCACCGAGGGCAGCATCGGACCGGACATCGAACGCGCCGACCTCAAGTCGTTGCAGGCCTTCTACGGCGGCCAGGCTGTGGCGGCGCTCGCCGCGGCGCCGCGCTTCGACGATCGGACGCTGGAAGCCGGCGGCTCCAATGGCTTTGCGATCGCGCCCTCGAACACCAAGGACGGCCACGCCCTGCTGCTGATCAATCCGCACACCTCGTTCTTCTTCCGCTCCGAGCTGCAGATGGCCAGCGACGAGGGACTGGACGCCTATGGCGCCGTCACCTGGGGCCAGTTCTTCATCTACCAGGGCTTCAACCGTCACGCCGGGTGGATGCACACCTCCACCGGCGCCGACGTGGTCGACGAGTTCGCCGAGACCATCGTGCGCAAGGACGGCAAGCTGTTCTACCGCTACGGCGCGGCGCTGAAGCCGGTGACGGTATCGGAGGTCGTGGTGCGATACCGCGCCGCCGATGGCGCCATGGCCAGCCGGCGCTTCACCATCTATCGCACCCACCACGGCCCGATCGTCCGCGCCGACGGCGACAGGTGGATCGCCATCGCCCTGATGCACAAGCCGGCGCCCGCGCTCGAGCAGTCGTTCCTGCGCACCAAGGCGGCCGACTACGCGAGCTTCATGAAGGTCGCCGAGCTGAAGGCCAATTCGTCGAACAACACCCTGTTCGCCGACGACAAGGGCGAGATCGCCTATCTGCATCCGCAGTTCATCCCGCGGCGCGACAACCGCTTCGACTACACCCGGCCGGTGGACGGCTCCGACCGGGCGACAGACTGGCAGGGTCCGACCCCGCTGGCTGAGGCGCCGCACCTGCTGAACCCGCCGAGCGGCTTCGTCTTCAACAGCAACGATGAGCCGTGGAACGCCGCGGGACCCGAGGCCAGTCCACGCAAGGCCGACTTCCCGCGCTACATGGATCAGGCCGGCGAGAACACGCGCGGTCTCCACGACATCGCGGTGCTGACCGGGCGCAAGGATTTCACGCTGAAGAGCCTGATGCGGACCGCCTACGATCCCTGGCTGCCGGGTTTCGCCAAACTGATCCCGAGCCTTCTGGCGGCCTACGACGCGACGCCCGCCTCCGATCCCCTGAAGGCCAAACTCGCCGGGCAGGTCGCGGTGCTGCGCGGCTGGGACGAGCGGTGGGCGACGGACTCGGTGGCGACCTCGCTCGCGGTCCTTTGGGGCGATCAGCTCTGGAAGGGGATTCCGACCTCACGGGCGGCGCGGCTGGACACCTTCGAGGCGGTCGCCAACGGCGTCCCGGGCCATGACAAGCTGCAAGCCCTGGCCGAGGTGTCGGACCGGCTGAGCGCCGACTTCGGCTCGTGGCGCACGCCCTGGGGCGAGATCAACCGCTTCCAGCGGATCGACGATTCCATCACCCCGCACCACGACGACGCCAAACCCTCGATCCCGGTGGCCTTCACCTCGTCGCAGTGGGGCTCGCTCGCCGCCTTCGGCGCCAGCCGCTACCCCGGGACGAAGCGGTACTACGGCTACAAGGGCAACAGCTTCGTGGCGGTCGTGGAGTTCGGCCCAAAGGTCCGCGCCTACGCCGTCACCGCCGGCGGCGAGAGCGGGCAGCCAGACAATCCCCACTTCGCCGACGAGGCCGCGCGCTACGCCAGCGGCGACCTGCGCGAGGTCTATTTCTGGCCCGAGCAGCTCGCCGGCCATACCGAGCGGAGCTACCGCCCGGGCGAGTAGCGCCGGAGCTACTTCGCAGCTTCCTGCCGCCGGGCGCCGGCCAGGATGCCGGGCAGCGCGTAGTTGCCCTCGTGGCAGGCGAACTCGATCTGCCGGCCGCCCGGCCGGAACACCATCTCGCCGGTCCAGGGCCGGCTGTAGACCTGCGGATCCTCGACGGTGAACAGGTAGCGGATCTCCGCCGCCGAGGTTCGGGTCAGCCGCTCGGTGACCTTCGCCTGCGGCGACAGGTAGAGCTGGGCCGGGCCGCGCCAGGAGGCGAGCGGATGGAAGCCCTGCGTCTCGATCACCAGGGTGTCGCCCTCCCATCGCCCGATGGAATCGCCGGCCCACAGGCGCAGGTCGACCGGCGGATGGCGGGCGTCGCCGATGCGGATGATGCGCGCCTCGTGGTTCAGTTCCGCCACGATCACCACCGTCTGGGCGGTCTGCACGATCTGGTAATTGGCCTCATAGACGCTGTTGAGCATCGGCGGCCCGGCCATGCCGCTCGGCCCGATCAGGCAGCGCTCGGACGCCGGCCGCGCCTCCGGCCCGTCGAAATCCTTGAGCGCCGAGGCCTGGGCGTCGACGAGGCGCTGGCGTCCGGCCGGCGTGTAGGGCAGCCGCCCGTCCGCGGGATCGACGATCCAGCCGGAGCGGGCCTTGCCGTCGATACGCGCCAGCCGGTCGTGCGGATCGATCCACTCGCTGGTCGCCTGGCCGACCTCGTCGGGTCGGTCCTGGACGCCGCCGCCCTTTTCCCAGGCCGTGGCCTCCGCGTCCGTCAGGGTCAGGCTCTTCAGCGCGGTCGGGCGCTGCAGGTGGGTGAGCGAGGCGTTGGTCCAGTCGCCCTGCAGGTCGGGGTGGCCGTCGGCGGCGCGGGGCGCGCGGTAGGCGCCCGCCGCGGCCGAGCCTGCAGCCAGGGACAGCGCCACCGCAATGAGCGTCAGCCGCCGCATGGGATCCTCACACCGGCTGGTAGCCCGCCACCCCGGTCCGCCAGAGCAGGAAGGCGTAGGTGTCCACCGCCTCGCGGTCTTGCTGGCCCCGCGTCGAGCCGATCCCGTGGCCGGCGTCGAAGTCGACGCGCAGCAGGATCGGCTTGCCCGACGAGGTCGCTCTCTGCAGCCGGGCGGTCATCTTGCCCACGTGGAAGGGCGCGACGCGCGGGTCGGTGACGCCGGTGGTCAGCAGCACCGCGGGGTAGGGCGTCCCGTCCTTCACGGCCTGGTATGAGTCGATGAGCTTCAAGGCCTCGAAGCCCGACTTCTCGGCAATGGCGCCCCACTCCGGCTCCTCGCCATAGCCGTCCTGCTCGGCCACGTAGCGCAGCGGGTTCGACCAGCCGACGCCGTCGATCACCGCGGCGAACAGGTCCGGCCGCTCGGTCAGGGCGCGGCCGACGGTGATGCCGCCGGCCGAGCGGCCACCGATGGCCAGGCGGGCCGGGGCCGTATAGCCCTCGTGGCAGATGTGCTCGCAGACCGCGATCAGGTCGCGCCAGGTGTTGGGCTTGTTCATCAGCTGGCCGGCCTTGTGCCACTCGCGCCCATACTCGCCGCCGCCGCGCACATTGGCGTAGCCGACGATGAAGCCGGCATCGATCAAGGCGAGCGTCTTGCCGGCGAAGGCCGGCGTGTAGGCGCTCGAGCCATAGGAGCCGTAGGCCGAGATCCAGGCCGGCGTCTTGCCGTCGCGCTTCAGGCCCTTGCGGTAGATCAGCGTGTAGGGGATGCGCACGCCGTCCTTGGCCACCGCGAAGCCGCGGACGGTCTCGTAGGGGCTGGTGTCGATGGCGGGCCGGGGCGTGAGGCCGGTGTCGGCCACTTGGCCGGCGGGGTTGGCCGACCAGATGCCCGCTGGCGTCAGCCAGCCGGTGTAGGTCATGAGCGCGCCGTCCTCCGACGGCGTGGTGAACACCGCCCCGATGGTCCCGTCGAAGGGCAGGGCGATCTCGCTGACGTGGCCGTCGCGGGTCAGGCGGCGCAGGCGGCTGACGCCGCCATCCATGATGTTCAGGTAGAAGCCGTCGCGCGCTCGCCCGAGGCTCTGGATCACCTGCGGACCCTGCGGCACGACGAGAGTGGCCGACGCCAGCGACGGCTGGGCCGCGGCGGTGCGGACGATGCGGCCGCGCGGCGTCCCCCTGTTGGCCAGGAGGTAGAGCTGGTCGCCGTCGATCACCACGTCGGTGACCTCGTCGTCGAAACCGGCGACCTGGGTCCAACGGGCGTGGCCGCCCAGCACCTCGCGCAGCGGCGCGATCAGCGCGCGGAACTCCCGCCGCACGTCCGTCAGCGTCAGCACGGCGAAGGGCGAGCCTTCGAAGGTGAAGATGGTCGGGCCCTGGATCTTGTCGTAGGCGACCGCCGGATCGAGGCCGCGCTTCATCAGGATCGGATCGCTGGCCGGATCGGTCCCCAGCCGATGGAAGCGCGCCTGGCTGTCCAGGTAGCGCTCGGGGGTGGCCACCTTGCCGGTGAGCTGGTTGTAGAAGAATCCCGTGCCGTCATCGAGCCAGCTGGGCTGGGCGCCCTCGGTGTTGGCGATCGTCTCGGCGAGGTCGTGGCCGTCGGCGACGACCATGATGTGGGCGACCGAGTCCTCCGACCCGTTGGGTGACAGGCCATAGACCACGTGGGCGCCGTCCGGCGAGGCTTCCCACCAGTCCAGCGAGATGTGCCCGCCGCCGGCCGAAAGCGTCGTCGGATCGACCAGCACGCGGTCGTGGCCGCCTTCGCGGACGAACAGCTTGTAGTTGTCGGCGCCCGCCGGCCGCTGCTGGAAGAACAGCCGTCCGCCGGCCCGCTGCACCTTGCTGGTGAGCGCGGTGTCGCCGGAGAGCTGCTGGATGCGGCTGAGCAGCCGGTCGCGGCCCGGGATGGCGTCGAGGTAGGCCCTCGCATGGGCGTTTTGGGCCCTCAGGAAGGGCAGCCAGTCGGGATCCTTGTCGTTCTCCATCCAGCGGTAGGGATCGCTGAGCGTTTCGCCGAAGTAGGTGTCCTTGACCACGGCCACGCGGGCGACCGGCGCCGGCGGGGCGCTGACCGCGGCGCGGGCCGCGAGAGGCGCCAGGCCCACCGCGGCGGCGGTGAGCATCAGGCGTCGGCGATCGATCAACGGCATTGGTGGTCCCCAACTTGATAGGCGCGAGTAGGGCGCAGGCCGCGCCGGCTTTCAAGGCGCCGGTTCATACCAGGGACACCGAGAGCTTGCGGCGTTCGGTCGAGGCCAGGAGTTCGGCCCAGATGAGGTCTTGGCGGGCCGCGTCGTCGGATTGTTCGGCGGCGATGTGGGCCTCGATCAGCTTCGCGCGGAGCCCGTGGTTCTCGGCCGTGAGGGCCGAGAGGCGCAGGTCGTCGTCGCCGCCGGCCTGGCCTAACAGGGCGCGCAGCGCGCGGTTCTCCTCCACCAGACGGGCTGCGGCGCCGTCCCAGACCTCGGCGGCCAGCGTCAGCAGCATGGCGGTGATCGCAAGGTCGCTGGCGCGCTCGGCGTCGGGGACGCCCGGGGCGGCGTTGCGGGCCGCGACCTGGGCGAGCTGGGCGAGGACGGCGGGGACTTCGGGGGTCATAGCCTGCCCATCACCTTGAGGATCGCGCGGTCCTGGGCGTTGAGCAGCCACCAGGCCGGATAGATCATGATCGGCTCGCGGTTGCCGCCCTTGATGAAGGCGGCGGCCGAGCCCACCCAGATCGCCTGGCCCTTCACGCAGTTGAACAGCGTCCACCAGTGCAGGGCGGCGGGGTCGACGGTGAGGCCGCTGGCGCGCTCCCAGATGGCGACGGCGTCGGCTTGCGGCAGCAGGCCGCCGGCCAGGCCGCGACCGAACTGCCAGACCGGATTGAAGCCCCAGGCGAGGTCCTCCAGCGGATCGCCCAGGTGCGCCATCTCCCAGTCCAGCACGCCGTGGATCTCGCCCGCCGCGTCGTAGAGGAAGTTGCCGGTGCGGTAGTCGCCGTGCACCACGGCGAGCTTCTGGGCGCGCGGTGGCGGATGGGCGCGCAGCCAGCGGATGGCGGCCCGGGCGATCGGCAGCGGTTCGGCCTCGTCGCCGTCGAAGACGGCTTCCCAATAGTCGAGTTCCCGGGTCCAGCAGGCGTCGAGGGCCGGAACCTCCATCACCCCGGTCAGGCCGAGCGCGGCCGGGTCGGCCTTGGCGATCTCGCCCAGGATGGTCCACTTGCGCATCGCCAGCTGGGGCAGGACGGCGTCGTAGGCGCCGGCGAACAGCACCTGCGGCGAAGCCTGGAAGCCGGCGATCTCGGCGGCGATGAAGAACGGGTGGTCGAGGGGCCCGTCGCCCTCCTCGAGGAACAGCATCTCCGGCACCGGGACGGCGGAGCCGGCGAAGGCGCGGTAGGCCTCGAACTCGATGCGCCGCTCGGTGTCGATCAGCGAGGCCGGTGGATCGCGCCGCAGGATCATGCGGCGCTTCTGCGGTTGGCCGTCCTCGCGCCAGCGGGCCACGAAGCGATAGGTCTCGCGCGATGCGCCGCCGGAGATGCGTTCCATGGCCTCGACGCTCACGTCCGAGGCGGCCGGCATACGGGTCGCGAGATAAGCGGCCACGCGGGGGGCGAGCGGGTGCGTCATCCTCCCCTCCCCCTTGCGGGGAGGGGGCGGGGGGTGCGGGTGCTTGCGAGGCCTAGGACATTTCGCCCTCGAGCGGCGATCCTTCGGCGACTCCGCGCCGACACCCCCACCCCAACCCCTCCCCGCAAGGGGGAGGGGCCTCGCATTGGCTGGCTCGTCAAGGTCACGCCATCTCGAAGGCGACGGGCAGGCGCTTGGGGCCGTTGACGAAGACCGCTTCGCTCATGGCGGGCTCACCGGCCAGCTGCAGCTTCGAGAGGTGGGGGATCAGCTCCTCCCACAGGATGCGCATCTCCATCTTGGCCAGGTGCTGGCCCAGGCACAGGTGGGCGCCGTAGCCGAAGGCCAGGTGCTTGTTGGGGCGGCGATCGACGCGGAACCTGTCCGGCTCGTCGAACACCGCCTCGTCGCGATTGCCCGAGGCGTAGCAGAGCATCAGCCAGTCGCCCTTCTTGATGTCGCGGCCCGCGAATTCGACGTCGGCGGTGGCGGTGCGCATGAAGGTCTTCACCGGCGTCGCCCAGCGGATCGACTCGTCGACCAGGCTGGGGATCAGCGAGGGATCGGCCTTGACCTTGGCGAGCTCGCCGGGGTTCTCGGCCAGCGCCCAGAGCGCCGTGGCGGTCGACGAGGAGGTGGTGTCGTGCCCGGCGGTGGCGACGATGATGTAGTAGCTCATCGCTTCCAGGTCGGAGAGCGGCGCTCCGTCGACCTGGGCATTGGCGATCAGGCTTGCCAGGTCGTCCGATGGACCGGCCCGCTTCCGCTCCGACAACGCCCGGAAGTAGTTGAAGAAGTCGGTGATCACCGAGAAGTCGAGCTGGGCCTCCTCCTCGGGAAGGTCGGCGAGGTTGGCATTGGCATTGCGGCCGAGCTCCGGGTCGGCGGCGCCGAAGATCTCCTGGGTGAGCTTCAGCATTCGTGGCTCGTCTTCCTCGGGCACACCGAGGATCGTCATGATCACGTGCAGCGGATAGTGCAGGGCCACGTCGCGGACGAAGTCGCAGCGGCCGCCGGTGGCGGCCATCTTGGCCACGGCGGTCTTGGCGATGGCCCGGATGCGGTCCTCCAGGCTGCGCAGGTTCTGCGGCAGAAACCAGGCCTGGGTCAGCACCCGGTATTTCATGTGGTCCGGCGCATCCATGTGGATGAGGGTGCGCAGCAGGTGCGGGCTGCCGCCCATCATCTCGCGCACCTTCCTGTCGGCGGCCTGGCTGGTGATGATCGGCGCGCGGTCGCCATTGTGGAACAGGTCGTTCTGGCGGCTGATCTCCAGGATGTCCGCATGGCGGGTGACCACCCAGAACGGGTCGACGCCCTCGACCTCGGCGACGCCCAGCGGCTCATGCTTGCGCAGCCACCTGTAGGTCTCGTGGATGGTCCCGTCGGCGTAGGCGCTGGGCGTGAGCAGGCTCATCGCGCGGTCGGCGGGGATGCGGTGGTCGAGGGTTTCTGCGACGCTCATGATCCTTGCGCCAACCGGGTGACGCGCGGTCACCGGAGACGACGCCTCCCTTTTCTTCTTATGCTGCCGGCGAGTTGATACCCGGGCCGGCCGGCCCGCAAGACTGACGGCGCGTCAAGCAACAGGGGGAAACGGCCATGCTCACCCGCGGTGACGACTATCCGATCCACCAGACGCCGGAGCCGATCGCCTATGCCGGCAGCGACCGGAATTTCTACGACCGCTATTTCTTCAACGGCTATTCGCCGGACGGGTCGGAGTTCGTGGCGGTGGCCTTCGGGGTCTATCCGGCGCTGAACGTCGCCGACGCCCACGTCTCGATCATCCGCGGCAACGTCCAGCGCTGCCTGCACGCTTCGCGCGTGCTCGGCATGGAGCGGATGGAGCTCAGCGTCGGGCCGGTGAGGATCGAGGTGATCGAGCCGCTGCAGAAACTGAAGGTGATCCTGGCGCGCGCCGAGGGCCTGGCCTGCGAGCTCACCTTCGAAGGCCGCGCCTTCCCCATCGAGGAGCCGCGCTTCACGCGGCGCAACGGCCCCCGGATGTTCATGGACTACACCCGCCTGACCCAGAACGTGCGGGTTTCCGGCTGGATCGAGGTGGATGGCGAGCGCAGCCCGGTGGGGGCCGGCTGGACCGGCACGCGCGACCGCTCCTGGGGCATCCGGCCGGTGGGGGCGCCCGACGCGCAGCCGACGCCGGGCGGCGGGCTGGCCGGCTTCTTCTGGCAGTGGACGCCGATCAATTTCGACGACCGCAGCGTCTTCTTCCACGTGAACGCCGACCCGGACGGGAAGGCCTGGAACACCCGCGCGGTGATCCTGCCGGACGGGGCCAAGGCCGAGGGCGGCGTCCATTCGGACAGGCCGCGAATGGAAGACGTGACGCTCCGCCAAGGCACGCGGCACGCCGAGCGCGGGACCTTGCGGATCCCGGTCGAGGGCGGCGAGGCGGAGGTCCGGCTGGAGCCCATGGGCTATCCGTTCCTGATGCGCGGCATCGGCTATGGCGGGGAGTGGCGCCACGGGGCGCTGAAGGGCGAGCTCGCCGTGGGCCGCGAGGACATCGACCTGGCGAGCGTCGACATGGCGGCGCCGGAGAACTGGCACATCCAGGCGATCAGCCACGCGACGCTCACCGCGCCGGGCGAGCCGGAACGGCGCGGGATCGGGGTGTTCGAACAGCTGATCGCCGGGCCGTACAAGCCGTACGGGCTCTAGGCCAGGGTCAGCACCACCGGCCCGCGGCGGGTGGCGACGAGGGTGTGTTCGTACTGGACGGTGGGCTGGCGGCCGGTGGGGCGCAGCGTCCAGCCGTCGCCGGTCTCCTCGACCCAGTCGCCGCCCCGCGACAGGAAGGGCTCGATGGTGAACACCAGACCCTCGGCGATGACCCGGCGGTCGGAGGCGTCATGCCAGGTGGCGATCTCCTTGGGCTCCTCGTGCAGGGCGCCGCCGACCCCGTGGCTGGCGAGGTTCCGGATCAGGCTGTAGCCGTTCTTGTCGGCGAAGGCCTCGATGGCGCGCCCGATCTCGTTCAGCTTGCCGCCGGCCTTCACGGCGCGGATGCCGGTCCACAGCGCGCGGCGGCCGTCGCGGCACAGGCGCTGGGTGCTCGGGTCGTGCGGCGGGACCTGGAAGCTGGCGCCGGTGTCGGCGAAATAGCCGTCCACCTCGGCCGAGACATCGATGTTGATCAGGTCGCCGGCGGCCACGCGGCGGTCGTCGGGGATGCCGTGGGCGACGTCGGGGCCGATGGAGATGCAGGTGGCGCCCGGGAAGCCGTAGGTGAGCTCCGGCGCCGAGCGCGCGCCCTCGCGCGCCAGCATCGCGCGGCCGAGGTCGTCGAGCTCCTTCGTGGTGATCCCGGGCTCCAGCGCCGCGCCCATGGCGGCGAGCGTGCGCGCGACGATACGGCCGGCGATCTTGAGCTTTTCCAGGTCGTCTTCGCTGCCGATGGTCATGCTTCACCTGCTCGTCCCGGCGAAGGCCGGGATCCAGATGGAATGGCTCAGATGTGGGTTCGAGAAAAGCCGCGTTGTTCCAACCTATCCATAGATTTCCGATCTGGGTCCCGGCCTTCGCCGGGATGAGCGGAATTTGGGCGGTCACAAATCCGGTCGGATGATGGTCTTGCCGATGACCTTGCGGGCCGCCAGGGAGTCGAAGGCTTCGCGCCACTGGTCGAGCGGATATTCCTTGTCGACGCGGGGCTTCACCAGGCCGTCCTCGGCGAGCTTCCAGATCGCCTCGTGGTTCTCGCGGCCCTTGGCGGGGAACTGGCGGCCGTATTCGCCGGCCCGGACGCCGATCACCGAGAAGCCCTTGATGAGGGCGATGTTGACCGGCAGCACCGGCAGGCGGCCGGAGGTGAAGCCGATGGAGAGGATGCGGCCGCCGAAGGCGATGCAACGCAGGCTCTCGTCGAAGACGTCGCCGCCGACCGGGTCATAGATGACGTCGGCGCCCTTGCCGCCGGTGATCTCCTTGACCCGCTCGCGGAAGCCGCCGGTGACGTTGACCGTGGCGTCCGGGGCGTATTCGGCTTCCAGCACCGCCAGCTTGGCGTCTGAGGCCGAGGCCGCGATCACCTTGGCGCCCAGGAGGCGGGCGAGGTCGACGGCGGCCAGGCCCACGCCGCCCGCCGCCCCATGCACCAGCACCCACTCGCCAGCTTGCGTCTGGGCGCAGCGGACCAGGCCGACATAGGCGGTGAGGTAGGCGACGGAATAGCCGGCGGCCTGGGCGAAGGAGAGCGTCTCGGGCTTGCGGCGCAGGCCCTGGGCCGGCAGCACGACATATTCGGCGACGCCGCCGCGGCCGCCGCCGGCCACCGGATCGCCGATGCGGAAGGCCGTGACGCCCTCGCCCAGGGCGTCGACCTCGCCGGCCAGCTCCATGCCGGGGACGAAGGGTACGGTTGGCTTGTGCTGGTGCTCGCCGCGGGTCTGCATCAGGTCGGGGAAGTTGACGGCCGCCGCACGGACCTTGATGCGCACCTCGCCGGGGCCTGGCTCCGGGACGGGGATATCCTTGACGATGCAGCCGGCGTAATCGGCCGCCAGCCGCTCCACGACGAGGGCGCGCATCAGGCGATCCGGCCTTCGAAGCCCTCGCGGACCAGGCCGGCGATCTCGCGGCAGGCGACGTCGGCGCAGGGCACGGCTCCGGTGAAGGCCGTGAAGCCGTGGCTCAGGCTGTCGTAGCAGCGGTAGGCGACGGGGACGCCGGCGGCCTTGAGCTTGCGGGCATAGGCCTCACCCTGGTCGACCAGGGGGTCGAAGCCGGCGGTGACCACGACGGCGGGCGCGAGGCCCGCAAGGTCGGGCTCGGCGAGCGGGGAGAGGCGCGGATCGGAGGGATGGTCGGCGGCGCCCATGTAGTGGGCGGCGAACCAGTCCAGCAAGGCGCGGGTCAGGGGATAGCTCTCGCCATAGATGGTCATGGACGCGCTCTCGCAGGCCACGTCGACCCAGGGATAGATCAGCAGCTGCAGGGCGGGTTGCGGCTCCTTGGCCTTGCGCAGCGCCTGGCAGACGGTGGCCGCGAAGCCGCCGCCCATGGAATCGCCGCCGACGGCCACGGCGCCCTTGGGCGCACCGAACCGATCGGCGTTGTCGCGGCCCCAGCGGACGGCGGCGAGCATGTCCTCGAGCCCCGTCGGGAAGCGATGCTCGGGCGCCAGGCGGTAGTCGACGGAGATGACCGGCGCGCGGGCGACCTTGGCCAGGATGGTGCAGAAGGTATGGCAGGTGTCGAGGTCGCCGATCACGCCGCCGCCCATGTGGGCATAGACCAGCAGCGGAGCGTCGGGCGCCTGGGCCTCGGGACGATAGGCGCGGGCCGGAATGGCGCCGGCCGGGCCCTCGATCGTCAGGCTCTCGACGCGCACGCCGGGCTCGGGATCGCCGGTGACGAGCGCGATGCCGCCGGCGCTGGCGGCCCGCGCGTCGGGCGGGGTGAGCACCTGCATCGGCGGGGCGTTACGGGCCTGGGCGGCCAGGAACTGGATGCGCGGGTCGAGCGTGCGTCCGCCCTGGTAGACCACGCCCCCGCCGGACATCAGGCGCAGGATCGGCGCGGGCAGGCTGAGGAGCTTGTGGGCGATGAACCGCTGCGTCGAGGCGCTGGGCGGCATCAAGCCGGCGCCTTGGGAAGGCCCTTGAGGCCGTTGAGGATCATGGCGGTGGCGAATTCCGCGGCGGCCTTGGTGTCGATGGGGCGGCGCTCCAGCATCCGGTCGCCCACCTCGCGGGCCACGGCGATGCAGGAGGCGGCCATGAACACCGGGTCCGAGAGGTGGCCCCCGCGGCCGGCGATGGCCTGTTCCATGGCGTCGCGCACCTCGTTGAAGACCGCCGTGGTCTCCGGCGTCTCGCCCTGGATGTGGACGTGCGGCTCGTTGGGCGGCCGACGCGCGGTCCAGCTCTGGTGCTCGTCGGCGATGAAGTCGAAATAGGCCTGCAGCGCGCGGCGGACGAAGACCTCGAAGTCCCCGGAGGACTGGGCGCGGATGGCCTTGAGGATGGGGGCGAAGCGCCGCGCGCCGTCGTCGGCGAGGGCGGCGAACACCTCCTCTTTCGACCGGTAGTAGTTGTAGAAGGTGCCGGCCGCCAGGCCCGTGCGGCGGATGATGTCGCGCACGGTGGCGGTCTCGTAGCCCAGCTCCCCGAACACCGCGCGGGCGGCGTCGAGGATCGCCTGGCGGTTCTGGACCTTGGTCTGCTCGCGCTTGCCGACCGGGAGATAGGCGACCTGGGACATTGGGTTCTGGAGACTCAAAAAGTGACGCGCGTCATTCTAGCCTGCCCTTCCCGTTCACGGGAAGGGGGGACCGCACGCCGACGCCCGCGCAGGCGGGCGGTAGAGCGGGTGGTGGGAAGGGCGAGGGTTCTGCAGTGGGCTTGGCTCGCCCTCTCCACCATCGGCTCTTCGCTGCGCTCGGCCGACGGTCCCCCTCTCCCGCTTCGCGGGAAAGGAAGTCACACCGTCCTTTGCGCGCGATCCTTTTCGTTGGCGCCGCGGATGGCGTTGCGGGCCTGCTCCCACTCGGCGTCGCCCCAGCTGGCGAGGTCGGCGCGGCCGCGGCCCGCCAGGTGGCCGCCGCCGTCGATGGCGATGGTCTGGCCGTTGACGTAGGACGAGCCGGGATCGAGCAGATAGACGGCGAGGTTGGCGAGCTCGCGCATCTCGCCGGTGCGGTTCAGCGGGATGGTCGGGTCGGCCTTGGCCTGCTCCGTGGACTGGCCGGGCGACAGACGGGCCCAGGCGCCTTCGGTGGGGAAGGGACCGGGGGCGATGGCGTTGAGCCGGATGCCGCGATTGCCCCATTCGACGGCCAGCGACTGGGTCATGACGTTGAGGCCCGCCTTGGACATGGCCGAGGGCACGGTGAAGGGCCCGCCATGCCAGACCCAGGTGGTGAGGATCGAGACCACCGAGGCGTGGTTCCCATCGGCCAGCCAGCGCTTGCCGCAGTCGAGCGTGACGAAGAAGGAGCCGCGGAAGACGATGTTGGCGATGGCGTCGAAGCCTCTGGGGGAGAGGTCCTCGGTGCGGCTGATGAAGTTGCCGGCGGCGTTGTTCACCAGGCCGGTGAGCGGGCCGTCGGCCCAGACCTGGTCGAGCATGTCGTGGATGGCCTCCGGCACGCGGATGTCGCAGGCGAGGCCCGTGCATTTGCCGCCGTGGGCGTCTGTGAGCTGCTTGGCGGTCTCCTCGACCACCCCGCCGCGGCGGCCGCAGATATAGACCTCCGCGCCCAGCATCAGGCAGGCCTCGGCCATCACCTTGCCCAGGCCGGTGCCGCCGCCGGTGATCAGGATCCGCTGGCCCTTCATCAGGCCCTCGCGGAACATCAGGTCGCTCATCGAAAGCTCGGCCACGTCGCGTCCTCCCTCAGGTCAAGAGCCAGTCGGCGACTCTGACGCCGGGTCGGTCAAGGGCCTTCAGCCGGCGCGCGCGATCAGGGCCAGGGCGGCGGCGGGGGCGCGGACCTTTCCCTCGTGGATGACGAAGGCGTAGACGTCGCGGGGGACCTTGGCGGCCTCGTCGGGGGCGATGGCGGGCAGGTCAGCGGGACGGCCGCCCTGCGCGTAGGCCTTGAAGCGGCCGGCCCAGAGGTCGAGGTCGGCCGGCGGATAGGCCGTCTCGATGTCGTCGGAGCCGGTCTGCAGGCGGGCGTAGACCAGGGGCCCGGTCACGTCGGCGATCAGCGGATAGGATCCGTGGTCGGCCAGGCAGACCGTGACGCCGTATTTGCGGGCCAGCGCGATGAACTCCGGCGTCTGGAAGCTGGCGTGGCGCGGCTCGACCACATGGGTGAGCGGCAGGCCGTCGAGGGTGGCGGGCAGCAGCTTCAGGAAGCCCTCGAAGTCGGCGGCCTCGAACCGTTTGGTCCCCATGAATTGCCACAGGATCGGGCCCAGCCGGTCGCCCAGCTCGGAGATCCCCTGGTGCAGGAACTTCTCCATGGACTCGCCGATCTCGGCCAACACCTTGCGGTTGGTGCAGAAGCGCGAGGCCTTCACCGCGAACTTGAAGCCCTCGGGGGTCGAGGCGCGCCATTTGGCCCAGCTGTCCGGCTTGAAGGTCGAATAGTAGGTGCCGTTGATCTCGATGGCGGTCAGGTGAGAGGCGGCATAGGCGAGCTCGTCGGCCTGTTTCAGGCCCTTCGGATAGAAGGTCCCGCGCCAGGGCTCGAAGGTCCAGCCGCCGATGCCCGCCCGGATTTTCCCCGCCGCCACCGGACTACTTCCGGGCCGCCGCGGTCTTGTCGCGGGCCGCCTTGAACTCCGCGCCCGGCTTCCACTGCGGCCATTCGCGCGACGTCGCCAGCCGGCGGCCGAGGTCGTAGAGCACCTGGGTTTCCTGGACCATGCCGGAGAGATCCCAGTTGGGATCCCACTCGTCGGCGGGCTGGTGATACTTGGTCTTGACGTACTCCTCGCTGGCGGCGCGGCCGGCGGCGACGCCGCCCTTCTCCAGGTCGGGGCCCGCGCCGATCGACATGGCCGGCACGCCGCGCTTGGCGAAGGAGAAGTGGTCAGAGCGGTAGAAGGAGCCGGCCTCAGGATTGGGGTCGGGACTGAAGGACATGCCGTGGCCCTTGGCCACCGCCACCAGGTCGTCCTGCAGGGTGAGCGGGGCATTGCCGGAGCTGCTCACGTCGCGGGTGCGGCCGTTGACGTTCATGGAGTCCATGTTGATGTCGGCGACGGTGGTGGCGAGCGGATAGAGCGGGTTCGCGGCGTAGTACTCCGAGCCCAGCAGGCCCTTTTCCTCGGCGGTGACCGACATGAACATGACGGTGCGATCGGGGCGCGGCGCCTTGCCGTAGAGCCTCGCGAGCTCGATCAGCTCGGCGACCCCGGAGGCGTTGTCGACGGCGCCGTTGTAGATGCGGTCGCCCTTCGCATCGGGCAGGCCGACGCCCAGATGATCCCAGTGGGCGGTGTAGATGATCCGCTCGTTCGGCCGCGCCTTGCCGGGCAGGACGCCCACGACATTGTGGCTGACCACATGCTCGGCCTTGACGGCCATGTCGGTGGACCAGGTGACGCCCTTCAGGGTGACCGGCTTGAAATCCCGGGTCTGGGCTTCCTTCTTCAGGGCCTCGAAGTCGAGGCCGGCGGACTTGAAGAGGGCGACGGTCGGATCGCGCTGGATCCAGCCCTCCAGCGGGCTGTGGGCCTTGGACGGGTTCTTGCGGATGATGTCGAAGATGGCGTTGGTGTTGGAGTTCTTGACGGTGTTCCAGCCGTAGGCGGCCGGCGCCCGCTCGTGGATCACGATCATGCCCAGCGCGCCCTGGCGAGCGGCTTCCTCGTACTTGTAGGTCCAGCGGCCGTAGTAGGTCATGGCCTTGCCGCCGAAGTCGCCGACCCCGGTCTCGAAGTCGGGATCGTTGACCAAGACGAGGGCGATCTTGCCGTGCAGATCGACGCCCTTGAAGTCATCCCAACGGCGCTCCGGCGCCTTGACGCCGTAGCCGATAAAGACCACCGGCGCGTCCTTGATCGCCAGGTGGGTCTGGCCGGTCTGGGCGGCGCGCAGCGCGACCTCCTCGCCCTGTTTGAAGGTCAGGGTCTGGCCGCGGGCCCGCACGGTGGTGACCGGATCGCGGGTGTTCTGGAACTCGGCCAGCGGCACGTTCTGGGTCCAGGCGCGGCCGGCGCCGGTCTTGTCGCCGCCCGGCTGCAGGCCGGCGGCTTTGAACTGGGCCTCGATATAGGCCAGCGTCTTGGGCTCGGCGCGGGTGTTGGGTCCGCGGCCTTCGAAGGCGTCGGAGGACAGCACCTTGATGTCGCGGCTCATCAGGGCGGGATCGATGGTTGCGGGTGCGGCGAGGGCGGAGCCGGACATCAGAACGGCCGCGGCCGCCAACAGCACAGGTCTTTGCATTCTACTCTCGGGCAGGGGTTCAGGGTCGCCGGACCCTAGAGCGCGGCCGTCGAAAGTGAAATCCAGATTTGCCGCGGCCGGCGGTTCACGGCGGCCGTGAGGCGAAATCGCCTGGCCGTGGGGCCGGGCTGGTTTATATCGGCGGCGAAATCGAAGATCGGCGTTCGCATGCTCTTAGGCGCGTGCGGCCAAAGGCGTTGTCGGCGTGAGCCAGCCGGCGGCGTCTTTTGATACTATATGCATCCGAGTCCCGCGCCGGCGGCGACTATCGGGCAGTCGGGGATCCCAGTTCCAAAGCACCATGCGTCTCTCCCGCTCGGCCATCCTGATCGCGAGCCTGGCGCTCGCCGCCTGCGCGTCGGCGCGCAAGCCGGACCTGCGGCTACCGGCCGCCTATGAGGCGCCGAAGACGACGGGGATCCCGGCCGACGCCGCGGTGCTCGACCGCTGGTGGACGGTGTTCGGCGACGCCCAGCTGGACGGGTTGATCGACACCGCCCTGGCGGCCAACCCCGACGCCAGGAGCGCCGCGGCCCGGCTCGCCGAGGCGCGCGCCACGGCGCAGAGCGGGTTCACCCAGTTCCTGCCGCAGGGCGACGCCTCAGGCTCAGCCAAGCGCACCCACACCACCCAGCTGTCCGGCGCGGTGATCAATTTCCCCGGCTTCTCGACCAGCGGCGTGACCGAGCAGGACACGGCGAACCTGAACGTCTCGTGGGAGCTCGACCTGTTCGGCCGCATCTTCGCGGTGCGCCGGGCGGCGCGGGGTGACATCGCCGCGGCGCGGTTCGACTACGAAGGCGCCCGCGCCAGCCTCGCCGCCCAGGTGGCCGACGCCTATTTCCAGGCGCGCGGCCTGGCCATCCAGCTCGCCGACGCCCAGGCCACGGTGCGGATCGAGCAGGAGCTCTACGACATCGCCAGCAAGCGCGGGCAGGCGGGGCTGGCGGCCACCTCCGACGCCGACCGCGTGGCCGGCGACCTGGCCCAGGCGCGCGCCCAGGCGGAATCGCTCACCGCCGAGTTGCAGGCGGAGCGGCGGACGCTGCTGATCCTGGCCGGCCGGCCGATCGAGCCCACCACCAGTGTCGATGTGGCGCCCAACGTCGGACGCATTCCGCCGGCGCCGGCGACGATCCCCAGCCAGCTCCTGGAGCGGCGGCCCGACGTGCGCCGGGCGCAGGCGCAGGTGCAGTCGGCGTCGGGGCGGCTGCTGTACCAGGATCTGGCCTTCTTCCCGCTCTTCAACCTGACTCCGGGCCTCGGCTGGTCGCGGGTGGTGGAGCCGGGACTCCGCACCACCGCCGACAGCTGGACGATCGGCGGCAGCTTCACCCAGCCGGTGTTCTCCATCCCCAAGCTGCTGTCCGACCTGAAGGCGCAGAACGCGCGGACCGAACAGGCGGTGATCGCCTATGAGAAGGCCGTGCAGACCGCCTTCGGCGAGGCCGAGAGCTCGCTCGTGCGGCTGGACGCCGACAACCGCCGCGTCGCCTTGCTGACCGATGGCGAGGCGCGCGCCGCCCGCGGCTATGCGGCGGCGCGCAAGGGCTATTCGTTGGGCCTGACGGATTTGCAGACCGCCTTGTCCGCAGAACAGTCGTGGCGGGCCACCCGCACCCAGCTCACCACCGCCCAGGTCGCGGGCTTGCGACAGGCGGTGACCACCTTCAAGGCGTTGGGCGGCGGCTGGCCGGCCGAGCGCTATCCGATCAAGGCCCAATGAAGTGAACGCCCCCATGAGCCGCCGCATCCCTCTCGTCGCCCTCGCCGCCCTGGCGCTTTCGGGGACGCTCGCCGGCTGCCGCAAGCCGCCGCCCAAGCAGACCGAGGCCCAGCAGGCCCGCGCGGTCAGCGTCGCGCAGGTCGAGCCGCGCGCCATCGTCGGCGCGCTCGCCGCCTCCGGCGACCTGGTCCCGCGGGAGGAGGCCGCCGTGCAGCCGGAGGTCACCGGCTATCGCGTGGCCGCGGTGCTGGCCGACGTCGGCCAGTACGTGAAGAAGGGCCAGGTGCTGGTGCAGCTCGACCCGACCCTGATCGAGGCGCAGATCGCCCAGGCCGAGGCCAACGCCGAGCAGGCCGCCTCCCAGGCCGCCCGGGTCAAGGGCCTCGACAAGGAGGGCGTGCTGCCCGAGGAGCAGATCCAGCAGCGCCGCTTCCAGGCGCGCGCCGCGGCCGCCCAGCTGAACGACCTGAAGACCCGCTATTCGAAGATGTCGGTGCGGGCGCCGGTTTCGGGCCTGATTCTCGAGAAGACCGTGCGGCCGGGCGACCTCTCGGCCGGCGGCGCCACGCCCTGGTTCCGGATGGCCCGCGACGGCCAGATCGAGCTGGCCGCCAATATGAGCGAGGAAGACCTGGCCCGCGTGCGCCCCGGCCAGTCAGCCACGGTCACCCTGCCGAGCGGAGCGGTGGTGCAGGGCCACGTGCGCCTGATCAGCCCGCAGATCGACCCGCAGACCAAGCTCGGCCAGGCCCGCGTGCTGCTGCCGGTGTCGAACGCCGTGCGCTCCGGCGGCTTCGGCCGGGCGGTATTCGGCGACGCGGCCGGAACGGCCCTGGCGGTCCCGGAATCGGCGGTGCGCTATGACGCCGACGGGGCCAGCCTGATGACCGTGGGCGCCGACAACCGGGTGCACCGTGTGCTGATCGAGGCCGGGGCCCGCGGCTCGGGCCTGGTGCAGATCGTCAAGGGTCCGCCGGCCGGGACGCGGGTGGTGGCCAACTCGGCCTCCCTGCTGCTGGAAGGCGACCTGATCAGGCCGATCGACGCGGCGCCCCACTCATGAGCGAGCCGGCCCGCCGCAGCTTCGCGATCTCCGCCTGGGGCATCCGCAACCCCGTCCCGGTGGCTGTGCTGTTCCTCGGCCTGGTGCTGGCGGGGCTGATTTCCTATTCCAGCCTGGCGATCAAGCAGTACCCGAACATCCAGTTCCCGGTGGTCGCCGTCACGGTGACCGAGAACGGCGCCTCGCCGGCCGGCATGGAGACCCAGGTCACCCGGCCGGTGGAGGATGCGCTCTCCGGCGTCACCGGCGTGAAGAACCTGCAGTCGGTGGTGACGCAGGGGGTCTCCACGACCTCGATGCAGTTCGAGATCGGCGAGAACCTGCAGAAGAAGACCGACGAGGTTCGCTCGAAGATCGCCCAGGCGCGCGCCGCGCTGCCGCGCGACATCGACGAGCCGATCGTCCAGCAGGTGGAGGTCGACGAGGTCGCCCCGATCCTGACCTATGCGGTCTATGCGCCGGCGATGAGCGACGAGCAGCTGTCGTGGTTCATCGACGACACGGTGTCGCGCCAGCTGCAATCGGCCAAGGGCGTGGCCCAGGTCAACCGCGTCGGCGGCGTGGCCCGCGAGATCAACGTCATCGTCGATCCCGACAAGCTGGCGGCGCGGGGGCTCACCGCGACCCAGGTGAACAATGCGCTGCGCGGCTTCCAGATCGACGCGCCCGGCGGACGCGCCCAGGTGGGCGGCCGTGAGCAGAACCTCCGCGTGCTGGGCAACGCCGCGACGCTGGACGACCTGCGCCAGCTGACCATCCCGACCGGCGCCGGGCGCTATGTGCAGCTCTCCGACGTGGCCGACATCGGCAACGGGGCCAGCGAGCCGCGCGGCTTTGCCCGGCTGAACGGCCGCCCGGTGGTGGGCTTCCAGGTTTCCAAGACCAAGGAGGCCTCCGACGTCACCACCGACGATGCGGTGACCGCGACGCTGGCCAAGCTGCACAAGGACAATCCGGGCGTCACCTTCTCGAAGATCTCCTCGACCGTCGACACCACCCGCGACAGCTTCAAGGCCACCACCCACGTGCTCACCGAGGGCATGCTGCTGGCGGCGCTGGTGGTGTTCTTCTTCCTGCGCGACTGGCGCGCGACCCTGATCACAGCGGTCGCCATGCCGATCTCGCTGATCCCGACCTTCTTCGTGATGAAGATGGCCGGCTTCTCGCTGAACATGGTGACGCTGCTGGCGCTGACGCTGGTGATCGGCATCCTCGTGGACGACGCGATCGTCGAGATCGAGAACATCGAGAAACGGGTGGAGCGGGGACTGCGGCCGTTCCAGGCGGCGCTGGAAGGGGCAGACGCCATCGGCCTGGCGGTGGTGGCCACCACCATGGCCATCGTGGTGGTGTTCACGCCGGTGAGCTTCATGCCGGGCATCCCGGGCCAGTTCTTCCGCGAGTTCGGCCTGACGGTGTCGGTGGCGGTGCTGTTCTCGCTGGCCGTCGCCCGCCTGGTGACGCCGCTGATGGCGGCCTACCTGCTGCTGCCCAAGGCCCACTCCAAGCCGCGCAAGCCGTTCGACGGCTTCTATCGCCGAGTCCTCGACTGGGCGCTCGCCCACCGGATCATCTGCGCCATCGCCGGCGCGGTGCTGTTCTTCTCGACCTCCGGCCTGGTGGTGCTGCTGCCGCAGGGCTTCCAGCCGCCCGGCGACCCGGATTTCCTCTATGTCGACATCCAGGGCCCGCCCGGCGCGACCGTGCAGGACATGAGCCAGACGGCCCAGGAGATCACCGACCTGTTCCAGAAGCAGCCGGAGGTCAGGGGGACCTTCATCCAGGTGGGCTCGACGGTGGCGGTGTTCGGGCCGGGCGGCGGGGGCGGCGGCAGCGACCTGCGCAACGGCACCGCGACCATCCTCCTGGACCCGCACCGCAAGGTGAGCGGCGATCAGCTGCGGGCCCGCCTGCGCGAGGAGCTGCGCAAGATTCCCGACGCGCGGCTGACGTTCCTCGATTTCCAGGGCACGCCCGGCTACCAGCAAATCCTCACCGGCGACAATCCGCAGAACCTGCAGGCCGCCTCGCTGGAGCTGGAGCGCGAGATGCGCAAGCTGCCGCAGCTCGCCGACCCGCGGCCCTCGAGCCCGCCGGTGGGACCCGAAATCGTGATCCGCCCGAAGGCGGCCGAGGCGGCGCGGCTGGGGGTGTCCTCCGACGCCATCGCCACGGTCGCCCGCGTGGCCACGGTCGGCGACATCGACGCCAATGTGGCGAAGTTCGAGGAAGGCGAGCGGCGCATCCCGATCCGCGTCCGCCTGCCGGAGACCGCGCGCGCCGACATCGAGCGTCTGCGCTCGCTGCACGTGCCGACCGCCAGCGGCGGGGCGACCACGCTGGAGAGCGTCGCCGACATCGACTTCGAGGCCGGCCCGGCGCGCATCGACCGGCTGAACCGTCAGCGCCAGATGACAGTGCGGGCCGAGCTGAACGGCGTCGAGATGGGCGTGGCCCAGAAGGCCGTGAACAACCTGCCGATCATGAAACACCTGCCGCCCGGCGTGCATCCCGCGGCGATCGGCAACCAGCAGGCCATGGCCGAGCTGTTCGGCGGCTTCATCGTCGCCTTCGGGACGGCCATCTTCCTGATGTTCGCGGTGCTGGTCCTACTGTTCCGCAGCTTCTTCAAGCCGATCGTCATCCTGGCGGCGCTGCCGCTGTCGTTCGGCGGCGCGTTCATCGGCCTGCTGATCTTCAACCTGTCGCTGTCGATCCCGTCGCTGATCGGCTTCCTGATGCTGATGGGGCTGGCGGCGAAGAACTCGATCCTCTTGGTGGAGTACGCCATCGAGCGCGAGCGCGAGGGCATGAGCCAGCACGACGCCCTGCTGGAAGCCTGCCGCGAGCGGGCGCGGCCGATCATCATGACCACCATGGCCATGGCGGCCGGCATGCTGCCGACGGCCTTTGCGCTGGAGAAGGGCTCGGAGTTCCGCCAGCCGATGGCGGTGGCGGTGATCGGCGGCCTGATCACCTCGACCATGCTGTCGCTGGTGCTGGTGCCGGTGGTCTATGAGTTCGTCGACGATTTCGAGCAGTGGCTGAAGCCGAGGCTGGCGAAGCTGATCACCCCGCCGAACGCGCCCGTGACGCCCGCGCCGGAGGACAGGCTCTGATTTCCCTCCCCATCAAGGGAGGGAATCAGACTTCGCCCTTGATCACTTGCGCGAACAGCTCCGGGTCGACGTTGCCGCCGGAGAGGACGAGGCCGACGGTCTGGCCCGGCTGGACCTTGAGCTTGCCGGTGAGCAGGGCCGCCAGGCCCACCGCGCCGCCGGGCTCGACCACCAGCTTGAGGGTCTCGAAGGCGTAGCGCATGGCCTCGGCGACCTCGGGATCGGTGATGGCCAGGGCGCCGGCCAGGTTCGCCTGCAGGATCGGGAAGGTGAGTTCGCCAGTGACGGCGGATTCCAGGGCGTCGCAGAGCGAGCGGCGGAAAGGCTTGATGGCGGTGCGCCGGCCAGCCTCCAGCGACAGCCGCAGGTCCTCGAAGTCGGTGGGTTCGACGCCCCACAGCGTGGTGCGCGGCGACAGCGCCCGGACGGCGAGGGTGATGCCGCCCAGCAGACCGCCGCCGCCCACCGGGGACAGCAGCTGGTCGAACTCGGCGCCCAGCGCCTGCGCCTGGCGGACCATCTCCAGGCCCACCGTGCCCTGGCCGGCGATGATATGCGGATCGTCGAAGGACGGGACGGTGACCGCGCCGGTCTCGGCGGAGATGGCGGCGGCGATCTGCTCGCGGCTCTCCGTCAGCCGGTCGAACAGCTCGATCTGCGCGCCATAGGCCTTGGTGGCGGCCATCTTGATGGCGGGCGCATCGGCCGGCATGACGATCCGCGCCGGAGTGCCCAGCAGCTTGGCGGCGAGCGCCACGCCCTGGGCGTGGTTGCCGGACGAATAGGCGACGACGCCGCGCTTGCGCTCGTCGGGGCTGAGCTGAACCAGGCGATTGTAGGCGCCGCGGAACTTGAAGGCGCCGACCCGCTGCAGGGTCTCGGGCTTGATCAGCACGCGGGCGCCGATCCGCGCGTTGAGCGCCGGGCTTTCGATCAGCGGGGTGACCACGGCGTGGCCTGCCAGGCGCTCGGCGGCGGCCTCGACGTCGGCGAAGGTGACGCTCCTGTTCAAGGTCTCGCTCATCTGGCGAACACCTGGGCGTCGTCGGCGAAAGCCTTGAACTCCAGGGCGTTGCCGGAGGGATCGAGGAAGAACATGGTCGCCTGCTCGCCGGGCTGGCCCTTGAAGCGCACCTGCGGGGCGATGATGAACCGGGTCCCGGCGGCCTTCAGGCGCTCGGCCAGGGCTTCCCACTCCGGCAGTGTCAGGATCACCCCGAAGTGGCGGACCGGGACGTCCTCGCCATCGACCGGACTGGTGGCGCGGGAGGCGGCTTCCCCGGGCGAGAGGTGGGCGACGATCTGGTGGCCGCGGAAGTCGAAGTCGACCCAGTCGTCGCTCGAGCGCCCCTCCGGGCAGCCCAGCAGCTCTCCGTAGAAGGCGCGGGCCTCGGCGAGGTCGCGGACCGGGAAGGCGAGGTGGAAGCGCGGCAGGTCGGTCATGTTCGCCTAAATATCGCGCCGCCGCGCCGCGCGCGAGAGGCCTTCCGCTAACAGCCGGGACAGCTAAGCTGCCGTCGGGATCGGGGAGCGCGACTCATGTTCGGCAAGTGGGCCTTGATGGCCGTGGGCGCGGCCCTGGCGACGGCCGGACCGGCTGCGGCGGCGGAGCTGCTCGCCGGAGCCTTCATCCACGACGCGGCCTTCATCGGCGGCGCCTTGGGCACCGGCTCGGCGGACCGTGAGAAGGGCGCCGACATCGAGCTCGGCATCCGGTCGGACCGCATCGAGGCGCTGGGCCTGATCGGCGCGCCGCAGGCCCACGCCTTCGTGTCCGTGAACACCAGCCACACCTCGGACTTCGTGGCGGCGGGGCTCTCCTGGCCCATCGGCCTGACCCACGGCCTCTATCTCCGCCCCGGGATCGGCCTGGCCTACACCGACGGCAAGACCAACCTGCCGCCGGTCAATGCGCCGGGGCTTGCGCCGGCCGAGATCCAGCGACGGCTCAACCTCTTCGAGACGCGCATCGATTTCGGATCGAGGTTCCTGTTCGAGCCGGAGCTGGCGCTGGGGGCCCGCTTCAACGACCGCTGGAGCGCGGAGCTCAGCTGGGTGCACATCTCCAACGGCGAGATCTTCCACCACGGCAAGAACCAGGGGCTTGACGATGCGGGGGTGCGGGTGATCTACGCCCTCGGCGCCAGATAGGCGAAAGAGCTGGGCCGGTAGGCTCCGCGCCCCACAATCGATCACGATCCCCCGCCGAGCACCTGTCGAAGGGCGGGAGGGATCCGACCCGGCGGGTTGCAGGATCGTACCCATGGCCAATGTGACGGTGATCGGCGCCCAGTGGGGTGACGAGGGCAAGGGCAAGCTGGTGGACTGGCTGTCCAACCGCGCCGACGTGGTGGTGCGCTTCCAGGGTGGCCACAACGCGGGCCACACGCTGGTGGTGGGCAATGAGGTCTACAAGCTCTCGCTGCTGCCGTCGGGGGTGGTGCAGGGCAAGCTTTCCGTCATCGGCAATGGCGTGGTGGTCGATCCCTGGCATCTCCTGGAAGAGATCGCCAAGATCGGCGGCCAGGGCATCGCGATCACCCCGGACCTGCTGGTGCTGGCCGACAACGCCTGCCTGATCCTGCCGCTGCACAAGGACCTCGACCAGGCGCGCGAGGCCGCCGCGACCCAGAAGATCGGCACCACGGGGCGCGGCATCGGCCCGGCCTATGAGGACAAGGTCGGCCGGCGCGCGATCCGGGTGGCCGACCTGGAGGACCGCGAGGCGCTGGAGGCCAAGATCGACCGGCTGCTCGCGCACCACGGCCCGTTGCGGCGCGGGCTGGGACTGCCGGAGGTGGACGCCGCGGCGCTGCTGGCGGCGCTGGAGACGATCGCGCCCAAGATCCTGCCGTTCGCCAAGCCCGCCTGGCTGCTGCTGGACCGGGCGGTGAAGGCCGGCCGCCGGGTGCTGTTCGAAGGGGCGCAGGGGGCGCTGCTGGACGTGGATCACGGCACCTATCCGTTCGTGACCTCGTCGAACACTGTGGCGGGGCAGGCGGCGGCGGGTTCGGGGCTGGGCCCGAAGGGCGCCGGCTATGTGCTGGGCATCGTCAAGGCCTACACCACCCGGGTCGGCGAGGGGCCGTTCCCAACGGAGCTGTTCGACGAGATTGGCCAGCGGATCGGCGAGGTCGGGAAGGAATTCGGCACCGTCACCGGCCGGGCGCGGCGTTGCGGCTGGTTCGACGCGGTGCTGGTGCGCCAGTCGGTGGCGTTGAGCGGCATCAGCGGCGTCGCCCTGACCAAGCTGGACGTGCTGGACGGCTTTGCGATCCTGAAGATCTGCACCGGTTATCGGCTGGCCGGCCAGCCGCTCGACCACCTGCCGGCGGGGCTGAAGGCGCAGGGCCAGCTGGAGCCGGTCTATGAGGAGATGGAGGGCTGGAGCCAGAGCACGCAAGGCGCGCGCTCCTGGCGCGAGCTGCCGGCCAATGCGGTGAAATATGTGCGCCGCATCGAGGAGCTGATCGGCGCGCCGGTCGCCTTGCTGGGCACCAGCCCGCAGCGCGAGGACATGATCGTGGTGCGCGACCCGTTCCAGGATTAGGGAGAGATACCCGGGTTCTCGTAATGCGTTCTTTACCGACGCAGCCCTAGGCAAGCTCTACGGAGCAGAGCCTGTGTTCGACAACGACGCCAAGATCATCGAGCGGATGGCCCCCCTGCTGCGGCGGGTGCTGATCGCCGATCCGCATACGGCGAACGCCCGCCAGCTCGGCGAGCTGATCCGCAGCATCGTCCGTTGCCAGGTCTGGGCGGCGCCCAATACCGACAAGGCGCTGAAGCTGGCGGGCACGGTCGAGCCCGACCTGATCTTCGTCGAACTGAGCGCCGAGCGCCTCGACGGCGTGGAGTTCACGGCCAAGCTGCGGCGCAGCGCGCTCAGCTGCCGTCAGGCGCCGGTGATCATCGTCACCGGCCAGGCGACAGCGGCGGCGATCCTGGCCGCGCGCGACGCCGGCGTGCACGAGTTCCTGCGCCGGCCGTTCACGGTGAAGGACCTGCTGCGCCGGCTGGAAGCCATCACGCTTCGCCCCCGCGACTGGATCGAAGCGGTGGACTATGTCGGGCCCGACCGGCGGCGGTTCAATTCCGGCGACTATTCCGGCCCGCTGAAGCGCCGCTCGGATGCGCCGGTGACGCCGGATTCGGCGCGCACCTCCCAGGCGCTGAAGATCGTGCGCTCGGCGATCGCGGCGGTGCAGAAGGACCCCGTGCAGGCGCTGCGCGCCCTGCAGACCCAGGGGCTCGACCTGCAGAAGGCGGGCGTCAAGGCGGGCGACATGAAACTCACCAACGCCGCCATCGAGTTCAACCGCTACCTCGGCCAGGTCGAGCGGGCCGGCGGCTTCGACGTGGCCGAGCTCGAGCGGCGCGCGGCGCCCCTGCTGGCCTACCTGCCGAAGGACGAGAGCGGGGCGGTCGCGGCGTAAGAGACCTTCTCCCGTAAGGGGAGAAGGGAAAGATATCTATGCGCTGACCAAATTGCGTTCTTCGGCGGCGGTGCGCATGGCCTTCTGCAGCTTCTCGAAGGCGCGGACCTCGATCTGGCGCACGCGCTCGCGGCTGACGCCGTATTCGGTGGCCAGCTCCTCCAGCGTGGTCGGATCGTCCTTCAGGCGCCGTTCGGTGAGGATGTGGCGCTCGCGATCGGTGAGCTCGGCCATGGCCTCCTCCAGGAGGCCCATGCGGATGGACTTCTCCTGGCTGTCGGCGACCACGGTCTCCTGGCTGGGCGTCACGTCGTCGACCAGCCAGTCCTGCCACTCGCTCTCACCGTCGGCGCGCAGCGGCGCGTTCAGCGAGGCGTCGCCGCCGGACAGCCGGCGGTTCATGGAGATCACCTCGGAGTCCAGGACGCCGAGCTTGGTGGCGATCTGGCTCACCTGCTCGGGGCGCATGTCGCCTTCCTGCAGGGCCTCGATCTCGCTCTTGGCCTTCCTGAGGTTGAAGAACAGCTTCTTCTGCGCCGCGGTGGTGCCCATCTTCACCAGCGACCAGGAGCGCAGGATGTATTCCTGGATCGAGGCGCGGATCCACCACATGGCGTAGGTCGCCAGGCGGAAGCCGCGATCCGGATCGAACTTCTTCACCGCCTGCATCAGGCCGACGTTGCCTTCGGAGATCACCTCCCCGATCGGCAGGCCGTAGCCGCGGTAGCCCATGGCGATCTTGGCCACCAGGCGCAGGTGGCTGGTGACCAGCCGGTGGGCGGCCTCGGGATCTTCGTGTTCCTGCCAGGCCTTGGCGAGCATGAACTCCTCGTCCTTGGCCAGCATCGGGAACTTGCGGATTTCAGACAGGTACCGGCTCAGTCCGCCTTCCGGCGACATGACGGCGAGCGCATTGGCGGCCATGGATCATCCCCTCATATGTGGCGGACGTTCGGGTCGATCGCCGCGCCTTAGCCAGCGGCGCGCAAGGACCATCCGCCCCCTCCAACCTCTCAGATAGGTACGGGGTTGCGGCGGCGGTAGATCGCTGGGGAGGCGACCCGAAAATCCGACTGCTCTAGTCGGGTTTTTTAGGCCCCGAAGTGGGCGCCTTCAAGGCAGGCTTTCTCACATGGTTCGCAGCAAAGCTTCACGAAGCCGCTGTCGGAATTGGACCGCGCTGACCGTCCTTGGGATAGTCGCGCGACCCGAAGGAGTTTTCCGCATGCCGAAGATCACCCCGTTCCTGTGGTTCGACACCGAGGCGGAGGCGGCCGCGACGCTCTACACCTCGCTGTTTCCCAACTCGAGGATCGGCAAGACCGCCCGCTACAGCGAGGGGATGCCGGGTCCGGCGGGCAGTGTCATGACCATCGAGTTCGAGCTGGACGGCCAGAAATTCGTCGGGCTGAACGGCGGCCCGATCTTCAAGTTCACGGAAGCCGTCTCCTTCCAGATCGACTGCGAAGACCAGGCCGAGCTGGACCACTACTGGAACGGCCTGCTGGCCGGCGGCGGCCAGGAGAGCCAGTGCGGCTGGCTGAAGGACCGCTTCGGCGTCTCCTGGCAGGTCGTGCCGCGCCGCATGGGCGAGTGGATGAGCAATCCCGGGACCGGCGCGAAGGTGGCGGCGGCGTTCATGCCGATGAAGAAGCTCGACATCGCGACGCTCGAAGCGGCGGCGGCCGGCTAGCGGCGGGCCGCCAGCATCCGGCGTCGGCCGAGGTTGGCCAGGACGATGAACGGCAGGGACCAGATCCAGACGCTGGAGTCGGCGCCATACCAGGCCGCCACGGAGGCCGCGCCCAGCGCCATGGGCACCAGCGCCAGGGTAAGGGTCATGAAGAGGCGCTCCCGTGAGGCCATGGCCGGGTCCGTCACCTTGAAAACGAAGGCGGCGAAGGTCCAGAGCAGGGCCTGGGCCGCGCCGATGGCCGCGATCAGCCCGAGATAGGCGGCGAAGGGCTCGCCGCGCGGGCCTGAGTCGAAGATCAGCTCGGCGGCGAACGGCATGAGCACCACGAGGCTCAACAGCACGAGGTTGAGGAAGATCAGGCCGGGGTGGAAGCGAACGACCCGGGCGAACAGCCTGCGGTGCGCGTTCCAGTAGGCGCCCACGGCCAGGAAGCTGACCGCATAGGCGAGCAGCGACCGCCACTCGGCGCCCCACAGGCCCGCCAGCGTCCGGTCCCAGCGTTGCGGCGGCCTGAGTTCGATCACCAACAGGGTGATGGCGATGGCGAACACGCCATCCGAGAAGAAAATCAGCCGCTCGAGGTCGTAGGACTTTTCCGGCGTGTCGTGAGTCTGCATGCCCGTTCCCCCCACCGGGAGGATGGCGCGATCAGAGCGCGGCGAGCAATCCCTGCAACTGCGCCATGTCGGCGGGCGGCGGGCTTTCGAAGCGCAGGGCCTCGCCGGTGATCGGGTGGACAAAGCCCAGGACGGCTGCGTGCAGCGCCTGGCGGGCCAGGCCGGCCTCAGCGATCGCCCGGCGCACCGGCTCGGCCGGCGGGCCGGAGCCGTAGAGGGGGTCGCCGAGACACGGACAGCCCTGGGAGGCGAGGTGCACGCGGATCTGGTGGGTGCGGCCGGTCTCCAGCCGGCAGGCGAGGCGCGCGGCGAGCGGCTTCGCCTCCGGCCCGAACACCTGATCGACCCGATAGTGGGTGACGGCCGGGCGGCCGCCCGACTTCACCAGGGCCATCTTCTTGCGGTCGTGGGGGGAGCGGGCGATGGCGCCCTCGATGGTCCCGCGCCGGGCTCGCGGGCTCCCACGGGTCAGGGCCACGTAGACCCGCTCGATATCGTGGGCGGCGAACAGGGCCGAGAGGCCCTGGTGGGCGGCGTCGGTCTTGGCCGCGACGATGACGCCGGAGGTCTCCTTGTCGATGCGGTGGACGATGCCGGGCCGGGCGACGCCGCCGATGCCCGACAGGCTGGCGCCGCAATGGGCCAGCAGCGCATTGACCAGGGTGCCGTGCGTCGAGCCGGGCGCCGGATGCACTGCCATGCCGGCCGGCTTGTCGATGACGATCAGAAAGGGATCCTCGAACAGCACGGTGAGCGCGATGGCCTCCGCCGCCGGCTCGGCCGGCTCCGGCGGCGGCACGAGAACGGCGTAGTCGCCGGCCTGGGCCTTGGCCGAGGGGTCGGAGAGCGCGACCCCATCGCGGCTGACGTGGCCCTGGGCGATCAGGGCCTGCAGGCGGGCGCGCGACAGCTCCGGCAGGAGGGCGGCCAGCGTCTTGTCGATCCGCCGGCCCGCGATCTCCGCCGCCACGGTCACCAGGGTGACCTCGCCCGGGCTCTCGGCGAGGGCCTCGTCGTCCGGTGGGGCGTCGGGGTCAGAGCCCATGCTTTTCGCTGGCGTCTTCCTCGCGGCCGGTGATCGACTCCTCGGTGAACAGATATTCCTTGAGCTGGGCGTTCAGCTCGCCGTCGTTGCGGCGCATCCACTCCAGCACCATCGAGGCATGTTCCAGCTCTTCGCGGGCGTTGTGCAGCAGGATCTTCTTGAGCTCCGGGTCCTCCGTGTCGTCGGCCCGCTGGCGGTACCAGTCGACGGCCTCGAACTCCTCCATCAGCGAGGTGATGGCGTAGTGCATGTCGAGCGTCTTGCGGCTCAGCTTGTCGCGGGCGACGTGGAGGACTTCACTGGACATCGAGGGCCTTGGCTCCTGGTGGGATGGATGGTCAGCGCCGCTCGAAGGCGAGGCGCACGCCGAAGCCTAGGAAAACGCCGCCGGTCAGCCGATCGAGCCACCGCACAACACTGGTTTTTCGCAAGGCGCCGGCGATCGGCCGCGTGGCGCCGATCAGGAGCGCGAACCAGACGACGCCCATAAGGGCGTGCAGGCAGGCCAGCATGAAGAGGAAGGGCGCCGCCGGGACGCCGGCCGGCAGGAACTGCGGCAGGAAGGAGACATAGAACACGCCCACCTTCGGATTGAGCAGGTTGGTGAGGAGGCCCCGCCGCAACCAGGCCGCGCCGCTGAGTTCGGGCCCCGAGGCGGCGCCGACATCGAACCGCTCCCGCGGCCGCGCGATCAGCTTGACGCCGAGCCCGACCAGATAGGCGGCGCCGGCCCACTTCAGCACCTCGAAGGCGAGGCTGGAGGCGGCCAGAAGGGCGCCCAGGCCGAAGGCCACGGCCGCGCCCCACACGACAGTGCCCAGGCAGATGCCGGCGGCGGCCAGCGCCGCGCGCCGCGCGCCGTCGACCGCGGCCGTGCGCAGGACCAGCGCCGTGTCGAGGCCCGGCGTGATGGTCAGGAGCCCCGCGGCGAGGCCGAAGGCGATGAGGGCGGCGGTGACGGTCACGGCGCCGCCACCAGCTTGCCGTTCTCGATGGCCCGGTAGAAGCAGGAGCGCGCCCCGGTGTGGCAGGCCCCGCCGTCGCCCTGCGGCCAGACCTTCAGCCAGATGGCGTCCTGATCGCAGTCGATCCGCGCCTCGGCCACCACCTGCACCTGGCCGGAGGTCGCGCCCTTGTGCCAGAGCTCGTCGCGGGAGCGGCTGAAGTACCAGGCCTCGCCGGTCTCCAGGGTCTTGGTCAGCGCCTCGGCGTTCATCCAGGCCAGCATCAGCACCTCGCCTGAGTCCGCGTGGGTGGCCACCGCCGCGATCAGGCCGTTGGCGTCGAAGCGCGGAGCCAGGGTCTTGCCGTGCTCCAGAGCGGCGGGGTTCGGGGCGGTGGGGAAGTCGGTCGCAGCCATGGCCGCTTATGGCGCCGTTGCCGGGCGCCGCGCTAGCCTCAGGCCTCCACCACCGCCTTGCCGACCGGGGTGAGCGACAGGACGGCGAGTTTCACGTGCTGCCAGGCGAAGGGGATGCCGATGATGGTCACGGCCAGCGCCATGGCCAGCGCCAGGTGGTGCAAGGCGAGCCACCAGCCGGCGAGGATCAGCCACAGGATGTTGAGCACGAGGCTCGACGCGCCGATGTCGCGGTCGACCACGACCTTGCCGAACGGCCAATAACTAAAGCCCGCCATCCGGAACGCCGCCGGCGTCCAGGGCAGGCCGACGACGGTGACGGCCAGGAGCAGGCCGGCGAACAGCCACAGTGTGCCGGAGATCCAGCCGCCGAACACGAACCAGAGCAGATTCATCAACAGGCGCATGGGGCCTCCGTGACCGTGAGGGCGTGATTGCAAACCGCCCCGGATATCGCACACTCAAGCTCATGGCCGCTCTGCCCGATGGCGCCAAGCCAGATGATCTGCGACACGCGCCGGACCGGCGCGCGACACTGCTCTCCGTGGCCTTCATCGTCGACCAGGCGAACATCAGCCGCGCGGGCGGCGACTTCCTGGAGCCGCTGGTGTCGGCCGCCATCGTCCAGGCGAACCTGGCGGGCCTGCGCCACGACCCCGAGTTGCAGCGGCGCTACGGAAATTCCGGCGACGCCCTGCCGGACTCGGCGCGCCGGCCGATCAGCATCCACGCCGTCGCCGAGTCCCTGCGCCTGCCCTACGAAACCGTGCGCCGCCGCGTGCACCAGTTGATCGACGGCGACCTCTGCGTGATGACGCCGGCCGGCGCCTATATTCCGCGCGCGGCGATCGTTGGGGCGCGGCACGCCGCCATCCAGGCCGCCCGGATGCAGCGGATCGTGCAACTGCACACGGCGCTGATGGCGGCGGGGTTCCTGCCGCCGCCGGAGCCCGCGACCCCGGACCTCGCGGCGGCGCCGGTGCGGGCCGCCAACACCGCGCTCGCCCACTACATGCTGCGGACCTGCGAGCGGCTGGTGGAGCTGGTGGGCGACGTGGTGGACGGTTTCATCCTGCTGGGCCTGGTGGCGGCCAATACCGAGCGTCAGTTGGGCGTGGCGCCCGGCGTCCATCCTCGCGGCCTGCTGGCCCGGCGCAGCCCCTGCAGCGGCTCGGACCTGGCGCGGCGGCTTGGCATGGCGGGCGAAACGGTGCGCCGCCGCCTGCCCGTGCTGGCGGCGGCCGGCTTTGCGCGGCGCGTCCGGGGCGGCTGGCTGGTGGCCGCCCCGCCGGCCCGCCAGACGGAGATCGTCCGCGCTGTGGCGGAGAACCAGGCCGAGCTGCGGCGGCTGTTTTCGCGCCTGCGTGAACTGGCGGCGGCCAACGCCGCGCCCCGATCGGTGACCTAGGCCCGGCGCCGGCGGGCGAGCGCCGCCGTGGAGGGCATGGCGAGGTCGATGAGCGGGCTGCCGCGCAGGTGGGCCTCGACGGTCTCGGCGGGCATGGGGCGGGCGAAGAGGTAGCCCTGCATGCGCTCGCAGCCGGCGGCGCGCAGGAACAGCGCCTGGCCCTCCTCCTCGACCCCTTCGGCGACGATGCGGACGTCGAGGGCGCGGGCGGCGTGCAGCATGGCCGAGACCAGCTTGGAGACGCGGGCGTCCTTGCCCACCGCCTCGATCAGGCTGCGGTCGAGCTTCACCGTCTGGATCGGCAGGCTCATCAGGGCGCGGATGTTGGAATAGCCGGTGCCGAAGTCGTCGAGCGCGATGCGCACGCCCTTGGCGGCCAGCCGCTCGATGTGGCGGCGCGCCAGCGCGAAGTCCTGCAGCAGGAAGGTCTCGGTGACTTCGACCGTGAGCGCGGTGGCGGGCAGGGTGGTGCGCGACAGCCGCCCGATCAGCTTGCGCGAGAAGGCGGGGTCCAGGAGGTCGCGGGGCGAAACGTTGCAGGAGATGCTCTCGATGAGCCCCTCCGCCACCCAGGGCGCGGCGCGCGCGCAGGCGATCTCGAAGACGGCCTCGTCGATCTGGCCGATCAGGCCCAGCTCCTCGGCGATGGGCACGAAGGCGCCTGGCAGCAGCAGGCCCTGCTCGGGGTGGTTCCAGCGGGCCAGCACCTCGACGGCGACGATGCGGCCGGAGTTGGAATCGATCACCGGCTGGAACCAGGGCTCGATCTCGCCGCCGGGGATGGCGCGGCGCAGTTCCGCCTCCAGGGTCTGGCGTCGCGTGTTCTCGGCGCGCAGCTCGGCGTCGAAGGCGCTCCACCGCCGGCCGCCGCGGGTCTTGACCCGATAGAGCGCCATGTCGGCGAAGCGCTGCAGGTCCGAGGCGTCGGCCGCGTCGGTGGGGAACACCGCCACGCCCATGGAGGCGCCTGGCGAGACCACGCGGCCGTAGATGGTCTGCGGCTGGGACAGCTTGGCGAGCAGCCGCTTGGCGCGGGCGGGGACGTCGGGATCGTCGGAGATCAGGGCGAATTCGTCGCCGCCCAGCCGCGCGGTGAGCTCGCCCGGGGCGGCGTCGGCGCGCAGCCGCTCGCCGACCTCGGCCAGCAGCAGGTCGCCGGCGTGGTGGCCGAGCGTGTCGTTGAGATGCTTGAAGCGGTCGAGGTCGATGACGAACAGGGCGACCTGGCGGCCGTCGCGCCGCGCCGCCTCCAGCCGCTCACACAGGGCCGCGGTGAAGGCCCCGCGATTGACCAGGCCGGTGAGCGAATCCGTCTGCGCCAGGCGCAGCGTCAGCTCGCGCTCGGCCTCCAGCTCGGCCACGCGGCGGCCAAGCCTTTCGAGACGGTCATCGGTGTCGGACACGGGGGCGCTCAGCCTCGACGGGAGGATGGGACCCTCACCCATGCCGCAACGAGGCGAATGGGCCGTTAAACGATATGGCTAATGCGCCGTTTCCTCTCGCCGTCAGGCAGGGAGAGGAGTCGCGCCCGCGGCTTCCGGGACCTCGATCTGGTTTTCCCACTTGGCGACCACGGCGGCGGCGACCGAGTTGCCGACCACATTGGTGGCCGAGCGGCCCATGTCGAGCAGGTGGTCGACGGCCAGGATCAGCAGCAGACCGGCCTCCGGCAGGCGGAAGAAGCTCAGCGTCGCGGCGATCACCACCAGCGAAGCGCGCGGCACGCCGGCCATGCCCTTCGACGTCACCATCAGGAGCAGCAGCATGGTGACCTGCTGGCCGATCGAGAGCGGGATGCCATAGACCTGGGCGATGAACAGGGTCGCGAAGGTGCAGTACATCATCGACCCGTCCAGATTGAACGAGTAGCCGAGCGGCAGGACGAAGCTCGCCACCTTGCGGGAAATGCCCCACTTCTGCAGCTCCTCCAGGGTGCGCGGATAGGCGGCCTCCGAGGAGGCGGTGGAGAAGGCCAGCAGGGCCGGGCCGCGGATCGCGCCCATGAGCCTGAGCGCGCGGGGCCCCACGATCAGCACGACCACGGCGATCAGCAGCGCCCAGAGCAGGCCCAGCGACAGGTAGAAGCCGCCGACGAACTTGGCGTAGGTGGCCAGGATCGACAGCCCTTGCGTCGCCACGGTGGAGGCGAGCGCGGCGAAGATCGCCAGGGGGGCGGTGCGCATCACATAGCCGGTGACCTTCAGCATGATGGCCGCCACCTGCTCGACCAGCGCCAGGACGGCCGGCGCGCGGTCGTCGATGGCCGCCACGGCGGTGCCGACGAAGACCGAGAACACCACGATCTGCAGGATCTCGTTGTCGGCCATGGCCTGGACGATGGAGGCCGGCACCATGTGGGTGACAAAGGCCTTCAGGGTGAACTTGGTCACGTCGACTGCGCCCGCGACCTTGGCGGCGTCCGGGGCGTGCAGCGCCAGGCCCGACCCAGGTTGCAGCAGGTGGACCATGATCAGGCCGATGGTCAGCGAGACCACCGAGGCGGAGATGAACCAGCCCATGGTCTTGACGCCCACCCGGCCGATGGCGCCGGCGTCCTCCATGTGGGCGATGCCGGCCACCAGGGTGGAGAACACCAGCGGCGCGATGATCATCTTGATCAGCCGCAGGAAGACGTCGGTGACGATCGACAGGTTCTCGGCGACCGCCTTGGCCTGGTCGGGCGAGGCGTATTGGTTGAGGCCCCAGCCGACCGCCACCCCCAGCACCATGGCCGCGACGATGAAGGTGGTGAACAAGCGATTCATGCGGATGGCGCCCCCAGGAGTTCCGGCCTTTTGTGACCGGGATGGGCGGCGGCGTCCATTCCGCCGGCTCGCCAAACGGCCCCAGCGTGGCTATAAGGCGCCCGATGAATGAGCAGAAAGCAGCCGGCATCGTTGATCGGCTAGAAGAAGAGTACCGGAGCAGCGTCGATGCGCTCCGTAACGCCCTTCGAGACTTCCTGGCGGGGGGAAGCCCGCCGGACCCCAGGCTCCGCGCAGACCGGGCCTTCACCTATCCCGAACTCCGGTTGCACTGGCCCGAGGGCCAGGCCTATCCGCGGATCGGCCGCGCGTTCGCGCGCATCGGCCTGCCCGGACGCTATTCGGTGACCGTCACCCGGCCGGACCTGTTTCGCGACTACCTGACCGAGCAGCTCTCGCTGATCCAGCAGGACTTCCAGGTGGAGATCGAGGTCGGCCGCTCTCGGCAGGAGATCCCCTTCCCCTATGTGCTGGACGGGGCGGCGGCGGTGGAGCTCGCCGACCGGTCGTCCATGGAGATCGCCCGCCACTTCCCGACGACGGAGCTGGCGCATATCGGCGACGAGATCGCCGACGGCTCGTGGATGGCGCCCGACGACCAGCCGCGGCCGCTGGCCCTGTTCGACGGCCTGCGCACCGACTTCTCGCTGGCCCGGCTCGCTCACTACACCGGGACGCCCGCCGAGCACGTGCAGCAGTACATCCTGTTCACCAACTACCACCGCTACGTCGACGAATTCGTCCGCTGGGGCTGCGAGCAGCTGAAGGCCGGCGGGCCCTATACGGCGCTGTCGGCGGCGGGGCAGGTCTATGTGACGGCCGAGACGCCCAATCCCGAAGCCGCGGTGGCGGCGGGAACCTGGCGCAAGCACCAGATGCCGGCCTACCACCTGATGGCCGAGGGCCGTCGGGGGATCACCCTGGTCAACATCGGGGTCGGCCCCTCCAACGCCAAGACGGTCTGCGACCACCTGGCGGTGCTCAGGCCCCAGGCCTGGCTGATGATCGGCCACTGCGGGGGCCTGCGCGGCTCCCAGACCATCGGCGACTATGTGCTGGCCCACGCCTACCTGCGCGACGACAATGTGCTGGACAGGGTCTTGCCGCCGGAGATCCCGATCCCGCCGATCGCCGAGATCCAGGTGGCCATGAACCGCGCCGCCGAGATCGTCACCGGCGAGGAGGGCGAGGTTTTGAAACGGCGCCTGCGGACCGGCACGGTGGTCACCACCGACGACCGCAATTGGGAGCTGCGCTATTCCTCCTCGGCCCAGCGGTTCAACCAGAGCCGGGCCGTGGCCATCGACATGGAAAGCGCCACCATCGCGGCCCAGGGCTACCGCTTCCGGGTGCCGTACGGGACCCTGCTCTGCGTCTCCGACAAGCCGCTGCACGGGGAGATCAAGCTGCCGGGCCAGGCCAACGCCTTCTACGACCGCGCCATCGGCCAGCACCTGCAGATCGGCATCGCCACCATGGACCTGTTGCGCGAAGGCGGTTCGCGCCTCCACTCGCGCAAGCTCCGCAGCTTCGACGAGCCGCCGTTCCGATGAGCCGGCACATCGATTTCGAAGGCATCGAGAACTTCCGGGATTTCGGAGGCTACGCCACCGCCTGCGGCCGCGGCGTGCCGCACGGCCGGCTCTACCGCTCCGGCGCCCATCATGCGGCGACCGAGCAGGACCTGCAGCGCCTGCGCGAGCTTAGGGTGTCGGTGGTCGTCGACCTGCGCCAGCCGCATGAGCGCCAGCGCGAACCGTCGCGCCGCTGGCCGGGGTTCGAGGGGCGGGTGATCGAGAACGACCTGGTCTCCGAACATCCTGACTGGCTGGTCAAGCTGAAGACCTGCGACCTCTCCGCCAGCTGGTTCTTCGAGGACACCCGGCAGTTCTATCGCCACGGGCCGCTCGAGCCGCGGCACATCGCGCTGTTCGGCGACTATTTTCGGGCGCTGGCGGAGGCGCAGGGGCCGGTGCTGGTGCACTGCGCCGCCGGCAAGGACCGCACCGGCATGATCTGCGCCCTGACGCACCATATCGCCGGCGTGCACCCCGACGACGCCATGGCCGACTATCTCTTGACCAACGACGAGGCGCGGATCCGGCGGAAGATGGATGCGCTGGAGCCCTATTTCAGCCAGCACCTGGGCCGGCCGGTGACTGAAGACGCGGTGCGCATGGCGGTCTCGGTGCATCCCGCCTACCTCGAGGCCGCGTTCGAGGTGATGACCGAGAGCTACGGCTCGGTGGACGGCTATCTGGAGAACGGCCTGGGCGTGGATGGCCCGGCCCGCGACCGCATCCAGGCGCGCCTGCTGGGCTGACAGCGCGGCCCGCGACCCTTAGGGAGAGCCGATGCAAAGCTTCCAGCCGCCGCGCCGCTTCCTCATGGGGCCCGGCCCCTCCGACGTCAGCCCGCGCGTTCTGGCCGCCCTGGCGCGACCGACCATCGGCCACCTGGACCCCGAGTTCCAGGCGCTGATGGAGGAGATCAAGGCGGCGCTGCAGCGGCTGTTCAACGCCCCCGACCACGCCTGCGTGCCGCTGCCGGCGCCGGGCACGGCGGGCATGGAAGCCGCCATGATGAACCTGCTGGAGCCGGGCGACCGGGCGGTGATCGCGGTCAACGGCGCGTTCGGCGCACGGATGGCCGACATGGCCGGGCGCGCCGGGGCGAGCGTGGTCACCGTCGACCACGAGTGGGGCCAGCCGGTGGACCCCAGGCGCGTCGAGAAGGCGCTAGCCGAGGCGCCGACGAAGGTGCTCGCCTTCGTCCATGCGGAGACCTCGACCGGGGTGCGCAGCGACGCCGGCCCGCTGTGCGCGCTCGCCAGACGGCATGGCGCGCTATCGGTGGTGGACTGCGTGACCTCGCTGGGCGGCATCGCCGTGGACGTGGCCGGCTGGGACGCCGACGTGGTCTATTCGGGAACCCAGAAGTGCCTCTCGGCGCCGCCCGGCCTGTCGCCGATCGCGCTCTCCAAGCGCGCCCAGGCGGCGATCACCGGGCGCAAGGAAAAGGTCCGCAACTGGCTCTTGGATTTCAACCTCTTGATGAGCTACTGGGGCGACCCTGATGGACGTGGGGGCGGCGGCCGGACCTATCACCACACGGCGCCGATCAATGCGCTCTATGGGCTGCATGAAGCGCTGGCGGCGCTGTTCGAGGAGGGCCAGCAGGCGGCCATCGTGCGCCATGCCCGGATGCACCAGGCGCTGGCGGCGGGCATCGAGGCGGCGGGGCTCGCCTTCTTGGTCGACGAAGCCCATCGCCTGCCGCAGCTGAACACCGTGCGGGTTCCCGACGGCGTCGACGAGGCGGCCGTGCGCGCGCACGTGCTGACCCACTGGGACCTGGAAATCGGCGCGGGGCTCGGGCCGCTGAAGGGTCAGGTCTGGCGGATCGGCCTGATGGGCGCCTCGGCCACGGCCTGGCACGTGCGCCTGTGCCTGACCGCGCTCTGCGAAGCCCTGGCGGCGCAAGGCTGCAAGGTCGACGCGCCGGCGGCGCTGGCCGCGGCGGACGCCAAGCTGGCGGCCTGACAAAGCCCGGTCTAACCTCGGCCCCGACCGCCACATCCAAGAACGGCGGCGACAGGGGGATGCCGGTGAGCGATGTGAAGCCTCTGGACGCCGACGGTCCGGCCGCGGTCTTCGAGCCGCCGCTGATCGCCCAGCTGGGCGGCGACGGGAAGCTGACCCGCGGCGGCTACGCCTGGTCGATCCACCAGGGCGGGCGCGACCCGTTCATCATCCTGGTCACCATCTACATCTTCATGCCCTACGTGGCCTCGGTGCTGGTGGGCGATCCCGTGCGCGGGCAAGCCACGATCTCCAGCTGGGACCAGATCATCGGCTGGGTGGTGGTGTTCACCGCCCCGTTCCTGGGCGCCTCCATCGACAAGCTGGGACCCCGGAAGCCCTGGCTCGGCCTGATCGTCGGCCTGATGGTCCCGATGATCGCGGCGCTGTGGTTCGGCCGGCCCGGCGGCTGGATGACGCTGACCATGCTCGCGACGCTCTACATCGGAGCCCGCCTGCTGTTCGTCTATGCCGAGGTGCTGCACAACTCGATGCTGATCCGCGCCGCCGGGCTGAAGGCTGCGCACAAGGCCTCGGCGCTTGCTCTGTCATTGGGCAACGGCGCCTCGGTGGTGGCGCTCGCCTTCACCGCCTGGGCCTTCGCCCTGCCGGGCAAGGTGCACTGGAGCTGGGTGCCCGCCGCGCCGCTGTTCGGACTCAACCCGGCGACCCACGAGCCGGAGCGCGTGGTGGCCCTGATGGCGGCGGCCCTGCTGGCGCTGGGCGTCATCCCGCTCATGCTGCTCACCCCCGATGCGCCGCGCACCGGCGTCCCCATGCTGACCGCCTGGCGCGATGGCGCGGGCGAGCTCTGGCGGATGCTGAAGACCGTGCGGCGCTACAAGGACGCCGTGGTCTACCTGGCCGCGCGGATGTTCTTCGTCGACGGCATGAACGCGGTGCTGATCTACGCCGGGGTCTACGCCATCGGCGTCATGAAATGGGGTCCGCTGGAGATGCTGGTCTACGGCATCATGCTCAGCGTGGTGGCGGTGTTCGGCGGCTTCGTCGCCCGCTGGACCGACGGCGCGCTGGGCCCGAAGACCGCGTTGCGCATCCAGATCGCCGTCACCGCGGTCAGCCTGACCCTGATGCTGGGCATTGCGCCCGACCGGCTATTCTATCTGTGGCCGTGGGACGCCGCGGCGCATGCGCCGATCTGGAGCGGGCCGGTGTTCCGCACCGTGCCGGACTGGGCCTTCATCGGCATCGGCTTCGTGAATGCGATCTTCATCACCGGCCAATACGCTTCCAGCCGCACCCTGCTCACCCGGCTGACGCCGCCGGAGCAGACCGGCGCCTTCTTCGGGGTCTATGCCCTGTCGGGCGTGGCCACCCTGTGGCTCGCCCCGACCCTGGTGAACCTCGGCACGCGCATCACCCACACCCAGCAGGGCGGCTTCGCGGCCATCATCGTGCTCCTGGTGATCGGCCTCATCGGGCTCGGCTTCGTGCGCGGCGGAGGTCGGCAGGCGGCGTGATCCCCAAGGACGATCGCGGCTTCGCGCTCGGCGACGGTCTGTTCGAGACCGTGCTGGCTGAGGCCGGCGCGCTCCGGCGGCTGGACGACCACCTGGACCGGATGACCGCCGGCTGCGCGGTGCTGGGCCTGCCGGCGCCGGACCGGGCGGCGGCCGAGCGGCTGATGATCCAGGCGCTGGGCGAGGCCGGCCTGGCGGGCGCGCGCGCCGCGGTGCGGCTGACCTGGACGGCGGGCGGCGGCGGGCGGGGGCTCGATCGCCCGCAGACGCTGCAGCCGCGGATGGTCGCCACCGCCGCGCCGGCGCCGAAGCCCGCCGGCCCCGCCCGGCTGATGGTCAGCGCGGTGCGGCGCAACGAGCGCTCGCCCACCTCCCGGCTGAAGACACTGGCCTATCTGGACAATGTGCTGGCCCGGCGCGCGGCGCGCGCGGCGGGCGCCGACGAGGCCCTGATGCTCGACACCGGGGGACGGGTGGCCTGTGCGGCGGCGGCCAACCTGTTCTGGCTGAGGGACGGGCGGCTATTCACGCCGGCGCTGGACTGCGGCGTGCTGGCCGGCCTTGCGCGGGCCCGGGTGATCGCGGCCGCGCGAGGCCGCGGCCTGGGCGTCGAGGAGGTCGCCGAAGGGGCGGAGATCCTGGCGGCGGCGCAGGCGGTCTTCCTGACCAACAGCCTGATCGGCGTTCGTCCGGTGGCTGCGATCGGCGATCGGACGTACGAAGAAAGTCGGCTCGTCGACGTTTTCGCGAACGTCCTGGCCGAATCCTAAGTCGCTGATTCAACGACAGGATCAAGAACTTGGACGTGGCTTGATTAACCGATGGTCATGATTAATCCAAGTAAACCAAGGAAAAAATCAGACGAATACTTGTATCTTTACTGGGAATTAAGCGCGACGAGCGAAATTGCCCTGGCGTTTGGGCGAGCAGGCGGTGCTTGAAAAGCCTCCCGCCGCCTGCCCGCCAATGGAAGGAGTTCTCTTATGTCCAAGTTCGTTTCGCGCTTTCTGAAGGACGAGTCCGGCGCCACGGCCATCGAGTATGGCCTGATCGCCGCCCTGGTCGCCGTCGCCATCGCCGCGGTGCTGCCGCTGCTCGGCGGCCGCCTGACCAACACCTTCGGTACGGTCGCCAACAAGCTGCCGTAAGCCTGGCTTCCAGGTTTCCGATGGCAAGGGCCCCCCGGCGACGGGGGGCCCTTTTGCTGTCCGGAGCAATGTACTCACGAGGGCGTGGTAAATATAATTAAACCACGACATCTTCTAATACTTCGGGAGATTCACGGTGGATTAAACCCTGCGGGGAATATTCGACTCTCCAAACCGGCGGTTGGGCCTGGCCCGGTCGCCCTCCGTGGAGACCACCATGTCCAAGTTCGTCACGCGCTTCCTGAACGACGAGTCCGGCGCGACCGCCATCGAATATGGCCTGATCGCCGCCCTGGTGGCCGTGGCCATCGCCGCGGTCCTGCCGCTGCTGGGCGGCCGTGTGACCAACACCTTCGGCTCCGTCGCCAACAACCTGCCCTAAGCCGGCCCCACGGCTAGGTTGTCGAGGGCCCCGCGCGCCAGCGTCGGGGCCTTCGTCGTTGCGGGAAACCCTCCGTTCATGGCTCGGCTTCATGCTGACCCCATGCTCCACCTCGTCCAGGCCTTGCTCGTCGCGGTCTTCCCCGCCTTGGTGATCGCCGCGGCCCTGCGCGACGTGACGAGCTACACCATCCCCAACTGGATGCCGCTGGCGCTGCTGGCCGGCTTCGTTCCGGCGGCGCTGGCCATGGGCCTGGCGCCCGCGGCGATCGGCCTGCACCTGGGCGTCGGCCTGGTCGGTCTCGTGGCCGGCATGGCGATGTTCGCCCTGGGCTGGATCGGCGGCGGCGACGCCAAGCTGTTCGCCGCGGCGACGCTGTGGCTCGGCTGGCCCGCCGCGGCCGTCTTCGCCGGCGTGACCGGTTTCGCGGGCGGCGCGCTGGCGGTGACCCTGCTGGCGCTGCGCTCGGGCTTCGTGCGGCCGTTCGTGGTCACCGGCCCGGCCTGGTTCAGCCGGCTCGCCGAGCCCGGCGAGAATGTGCCCTACGGCCTGGCGATCGCCATCGGGGCGCTGGCCGCCTTCCCGGGCTCCCCCTTCATGAGCGCGTTCGCAGGGTTCTAGCGGTTGCGGGCGCCGGCCAGTTGGGCGAGAGGAATGGGCCCAGCGGAGGCCCGCCCATGTCCGAAGTGATCCTCGATACCGCCGACCCCGCCGCGATCCCGGTGCGCGCGCTGCTGGAGAGCGAGACCGGGCCCGCGCTCGACGCCGCCCCGCCGGCGGCCAAGGCGTTCGCCGCCACCTCCGACTTCAAGGGCAAGGCCGGCCAGGTGCTGGCCGTGCCCGGCGCGGACGGCGCCCTGGCCAGCGTGCTGTTCGGGCTGGGCGCCAGCGCCAACCCGATGGAGTTCCGCACGCTCGCCGCCAAGCTGCCGGCCGGGACCTACAGGATCGCCCACGCGCCCAAGGCCATGGCCCCGGACCAGATCGCGCTGGCCTTCTCGCTGGGGAGCTACAAGTTCGACCGCTACAAGGCCCACGGGGCGGAGAAGGCCCGGCTGGTGGCCGAGGGCTGCGATGTCGCCGAGGTCCGCCAGGTGGCCCACGCCTGCGCGCTCGCCCGCGACATGGTCAACACACCGGCCAACGACATGGGCCCGCTGCAGATCGAGACCATCGCCCGGGAGATCGCCGAGCAGCATGGGGCTGAGATCACCGTCGTCACCGGCGACGGCCTGCTGGAAGCCAACTATCCAGCGGTGCACGCGGTGGGCCGCGCGGCGGTCGCCGAGCGGGCGCCGCGTTTCATCGAGATCAGCTGGGGCCAGGCCAAGCATCCGCTCGTGGCGCTGGTCGGCAAGGGCGTGGTGTTCGACACCGGCGGCCTGGACATCAAGCCCTCGGCCGGCATGCGGCAGATGAAGAAGGACATGGGCGGGGCGGCCCACGCGCTCGCCCTGGCGCGGATGGTGATGACCGCCAGGCTGCCGGTGCGGCTGGCGGTGTTGATCCCGGTCGTCGAGAACGCCATCTCCGGCGACGCCATGCGGCCGGGCGATGTGCTGGCCTCGCGCAAGGGCATTTCCATCGAGGTCGGCAACACCGACGCGGAAGGCCGGTTGATCCTGGCCGACGCCCTGACCCGGGCGGGCGAGCTGGCCCCGGCGCTGACCCTGGACTTCGCGACGCTCACCGGGGCGGCTCGGGTGGCGCTGGGTCCGCAGTTGCCGCCGTTCTACACCGACGACGAAGAGCTCGCGGGCCAGATCGCGGCGCATGCGGAGGCGGCGTCCGACCCGGTCTGGCGCATGCCGCTCTGGAAGGGCTATGTCGACGCGCTCGACAGCGACGTGGCCGAGATCAAGAACGATCCCGACGCCTGGGCGCAGGCGGGCTCGGTGACGGCAGCGCTGTTCCTGCAGCGGTTCGCGCCGCCGGGACCTTGGGCGCACTTCGATATCTTCGCGTGGAATCCGCGCAACCGGCCGGGCTGGCCGGCGGGCGCGGAGGCGCAGGCGATCCGCGGCCTCTACGGCCTGCTGCGGGAGCGATTTGTTTGAAGCTCGACCCGCGCATCACCCCGCTGCGGGACGGCGTGGCGAGCCGCGCGCTGGAAGGCGTCGAGCCGGCGGAGGTCTATGTGGATCCGAACCCCATGGTCTGCGCGGCGCCGGCCGCCGGCGTGCACCGCGAACCCTCCGCCGCCTCCGAACAGCTGGACCAGCTGCTGTTCGGCGAGACCTTCCAGGCGCTGGAGGAGGAGGCCGGCGGCTGGGTCTGGGGCCAGGCGCCGCGCGATGGCTATGTGGGCTTTGTCGAGGCCGCGCGGCTGGCGCCGATCGGGCCTGCGCCAACCCACCGCATCTCCGCGATCCGCACCTATGCCTTCGAGGGGCCGAGCATCAAGGCCCGCGCCCTCGGGCCCTATTCAATCAATTCGCTGGTGCGGGTGGAGGCGCAGGAGGGCCGGCTGAGCCAGGTCGCCGGGGCCGGCTGGATGCCCATCGAGCACCTGGCCCCCATCGGCGTGTTCGAGGCCGACCCCGTGGCCGTGGCCGAGCGGTTCCTGGGCGCGCCCTATCTGTGGGGCGGACGGGAGAGCCTCGGCTGCGACTGCTCGGGCCTGGTGCAGCAGGCGTTCCTGGCCTGCGGCCGCGCCTGTCCGCGCGACACCGACCAGCAGGAGCGGCTAGGCCACGAGATCGGCCGTCAGGCCTTCGGGCGCGGCGACCTGGTGTTCTGGAAGGGCCACATGGCCATGGGCTTCGACGCGGTGCGGATCATCCACGCCAACGGCCATCACATGGCCACTGCCCTCGAGCCGCTGGACGAGGCCATCGCGCGGATCGAGGCGGCCGGCTACGGGCCGCCGACCAGTTTCCGGAGACTCCCTCCTCTTTAGGGGCGGGATGAGGAGGCTACTTCGGCGCGGCGCCGGCGGTGCTGGTGGTCTTGTCCGGCGCGCCGCCGGGAGCGCCCTTGCCTTGGCCGGCAGGGCCGCCGGCGGGGGCGGTGGCGTTCGTGCTGGCGGTGGAGCCGGTGGCGGTGGGCTGGCCCGCGGCGGCGGCGGCAGCAGCCGGCTTGGTCGCGCCCGCAGGTCCGGTGGTCGGCGCGGCGGCCGCCGCGGCGGCCGGGTTCGGCGCCGGGATCGGCAGGGACGAACCCTTGGTGTGCAGGAAGGCGATGACGTTGATGCGGTCTTCCGGCTTCTTCAGGCCGACGAAGGTCATCTTGGTGCCGCTCACATAGGCCTGCGGGTTCTTCAGGTACTCGAAGAGGTGCTCATAGTCCCAGATGGGCTGCTTGCCGCCGAACGCCTGCATGGCGGGTGAATAGGAGAAGCCGGCCTCGGTGCCGGGCTTGCGGCCCTCGACGCCGGTCAGGTTCGGGCCGGTGCCGTTCGCGGTCAGGCTGTGGCAGGACTGGCACTTGGCGAACACCTGCTCGCCGGCGGCGACGTCGGCCTTCGGCAGGACCGTGCCCCAGTCGGGTGGCGTCTCGGCGGCGGCCGCGCCGCCTTCAGAGGTGTCGGCCGCGACCTCGACGGCATAGCCGGGCTTGGCCGGGGGCTCCTTGGAGAAGACGCCCGAAGAGAGCTGCCCAAGGCCGACGACGGCCAGTCCGGTGGCCAGCACCGCGCCGGCGATCTTGTTGAACGTGAGGTCGCTCATAGATCCTAAATCGGCCCTCTCCGAGGCCGGCCACGAAGGGCCAGCGAACCCGCGGGAATCCCGCCCCTTATTGCGCCCGGCTCTCTTACACGCTACCGGCGCTCGCGCAACCGCCCACTGGCCCCCCAATTCCCAACCATGAACCCGATCGTCATCATCCCCGCGCGCATGGCCGCGACCCGCCTGCCGGGCAAGCCGCTGGCGGACATCGGCGGCCTGCCGATGATCGTACGGGTGCTGCGCCAAGCGCAGGCCGCCGGCGCCGGTCCCGTGGCCGTGGCGGCGGGCGATTCCGCGATCGTGGCGGCGGTGGAGGCGGCCGGCGGCCGCGCCGTGCTGACCGACCCGGACCTGGCCTCCGGCTCCGACCGGATCCTCGCGGCCCTGGCCGAGCTCGATCCCGGCGGTGAGCACGACGTGGTGATCAACCTGCAGGGCGACATGCCGTTCGTGGAGCCCGCGGTGCTGGCCGCCTGCGCGGGCCTGCTGGCCGAGCAGCCGGACTGCGATATCGCCACCGTCGTCGCCCCCGAGCAGTCGGCCGCCGACCGGGGCAATCCCGACGTGGTCAAGGCGATCCTGTCGCTGGAGGCGGGCGCGCGGACCGGCCGGGCGCTCTATTTCACCCGCTCGACGCTCTATGGCGAGGCGCCGGTCTGGCGCCACATCGGCATCTACGGCTATCGCCGCGCGGCGCTCGTGGCCTTCAACGCCGCCGCGCCCTCGCCGCTCGAGCGGCGCGAGAAGCTGGAGCAGCTGCGGGCGCTGGAGCTGGGGCTCTCGATCTGGGCGGCGGTGGCCGACGCCGCGCCGATCTCGGTGGACACCCCGGCGGACCTCGAGGCGGCGCGCGCCCATGCTAGGAAGGCCCGATGACCCAGCGCCGCATCGCCTTCCAGGGGGAGCTCGGGGCCAACAGCCACGAGGCCTGCTCGACCTACTATCCGGACTACGAGCCGGTTCCCTGCGCCACCTTCGAGGAGGCGTTCGAGGCGGTGAAGACCGGCGCCTGCGAGCTGGGCATGATCCCGGTGGAGAACTCCATCGCCGGCCGGGTGGCCGACGTGCACCATCTGCTGCCGTCCTCGGGGCTCAGGATCATCGGCGAGCGGTTCAAGCCGATCCATTTCCAGCTGATGGCCAACCCCGGCGTGAAGCTGGAGGACATCAAGACCGTCTCCAGCATGGCCATCGCGCTCGGCCAATGCCGCAAGACCGTGCGGCGGCTGAAGGCCCGGCCGGAAGCCGTCGGCGATACGGCCGGCGCCGCCAAGGCGCTGGCGGAACATCCCGATCCGACCAAGGCGGCGATCTCGCCGGCCCTGGCGGCGGAAATCTACGGCCTCGACATTCTCATGCGCGACATCGAGGACGAGCACCACAATACGACGAGGTTCCTGGTGATGACGGCGGACGCCAGTCCGCCCGCCCCGCCGTTCACCGCGCCCTGCATCACCAGCTTCGTGTTCCGGGTCCGCAACCTGCCGGCCGCGCTCTACAAGGCCATGGGCGGGTTTGCGACCAACGGGGTGAACATCTCCAAGCTGGAGAGCTACATGGAGAACGGCGCCTGGACGGCGACCTTCTTCTACGCCGAGGTCGATGGCCGCCCCGAGGACCGCGGCCTGGCGCTGGCCTTCGAGGAGCTGCGGTTCTTCTCGGAGAGGTTCGAGATTCTCGGTGTCTATCCCGCCGACCCGTTCCGGACGCGGGGCTAGCCCTCTTCCGCCCAGGCCTTGAGGAGCTGGTGGGCGATGGCCATGGGGTTGGGCGCCGCCATGCCGTCGAGCTCGCCCTTGATTAGCTTCCTGGCCTCGTCGCGGGTGATCCAGCGGATTTCCGACAGTTCGGTCTGGTCGGGCGCCCCCTCGTCGTCCTCCACCTCGGCGATCAGGCCGATCATCAGGGAGGACGGATAGGGCCAGGGCTGGGTGGAGTGGTAGCGGACCTTGCGCGTGCGCAGGCCGGCCTCTTCCGAGAGCTCGCGGGCGCAGGCCTCCTCGATGCTCTCGCCGGGCTCGAGGAAGCCGGCCAGGGCGGAGAACATGCCCTTGGGCCAGGCCTCCTGGCGGCCCAGCATGCAGCGCTCGCCGTGCCAGGGCAGCATGATCACCACCGGATCGGTGCGCGGGAAGTGCTCGGCCTCGCAGGACGGACAGCGGCGCTTCCAGCCGCCGTCGATGGCCTGGCTGGGCTGGCCGCAGACCGCGCAGTGCCGGTGGCGGCGGCGCCATTCGAACATCGCCTTGGCGGTGCCGATTATGGCCGCCTCGGTGGCGGGCAGCTGCAGGGCGATGCGGCGCAGGTCCTCGAACTTCCCCATGCCGGCCAGCGGCCCCTCGGCGGGATTGGCCTCCCCCTCCAGATCGACGGCGAAGACAGCGGTTTCCTTCCACAGCCCCAGGAACAGCAGGTGCTCGCGGCCCTCCGACAGCTGCTCGGCGAGCCTGGTGGGCACATAGGCGATCTGCACCCCGCCGTCCTTGGCCGGCTCGACGAAGGGCCGGCCGTTCCAGACGGGGAAGGCCAGCGCCTCGGGCGAGGCGAGCTGGGCGGCGATCCACGCGGCGTCGGGCCGCTTGTCGCTGGCGCGGTCCAGCGGATTGCCGGCGAAGGTGTTCATGAAGGCGTCGAGAGGCATGGCCGCCTACTTAGGGTGTCCGGGGCCCCGCGTCACCGTGCCCGCGCAGCTTGCGGAAGCTGTCGGCAGCGGCGATATAGGGCGTGGAGATCGGCGGCGGACGGGCGCCTCGCCAACTTGGTCAGGTCCGGAAGGAAGCAGCCACAACGAGTTACGCTCCGGGTTGTCGTTCGGTCTCCACCCTCTCTCCCTAAAGAGACCGATGGCCGACGAAGACCTCACGCTCGAAGACGACACGCCAAAAGGGTCTGAGGGTGGGCGTGATCCCAATGCGCCGGACATGTTCGGCGCGGCCCCGACGGCGCCGGCCGCCGACGAAAGCGCCGCCTACACCGTCATCGCGCGCAAGTACCGGCCGAAGACCTTCGAGGACCTCTATGGCCAGGAGGCCATGGTCCGCACCCTCAAGAACGCCTTCTCCAGCGGCCGCATCGCGCACGCCTTCATGCTCACCGGGGTGCGCGGGGTCGGCAAGACCACCACCGCGCGCCTGCTGGCCCGGGCGCTCAACTACGACACCGAGACGATCCACGAGCCGACGCTGGACCTCAGCGAAGAGGGCCGCCACTGCAAGTCGATCATCGAGGGCCGGCACATGGACGTGCTCGAGCTCGACGCCGCATCGCGCACCGGCGTGGCCGACATGCGCGAGCTCCTGGAAGGGGTGCGCTACGCGCCGGTGGAGGCCCGCTACAAGGTCTACATCATCGACGAGGTGCACATGCTCTCGACGGGGGCGTTCAACGCGCTCCTGAAGACGCTGGAAGAGCCGCCGCCGCACGCCAAGTTCATCTTCGCCACCACCGAGATTCGCAAGGTGCCGGTGACCATCCTGTCGCGCACCCAGCGGTTCGACCTGCGCCGCGTCGAGCCGGACGTGATCGTCAAGAACCTCGAGATGATCTGCGAGAACGAGGGCGCGCGCGTCGAGGCCGAGGGGCTGATGCTGATCGCCCGGGCCGCGGAGGGCTCGGTGCGCGACGCCCAGTCGATGCTCGACCAGGCGATCGTCCAGGCCGAAGCCGGGCAGACCGTCACCGCGGAGAGCATCCGCGACATGCTGGGTCTGGCGGATCGAGCCCAGACCATTTCTCTCTTCGAGCAGGTGATGCGCGGCGAGGCGGGGGCGGCCATCGAGACCTTCCGCACCCTCTACGGCTATGGCGCGAACCCCGACCAGGTGATGCTCGACCTCTTGGACCACGGCCATGGCGCGGCGGTGGCCAAGGCGATCGGCCCGCAGGCGTTGGTGATGCCCAAGGAGCAGGCCGCGCGGCTGGCGGCGGTGGGGGCCTCGGTCTCGGCCGGGACCCTGTCGCGCATCTGGCAGCTGACGCTGAAGGCCTATGACGAAGTGCGCCGCGCCCCCGACGCGGCGGCGGCGGCCGACATGGCGCTGATCCGGCTGGCCTATGCCGCCGACCTGCCGGGGCCGGAGGAGGCCCTGAAGCGATTGCAGGAGGGCCAGCCGGCAGGCGCGTCATCTGGCGGCGGATCGTCCGGCGGCCCTCCTTCGCCGAACAGATCGGCTTCGGAGGGTTCCGGCGGGGCCGCGGCGGTGGCCCGCTCGCCCGCGCCGCAGATGCAGGTGCAGCCCGCCAAGGACCCTGCGGTCACCCTGCAGACCTTCGAGGACATGCTGGCGCTGATCGAGGCGCGGCGCGACATCTCGCTGAAGCTCGACGTGGAGCGGTTCGTCCGGCCGATCAGTTTCCGGCCCGGGGCCATCGAATACGAGCCGGCCCCCGGGGCGCCCGCCAACCTCGCCCAGCGGCTGGTGGGCCGGCTGAAGGAATGGACCGGCGAGCGCTGGCTGATCGCCGCCCAGGGCGGCGGCGGGGCGGAAAGCGCCTGGGAGCGCCAGAAGCGCCAGGAGCGCGAGGTGCGCGCCGAGATCGAGCAGGACCCGTTCGTGCGCGACGTCATGGAAGCCTTCCCCGGCGCCGAGATCGTCGGCATCCGAAACATCGCCGGCCCCGAGCCCGATGCGGCCCCGCCGCCGGACGACGACAACGACAGTGAGGATTGAGCCGTGAAGGACCTTTCGGCCCTGATGAAGCAGGCGCAGGTCATGCAGCAGAAGCTGGCCGAGGCGCAGGCCAAGCTCGCCGAGCTGGAGATCGAGGGCACGTCCGGCGGCGGCATGGTGAAGCTGACGCTGCGCGGCTCCGGCGAACTCGCCAGGCTGGACATCGACGAGAGCCTGATGGCGCCCGGCGAGGCCGAGGTGGTCGCCGACCTCGTGGTCGCGGCCCATTCCGACGCCAAGCGCCAGCTCGACGCGGCGCAGGCCGAGCTCATGAAGCAGGCCGCCGGCCCGCTCGCCGGCATGCCCGGCATGCCGAAGCTGTTCTAGGCG
>NZ_DASZBG010000087.1:0-44318 GCF_035944335.1 Phenylobacterium sp. | reverse complement strand
TCCGGCTCGATCTTCTGGCGCAGGCGATAGACGTGGGTCTCCAGGGTGTGGGTTGTCACCCCGGCGTTGTAGCCCCAGACCTCGGCCAGCAGCTCCTCGCGCGACACCGGCTTTTCGCCGGCCCGGTAGAGGTATTTCAGGATGTTGGTTTCCTTCTCCGTGAGCCGGATCTTCTTTTGGCCCTCGTCGATCAGCAGCTTGGCGGCGGGGCGGAACTCATAGGCGCCCAGGCGGAACACCGCGCCCTCCGAATGCTCGTGGCTGCGCAGCTGGGCGCGGATGCGGGCCAGGAGCACGGCGAACTTGTAGGGCTTGGTCACATAGTCGTTGGCCCCGGCCTCCAGGCCCTGGACGGTGTCCTCCTCGGCGGCCGCGGCGGTCAGCATGATGATCGGGGCCGCGACGCCCGCGCCCCGCATCTGGCGGCAGGCCTCGCGGCCGTCCATGTCCGGCAGATCGACGTCGAGCAGGATCAGGTCCGGGCGCTCGGTTTCCGCCGCGCGCACGCCATCTCCGCCGGTGGCGGCCTCCACCGTGGCGAAATCTTCGGCCTGGAGCTGTTCGGCCACCGCACCGCGAAGGTCCGCGTCGTCATCGACGATGAGGAGAGTCTTGCGTTGAGCCATGCGTAAGACCATGCACCGTATGACGGTCGCCCGGCAAAAGGATTTGAGGGGCAAGGTGAAGTTCGTCGCCCATGCCGATGGACGCTTCGAGTTCGGCGCGCGGAGCCTGCGCTGCGCGCTCGGCCGCGCCGGGGTCAAGGCCGCCCGGCACAAGCGCGAAGGCGACGGCGCCTCGCCGGCCGGCGCCTGGCCGATCCGCAAGGTGCTTTACCGGCCCGACGTCGGCGCGCCGAAGACCGCCCTGCCCCTGGAGCCGATCGGCCGCGACCAGGGCTGGTCCGACGATCCGGACGATCCGGCCTACAACACGCGCGTGACGCTGCCCTACCGCGGCTCCTTCGAGAAGCTCTGGCGCGACGACCACATCTACGACCTGGTGGTGGTGCTGGGCCACAACGACGACCCGCCGAAGGCCCGCATGGGCTCGTGCATCTTCCTGCACCTGGCGCGCGAGGACTATTCGCCGACCCAGGGCTGCGTGGCGCTGTCACGCCCCGATCTGGAGGCCGTGCTGGCCGAGGCGAGGCCCGGCGACATCCTGGAGATCGTCGAATGATGGGCTGGCCGCTCTGGCTCGGCTTCGTGGCCGCCTCGGCCGTCATCGGGATCATCCCCGGACCCGGCGTCACCGCCATCGTCGGCTATGCCCTGAGTTCCGGGCGGCGCACCGCCATGGCCTCGGTGGCCGGCGCCTCGACCGGGGCCGCGATCTCCATGAGCCTGTCGCTGGCCGGCGCCGGCGCGATCCTGGCGGCCTCGGCGCTGGCTTTCACGGTCCTGAAGTGGGCCGGAGCGGGCTATCTGGTCGGCCTGGGCCTGGCCGCCATCTGGCGCAGCGGCCGGGCGCTGGAGGCCGCGGCGCCGCAGGTCGCGGCGATCCGTCCCGCGACGGCGTTCTGGAGCAATGTGGCCGTGGGCTCGCTGAACCCCAAGACCATCGTCTTCTTCGTGGCCTTCGCGCCGCAGTTCATCAGCGCCCGGGGCGATTACCTGCCCCAGGCCGCCCTGCTGATCGCCACCTTCGTCGGCGTCATCTTCACCACCGACAGCTGTTATGCGCTCGCCGCCTCGCGCGCGGCGCACATCCTGCGGACGCGCAAGGCGGCGCTGTGGTCGAAGCGGGCCGGCGGCGGCGCGCTGATCGCGGCCGGAGTCGCCACGGCGGCCGCCAGATCCTAGGCGCTCCGCCGCGCCCCGAAGATCGCCGAGCCGACACGCACGCTGGTCGCCCCGAAGCGGATCGCGGTCTCGAAGTCGTCGCTCATGCCCATGGAGAGCTTCGCCACGCCGTTGCGCGCGGCGATCTTGGCCAGCAGGGCGAAGTGCGGGCCCGGCGGCTCGGCGACCGGCGGGATGCACATCAGCCCCTCCGGCGCGAGACCATAGGTCTTGCGGCAGAGCGCGATGAAGCCGTCGGCCTCGGCGGGGATGACGCCCGCCTTCTGTGGCTCCTCGCCGGTGTTGACCTGCACATAGAGCCGGACGGCGCGGCCCTGGCGGGCCATCTCCTCGGCCAGCACTCGGGCGAGCTTCTCGCGGTCGAGGGTCTCGATGACCTCGAAGAAGGCGACGGCCTCCTTGGCCTTGTTGGTCTGCAGGGGCCCGATCAGGCGGAGTTCCAGCCCGTCGGCCTTACCCTCCCAGCGACCCATGGCCTCCTGCACCCGGTTCTCGCCGAACACGGTCTGGCCCGCCGCCAGCACCGGGGCCACCGCGTCCCAGGGCTGCATCTTCGAGACCGCGACCAAGGTCACGTCGGCAGGGTCGCGTCCCGCGGCTTGCGCGGCGCGGGCGATCCGGGCCACCACGTCGAGGTAGCCGGCGGCGGCGGGAGGCTCGGCCATCAGTTTCTGGACCCTCAAGCAGACAGCCGCACACCTAGGCCGCGGCGCGGCCCGGCGGAAGGGGCTGCCGTGCCTGCTGTTCTTCACCGACCCGGTCCGCACGCCCGACGCCGAGGCGATCGCGGCCGGTCTGCCGCGCGGCGCGGCCATCGTGTTCCGGGCGTTCGGCGCGGCCGATGCGGAGGCCCAGGGCCGCCGTCTGCGGGCCATCGCCCGAGCCCGCGGGCTGAAGCTGCTGGTCGGCGCCGACGCCGATCTCGCCCGGCGCCTGGGCGCCGACGGCGTGCACCTGCCCGAACGGCTCGCGGCCACGGCCCGCAGGCTCCGACGCCGCGGCTGGATCGTCACCTGCGCGGCCCACTCGCTGGCCGCCGCGCGGCGGGCCAAGGCGGCAGGAGCGGACGCCGTCGTGGTCTCGGCGATCTTCGCCAGCGACAGCCCCTCGGCCGGCGCCCCGATCGGGCCGGTCCGGCTGGCGCTGCTGGTGCGGCAGGCGGGCCTGCCGGTCTATGGCCTGGGGGGGATCAACAACAAGACGGCCCGCCGCCTCAAGGACGCGGGCCTGGTCGGCCTGGCCGGGATAGACGGATTTAGAACTTGAACTGGGTTTCCAGGCGGACGCGGGGCTGACCGGAGTCCGGCGTCAGCTTCTGCGGGCCCGGCTGCAGCTGCTGGTCGCCCAGGGCCACCGCGCCGCCGACCCGAAGGCTGGGGGTGATGCGGTAGTAGGCGCCGGCCTGCACGTCGTTCCAGGTGCCGGGGCGGGTCTCGGGCTGTTGCAGGTTGAGCGTCACGCCCCAGCGGCCGCGCCGCGCGTCGAGGTTGACGCCCTTGGCCGCCACGGCGGTCGCCGCATCCGGCCGGACGGTGAAGTCCACCGGCTTGGCGGGCGCATCGGCGGCCTGCGCAGCGCCGGCCGCGACGCCCAGAAGGGCGACGGCGCCGAGAACCGCAGCAGTGTGGCGAGCCAACATGCTCAAAGACTTAGTCCCTCGTGACCGCAATTGCATCCCTGCGCGTGTCATTCGGCCGCACGGTCAAGGTCGATTACAGACCGCTCAGCCGCCGGGTCAACCTATAGCGACGTCGCAAGGTCCCCGTTAACCCCGGATGGGCGGCGGCTGTGGCGGATCGGTCACGCGATTCCTGTTTGGCGCCAGCGGAGGCGTTGTTATAGAGGGCGCGGCGCGGGGCGGCGCCGTGGCGCTCAATTTCGACCGAGCCGCCGCGGAAATCATTTGGAGACGGAAGCCTATGCCGTTTGTGCGCGGAGTTTGGATGCGGCGCGTTTTCGCCGGCGCGGCGGTGACGGCCGCCTTTGGCCTGAGCGCCTGTTCGACCCCCCACCTGTTCGGCTCGCGGTCGGGCAACGTGCCCAATCCCTCGCAGGCGGCCTCGGTCTCGGTGAACGGCTATCTGTGGCGCGCCAGCCTGGACACCCTGTCGTTCATGCCGCTGGCCTCCGCTGACCCATATGGCGGCGTGATCATCACCGACTGGTACGTCAACCCGGAAAAGCCGGACGAGCGGTTCAAGTGCACCGTCTACATCCTGGATGCCCGCCTGCGCGCCGACGGCCTGAACGTCACGGTGTTCAAGCAGGCCAAGGACGCGGCCGGCGGCTGGGTCGACGCGCCCGCGGCCGCCCAGACCGAAACGGATCTCGAGAACGCCATTCTGACCCGCGCCAGGCAGCTGCGACTTTCGAACATCAAGGGCTGATCCAGGCCCCGAACGTTCGCGAGTCGACGCGCCGCGCGTGAGAGGCCGTTGACCGGAAGTCCCACTCCAGTCCAAAGCCTCCCCCAAGATGGCCCGCTACAATCCGAAGGAAACCGAGCCCAAGTGGCGCCAGGCCTGGGCTGACGCCGACGCCTTCCGCGCCGAGATCGATCCCGCGCGGCCCAAATACTACGTGCTGGAGATGTTCCCCTATCCGTCCGGGCGTCTGCACATGGGCCATGTGCGCAACTACGCCCTGGGCGACGTGATCGCCCGCTTCAAACGCGCCCGCGGCTTCTCTGTGCTGCACCCCATGGGCTGGGACGCCTTCGGCCTGCCCGCCGAGAACGCCGCCATGGAGCGCGGCGTCGATCCCCGGGCCTGGACCTACGACAACATCGACCGGATGCGCGCCGAGCTGAAGCAGCTGGGTCTGGCCATCGACTGGTCGCGCGAGTTCGCCACCTGCGACGTGGAATACTACGGCCAGCAGCAGGCGCTGTTCCTGGAGCTGTTCGACCGCGGCCTGGTCTATCGCCGGGAAGCCACGGTGAACTGGGACCCCGTCGACCAGACGGTGCTGGCCAACGAGCAGGTGGTCGACGGGCGCGGCTGGCGCTCCGGCGCCGTGGTCGAGAAGCGCAAGCTGAACCAGTGGTTCTTCCGCATCACCGACTACGCCGACCAGCTGGTCGACGACCTGGCGACCCTGGACCGCTGGCCCGACAAGGTCCGCCTCATGCAGGAGAACTGGATCGGCCGCTCCAAAGGGCTGCGGTTCACCTTCCCGTTCGACGAGCCGCCCTTCGCCGAATTCGCGCACGGGATCGAGGTCTACACCACGCGCCCCGACACCCTCTACGGGGCGAGCTTCGTGGGCATCGCCCCCGACCACCCGCTGGCGGACCTGGTCGCCCAGTCCGATCCCAAGGCCGCGGCCTTCATCGAGAAGTGCCGCCACGGCGCCGTCTCCGAGGCCGAGATCGAGACCCAGGAAAAGGAAGGCTACGCCACCGGTCTGTTCGTCACCCATCCGTTCGACCCGGACTGGAAGCTCGAGGTCTGGATCGCCAACTTCATCCTGATGGACTACGGCGCCGGCGCGATCTTCGCCTGCCCGGCGCACGACCAGCGCGACCTGGACTTCGCCCGCAAGTACGCCCTGCCGGTCCTGCCCGTGGTGCTGCCGCCGGGCGAGGACCCCGCGACCTTCGACGTCGAGGACGAGGCCTATGTCGGCCCGGGCGCGATCTACAACTCCGGCTTCCTGGACGGCCTCGACATCGAGACCGCCAAGGAGCGGGCCATCGAACGCGTCGAGGCGCAGGGCCAGGGCCATGGCGCGACCGTGTTCCGCCTGCGCGACTGGGGCGTGGCGCGCCAGCGCGGCTGGGGCTGCCCGGTGCCGGTGGTCCATTGCGAGGCCGATGGCGTCGTCCCCCTGCCCAGGAGCGCGCTTCCCGTCGAGCTGCCCAAGGACCTGGAGTTCGGCAAGCCGGGCAATGCGCTGGCCCGCCACCCGACCTGGAAACACACCACCTGTCCGACCTGCGGCGGACCCGCGACGCGCGAGACCGACACGCTCGACACCTTCGTGGACTCGTCCTGGTACTTCGCCCGCTTCACCGATCCCACCGCGGCCGAGCCCATCGACAGGGCCGCCGCCGACTACTGGATGGCGGTCGACCAGTACATCGGCGGCATCGAGCACGCGGTGCTGCACCTGCTCTACGCCCGGTTCATGACCAAGGCCCTGGCCGACGCCGGCCGGCTTTCGGTGCGCGAGCCGTTCGCGGGCCTGTTCACCCAGGGCATGGTCACCCACGAGACCTATCGCCGGCAGAACGGCGACTGGCTGGAGCCGGCGCAGATCGAGCTCACCGTCGAGGGCAAGACCCGCCGCGCGAAGCTGGCGGAAACCGGCGAGCCGGTGGTCATCGGCGACGTCGAGAAGATGTCGAAGTCCAAGCGGAACACCGTCGCGCCGGAGGAGATCTTCGACGTCTATGGCGTCGACGCCGCGCGCCTGTTCGTGCTGTCCGACAGCCCGCCGGAGCGCGACGTGCAGTGGACCTCCGGCGGAGTCCAGGGCGCCTGGCGCTTCGTCAACCGGGTGTGGGACGAGTTCGACAGCCAGCCGCCGGGTGACGTCGGGGCCGCGGTGGGACCGGTGGCGGGCGACGAGGCCGCGCAGGGCCTGCGTGTCGCGAGCCACAAGCTGGTCAAGGCCATGACCGAGGCCATCGAGACCTTCCGCTTCAACTCCGGCATCGCCCGGCTCTACGAGTTCCTCAACCTCCTGAAGGCCCATCCGGCCAAGGGCGCGAGCGAGGGCGTCCTGGTGGCCCGTCAGGAGGCGCTGTCGGCCTTCGCCCGCCTGATCGCCCCGTTCACGCCGCACCTGGCGGAAGAATGCTGGGCGCGGGTCGGCGGTCAGGGCATGGTGGTCGACGCTCCGTGGCCGGCCTTCGATCCGGCCCTGACGGCGGACGCCGAAAGGATCCTGCCGGTGCAGGTCAACGGCAAGCGGCGGGGCGAGATCACGGCGCCGGCCGGCGCCGATGCGGCGGAGGTGGAGAAGATCGTGCTTGACGACCCCGAGATCGCACGGCGCCTTGAGGGCCTGACCATTCGCAAGGTGATCGTGGTGAAGGATCGCATCGTCAACATCGTGGCCGCCTGATGAAATCCCTCGCGGTCCTGGCCGCCCTGACCATCGCCGCCGCGGGCCTTTCGGGCTGCGGGTTCGCGCCGCTCTATGCCCAGCCGGGGGTGGTGACGAGCCTTGCCGCCATCCAGGTGGAGGCGCCGCAGGGCCGCACGGGCTTCCTGATCCGCGAGCACCTGGACGACGCCTTCGCCAGGGACCGGTCGCGCCAACCCGCCTATCACATGCAGCTGGCGCTCGCCGAGCAGCGCTATCCGCGCGGCGTCCGCGTCGACAACGTCGCCACCCGCTACGAGTACGTGCTGATCGCCACCTACGCCCTGACCAGCGTCCCGTCGGGCGCCCTCGCCAAGCGCGGCACGGTGCGGGTCGAGCTGACCTACGACAGCGCCGACCAGCCCTACGCCTCGGTCGCCGCGCAGCAGGACGCCCAGGACCGCGCCGCCGAGGAGGCCGCCCGCCGCATCCAGCTGGAGCTGGCCACCTGGCTGGCGCAGGGCGCCAGACCCCCAGAGGTCAAGGCGCCGGCCAAGCCCGGCTAGCCTCAGACGGCGCGGGCATGATCCTCAGCAAACGCCCGGACATCGAGCGCTTCCTGAAAAGTCCGGATTCGAGGATCCGCGCCGCGGTGATCTATGGCCGCGACATGGGCGTGGTGCGCGACCGCGGCCACGAACTGGCGCGCAAGATCGCCCGGGATCCGGACGACCCCTTCGACGTAGCCCAGCTCACCGATGGCGACCTCGACGCCGACCCCGGGCGGCTGGAGGCCGAGCTGTCCGCTCAGTCGCTGATGGGCGGTCGCCGGCTGGTGCGGCTGCGGCTCACCTCCGACAAGGTCGGTCCCGACAAGATCGCCGCCGAGGCGCTCGGGCGTCATGCCGCCGGCGAGCTGAACCCCGACGCCTTCCTGGTGGTCGAGGCCGGCGCGCTCGGCCGCGACTCCACCCTGCGCAAGATCGCCGAGAAGGCCGAGGGCGCGGCGGTCATCCCCTGCTACGAGGACGAGCCGGGCGACGTGGCGCGGCTGGCCCGCGAGCTGCTGGCCAAGGACAATGTCGGCCTGAACACCGATGCGCTCGCCCTGCTGGTGGCGCGCCTGCCCAAGGAACGCGGCGTCGCCCGCCAGGAGCTGGAGCGGCTGGCGCTCTACCTGGGCCCGGGCTCGGGGACCACCGCCACTCCCGCCGACCTGGAAGACTTCTTCGGCGTCGAGCCGGAAGCCTCCCTGGCCGACGCCGCCGCGGATGCGTTCGGCGGTCGCCTCGCCGACGCCCAGGCCGGCCTGCGCCGCGCCGCCCAGGAGGGTGAGGCCGGCCCGGCCGCGGTCCGGGCGCTGGGCTTTCACCTCGGGCGCCTGCGCCGCACGCTGACCCTCGCCAAGGCCGGGGCCGGGCTGCAGGAAGCCGCCAAGGCCTCGGGCGTGTTCTGGAAACAGGAGCGGGAGTTCCTCCGCCAAGCGCGCGCCTGGTCGCTCGACGACCTCGACCGCCTGCAGCCGGAGGTTCTCGCCGCCGACAAAGCCTGCAAGACCACCGGCTCCCCCGACCAGCTCATCGCCCAGCGCCTGGCGCTGACCATCGCCGGCCGGGCGCGAAGGTTGGGACTGTAGTCAGCCGCGCTTGCCGGTGCGCCCCCGCAGCGCTTAGCCTCTCTCCAACAAGAATGTTTGGGGAGGCTGGAATGCATCGTCTCGCGCTGGCGGCGTCGCTCGCCGCGTTCATGCTGGCGCCCGCCGCCCAGGCCCAGGCGCCGAAGCCCGCCACGAGCTACCACGCGCCGCGCGCCGCCGACGGTCATCCCGACCTCGAGGGAACCTGGACCAACGCCAGCCTGACGCGGCTGGAGCGCAATCCGAAATACGATCACCTGGCGCTCACCGAGGCGGAGGCGGCGCAGATCGAGGGGCGCAACAAGGCGCTGATCTCGCTCGGCAACAGGCCCACCGACCCGAAGGCCAAGGTCACCGACCTGCCGGCCGACTGCTCGGACAATCGCGGGACCAACTGCAATTACAACGCCGCCTGGACGGACCCCGGCGCGACCGTCATGCGGGTCGCCGGCCAGCCGCGCTCGGGCTTCATCACCACGCCGGCCAATGGCCGCATCCCCATGCGTCCGGGCGTGCGGCCCTCGGCGCCCAACAGCCTGCGCGCCGGCTCGGGCCCCAGCGATAACCCCGAAACCCGCGCGCTCGGGGAGCGCTGCCTGCTGGGCTTCGGGGGCACCTCGGGGCCGATCATGCTGCCGGTGCTCTACAACAACACCTACCAGATCGTGCAGAGCGAGGGTCACCTGGCGATCCTGGTGGAGATGGACCACGACGTGCGCACCGTGCGGATGGGCGCGCGCCAGCACCTGCCCGCCGCCGTCCGGCCCTGGATGGGCGATTCCATCGGCTGGTGGGAGGGCGACAGCCTGGTCATCGAGACCACCAACTTCCACCCAGAGGAGACCCTGCGTGGCGCCTCGGATCACCTGAAGGTCACCGAGCGCCTGACCCGGGTCGGCAAGGACCGGTTGCACTACGCCTTCTGGGTCGAGGATCCGAGCGTGTTCACCGAGCCCTGGGGCGGCGAATACGAGTTCGCCCGCGCCCGCGGGCCCGTCTATGAATACGCCTGCCACGAGGGCAACTACGGCCTGGTGGGCATCCTGTCGGGAGCCCGCGCCGAGGAGCGCACGGGGGTCAAGACCGCGCCCACCAACATCGACCAGGTCGCCAAGGCCGAGGACGGCGAGGAAGGCGGGCCGAGCAACTAGCGAACCCGCGAATACACCCACACGTCCGGCGGGTCGGCGGCGTCGGAGTAGCCGCCCTTGCGTAAGGTCCCCTCGCGTTGGTAGCCGCAGGCCTCCGCCAGCCGCGCCGAGGCCTCGTTCCAGGTCTCGATGATCAGTTGCAGGCGATGGCAGGCCGGGCGCTGGGCGAACAGATGGTCGCCGAACAGCCGCACCGCCTCCGAGGCATAGCCTTTCCCGCGGTCGGCCTCGGCGTGGATGATGTAGCCGATCTCGTAGCCGTGGAGGCCCATGCCGGCGCGGTAGAACTGCATGGTGCCCACCAGGCGACCGCCGGCCTCGATGGCCACGGCGCCGGCGTCGTCGGTCCAGAACCCGGTCTGGTCGAACACGTCGGTCAGCCGGGCGAGGTGGGTCAGGGGCTCCAGGATCGACAGCGTGTACTGGAAGCCCGCCGCGCCCTCGAGGTCGGCGCGCTCGATCTGGCGCAGGCGGACGCGGCTGCCCTCAGCCAAGATCATGTGCGCGTCAGGCGCCGGCAGATCTCGTCGAGTTGCTCCAGGGTCGCATATTTGATCTTCAGCTCCCCCGCCCCGCCCCGGTCGGTGACCTCCACGGCCATGCCGAGCGCGTCCTCGAGGTCGGCCTCCAGGGCGTGGGTGTCGGCGTCCTTGGGCGCGCGGCGCGGGCCGGAGGCCTTCTTCGGTCGGTCGGCGGCCCCCTTGGCCAGCGCCTCGGCTTCGCGGACCGAAAGTCCTTTGGATACAATGAGTTCGGCCAAGGCCTCGGGATCGGGCGCGGTGGCGATGGCTCGCGCATGGCCGGCGGTCAGGCGGCCGGCCATCAGGTGCGCCTGGACGCTGGGCGGCAGGGTGGCGAGCCGCAGGGTATTGGCCACGTGGCTGCGGCTCTTGCCGACCACGCGGGCGGTCTCGTCCTGGGTATATTGCATCCGCCCCATCAGGGCGGCGTAGGCCTTGGCCTCTTCCAGCGGGTTGAGGTCGGTGCGCTGGACGTTCTCGACGATGGCGATCTCGAAGGCCTGGTTGTCGCCCAGCTCGCGCACCAGGGCCGGCACCGCGGTCAACCCCGCCCGCTGGGCCGCGCGCCAGCGGCGCTCGCCGGCCACGATCTGGTACTCGCCGGGCTTGGCCGCCCAGGGCCGCACCAGGATCGGCTGCAGCACGCCCTTCTCGCGGATCGAGCCGGCCAGCTCCTCCAGCTCGGCCTCGGCGAACTGGGTGCGCGGCTGGTCGGGATTGCGGTGGATCAGCTCGATCGGCAGTTCGCGCGCGCCCTCGCCCGCGGCGACCGAGGCGGCGGCGCCCTCCGCGCCTTCCTCGGCCTCGCCCAGCAGGGCCGAAAGCCCCCGGCCCAATCCCCTGCGGCTCTCCGCCATCACATTCCCCTCAGGCCGCAGCCGCTCTGCGGTCACGCTCACGCAGCACCACTTCGCGGGCCAGCTTCAGATAGGCTTGGCTCCCCGCGCACTTCAGATCATAGACCAGCGCCGGCTTGCCGAACGACGGCGCCTCGGAGACCCGCACGTTGCGGGGGATCACCGTCTGGTAGACCGTCTCGCCGAAGTGGCTGCGGACATCGCTCGCCACCTGTTCCGAGAGGCTGTTGCGCCGATCGTACATGGTCAGCACGATCCCCTGGATCTCCAGCTTCGGGTTCAACGAGCCGCGCACCAGATCGATGGTGCGCATCAGCTGGGTCAGGCCTTCCAGCGCGAAGAACTCGCACTGCAGGGGCGCCAGCACCGCGTCGGCCGCGGCCATGGCGTTGACGGTCAGCAGGCCCAGCGACGGCGGGCAGTCGATCAGCGCATAGGTGTAGTCCCCCGCCTCGCGGATCGCATCCAGGGCGTCGCGCAGCTTGTAGGAGCGCCGCGGCGCATGGCCGAGCTCCAGCTCGATGCCGGCGAGGTCCGGATCCGACGGCGTCAGGTGCAGTCCCGGCACGGCCGTGTGCACGATCGCCTCGGAAAGCGGCTTCTCGCCCATCAGCACGTCGTAGAGGGTGGTCTTGCGCTGCGCCCGGCCGATGCCGAGGCCGGTGGAGGCGTTGCCCTGCGGATCGGAATCGATCAGCAGCACCTTTTCGCCCACCGCCGCCAGGGCGGTGCCGAGGTTGATGGCGGTGGTGGTCTTGCCCACCCCGCCCTTCTGGTTGGCGACCACCAGCACGCGCAGGGACCTACCGGACACGGCGCAGCCTCCGCACGCGGACGATCCGGCCTCTGGGGTCGCTCAGCGATGGCACGATCTCGGCCTCAAACTCCCAAGACTTAGTAGCCTCTTCCAATTCAGACGCAACATCTTGTCCCTTGAGGAACCAGCCGGTCGCGCCCTTCGCCAGGTAGGGCCGGGCATAGCCGAGCAGGCGCGAGAGCGGGGCGCAAGCGCGCGCAGTGACGCTGTCCACAGCCAGATCGAGGTTTTCCGCCCTGGCGTTGTGGATCGTGGCCGGAAGGTCGAGCTCGGCGACCACTTCGGAGAGGAATCGGCAGCGCTTGGCCATGCTCTCCACCAGATGGGCGTGGAAGCCCTCGCGCCCCTTGCCGAGGATCGCCAGGACGACGCCCGGCAGGCCCGCCCCGGCCCCGAGGTCGGCCCAGGTGCGCGCAGCCCCGTCGAGCTTCAGGAGCTGGGCGCTATCCCAGGCATGGCGGTTCCAGAAGTCTGGGAGGGTCGAGGGCCCGACGAGGTTCATCACCGCGTTCCACTCGCCGAGCAGGGTGCGGAAGCGCTCCAGGTCGGCCATCTGCTCCGGCGACGCGCCGCTGGCCGCGGCGAAGCTCGGCGCATCGGCGACGGTCACGGCCTCAGGCCGCGCGGCGGCGGACGTGGGCCAAGAGCGCCGTGAGCGCGCCGGGCGTCACGCCTTCGATCCGCGCCGCCTGGCCTAGGGTCAAGGGCTTGATCGAGCTCAGCTTTTCGCGGACCTCATGAGAGAGGCCGCCCACCGCGCCATAGTCCAGATCGGCCGGCAGCCGCAGGTCCTCGTCGCGCCGGAAGGCCGCCGCGTCGGCCGCCTGGCGGTCCAGGTAGCCGGCATAGGAGGCGTCGATCTCCACCTGCTCGCGCACCGCCGCCGGCCAGGCGGAAAGCGCCGGCCAGAGCCTCGCCAGGTCGTCGAAGCCGATCGAGGGATAGGCCAGCAGCTGCATCACATTGCGCCGCTGGCCGTCGGCCTTCACCGGCAGCCCGGCCCTGGCGGCCGCCGCCGGGGTGAGCGTCAGGGCCTGCGCCTGCGTCCGGGCCTGGGCTAGGGCGTCGGCCTTCTCGCGGAACACCCGCGCGCGGCCCGAACCCACAACACCGAGCCCGACGCCCTTGGCCGTCAGCCGCTGGTCGGCGTTGTCGGCGCGCAGCGTCAGGCGGAACTCCGCCCGCGAAGTGAACATGCGGTAGGGCTCGGTCACCCCGCGGGTCACCAGGTCGTCGATCAGCACGCCGATATAGGCCTCGTCGCGGGCGAACTCGGCGGCCGGGCTGCCGGCGGCGGCGCGCGCGGCGTTCAGCCCGGCGACCAGGCCCTGGGCGGCCGCCTCCTCATAGCCCGTGGTGCCGTTGATCTGGCCGGCCAGATAGAGGCCCGGCAGCCGCTTGGCCTCCAGGGTCGGGAACAGCTCGCGCGGGTCCACATAGTCGTATTCGATGGCGTAGCCGTAGCGGCGCACCACGACCTGCTCGAGTCCGGGAATGGTCTTCAGGAACGCATCCTGGGTCTCGGAGCTGACGGACGTCGAGACGCCGTTCGGATAGACGGTGTCGTCGTCGAGGCCTTCCGGCTCGAGGAAGATCTGGTGGCTGGTCTTGTCGCGGAAGCGGACCACCTTGTCCTCGATGGACGGGCAGTATCGCGGTCCACGGCTGGATACCTTGCCGCCATAGACCGCGGACTCGCCGAGTCGCTCGGCGATGATCCTGTGGGTTTCCTCGGTCGTGTAGGTGATGCCGCACGGGATCTGCGGGGTGGTGATCGCCGCGGTGAGGAAGGAAAACGGGATCGGCTCGGCGTCGGGCGCCTGCATTTCCAGGCGGTCCCAGGCGATGGTCCTGCCGTCCAGGCGGGCCGGGGTGCCGGTCTTCAGCCGCCCCATGGCCAGGCCAGAGGCATAGAGCCGGTCCGAGAGTCCGATCGCCGGCGCGTCGCCGACCCGGCCGGCCGGGATCCGCTCGTCGCCTCGATGGATCACGCCCTTCAGGAAGGTGCCGGTGGTCAGCACCACGCGGGCCGCCGCATAGGCCTGGCCGCGCGCGCCCAGCACGCCGGTCACGCGGCCATCCGTGACGATCAGGTCCTCGACGGCCTCGGCCCTGACGGTGAGGTTGGGCGTGGCGGCCAGTTCGGCCTGCATGGCCTCGCGATAGAGCCGCCGGTCGATCTGCGAGCGCGGCCCGCGCACCGCCGCGCCCTTGGAGCGGTTCAGCATGCGGAACTGGATGCCGGCCACGTCGGCGAGCCGCCCCATGACGCCGTCCAGCGCATCGATCTCGCGGACCAGGTGGCCCTTGCCCAGCCCGCCGATCGCCGGGTTGCAGCTCATCTCGCCGATGGTCTCGAGCTTGTGGGTAAGCAACAGGGTGCGCGCACCGAACCGCGCCGCCGCGGCCGCCGCCTCGCACCCGGCGTGCCCGCCGCCGATGATGATCACGTCCCAAGGTTTGTTCGGCCAAGTCATGGTCGGCGGGATATAGTCGATCGGCGAGCGTGTTTCACGTGAAACACTATTTCCCGATGCAGAAGGTCGCGAAGATGCGGCCCAGCACGGCTTCGGGGTCGATCCGCCCGGTGATGCGGTCGAGCGCGCGGGCGGCAAGGCGCACGTCCTCGGCGGCGAGCTCCAGTCGATCCGGTTCGGCCAGCGCATGGCGCAGGCGGTCGGCGGCCTCGGCGAGCAGCTCGCGGTGGCGCAGGCGCGTGGCGGCGGGGGGCTCGGCGCCGGCCAGGGCCTCGACGACCCGCTCGGAGATCAGTTCGGCCATCCAGGCCATGTCGTTGGGGCTCTTGGCGGTCACCGAGGCGACGGCGAGCGCGCGGTCCTGCGCATCCTCCGCCGCCTTCCAGCCGGCCTCGTTCTCCGGCAGATCGCGCTTGGTGATCACCAGGATATCGCCGGGCCGCAGCTCGCGGGGCGGCTCGACCGCCTCGGCCAGCGAGCCGTCCACCAGCCATAGGCGCAGGTCGGCGGCCTCGGCCCAGGCGCGGGCCCGGCGCACGCCCTCGGCCTCGATCTCGTTGGCGGTGTCGCGCAGGCCCGCCGTGTCGGCCAGCAGCAGCTTGTAGCCCGCCAGCACAAGCGGGACCTCGATCACGTCGCGCGTCGTGCCCGGGGTGGCGGTGACGATGGCCGCGTCGCGGCCGGCCAGCGCATTGAGCAGGGTCGACTTGCCGGCGTTGGGCGCGCCCAGCAGGGCGACGCGATAGCCTTCGCGCACCCGCTCGCCACGTGAGACGTCGGCCGCGGCCGCCTCGATCTGGTCGGCCAGCAACTCGAGCAGCGGCCCGGCGCGCGCGACGACATCGGCGGGCACCTCTTCGTCCGGGAAATCCACCGCCGCCTCGAACATCGCCAGCGCCTCGGTCAGGGCCTCGCGCCAGGTCGCCTGCACCGCAGAGAGCCGGCCGCCGAGCTGTTCCAGGGCCTGGCGCCGCTGCGCCTCGGTTTCGGCATCGATCAGGTCGGCGACGGCTTCGGCCTGGGCGAGGTCCAGCTTGCCGTTCTCGAAGGCGCGGCGGGTGAATTCGCCGGGCTCGGCCAGCCGCAGCCCCAGTCCCGCCAGGGCGCCGACCAGGGCCTCGATCACCGCCGGGCCGCCATGCACGTGGAACTCAGCGGCGTCCTCGCCGGTGTAGCTGCCCGGCCCCTCGAACCACAGCACCAGGCCGGAATCGATCTCGCGGCCCTCGCCGTCGAACAGCCGCCGCAGCGACGCCGTCCGCACCTTGGGCACATCGCCGGCGATGGCCCCTACCGCCATGGCGGTCTTCGGTCCGGAGACGCGCACCACCGCCACCGCCGCGCGGCCGGCGGCCGTCGCCGGCGCGAAGATGGTGTCGCTCATGGTTGGCGCCTGGCTGCCAAGGCTCACCCCTTGGCGGCGGCGGCCAGGCCCGTTTCCATCAGCTTGCGGAACTGCTCCTGGGCGCCGGCCCCGAACGCCATCCAGTTCTTCATCAGCTCCTCAGGCGCCAGCGCCGACATGTTGGCGGCCATCCGCGTCTGCATCTCGGCGACCAGCGCCTCGTTGAGCGCGCTGACGTCAGGCAGGCCCATGAACCGGCGGGCCTCCTCCGGGGTGCAATCCACCTCGACGGTCATCTTCATGGCTCTCGCACTCCTTGCGCCTTCAGCTTTTCGATATGGCCCGCCCAGGCCTCATCGCGCTAGTAGCCATGCGACATTCACGGAGGCGAGCCATGGGCGAGCGCACCACCATCACCGTCAAGGACGGATCGTTCTCGGTCTATGTGGCCCGGCCCAAGGCGGCCTCCGCCCCCGCCGTGGTGGTCCTCCAGGAGATCTTCGGGGTGAACCAGGTGATGCGCGACATCACCGATGGCCTCGCGTCCCAAGGCTACCTCGCCATCTGTCCGGACCTGTTCTGGCGGATCGAGCCCGGCATCGACATCACCGACCAGTCCGAGGCCGAGTGGAAGCGGGCCTTCGAGCTGTTCAACGCCTTCGACGTCGACGCCGGCGTCAGGGACATCGCCGCGACCATCGCGGCCGTCCGCAAGGACCCGGGCTGCAGCGGCAAGGTGGGCGCGGTGGGCTTCTGCCTCGGCGGCCTGCTGGCCTTCCTGACCGCCACGCGCACCGACGCGGACGCCTCGGTCGGCTACTACGGCGTCGGCATCGAGAGCCGCGTGGCCGAGGCGGAGAAGCTGGTGAAACCGCTGATGCTGCACATCGCCGAGGAGGATCAGTTCACGCCCAAGGAAGCGCAGGCCGTCATCCTGCAGGCGCTGAAGGATCACCCCTGCGTCGAGATCCATACCTATCCGGGCCGCGACCACGCCTTCGCCCGGATGGGCGGGGCGCACTATGACGAGGCCGACGCCAAGCTGGCCGGCGGCCGCACCCTGCAGTTCTTCAAGAAACACATCGGCTGAGCCATGCGCGCCATCCAGTTCGAAGCCACCGGCGGCCCCGAGGTCCTGAAGCTGGTCGACATCGCCGAACCCGAGCCCAGGCCCGGTCAGGTGCGGGTGCGCCACGAGGCGATCGGGATCAATTTCATCGACACCTACCACCGCACCGGGCTCTACCCGGTCAAACTGCCCTGCACGCCGGGCGGCGAGGCGGCGGGCATGGTGGACGCGGTGGGCGAGGGCGTCACCCGGCTGAAGGTCGGCGACCGCGTCGCCTATTGCGGCGGCTTCGGCGCCTATGCCGAGAAGAACGTTGTCGCCGCCGACCGGGCGGTGAAGATCCCCGCTGGCGTCGAGAGCCGCACCGCCGCGGCCAGCCTGCTCAAGGGCATGACCGTCGAGGCGCTGATCCGGCGCACCTATCCGGTACAGGCCGGCGAGACGGTGCTGGTCCACGCCGCCGTCGGCGGGGTGGGCCAGATCATGACCCAATGGCTGAAGGCGATCGGCGCGACGGTGATCGCCACTGTGGGCTCCGAGGCCAAGGCGGCGCGCGCCCGCGAGCTGGGCGCCGACCACGTCATCCTCTACCGCGAGGAGGACGTGGCCGCCGAGGTGAAGCGGATCACCGGCGGCCGCGGCGTGCCGGTCGCCTATGACTCGGTGGGCAAGGATACCTTCGAGGCGACGCTGAAGAGCCTGGCGCGCCGCGGCCTGTTCGTCAGCTTCGGCAATGCCTCCGGGCCGCCGGACCCGGTGCCGCCCGGACGCCTCGCGCAGGGCGGCTCGCTCTACCTGACGCGCCCGACCCTCTTCGACTACATCGTGACGAGCGACGAGCTGGACGCCAGCGCCGGCGCGGTCTTCGAGATGATCGGCTCGGGCAAGATCAAGATCGACATTGGCCAGACCTTCCCGCTGGCCGAGGCGCGGGCCGCGCACGAGGCCCTGGAGAGCCGCTCGACGATCGGGGCCAGCTTGCTGATTCCGTAACCGGCTACTTCCGCGCCGACGCGGGGAGTTCTGTTTCACGTGAAACAGCAGCACCGGGTAAGGCCGGCGGGCGCTACCGGGTGGCGCTGAGGATGGCCTGTCGGATCCTCGCCTGAGACGCTGGGAGCCGCGTCTCCATGCGTCATGCGCGGCGAAATTCGCCACAGGGCCAATTTTGCAAGGCAAAGGGGCTCCGGTTTCCCGAAGCCCCTGAATTCATTCAGCTTCTGAACGGTGGCGCGTTAGGTGTTCATCGACTGGAAGAACTCGTCGTTGTTCTTCGACTGCCGCAGCTTGTCGAGCAGGAACTCGATGGCGTCCTGGGCGCCCATGGGGGCCAGGATGCGGCGCAGCACGTGGGTCTTGGCGAGCTGGTCCTTGGGCGTGATCAGCTCGTCCTTGCGGGTGCCGGACTTGAGGATGTCGATGGCCGGATAGATGCGCTTGTCGGCGACCTTGCGGTCGAGGACGATTTCCGAGTTACCGGTGCCCTTGAACTCTTCGAAGATCACCTCGTCCATCCGGCTGCCGGTGTCGATCAGCGAGGTGGAGATGATGGTCAGGGAACCGCCCTCCTCGATGTTCCGCGCCGCGCCGAAGAAGCGCTTGGGCCGCTGCAGGGCGTTGGCGTCGACGCCGCCGGTCAGCACCTTGCCCGACGACGGCACCACGGTGTTGTAGGCCCGGCCGAGGCGGGTGATGTTGTCCAGCAGGATCACCACGTCGCGCTTGTGCTCGACCAGGCGCTTGGCCTTTTCGATGACCATTTCAGCGACCTGCACGTGACGGGCCGCCGGCTCGTCGAAGGTCGAGGAGATCACCTCGCCCTTCACCGTGCGCTGCATGTCGGTGACTTCTTCCGGGCGCTCGTCGACCAGCAGGACGATCAGGTAGCACTCCGGGTGGTTGGCCGCGATCGCCTTGGCGATGTTCTGCATCATGATCGTCTTGCCGACCCTGGGCGGGGCGACGATCAGGCAGCGCTGGCCCTTGCCGAGCGGGGCGACGATGTCGATCACCCGGCCCGAGCGGTCCTTCAGGGTGGGATCGTCGATCTCCATCTTCAGGCGCTCGTCCGGATAGAGCGGCGTCAGGTTGTCGAACAGCACCTTGTGACGGACGTTCTCCGGCGCCTCGAAATTGATCTGGCTGACATTGACCAGGGCGAAGTAGCGCTCGCCTTCGCGGGGCGCGCGGATGCCGCCCTCGACCGTGTCGCCGGTGCGCAGGCCGAACTTCCGGATCTGCGAGGGACTGACGTAGATGTCGTCGGGGCCGGGCAGGTAGTTGGCCTCAGGCGACCGCAGGAAGCCGAAGCCGTCCTGCACGACCTCCAGGGTGCCGGAGCCGAAGATCTCCACGCCTTCTTCGGCGAGGGTCTTGAGGATCGCGAACATCATGTCCTGCTTGCGCATGGAGTTCGCGTTCTCGATCTCCAGTTGCTCGGCGAAGCTGAGCAAGTCCGCGGGTGATTTGTCCTTCAGCTCCTGCAGGCTCATCCGCGTCAGGCCAAGGGCCTGGATGGCGCGGGAAGCTTCGGTGGGCTCCTCGGGACCGCCGTCGCCGTCATCGACGAGGGATTGGGTGTCGGGGGCCTGGGCCTCTGCCACCTGAACCTCGGGGGTCTCGGGCGCCTCGGGCTCGGCGGTCTCGCCGGGGGGGATCGTGGGATTGTCGTCTTGCATGGATGTACTCGGGGATTCCAGCCGCGCGCGGTCTTGGACCCCGGGCGCGGGCTTCTTTGATCGTTGAAGGCGCGGGTCGCGCGCCGGTGTGGTCTTTGTCGTCTCGTGGGGACCGGCTGGATCTCGCGCGCTTCGCGCGGGGAGCCGGAAAATGCGGGGCGTGCTGCGGCGTCCGCAACACGTGGGTCGATCGGAACCACAGTCGCCGGGTGCGGTCAAGCACCGCGGCGCCGCAGATCCCCGCCTTCGAGGGCGCTCTCAGCTTCCCAACTTGGTGGTGACCGCCAGGACCATGACGATGGCGGCGAGGAACGGCAGCTCGTTGGTCATCCGCCAGAACTTCGCCGACCGGGGCCGCAGGCCGGCCGCGATCTGCTTGCGCGCCCGGGCCAGATAGCCATGCCAGCTCAGCAGGAACACCACGCCGGCGAGCTTGGTCAGCATCCAGGGCGTTTCCAGGAAGCCCCAGCCGAGGCGCCGGCTGCCGTCCAGATATATGAGCGACAGGCCGAGAATAAAGGCCACGGTCATCGCCGGGTTGATGATGATCCGCAGCAGCTTGGCTTCCCAGACCTTGAAGTGCGCGTCGAACTCGGTCCCGGGCGGGGCTGTCTCGGTATGGTAGGCGAACAGCCTCGGCAGGTAGAGCATGCCGGCCATCCAGGCGATGACCGCGATGATGTGCAGGCCCCTCAGCAGATTGTACCAGGTCATGCCGCGCTCCCCCGTCGACAGGCGCATTGTGAAAGCCCGGCCGGACAGAGCCAAGGGCCGTAGGGCCGCGCCGCGCCCTCGGTCTCCAGGCGATCCAGCGCCGCCTTGGCCAGGTCGGCGATGAAGGCCGGCGCCACGCCGGGCGTCGCAGCCCGCAGGTAGGGCGCGCAGCCGACCTCCCGCGCCAGGCGCGCATAGTCATGGTCGAGCTCGACGAGGGTCTCCACATGCTCGGAGACGAAGGCGATCGGGGCGACCAGCACGCCCTTGCCCTCCGCCCCAGCGCGTCGGATCTCGTGGTCGGTGGAGGGCTCCAGCCACTTCAGCGGCCCCACCCGGCTCTGGAAACAGACCTGCCAGTCGGCGAGCTCCGGGAGCTGCGCGGCGATGGCCGCCGCCGTCGCCTGGATCTGGGCGCGGTACGGGTCGCCGCCGTCGACGATCTTCTGCGGCAGGCCGTGGGCCGAGAACAGCAGCCTGATGTTGCTGGGCTTTCCGGCCGTCTGCCAGGCGCCGCGGATCGCCTGGGCGTGGGCCTCCACGAGCCCGGCGGCGGTCGGATAGCAACACACCGCTCGGCTGCGCCCCGGTCCGCGGTAGGCCCGCGTCCAGGCCTGCAAAGAGGAGGCGGTGGTGGTGGTCGAGTACTGCGGATAGAGCGGCAGCAGGACGATCTCGTCCGGCCCGAACGCCGCCACCTCGCGCGCCGTCTCCCTCGCGAACGGTTTCCAGTAGCGCATGGCGATGAACACCCGGGCCTCGATGCCCGGCGCCTGATTGGCAAGCTCCGCGGCCAGCGCCCTGGCCTGCGCTTGGGTCTCCGGCAACAGCGGCGAGGCGCCGCCCATGATGTCGTAGTTGGCCTTCGCGATCTTCTCGCGGGACTGGGAGATCAGCGCCGCCAGCGGATAGCGGACGACCGCCGGGACCTGGAGGATCGCAGCGTCGCGGAACAGGTTGAACAGGAATGGCCGGACGGCGTCTGGCCCATCTGGCCCGCCCAGGTTGAAGAGGACGACGGCGAGCTTCACGCGCGGGCCAGGACCTTCACCGGCGTCCCGGTCACCCGCCCGACGACGCGGGCGATATGCTCGATCGGGGTGTCGGGCATGATGCCGTGGCCGAGGTTGAAGATGTAGGGGCCATCGCCCCACTGCCCGAGCAGTTGATCGACGCGGGCGTCGAGCGCCGGCCCCCCGGCGCGCAGCAACAGGTTGTCGAGCGCCCCCTGGATGGTCTTGCCCTGGGCCTGCAGCCGTCGGCCGAGCGCGGCGGACGCCTGGGTGTCCAGCCCCACGCCCTCCACCGGAACCGCCTCCGCATAGACCTCCACCAGGGCCCCCGCCCCGCGCGGGAAGCCGATGAAGGGCGCGGTGACGCCGGCGGCGCGCACCTTCTCGACGATGGCGGTGTGCGGCCCCACGACGATCCGCTCGAAGACGTCCTCGGCCAGCTGCTCGGCCCAGCTCTCGAAGATCTGCAGCGCCTGGGCCCCGGCGCGGGCCTGCATGACCAGGTAGCGGGCGGTGGCGTCCACCAGCACTTCCAGGAGGGCGTCGAGCTTCTCGGGGTCCTGGTAGGCGAAGGTCCTGGCCGCCGAGCGGTCGGAGGTGCGGCCTTCGATCATGTAGGTGGCCACCGTCCAGGGCCCGCCGGCGAAGCCGATCAGGGCGCGCTCCGGCTCGAGTTCGGCCCGCACCCGCGACAGGGTCTCGCCGATGTTGGCCAGGCGACCGGTCGAGGCCTCCACCTGGTCGGCGAGCGCGGCGATCTCCGGCAGCGGACCGAGCCTTGGCCCCTCCCCCGCCTCGAACCACACCTCCTGGCCAAGCGCCTGGGGGATCAGCAGGATGTCGGCGAAGACGATGGCGGCATCCAGCGGGAAGCGGCGCATCGGCTGCAGGGTGGCCTCGGCGGCCATCTCCGGGTTCATGCAGAAGGCGATGAAGTCCGCCGCCCTGGCGCGCAGCTGGTGGTATTCCGGCAGCGAGCGGCCGGCCTGGCGCATGAACCACACCGGTGGCCGGTCCAGGGTCTCGCCGGAAAGGGCGCGCAACAGGCGGGGCTGATCGCTCATGGGCCGCTTAAACCCCGGCCAGCCCGTGGGCTCAAGCCCGTCCCGCCGGACGGTCCACCTCCCTGCCCTTCTACCCTTTAGAAGAATCTTGAACTGGATTGAGGAAGTAAGCGGTAGGGCCTGTCGAGCGTGGGGACAACTCGCCCGTCCCTGCGACCTTCCGAACCTTGTCCCCAGCTTGTCCCACGCCGCCGGAGACCGTTGTCCCGCCCCTGTGGAAAGCGGGGAGCGACCGCTTAGGCGGCTTAGGCGCTTAAGAATTCGTTAACCTCTCGGCGCAGGATCGGGGGGCGGTTGGCGGCCGGGTCAAGGGTGTCGACAATCGGCGCGTTGCACGACCCGGCGACCGCGGGCCTGGGGGTTAATGAACTGTAAACGGCCGGTCTTATCCCTGTCTTAATTTGCGCAGGCGCCCGGGCCGCCGGACCGCACGATCTATCCCCATTCCCGCCCAGCTTCGCTAAGAGTGGTCCACAGAACTTGTCCCCAGGTTTTTCGGACACCGCCTTGGCCAACCCCTCCGCCTCCAGCCCCCGGCTCGCGACCTACTTCCACGTCCATCTGGTGTCGGATTCCACCGGTGAGACCTTGAACGCTATGGCCCGCGCGGTCTGCGCGCGCTTCGACAACGTCCTGCCCATCGAGCACATCTACGCCCTGGTGCGCTCGCAGCGGCAGCTCGACCGGGCGCTGGGCGACATCGAGGAGGCGCCCGGCGTCGTCATCCACACGATCGTCGACGACAAGCTGCGCCATGCGCTGGAGGAAGGCTGCCGGCGGATGGACATGCCGTGCATCCCCGCGCTCGATCCGCTGGTCGGCGCACTGTCGCATTACCTCGGCGCCTCGACGACCACGCGGGTGGGCGCCCACCTGCGGCTCGACAACGACTATTTCAACCGCATGGACGCCCTGAACTACGCCATCGGCCACGACGACGGCCAGGGCGGCCAGGATCTCGACCGCGCCGATGTGGTGCTTGTGGGGGTGTCGCGGACCTCGAAGACGCCCACCTGCATCTACCTGGCGCACCGCGGCGTGCGGGCCGCCAACGTGCCGCTGGTGCCGGGCCGCAGCCCCCCGGAGCGGCTGTTCCAGCTGAACAGCGCCCTGGTCGTCGGCCTGACCGTCTCGCCCGACCGGCTGATCCAGATCCGCCGCAACCGGCTCCTCAGCCTGAAGGAGGAGCGGGAGTCGAGCTACATCGACGTCGATGCGGTGCGCGACGAGATCGTCCAGGCCCGCCGGCTCTACGAGCGCCACGGCTGGCCGGTGATCGACGTGACCCGCCGCTCGGTGGAGGAAACCGCCGCAGCGATCCTCAACCTGTTGCACGGCGGCCACGGCCAGGTGGAGGTGCTCGGGTGAGCCAGCCGGTGGTGCTGGCCTCGACCAGCCGCGCGCGGCGCGCGGTGCTGGCCGGCGCCGGCCTCGAGTTCCAGGCGGTGGACTCCGGGCTCGACGAGGAGGCGGCCAAGACCGCGCTGAAATCTCAGGGCGCGTCGCCGCGCAAGATCGCCGAGGCTCTGGCCGAGGCCAAGGCGGTAAAGGCGTCGGCCGCGCACAACGGCCTGGTGATCGGCGCCGACCAGACGCTGGAGTTCGAGGGCGCGCTTTACGACAAGGTCGAGACCCTCGAGGCGGCGCGCGCGCGGCTGAAGCTGTTGCGCGGCAGGCCGCACCGGCTGCATTCGGCGGTGGTCGTGGCGCAGGGCGGCGCGGCGGTCTGGCGCAACCTCGCTAGCGCCACGCTCACCATGCGCGACTTCTCCGACGGCTTCCTGGAGGCCTATCTGGCGACCGAGGGCGAGGCCGCCCTGGGCTCGGTGGGCTGCTATCGGCTGGAAGGCCCCGGCGCACAGCTGTTCTCGGCCATCGAGGGGGACTATTTCGCTATCCTCGGCCTGCCCTTGCTGGGCCTGCTGGAGTTTCTGCGTCAGCACGGAGCGCTCGCCACATGAGCCGACAGATCAGCGGCAAGACCATCGTCGCCGGCGTCGCCGGCCAGCCGGTCTGGCAGTCGCTGAGCCCGCTGCTGCACAACGCCTGGCTGGAAACGGCCGGGATCGACGGTGTCTACGTGGCCTTCGCCCCGCCAGCCGACAACTTCCGCGATTTCGCCCATGGGCTGCGCGGCGGGGCCGTGAGGGGCATCAACGTCACCCTGCCCTTCAAGGAGGCGGCGCTGTCGATCAGCGACCGGGCGACGCCCAGGGCCAAGCGGGCGGACGCGGCGAATCTGCTGCTGTTCGAGGCCGATGGTTCGATCATCGCCGACAACACCGATGGCATCGGCCTGCTGGCCGCCTTCGCCCTGCAGGCGCCGGGCTTCGATCCCAAGGCCGGGCCGGTGGTGATCATCGGCGCGGGCGGGGCGGCCCGCGGGGCCGCGGCGGCCTTCCAGGCCGCCGGCGCGCCGGAGGTGCGGATCGTCAACCGCACCATCGCCAAGGCGGAGTTCGTAGCCGGCGCGCTGGGCGAATGCGGCCGATCCTTTCATCTGGACGAGGCCCGCGGCGCGCTGGCCGGGGCCACCGCGGTGGTCAACGCCACCTCCGCCGGCCTGATCAACGGCGGCCGCGTGGAGATCCCGCTCGACGCGACGCCCGAGACCGCGGTGATCATGGACATGGTCTACACGCCGCTCATCACCCCGTTCCTGCAGGAAGCCCAGGCGCTCGGTCGCCGCACGGTGGACGGGCTCGGCATGCTGGTCGGCCAGGCGGAGCCCTCGTTCGAGGCCTTCTTCGGCCGGCCGCCGCCGGAGGGCATCGACGTCCGGGCGCTGGCGCTGGCGGCGGTCGGGGCGGCGGCATGATCCTGATCGGCCTCACCGGCTCCATCGGCATGGGCAAGTCGACGACGGCAGCCATGTTCCGCGAAGCGGGCGTGCCGGTCTATGACGCCGATGCGGCCGTCGCCGACCTCTATTCCGTGGGTGGGGCGGCGGTCGGACCGGTGGGCGAGGCCTTTCCCGGCGTGGTCCGGGACGGCGCCATCGACCGCGAGGCGCTGCGCCAGCGCGTGCTGGGCCAGCCGGACGAGCTGAAACGGCTGAACGCCATCGTCCATCCGCTGGTCGGCCGCGATCGGGGGCATTTCTTCAAGGCGGCGGAGGAGGCCGGCGCCGACATGGTGGTGCTCGACATCCCGCTGCTGTTCGAAACCGGCGGCCACGCCAACATGGACGCCGTGGTGGTGGTCACGGCGCCGCAGGAGATGCAGCGCGAACGGGTGCTCGCGCGGCCCGGCATGACCCCTGAACGGCTCGACGCCATCCTCGCCCAGCAGGTCGCCGACGCCGAGAAGCGGGCCCGCGCGCACTTCGTCGTCGACACCAGCCGGGGCCTGGAGCCGGCCCGGGCCCAGGTCGCCGAGATCGTCGCGGCCATGCGCGATCCGGCGCGACGACCGGCCGCCGCTCCGGGCGCGTGACGCGCCCGAAACTTTCCATTTTTCAAAGTCGCGCCGCACGGGGCGCGACTTTGAGGGAGGTTGAGCGCCGCGCCGAACCGGGCCAGAAAAGACCATGGCCCGCGAGATCGTCCTGGACACCGAAACCACCGGCTTCGAGCCGACCATGGGTCACCGCCTGGTGGAGATCGCCTGCCTGGAGATCGAAGACTTCGTCCCCACCGGCCGCAGCTTCCACGTCTATATCGACCCCTGCCGCGACATGCCGGTCGAGGCCGAGCGGGTGCACGGACTGTCGGCGGCCTTCCTGAAGGGCAAGCCCCGGTTCGAGCATCCGGAGGTGGTCGAGGGCTTCCTGGAGTTCGTCGGCGACGCCCCGCTGGTGGCGCACAACGCGGGCTTCGACCGCGCCTTCGTGAACCACGAGCTGCGCACCTGCAGCCGCGACGAGCTGCACGAGACCCGCTGGGTCGACACCCTGGCGCTGGCCAAGCGGCGCTTCCCGGGGATGCACAATTCCCTCGACGCCCTGTGCAAGCGCTTCAAGATCTCGCTCTCCGAGCGGGAGAAACACGGCGCCCTGATCGACGCCAAGCTGCTGGCCGCGGTCTATCTTGAACTGAAGGGCGGCCGCGAGCGGCGGCTCGAGCTGACCTCGGCGGCGGCGGTGACCATGGTCCATGTGGCCACCCAGAACGCCTACGGCGCGCGGCCCCGGCCCGTGGGGCCGCTGTCCACGCCGGCGGAACGCGAGGCCCACGCCAGCTTCATCCGCGACGAGCTCAAGACCGACGAGCTCTGGGCGAGGTTCGGGCTCTAGCCGTGGCCGCGCGGTTCGACCGGATCGGGCCCGACCACAGGCGGTTCATCGAGAGGCAGCACGTCTTCTTCGTCGCCTCCGCGGCCAAGGACGCCAAGATCAACCTGTCGCCGAAGGGGCTCGACGCCCTGCGGGTCCTGGACGAGACGGCGGTGGTCTATCTGGACCGCACCGGCAGCGGCAACGAGACCGCCGCCCACCTCAAGGCCGACGGCCGGCTGACCTTCATGTTCTGCGCTTTCGAGGGGCCGCCGTTGATCCTGCGGCTTTACGGGCGCGGGTGCGTTCTGCCGCGAGGCGGCCGGGATTATGCGCAACTTCTCGACGAGCAGTTCGGCGGGCAGGAACCCATCGGCGCGCGTCAGATGGTGCGGCTGGACGTGGAGATGCTGCAGACCTCCTGCGGCTACGGCGTGCCGACCTACCTCTATGCGGGCGAGCGCCCGTCGCTGGACAACTGGGCCCAGGCCGCGGACCGCGACCTCGCCGCCTATCGCGCGGAGAAGAACCTGGTCAGCCTCGACGGCCTGCCGACCGGGCTGGTGGAGGCGGAAGACTAGGCGTTGCCGACCGTCTGGGCCGCCGCATCGGCCTTGCGCGCGGCATAGACGGCGGCGAAGTCGATGGGATCGAGCAGGAAGGGCGGGAAGCCGCCCTCCGAGCTCAGGTCAGCGATGATCCGCCGGGCGAAGGGAAACAGGTAGCGCGGGCACTCGATGAGCAGCACCGGCTCGATGTCGTCCTGGCCCACCCCGCCGATCTGGAACAGGCCGCCGTAGAGCAGCTCCACCACGAACAGGGTCCCATCGTCGCGGCCCGCCTGGGCGGACAGCTTGAGGTCGACCTCGTAGAGGCCGTCGTCGCGGCTGCGGGCGTTCATCTCGACGCCGAGCTCGATCTGCGGCTGGGCGGCGCCGGCGGCGCGCAGGGATTCCGGCGCGCGCGGGTTCTCGAACGAGAGGTCGCGGATGAATTGCGCGAGGATGCGGATGCCGGGCTCGATCGCGCCCTGGCCGTTCTGCTGCGCGCCTTGGCCCGCGTCGGTATCGGTCATAGTTCGGCTTCAAATCCGTGGTGAGACACGCGAGAAACGCGCCTTATTGGGCGGCCGGGCTATCACGCGGCCTTGGCCGATGCAACGTCGCCCCTGACGGGGGCGTTCCCAGGGCCTATATAGGCTCCAACTTCCAGATCGAACCGCCGGAATCCCGCGTTGCAAGTCCTCGAACTGATCATCTTCGCAGGCCTGGCCGCCATCGTGCTGTACCAGCTCTATTCCGTGCTGGGCCGCCGGGTGGGCCGCCAGCCCGAGGACACGCCGGCCACCGAAGCCGCGCGCCCGGGCGTGCGTGCGCCGGAGCGCCCGCCGGAGCCGATCGACGATGGCGTGGCGCTGTCGGGCCTCGCCGCGGTGAAGGCCCGTGATCCAGCCTTCGACGTGGGCCAGTTCCTGAACGGCTCCAAGTCGGCCTACCAGATGATCGTCAAGGCGTTTTCCGAGGGCGACCGGGCCACCCTGAAAAACCTCCTGGCTCCCCCGGTGATGTCGAGCTTCGACGCCGCGATCGCCCAGCGCGAGAGCGAGGGCCGCTCGGAGACGGTGGAATTCCTGCACAGCCCGCGCGCCGACCTGGAGAAGGCCGAGCTGGCCGCGGGCGAGCTGGCGCGGATGACCGTCCGCTTTCTGGCCGAGTTCCGCGCCCGCTCCAAGGGCCCGGAGGGCGAGGCGGTGGACGATCGCCGCACGGCCGAGCTGTGGACCTTCGAACGCAATCTTAAGAGCCGCGACCCCAACTGGACCCTGATCCACGTGGACGCCGCGGAGGCTTAGGGACCGTCGTGACACTGCGAGCCGTGACGCTGGCGGCGTTCGCCGCGTTGATCTCGGCCGCCCCGGCGACGGCCGCTCCCGCAACCGCCTTTTCCGACCTGCCCGGCTGGGCGCAGGAGAACCACGCCGCCGCCCTGGCGGCGTTCCGCGGAAGCTGCGGCGTCGCCGCCGAGCCGCAGATGGCGCGGGTCTGCGGGCTTGCGAAGGCCGCCGGTCCGCTGGCGGAGGCCGAGGCCCGGCGCTTCTTCGAGGACAATTTCCGCCTGGACGCCGCGGCGGGGTCGGGCACGCTAACCGCCTATTTCGCCCCGGAGTACGAGGCGCGCCGCGCGCCGCAGGGCGAGTTCACCGCGCCTGTGCGGCCCAAGCCGGCGGACCTGGCCGACGCCGGCCCCTATGCCGATCGCACGGCCATCGAGGCGCGGCCCGCCACGGACGCGCTCGCCTGGATGAAGCCCGAGGAGTTGTTTCTGCTGCAGGTGCAGGGCTCGGGGACGCTGCGATTCCCGGACGGGCGGCGGCTGAAGGCGCTCTACGCCGCGACCAACGGGCGGCCCTATCTGGCGATCGGCGGCCCAATGCGTAGCCAGGGCCTGTTGCCGGGCGAGGTGTCGGCCGACTCGATCCGCGCCTGGCTGGCGACCCACCGTGGCCCGCAGGCCCAGGCGGTGATGCAGCTCAATCCACGCTACGCCTTCTTCAAGCTGGCGCCGGACGACGGCCGTCCGCCGTCGGGCTCGGCCCACGTCCCGCTACCGGCCGGCCGCGCCATCGCCATCGACACCGCCTTCCACGCCATGGGCGAGCTGCTCTGGATCGACGCCGACAGGCCGGTGCTGCCGGGCGCCAAGCCGACCTATCGCCGCCTGGCGCTCAGCCTGGACACCGGCGCGGCGATCCGGGGGCCGGTGCGCGCCGATCTCTACCTTGGCGAAGGCGAGGCTGCCGGCGACGAGGCGGGCCGGGTGCACCATCGCCTGAGGCTCTACCGGCTGACGCCCAGATGAAGCGGCCCCTGAAACCCGAGGAGCTGCGCGTCTGGCACCTGGTGGCGGCGACCGTCCATCCGCTGCCGGGGAAGGCGACGCCCTCCCCTCCCCCTCGCGGGGAAGGGCCGGGGGTGGTGGGGGCGCCAGCTCAGCATCTGCCGCCGGCATCCCTGCGCGGCGCGACCCTGCCCAACCCGGCGAAGCCACCCCCACACCCTGCCCTCTCCCAGCAGGGGGGAGAGGGTTCGCGCATCATCGAGCCGCGCCGCAAGCATCGCATCGCCAAGGAACGCGAGGAGATCGGCGGCCGGCTCGACCTGCACGGGCTCGACCAGGACCGGGCGCGCGCCGTGCTGGACGGCTTCCTGCGGCGCGCCTGGGACCAGGGCTATCGCGCGGTGCTGGTGATCACCGGCAAGGGCGTGCAGGGCGACGGCGTGCTGAAGCGCCGCGCGCCGGAATGGCTGGCCGCGCCGCATCTCTCGCCGATCGTGGCGGGGATCTCGGAGGCGCATCGCCGCCATGGCGGCGAAGGCGCGCTCTACGTGGCCCTGAAGCGCAAGCCGCGGAGCTGATCCCACAATCGTCATCCTCCGCTCGACCGAAGGGAGATGCGGGGGACCCAAGCTGAATTTGCAGATCTGACCCAGGCGGCTTGGGTCCCCCGGACCGCGCTGGCGCGCGCCCGGAGGATGACGGCTGTTATTTGCGCCCCGCCTTCTCGTCGAGACCGGAGGTTCCTTCGCGGGCCTCCAGCCTGGCGGCGACGTCGTCGAGGCTGACGCCGGCGGCGGCGAGGACCACCAGCCAGTGGTAGATCAGGTCGGCGCTTTCGGCGGCGAGCGCGTCCTTGTCCGAGCCGAGGGCGGCGATGACCGTCTCGACGGCCTCCTCGCCGAGCTTCTTGGCCGCGCGGGCGGGATCGGCCAGCAGCTGGGCGGTGTAGGACGCCTTGGCCTCGGCGCCCCTGCGCGATGCGATGGTGGCGGCGAGGCGCTCGAGGACCTCGGCGAAGCGGCTCATGCGGCGATCCCCCCTTCTTGGCCATCCGTCCGGCGCACGGGGACGCCCTGCGCGGCCATGGCGGCCTTGACCTCGGCGATCGAGACCTCGCCGAAGTGGAAGATCGAGGCCGCGAGCACCGCGTCCGCGCCGCCCTGCTGTACCGCATCGACCATGTGCTGGGCCTTGCCGGCGCCGCCGGAGGCGATCACCGGCACGGTCACGGCCGAGGTGATCTGTTTCAGGAGCTCGAGGTCGTAGCCGGTCTTGGCGCCGTCACGGTCCATGGAGGTGAGCAGGATCTCGCCCGCCCCGTGCGCCACGGCGTCGACGGCGTAGTCGACGGCGTTGAGGCCGGTGTCGGTGCGCCCCCCGTAGGTGAAGACCCGCCAGCCCCCGCCCTGGTCTCTTGGGGCGACGCGCTTGGCGTCGATGGCGACCACCGTCGCCTGGCTGCCGAAGGCGTCGGCGCAGGCGCTGATCAGGTCGCGGTTCTCGACCGCGGCGGTATTGACGGAGATCTTGTCGGCGCCGGCCAGCAGCAGGCGCCTGGCGTCCTCCACCGAACGGATGCCGCCGCCCACCGAGAGCGGCATGAAGCAGACATCGGCGGTGCGGGCCACCACCTCGAGGATGGTCCCGCGGTTCTCGTGGCTGGCGGTGATGTCGAGGAACATCAGCTCGTCGGCGCCGGCCGCGTCATAGGCCCGCGCCTGTTCGACCGGGTCGCCGGCGTCGCGCAGGGAGACAAACTGCACGCCCTTGACCACGCGCCCGCCCTTCACGTCCAGGCAAGGTATGACGCGGACGGAAAGCATACCCTAGGCCGCCACCTTGAGGGCCTCGGCCGGAACGATGGCCCCGTTGTAGAGCGCGCGGCCCAGGACGGCGCCGGCGATCGGCGTGCCGGGGCGGGCCTTCAGCCGGACGATGTCGTCCACCGAGGCCAGGCCGCCGGCGGCGATCACGGGAATGGTCACGGCGTCGGCGATAGCCCCGAACGCCTCGACGTCGAAGCCGAGCGTCGTGCCGTCGCGGTCGATGTCGGTGATGATCAGCGCGCTGACGCCCACGTCCTCGAATCGTTTGGCCACGGTGATCGCGTCCAGGTCGCTGTCCTCCGTCCAGCCCTGCACCGCGACCTTGCCGGCCCGCACGTCGACGCTGACGGCGATCTGTTCGGGAAAGGCCTTGGCGGCGTCGCGCACCACCTGCGGTTCGCGCACCGCGACGGTGCCGAGGATCACCCGGGAGACGCCCGCCTCGATCCAGCGCTCGATGTCGGCGAGCGTGCGGATGCCGCCCCCCAGCTGCACTGGCAGCGAGACGGACTGCAGGATGGCCTCCACCGCCGCGGCGTTGACCGCCGCGCCCTGCACCGCGCCGTTCAGGTCGACCACGTGCAGCCAGTGGAAGCCGCCGGCCACCCAGGCGCGCGCCTGGTCGGCGGGGCTGGCGTTGAACACCGTCGCCTGGCCCAGGTCGCCGCGCACCACGCGGACGCACTGGCCGTCCTTCAGGTCGATGGCCGGGTAGAGGATCAAGGGCGCCACTCCAGGAAGCGCTGCAGCAGCGCGAGGCCAGGCTTCTGCGACTTTTCGGGGTGGAACTGAACCCCGGCGACATTGCCGCGCGCAACCGCCGCGGGGAAGCGGCCGCCGTGCTCGACATAGGCGCTCACGTCGGCGGAGTCCTCAGGGAAGATGGCGAAGGAGTGGGTGAAATAGACCGCCTCGCCGCTCTGCAGGGGCGCGAACAGCGGATGGTCGGTGACGCCCACGAGCGTGTTCCAGCCCATGTGCGGGACCTTGATGGCGGGATCGGCGGGCGCGAGCTTTTTCACGTCGCCGCCGATCCAGTCGAGGCCGGTGGTTTCGCCGAACTCCAGGCCGCGAGTGGCCAGGAGCTGCATCCCGACGCAGATCCCCAGGAACGGCGCGCCCCGGCCCTGGACCGCCTCGGTGATGGCCGCGATGACCCCGCGCCGCGCCTCCAGCGCCGACATGCAGGCCGCAAACGCGCCGACGCCCGGCAGCACCACGCGATCGGCGCGCGCGATCGCCTCGGGATCGTCGGTGACGACGATCTCCGCCTGGCCCTGCGCCACCCGGACCAGGGCCTTCTCAGCCGAGCGCAAGTTGCCCGACCCGTAGTCGATCAGGGCGACCCTCTGCATGGATGTGATCCTAGAGGACGCCCTTGGTGGAGGGCGCGTGGCCGTGGGTCTTGGGGTCGAGCTCGACCGCCTGGCGCAGCGCCCGCGCCAGCGCCTTGAAGCCGCTCTCGGCGATGTGGTGCGAATTGCCGCCGTAGAGGGTCTCCAGGTGCACGCAGGCGCCGGCGTTCATGGCGAAGGCGTGGTGGAACTCCTTGAACAACTCGGTGTCCATGTCGCCGACCTTCGGCGTCTTGAAGTCGACCTTCCAGATCAGATAGGGCCGGTTCGACAGGTCGAGCGCGCAGCGGGTGAGCGTCTCGTCCATCGGGATGTAGGCGTGGCCGAAGCGGCGGATGGACTTGAAGCCGTCCAGCGCCTGTTTCACCGCCTGGCCAAGCACGATGCCGGTGTCCTCGACGGTGTGGTGCATGTCGATGTGCAGATCGCCCTTGGTCTCGACCTTCAGGTCGATGCCGCCGTGCCGGGCGAAGCTCTCCAGCATGTGGTCGTAGAAGCCGATGCCCGTGGAGATCTCGGACACGCCGGTCCCGTCGAGATCCACGACCACGCGGATCTTCGTCTCCTTGGTGTCGCGGGCGACCTCCGCCGTGCGGGACATCGTCAGTACCCTTTCGAAGCCGCCAGGTCCTTTAGCGAAACCTGCGGCCGCGGTCCGTAGTGCGAGATCACCTCGGCCGCCGCCAGCGATCCGAGCTTGCCGCATTGCTGCAGCGGCCGCCCCCGCGCCAGGCCGAACATGAACCCGGCCGCGTATTGGTCGCCCGCGCCGGTCGTGTCCACGACTTTTTCCACGGGCTCGGCGGCGACGGTCAGGCGCTCGCCCCGCGTCAGGATCACCGAGCCCTGGGCCCCGCGGGTGACAGCGGCGAGCGTCACGCGCTGGCGAAGCGCCTCGATCGCGTCGTCGAAGTCGTCGGTCTCGAACAGCGCGGCGACCTCGGTCTCATTGGCGAACAGCAGGTCCACCTGGCTCTCGATGAAGCCCAGCAGGCCGGCGCGATGGCGCTCCACCACGAAGCCGTCGGAGAGCGTCAGCGCGATCATCCGGTCCGCGCCGTGGGCCAGGGCCGCGGTCTTGGCGAAGGCGCGCCGGGCGGCCTCGGCGTCGAACAGATAGCCCTCGAGGTAGGCGATCTTCGCCCCTTCCACCACGTCGGGATCGACGTCGTAGTCGGTGAACATCACCGAGGCGCCCAGATAGGTGCACATGGTCCGCTGGCCATCGGGGGTGACATTGATCATCGAGACGGCTGTCGAGGGCCCGCCGTCCAGCGGCGGATTGTCGAAGTGGGCGCCGATGGCGCGCATGTCGTGGGCGAAGACCGCGCCCAGCTGGTCGTTGGCGACCTTGCCCAGGAAGGCGCCCTTGCCGCCGAAGCTCGCCAGGCCCGCGACGGTGTTGGCCGCCGAGCCGCCGGAGGTCTCGACGCCGGCCGCCATCTTCGAATAGAGCGCCGCGCTCTGCTCGGCGTCGACCAGCATCATGGCGCCCTTGGTCAGGCCCTGGCCGGAGAGGAAGTCGTCGGTCGCCGGGGCGATCACATCGACGATGGCGTTGCCGATCGCGGCCACGTCATAGAGCTCGGGCATTGCAGGGCTTTCTCGGAGGGGAGGACGGGGCGGGGCTTAGCGGGATTGCGCGGGTTTGTCAGCGCCCCACGAACAGATGCCGGCTCGGGCAGAGGTCGGCGACCGGGCAGTCCTCGCACTTCGGCCGCCGCGCGACGCAGGTGTAGCGGCCATGCAGGATCAGCCAGTGGTGGGCGCGGGTCTTCAGGGGGTCGGGGACGATGGCCATCAGGTCGGCCTCGACCTGGTCGGGGGTCTTGCCGCCGGAGAGGCCGAGGCGATGGGCCACGCGGAACACGTGGGTGTCGACGGCGATGGCCGGCTCGATACGAAGTTCGTTCAGCACCACCGAGGCCGTCTTGCGCCCGACGCCAGGCAGGGCCTGCAGCTTGTCTCGCTCCAGCGGGACCTCGCCGGCGTACTGCTCGATGAGGATACGGGACAGCGCGATGACGTTCTTCGCCTTGGTGTTGTAGAGGCCGATGGAGGCGATGAACGGCTTCAGGCCGGCTTCACCCAACGCCAGCATCTCTTGCGGCGTGTCGGCGACCTCGAACAACCTGGCGGTCGCCTTGTTCACCGAGACGTCGGTCGCCTGGGCCGAGAGCGCCACGGCCACCACCAGGGTGAAGGGGCTCTGGTAGTTGAGCTCGGTGCGCGGATCGCTTTCGGCCGCCTCGAAGCGCGCGAAGATTTCCGCGATGCGCGCCTGTTCGGCGGGCGCCAGGGGCTTGCGGCGGGGCGGCTTGCGTTTGGCGGGCTTGGCCATGACGCGTCCTAGCCCAAGGTTGGAGTGGAGCGGAAGCGCCGCTGGGCCTATCCTCCGCCCGCGATGAGCGATCCCATCTACATGGACGCCGAGATCCGGCCGAACCGCTCGCTGTCGGAGCGGGGGTTCATCGTGCTGATCGCCGTGGTGACGGCGGCCAATTGCGCCAGCGCGGCGGTGTTCGTGGCCATGGGCGCGACCTTCGTGCCGATCTTCCTGGGCGCGGACCTGCTGGCGGTGATCGTCGCCTTCCTGGTGAGCTTCCACGCGGCCCAGCGGGTAGAGCGGGTGCGGGTGACCTCCCGCGACGTGCGCGTCGTGCAGGAGACGTCCAAGGCCTCGCGCGTGCTGTGGGAGAGCCCGACCGCCTTCACCCGCGTTCAGGTGGAGCGCGACGACGGCCGCACCGTCGGCCTGAAGCTGGCGCTCTCCGGCAAGGAGGTCGCCGTGGCCGTGGCGCTCAGCCCGCGCGAACGGGCGGAGTTCGCCACCGCCCTGGAGCGCGCGATCTGGCAGGCCAAGCGCGAGCGAGGCTAGCTCTTCGGTTCGGGGCTCGGCAGCAACTCGTCGAACAGCAGGCGCCAGCCCCGCGCGTCGTTGCGCCAGATACGGACATAGTGGCCCTTGTGCGCGCGCCCGTCCGCGGTCCACTGGGCCATGCCGTAGGTCCAGGCGAGATCGCCGGCGTTCGAGGCCTCGCCGCCAAGCGGCGAGAAGGCGATCGCCTGCGGACGGGTGGCGAGTTCGATCTCGGTCTCCGCGCGGCTGGCCGGGGGCCTCGCCTTGGAGCCGACGATGCGGCCGTCCTCGGCGATGGCGGCGAGGTAAGCCCCCTTGGCGTCGGACCGGGCGGCCAGCGCCAGGCTCGTCTCGGCGCGGCTCACCTGCGCCATCGCCTTGGCGGGCGATCCGGCCCGGCGGGCCGAGGGCCGGGCGTAGGCGACGGCCGAGCCCTGGCCCGCGGCGCCGGCCGTGTCGCTGGGCGCCCCGCCGTCGAACAGCCACTTCCAGCCGCCGTCCGGCTGTTTCGCCCAGACGGTGAAGTACCAGGCGCCGGGCTTGTCGTTGACGGTGTAGGGGCCGGTGGTGAAACCGAGGTCGCCGGACGCCGCGACACCGGCCCAGAGCGGCCACCAGGCCAGCCGGGTCTTGCTGGCCGGCGCGGCGCCATAGACCGCCTGGGCGAGCTGCGGCTCCGGATCGAGCACGATGGCGGTGGCCGCCGAATGCTTCAGGAAGCTGTCCTTGATCCCGAGCGCCAGGCCGTCGGCGGCGAAGGCGCGCTCGGCGGCGACCACGGGCGCCGGATCGTTGGCCGCGGCGGCCGGGTGGGCGAGGGCGGTTGCGCCGGCGACACTAAGGGCCAAGATGAAATGGCGAGCGGGGGCGGCTATGGACATGCCGCCGATGTTCCCGCGGCTGGAGGACAGGTCAAGCCGGATGGTGTTCACCGACGAGGAGATCGAGCGCTACGCCCGCCACCTCGTGCTGCGCGAGGTGGGCGGACCGGGCCAGCAGAAGCTGAAGGCCGGCAGCGTGCTGATCGTCGGCGCCGGCGGGCTGGGGGCGCCGGCGGCGCTCTATCTGGCGGCGGCGGGCGTCGGCACGGTGATCCTGGCCGACCCCGACCAGGTCGAGGTCTCCAACCTGCAGCGGCAGGTGATCTACACCGAGGACGATGTGGGCCGGCCCAAGCCCGAGGCGGCGGCCGACCGGCTGGCGGCGCTCAATCCGCACATCTTCGTGGCCGGCTTCCATGGCGCCTTCGACGAGACGACCGCCGACGAGCTGATCAGCGACGTGGCCCTGGTGCTGGACGGCACCGACGATTTCGCCACCCGCTTCTGCGTCAACGACGCGTGCGTTCGCCACGGCAAGCCGCTGGTGACCGGCGCCATCGGCCGCTGGACGGGCCAGGTGGGGGTGTTCTCCGGGCGGCCCTGCTATCGCTGCCTGGTGCCGGAGGTTCCGCCGGAGGCCGAGACCTGTTCGGCGGTGGGCGTGGTGGGGGCGCTGGCCGGGGTGATCGGCTCGATGATGGCCCTGGAGGCGATCAAGCTCCTGACCGGGGCCGGCGAGCCGCTGACCGGCCGGCTGATGATCTACGACGCGCTTTCCGCCGAGAGCCGCACCGTGCGGGTGGGCGCCGACCCGGAATGCCCCGTCTGCGGAGGGTCCCGGTGACCGCCCCCTTGGTTCCCGAGCTGGATGTCCGCGACCTCGACCGCTCCCTCGCCTTCTACGTGGAGGTTTTGGGGTTTCGCATCGCCCATCAGCGGCCGGAGGAGGGCTTCGCCTACCTGGAGCGCGACGGCGCGGAGCTGATGCTGGAGACGGCGCAGGGTCCGGGCCGCCGGTTTCGCACTGCGGCCCTGGAGCCGCCGTTCGGGCGGGGCATGAACCTGCAGATTCGGGTCGCGGACGCGCCGGGGCTGCTGGCCAGCCTGGCCGCCGCCGGACGCCTGCCGCTGATCCCGCTGGAGACCCGATGGTATCGCGCCGGCCACGTCGAGCTTGGCAACCGGCAGTTCGTGGTCGCCGACCCGGACGGTTATCTGCTGAGGTTCTTCGAAGACCTCGGCGAACGCCCGCTCACAGGAGACCTCGCGTGAACCAGGACGACTTCACCCGGGTCGATGAATACCTCGTCGAGGCCCTGCTGGACCGCGACGAGGTGCTGGACCAGGCCCTGGCCGACAGCCGCGCGGCCGGATTGCCGGCGATCAATGTGGCGCCCAACCAGGGCAAGCTGCTGATGATCCTGGCGCAGATGGTCGGCGCCCGGCGGATCCTCGAGATCGGCACGCTCGGCGGCTATTCGACCATCTGGCTGGCCCGCGCTCTGCCGCCGGACGGCGAGCTGGTCACGCTCGAATACGACCCCAAGCACGCCGAGGTGGCGCGGCGGAACATCGAACGCGCCGGGCTGGCCGATCGCGTCGAGGTCAGGGTCGGGCGTGGCGTCGACCTCCTCCCGGGCCTCACCGGGCCATTCGATTTCGTGTTCATCGACGCCGACAAGGCCTCGAACCCGGACTATTTCACCGGCGCGCTGGCGCTCAGCCGGCCGGGCACGGTGATCGTGGTCGACAATGTGGTCCGCGCCGGCGCGGTGCTGAAGGCTGACGGCGATCCCAACGTCGAGGGCATCCGGCGCATGAACGCCCTGATCGCCGCCGAGCCGCGGGTGACCGCCACGGCGGTGCAGACGGTGGGCTCCAAGGGCTGGGACGGATTTTGCCTGGTTCGGGTGGTGGAATGATTTTTGCCTGGCCCGCGGTCGTCGCGCTCCGCGCTCCCGACCCGACGCGGGCCTAGAGCATCTGCGGCAGCACGCGGTCCGGGGGCTTGTGGCCGTCCATCCAGGTGCGGATGTTGATGATCACCTTCTCGCCCATGTCGATGCGGCCCTCGATGGTGGCCGAGCCCATGTGGGGCAGGATGACGGCGTTGGGCAGCTTCAGGAGCTTGGGGTTGATGGCCGGCTCGAACTCGAAAACGTCGAGGCCGGCGCCGGCGATGGCGCCCTTTTCCAGCAGATCGGCCAGGGCCTGTTCGTCGATGATCTCGCCGCGGGCGGTGTTGATCAGGATGGCGTGCGGCTGCAGCAGCTTGAGCCGGCGCGCCGAGAGCAGGTGATAGGTGGCCGGCGTATGGGGCGAGTGGACGGTGATGATGTCCGCCCGCGCCAGCATCTGGTCGAGGCTTTCCCAGTAGGTCGCCTCCAGCTCCTCGGCGATGCGCGAGGAGACGGGCTTGCGGTTGTGGTAGTGGATCTGCAGGCCAAAGGCCCGCGCCCGGCGGGCCACCGCCTGGCCGATGCGGCCCATGCCGATAATCCCCAGCCGCTTGCCGGTGACGCGCCGGCCCATCATCCAGGTGGGCGTCCAGCCGACGAACTCGCCGCTTTCGACCGCCTTCACCCCCTCCACGATCCGGCGCGCCACGGCCATGATCAGGGCCATGGTCAGGTCGGCGGTGTCCTCGGTGAGCACGCCAGGGGTGTTGGTGACCGCGATGCCGCGGGCATTGGCGGCGGCCACGTCGATGTGGTCCACGCCCGCCCCGAAGTTGGCGATCAGCTTCAGCCGCTCGCCCGCCTTGGCGATCAGGGCGGCGTCGATCTTGTCGGTGATGGTGGGCGCCAGGACGTCGGCGCGGCCCACCGCGTCTTCCAGCTCGGCGCGGGTCATCGGCCCGTCGCGGAGGTTCAGCTCCGCATCGAACAGCTCGCGCATCCGGGTCTCCACCGGGTCGGGGAGCTTGCGCGTGACGATGACTTTCGGCTTGCGGGCTGCCATTTCGCGACGGGAGAGGCCTTTGGGGACAGGACGTGTGGCTCGAGCGCCGGATCGGCGCTTGAGGCTGTAGCCGACCACCTCTAGCAAAGGGGTAAGGGACGGCCAAGGCGAGGCTCGACGACGCACGATGGCATTGAAGCGGCTCGCATGGTTTGCAGGCGCAGGTCTGGCGCTGTTGCTGCTCGTGGATGCATCGGGCGCGGCCGAGCGCCAGACGCCGTCCGGATTGCCCGTGCCGCGCTATGTCTCGCTGAAGTTCGACCGGGTGAACGCCCGCGCCGGCCCCGGCGACGATCACCGGCTGTTGTGGGTGTACAAGGTCAAGGGCCTGCCGGTGCAGGTGGTGGCCGAGACGTCGGAGTGGCGCCGGGTCTGCGATCCCGAGGGCAGCCTGGTCTGGGTGCACAAGCGCACGACCGACGGCCGCCGCACCGTGATGAACACCAAGGAGGAGCGGGTCACCCTGCTGAGGCGGCCGCGCCCGGACGCCCGCGCGGCGGCCTTCCTGAACCCGCGAGCCCTGGCGACGTTGGACAAGTGCGAGAAGGGCTGGTGCCGGGTCCGCGTCGATGGCGTGTCGGGCTGGGCCCACGAGGGCGACCTCTGGGGCACGGCTCAAGCGCCGCAATGTCGTTGAGGCCAAAGTCCGCCTCGTGGTAGGGGCTCACGCCCTCAAGAGCCCGATGCCATCAGGCAATCGCCTGACGGCTGAATCGGGCTCTTAGGTTGAGGTTTTTGAGAGCGCCGCGAGCGCAAAAGTGGGACCACTTTTGCTCGGCGCCCTCAAGGGACGGAATCGAGATGAGCCCGATCAAGGCCAAGAACCAGTACAGCTTCGAAGAGCTGATGATCTGCGCGCGCGGCGAGATGTTCGGCGAGGGCAACGCCCAGTTGCCGGCCCCGCCGATGCTGCTGTTCGACCGCATCACCCATATCGACGACACCGGCGGCAAGCACGGGCTCGGCTATATCGAGGCCGAGTTCGATATCAATCCGGACCTCTGGTTCTTCGCCTGCCATTTCCTGAAGGACCCGGTGATGCCCGGCAGCCTCGGCCTCGATGCGCTCTGGCAGCTGGTCGGCTTCTACCTGGGCTGGATCGGCGGCAAGGGCCGCGGCCGCGCGCTCGGCTGCGGATCGGTGAAGTTTGCCGGCGAGGTGACGCCCGACAAGAAAAAGGTCACCTACAAGATCGACATGAAGCGGGTTATCAATAGGCGCCTTGTGCTGGGCATCGGCGACGGCGTGTTGGAGGCCGACGGCGAGCCTTTCTATTGGGCCGAGGACCTGCGCGTCGGCCTCAAGAGCGTGGTGGAGAGCTAAGACATGCGCCGCGTGGTGGTGTCCGGGATCGGGGTCGTCTCCTCCATCGGCAACAACGCCAATGAGGTCCTGGCATCGTTGCGGGAGGCGAAATCCGGGATCGTCGCCGCGCCGGAATATGCCGAGCTGGGCTTCCGCAGCCAGGTGCATGCCGCGCCGCAGATCGACTGGGAGTCGATGATCGACCGCCGCGCCCTGCGCTTCCTGGCGCAAGGCACCGGCTTTGCGCATATCGCGATGGAGCAGGCGATCGCGGATTCCGGCCTGGATGAGGCCGAGGTCTCGAACGAGCGGACCGGCCTGATCGTCGGATCGGGCGGCGCCTCGACCCGTACCATCGTCGAGGCCGCCGAGACCGCCCGCACCAAGGGGCCCAAGCGCGTCGGCCCCTTCGCGGTGCCCAAGGCGATGAGTTCGGGCCCCTCGGCGACGCTCGCCACCTGGTTCAAGATCCGCGGGCTCAACTTCTCGATCTCCTCGGCCTGCGCCACCTCCACCCACTGCATCGGGGTCGGCTACGAGCAGATCGCCATGGGCAAGCAGGACGTGGTGTTCGCCGGCGGCACGGAGGAGCTCGACTGGACGCTCTCGGTGCTGTTCGACGCCATGGGCGCCATGTCGAGCAACTTCAACGACCGGCCGGCGGTCGCGTCGCGGGCCTATGACGTCGACCGCGACGGCTTCGTCATCGCCGGCGGGGCCGGGATCGTCGTGCTGGAAGAGTACGAGCACGCCAAGGCGCGCGGCGCGAAGATCTATGGCGAGATCGTGGGCTATGCGGCCAATTCCGACGGCTTCGACATGGTGGCGCCGTCCGGCGAGGGCGCGACGCGCTGCATGAAGCTCGCCATGCCCGCCGATGGCCGCAAGATCGACTATCTCAACACCCACGGCACCTCGACGCCGGTGGGCGACACCAAGGAGATGGAGGCGGTGCGCGCGGTGTTCGGCCCGGCGCCGCCGATGATCTCGTCGACCAAGTCCCTGACCGGCCACAGCCTGGGGGCGGCGGGCGCGCAGGAGGCGATCTACTGCCTGCTGATGCTGAACAATGGCTTCGTCGCCGAGAGCGCCCACATCGACACCCTCGACCCGGCCTTCGCCGACCTGCCGATCCTGCGCGAGCGCGCCGACCGCCAGATCGAAACGGCGATGTCCAATTCGTTTGGTTTTGGAGGCACGAACGGCTGCCTCGTGATGAGCCGGGTGTAGGTTTTCCCTCCCCATGAAGGGGAGGCAAGGGGCTCCTAGATCCTGGCCTCGCCGTAGAGGTCGAGGTGCTGGCGTTCCAGCTCGGTGGCGTAGCGGCGGGTGACATAGGCCTCGCCCACCAGCCCCAGCAGCCGCCCCTCCTCGTCGACAACCGCCAGATCGTCGGCCTCCGCCACCTCGAAGGCGCGCATCACCGCGGCGATATCCTGGTCGGGCGAGAGCGTTGCGTCGCGGCAGACGGCGAGGTCGGCGATGGGGGCTTCCGGCGCCATGTCGTCGGCGAAGGCGGCCGGCGTCAGCACGATGCCGACATAGCGCCCGGTGCCGTCCAGCAGCACCACCCGCGTCGTCGAGCCCAGCGGATAGCGCGCGCGAAATTCGGCGACCGTGCCGCCGGCCGCAAAGGTCCCGGTGTCCTGCCGCATCATGCGGCCGGCGGTGAGGGTGCGCATCCAGCCGATGTCGCGGGCCGAGCGGATGGTCTCGCCGCGCAGGTGCAGCCGCCAGGTGGAGAAGGAATAGCCGAACCGCTCGCGCACCACGGTCGAGGCGATCAGCGCCGCGGCCAGCGTCGCGGCGGCCACGCCGAAGTCGCGCGTCGCCTCCAGCACCAGGAAGCTCATGGTCAGCGGGCCGCCGACCACCGACACCGCCAGCGCCCCCATGCCGACCAGCGCCGCGTTCTGGGCCGACAGCTCCGTCGGGATCGGGATGTAGGCGATCAGCCGGGCGTAGATCTGGCCAACCAGGGTGCCCAGGAACAGCGAGGCGAAGAACAGGCCGCCGCGCCAGCCGAAGCCGAGCGCCGTCACCGAGGCCAGGGTCTTCAGCACGAACACGGTCGCCAGGAAGGTGAGCGTCGCCCCGCCCAGCGCCAGGTCGAGGTGCAGGGCGCCGTGGCCGGCCGACATGGTCTGCGGCGTCCACAGCGCGAAGGCGGCGAGCAGCAGGCCGCCGAGGATTGGCCGGGTGAAGGCCGCACCCGGCAGCGCCCGCGCGCCCTGCTCGACGCGCGCGGTCAGGTGCATGATCGCCACGCCGATCAGGGCGCAGATCAGGCCCAGGACGCCGTAGAGCAGATAGGCCACCACGTCCGGCGCGCGCTCGGCGTGCAGGTCGATGGAATAGGGAATCCCCCCCAAGGCCTGGGAGGAGACCACGCTCGCCAGACAGGCGGCGGCCACCGGCGCGATGGCCGAGGGGGTGTAGGAGCCGATGACGATCTCGAAGGCGTAGAAGGCGCCGGTCAGCGGCGCCCCGAACGCGGCTCCGATGGCCGCGCCCGCGCCGGCGCCCACCAGCACCCGCATGTCGTGGCGGCGGAGCTTCAGCCGGCGGCCGACGAAGGACGCGGCCGCCCCGCCCGCCTGGGCGTAGGCCGCCTCCAGGCCCACCGAGCCGCCGACCCCATTGGAGATCAGGGTCTGGGCGCAGACGATGGCGCTGTCGGAGAGCGGCAGCACGCCGCCGTGCAGGGCGTTGGCCTCGACCACGTCGACGAGGGGCGCGGTGCGCCGCCGCCGGACCAGCCAGCTGACGATCGCCAGCGCGACGCCGCCGAGCGGCAGCCACATGGCCTGCAGGGGCGAGATGCGCGCCGAGGCGCTCAGGTGTTCCTCGAAGTCGATGTGGTAGAGCAGCATCTGCAGGGTGTGGGCGATGCGGACCTGGAGCACGGCCAGCACGCCGGCGGCCGCGCCCACGCCGACCGACAGCACGATCAGCCACAGCTCGCTGACCCGCAGCCGCCGACGAATGCCGGCCAGCAATCGCGCGGGTCTTGGGCGCAGGAGATAGGGAATCTCGGCCATGGGTTCCCGTTCGGATACCACCGGGCGTCGCCCAGACCTATGGGTCGCCTAAGGCTTGCCTAAGCCGGGCCGCCCGTCCACAACCCGGCCAAACCACCCATATGATGGAGACGCCCCGTGGCCGAGGACTACCAGATGCCCAAGGGCGAGCTGATGAAGGGCAAGCGCGGCGTCGTCACCGGCATCGCGAACCACCAGTCGATCGCCTGGGGCATCGCCTCGCAGCTGGCCGCCCAAGGCGCCGAGATGGCCTTCCTCCACCTGCCCGGCATGGAGCGGCGCATCGGTCCCTTGGCCGAGGGCGCCGGCGTGAAGACCGTTCTGCCGGTGGACGTCACCGACGACGCCTCGATGGACGCGGCGTTCTCCGGCGTCGAGGAGGCCTTCGGCGCCATCGACTTCTTCGTCCACGCCATCGCCTTCGCCGACCGCAATGAGCTGAAGGGCTCGTTCGTGGAGAACACCACGCGCGACGGCTTCCTGATGGCGATGAACATCTCGGCCTTCAGCTTCGTGGACTGCGCGCGGCGCGCGGCGGCGCTGATGCCGAACGGCGGCTCGATCCTCACCCTGACCTACATGGGCTCCGAGCGCGCCATCCCGAACTACAACACCATGGGCGTCGCCAAGGCCGCCCTGGAGGCCGCCGTGCGCTATGCCGCCCGCGACCTGGGGCCGAAGGGCATCCGGGTGAATGCGCTGTCGCCGGGCGCCATGCGGACCCTGTCGCTGGCGGGGATTTCCGGAGGCCGCTCGATGCTGGCCAAGGGCCGCTCGCTCTCGGCCATGCAGGCGGACACCTCCATGGAGGGCGTCGCCGGCGCGGCCCTGTGGCTGGTCTCCGATCTCGGCCTCTCCACCACGGGCGAAGTGATCCACGTGGACGCCGGCTTCCACATCATGGGCTTCACCGAAGACGA
>NZ_DASZBG010000086.1:0-48529 GCF_035944335.1 Phenylobacterium sp. | reverse complement strand
ATAGGCCATCGCCTTGGCCCCGCCGACCTTGGCCAGCGTCATGGTGATCGCCGCCGTCAGCGTCGTCTTGCCATGGTCAACGTGACCAATCGTGCCGATGTTGCAGTGCGGCTTGTTGCGTTCGAACTTTTCCTTGGCCATCGGGATCCTGCCGGCGTTGTTTCAATTGGTGGATGAGGAAGCTGGAGCGGGTAGCGGGAATCGAACCCGCATATTCAGCTTGGAAGGCTGCTGCACTACCATTGTGCTATACCCGCCGAGCTTAGAGCGGGGTCGCCCCGTCTTCTCGTAAACCGGCCTCCTCATGAACCGGCGCGTGGTGGGGGAAGCAGGACTCGAACCTGCGAAGGCGTACGCCAGCGGATTTACAGTCCGCCCCCTTTGCCACTCGGGACATTCCCCCTCGCGCGCGGAGCTCGATCGGGGCCTCGAACAAAAGACTTCCGCCGCAGGATGCGAAAGGGCTTAAAGGCCGCCGAACGCATGGTCCTGATCGGGGAAGGCCCGTCCGGGGCCCCAATTTGGAGCGCGTCTTATAGTGGCCTCGACCTTCGAACGCAACGACGCCCGGCGAGGCGGAAAAGGCCCCCAAAAAGCCCCAGGTCACGGGCGGTTCGCGCGGCGTCCCGAGACCCCCTCCGACGACTGGATCTGGGGCTGGCACGCGGTCGAGGCGGCGCTCGGAAATCCCCGGCGCGAGCCACCGGTGCGGTTGCTGGCGACGCCGGAGCGCGCACGCCAGATCGAGGCCGCGTTCGGCCGCTCGAAGCTCCTCGAGATCGCCGACAACAACCTGATCGCGCGGACCCTGCCGCAGGGCGCCAGCCACCAGGGCGTGGCCATGCGGGCCGGTCCGCTGGAGACCGTCGGGCTGGAGGACTTCGCCGGCGGGCCGGGCGCGGTGGTGCTGATGCTCGACCAGGTGACCGATCCGCAGAACGTGGGCGCCATCCTGCGCTCGGCCGCGGCGTTCGGCGCCCAGGGCGTGATCCTGCAGGACCGTCATGCGCCGCGTTTCACCGGCGCGCTCGCCAAGGCCGCCGCCGGCGCGCTGGAACGGGTGCCCGTGGCCCGGGTGGTCAATCTTTCGCGCGCCCTTGAGGAGCTGTCCGAATCCGGCTGGCGCACGATCGGCCTGAGCGGCGAGGCGGAGCAGCCGCTGGCGGCGGTGCTGGACGCCCGGCCGACCGTTCTGGTGCTGGGCTCCGAAGGCGAAGGCTTGCGGCGACTGGTCGGCGAGCACTGCGACGAACTGGCGAAAATTCCCATGCCCGGCGGCTTCGAGAGCCTGAATGTCTCCGCCGCCGCCGCGGTGGCGCTTTATGAAGCGGCCCGGACGCGGTAGCCCGAAGGCATGTCCCTCTCTTCGATGATCGACGCCGGCGCCGTCACCGCCTTCTTCCAGGTGGTGCTGATCGACGTGGCCCTGGCGGGTGACAACGCCGTCGCCGTGGGTCTGGTCGCCGCGGGCCTGCCGCAGGCCCAGCGCCGGCGGGCGATCGCGCTCGGCCTGGCCGCGGCCGTGGTGATGCTGATCGGCCTGGCCCTGGTCGCCACCCAGCTCCTGAAACTGGTCGGGCTGACGCTGGCGGGCGGCTTCCTGCTGCTGTGGGTCTGCTGGAAGATGTGGCGCCAGCTGCGCGCAGAAGGCCGCGCCGAGGAGGCCGAGGGCGAGGCTGTCCTCGAGGGCGTCGAGGGCCAGACGGCTGCGCCGCACCACGCCAAGCCCCGGACCATGGCCCAGGCGCTGGTGCAGATCCTGGCCGCAGATCTCACCATGTCGCTGGACAATGTCCTGGCCGTCGCCGGGGCGGCCCGCGAGCACCCGATGGTGCTGATCGGCGGCCTGCTGCTCTCCATTACCCTGATGGGGGTGGCCGCCAGCTGGATCGCACGCCTGCTGCATCGCTTCCGCTGGATCGGCTACCTCGGCCTGGCGATCGTGATCTATGTGGCGGGCCACATGATCTGGGAGGGTACACGCAACGTCGCCGTCGCGACCGGCCACACGGCGACTTACAACAACGTCATGCCCGGCCCGCTGGACATCAGCCCGCAGGAAGCGGCGAAGCGGAAGTAGCCGCTCAGGCGGGCTCGGCCACCGCCTCGGCCCCGCCGAAGCGGGCGATCCAGTCGGCCACCTGGGCGTCCTCGATCTTGCGGAACAGCACCTCGGGCGCCTTCACCGGGCGGCCAGGCTCAAGGATGTCGAGCGCCCTGGCGGGCTCCGGCCACTGGCCCGGGACGCTCTCGCCCACCGAGCGGGCGATGATGTCGGCCGTGAACGGGATGAAGGGCTCGGCGACCTTGGCGAACAGGGCCACGAGGTTGAGGCCGGTGCGGACCGCCACGGCCGCGCGCGCCGGATCGATCTTCATCGCCGTCCAGGGCGCCGCCTCGGTCAGGTACTGGTTGCCGAGCACCCACAGCTGGCGCAGCGCCGTCGCCGACTTGCGGAACTCGCGGGCCTCCATGTGCTGGGTGAGTTCGGTGAGCTTGGCCGCCACGTCGGCCTTCAGCTTGGCCTCCAGCGGACCGTCGAGCCCACCTGCCGGAACGGCGCCGTCGAACCGCGTCTCGGTGAACTTCAGGATGCGGTTGACGAAGTTGCCCAACACGTCGGCGAGGTCGGCGTTCACCTGCGCCTGGAACTGCTCCCAGACGAAGCTGCTATCGGAGGTTTCCGGGACATTGGCCACGATCCACCAGCGCCAGTAGTCGGCGGGCAGCAGCTCCAGGGCGTGGTCCATGAACACCCCGCGGCCCTGCGAGGTGGAGAACCGGCCGCCATAGTAGTCGAGCCAGTTGAAGCCCTTGAGCTCGTCGACCAGCTTCCAGGGGCTGTTGTTGGTGACGCCCCAGCGGCCGTCGGCGTCGCGGCGCTCATTGCTGCCGATCAAGGTGCAGGGAAAGCCCACGGTGTGGAAGGGCACGTTGTCCTTGCCCATGAACTCCACATAGGTGACGTCGGCCGCCTGCGGCAGCCGCCACCAGCGCTCCCAGTCGGCGTCCTTCGGCTGCCGGCCGGCTTCGGCGGCGACCGCGTCGGCCCACTCCCAGGTGGCGGCGATATATTCGATGGGCGCGTCGAACCAGACGTAGAACACCTTCTCCGCCAGGCCGGCGGCGTCCGGCAGCACGCCATCCGGGTTCGCACCCCATTCCATGGCGTTGACCGGCACGCCCCAGGCGAGGTCGCGGGTGATGCCGCGATCCTGCAACCCCTCGTCCAGCCACTTGAGCGCGATGGAAGTGACCAGCAGCGGCCAGTCGCCCTTCTTCGCCTCGATCCATTCGCGCAGCTTGGGGGCGAACAGGCTCTGGCGCAGGAACAGGTGCTTCGACGGGCGGATCTCGATGTCGGTCGAGCCGGAGATCGCCGAGCGCGGCTCGATCAGGTCGGCGGGATCGAGCACGCGGGTGCAGTTCTCGCACTGGTCGCCGCGCGCGGCGGTGTAGCCGCAGTGCGGGCAGGTCCCGATCACGTAGCGGTCGGGCAGGAAGCGCTTGTCGGCCAGGGAATAGACCTGCTGGGTCACCCGCTCCTCGATGAAGCCCGACTCCCAAAGGGTCTGGGCGAAGCGCTGGGTCAGGCGGTGGTTCTGCGGCGAGGACGAGCGGCCGAAGTGGTCCCACGACAGGCCGAACCGGCGGCCGAGGTCGTACTGGACGCGGTGCATGTCGGCGCAGTAGTCGGCCGGCGCGACGCCGGCCTCGGCGGCGGCCAGCTCGGTGGGCGTGCCGTGCTCGTCGGTCGCGCAGATATAGAGGGTCTCGTTCCCCCGCGAGCGCTGGAAGCGCGCATAGACATCGGCCGGCAGCATCGAGCCCGCCAGCGTCCCCAGGTGCTTGATCCCGTTGATGTAGGGCAGAGCCGAGGTGATGAGGATGCGGGACATAGGAGAACTTGGGCCTTGGCGCGGCGAAAAGCGGAAGCCGGGCATATAGGCTGAAGCCGCCGCTTCTCAAAAGCGCCCGCAGCTATTTTCCGGCGGGCGGCGGTTCAGCCCAGCGCCCGGAGCCTCGCGGCCATCTCGGCGAACACCTCGCCCCACTCGCCGCGCCTTTGCTGCCGGAAGAGCCGCAGCGACGGGTACCACGGGCTGCCCCGGCGATCGTTCAGCCAGCGCCAGTCGGCCAGCCAGGGCAACGCCACCCAGGTCGGGACCCCCAGCGCGCCGGCCAGATGGGCGACGCTGGTATCCGGCGTGATGAAGAGGTCGCAGCCCATCATCGCCGCCGCCGTGTCGAGGAACAGGTCCGGGCCCGGATCGAAGTCCTCGCCCAGCGTCTCCACGGCCATGCCGGGCGGCAGGTTCGCCAGCTGGTCGAGGCCGTTCTGCTTCTGCAGGCTGATCAGGCGTACGCCGGGCAGCCGGGAAATCTCGTCCAGGGCGGCCAGCGGGTAGGATCGCTGCAGCGGCAGGGCGTGCGGCTGAATGCTGCCCTGCCAGGCCACGCCGATCTTGAATCCCCCCTCGCCGATCCGCGACCGCCAGCGCTCGACGCGCGCCGGCTCGGCGCGGAGATAGGCCGGCGCCCAGGGGACGGTCTCGAGCGTCGTGCCGAAGAGGGCCGGCAGGCTCATCAGGGCGCAGCGGTAGCCGTCGACCTCGGGACTGGCGTCGTCCGGCAGCAGCTCGACGCCGCGGCTGAGGGTCCGCAGCAGCGCGTGCATCGCGGCGGGCGCCCCCAGCCGCACCTTGGCCCCCAGCCGTTCGGCCATCAGGGCGTAGCGGCAGAACTGGATCAGATCGCCCATGAACAGTTCGGGATAGATGAACAGCGTCTTGCCGGCGAGGTCCTGCCCGGCCCATTGGTCGGGCAAGGCGTAGCGCGGATCGTCGAAGGTAGGGCAGGCCTTGCGCCACTCGTATTCCCCGAAGCCTTCGGCCAGGGCGCCGATCTGCAGCCGGCAATGGGCGCGGTTGTGGTGCGCCATGGCGAAGTCGGGCCGCAGCGCAATGGCCTCGCCGTAGCTGGCGATCGCCTCCTCGAAACGCCGCAGCAGCCTGAGCATGTTGCCGATGTTGTAGTGCAGCGGCGCGCTGGCCGGCTCCAGCGCGACCGCGGCCCGATAAGCGGCCAGAGCGTCCTCGAAGCGTCCCGCCTGGACGTGCGCGTCGCCTCCTTCATGCAGCTCTGGGACGAGGTCCGGCATCGCCGCGCCGTGCCATGTTTCCGGGGGCGGGTAAATGCGCCGCCGCACGCCCAAGGTCTGCGCCGACCGCCGGCCGGCCCGGTGCTTTCCACCCGCCAGGCCGGAGGTTCGCGCAATATTTTCTCGCCAACCCGCGTTATCGGCGCGACCTTCCGCCCAGGGCGAAGGCGGCAGCCCTTGAGTCGTCAAGAGTAGAACGCCGTCTCATTCGGGGAGGAAACGCAATGTTGAAGGGCGTCAACTGGATCGCCGTGGTCATCGCCGCGGTATTGCTGCAAGTCCTGGGCTTCCTATGGTTCGGGCCGGTCTTCGGGAAAGCCTGGATCGCGGCCATGGGCAAGACCGGAGACATGTCCGGCGGCTCGAACATGCTCATGGCGCTTGGCGCTGTGAACACCCTCGTCTGCGTGACCGGGCTGTCTTGGCTGATCAACAAGGTCGGCGCGGTCACGCTCGGCGCGGCCGTCACGACCTCGGTGGCGGCCTGGTTCTTCTTCAGCCTGACGACCTCGGCGCTGGAGTACATCTACATGGGCATGAGCCTGCAGCTGCTGGAGCTCAACGCCGGCTATCTGCTGGTCTCATTCGTGCTCGCCGGGGTCACGCTGAACCTCGTGAAGTTCGGCGCGCCGGCCCCCGCCGCCGCAGCCTAGTCCGCGTCGGAGTCCCCGCCGCCGGCGGGGACTCTACGCCGGCCGCTTGGTGACGAAGGCCCAATAGGTGTCGGGGCCGCGCGGGGTCGAGAAGTTGAGGTCCGCCGCGGAGATCTCGGGAAAGCCCGTCCGCCGGATCAGCTCGATCCACATGGACTTGCCCAGTACGCTGTAGTGATTGGGATTGGCCTGGTGGGCGCAGGCGGTGTCCGGCGCCGGAACTTCGACGTAGAGCACCCCGCCCGGCTTCAGCACCCGGTGCATCTCCGACAGGGTGAAGAACGGGAAGACGCTGTGCTCCAGAGCATGGCGGCACCAGACGAGATCGAAGCGCGCGTCCTCGAAATCCAGGAACGACAGGTCCATCTCGACGACCGCGAACCCCTTGGCGCGGCAGGCCTCGGCGTCGGGGCCCAGGGTGATCCCCAGCGGATCGAGGCCGGCGGCCTTGAACACCTCCAGTCCCACGCCCTGGCCGCAGCCCACGTCGAGCACCTTGGCGCCGGGCGCAAAGGCGTGCGCCTCGTTCAGCCGCTTGAACATCTCGCGGGTGATCATCGTGTGCCCCTCGGTGGGGCCCTCGGGATAGATGTCGCCGCGCAGCTTCTCGAGGAAGGCGTCGAGGCGGCGGTGGTGGTCGGGCGTGGTCATCGCGGCTCCTGTTCCCGGTTAGCCGCGCGGCGTGCTAGCCACAAGGCCGGAACGTCGTTCGTTCGGGGAGCCAGGTCCTTGCGTCGCTCAGTGATGATTACCTGGAACCTCTCCAGCTATCACGGCTGGGGGGTCTACGGGCTCAACCTGGCCCTGCACTGGGCGCGCGACCCCGACCTGAAGCTGGCCTGCGCGCACCCGATCAAGCCGCAGCTGCTCAGCCTCGATCCCTTGAGCGCGCTCGTCCTGCAGCCGTTCTTCCGCGACACGGCCGAGCTGGTGAAATCCTTCGAGGGCCATGCCGGCCAGGCGGCCCAAAGCACCGGCCCGGTGCTGCTCAGCCTCGACGACGACGGCACGGCGACCAAGGCGGCGCACGACGTCATGCTGAGCGGCAAGCCGACGGTGGGCGTGGCCTTCTTCGTGACCTCGCGGCTCGAGCCCAAGGTGCTGGAGCGCTTGCGAGCCATGGACCTGGTGGTGGCGGGCTGCGCCTGGAACGAACAGCTGCTGCGCGCCAACGGCGTCGAGCACGTGGCCACGGTGCTGCAGGGCATCGACCCGGCGCTCTTCCATCCCGCGCCGCGGCTCGGCCTGCTGGGCGACCGGTTCCTGGTGTTCAGCGGCGGCAAGCTGGAGCGGCGCAAGGGCCAGGATATCGTGCTCGCCGCCTTTCGCATCTTCGCCGAGCGGCATCCCGACGCCGCGCTGGTCACCGCCTGGCACAGCCCCTGGCCCGAGGTGGCGCGGGGGCTGGATGTCTCTGGGCTCGCCGCACCGATGGCGTTCCGGCCGGATGGCGACGTCGACGTGGCCGGCTGGGCGCAGGCCAGCGGCGTGCCGGGCGGACAGGTGATCGATCTGGGGCTCGTGCCCAACGCCGCCATGCCGCCGCTGCTGCGGGAAATGGACGTGGCGCTGTTCCCGAACCGCTGCGAGCCGGGCACCAACCTGGTCGCCATGGAGGCCATGGCCTGCGGGGTGCCGGCCATCCTCTCGGCCAACAGCGGCCATTTCGACCTGATCGAGACGGGGAACTGCTATCCGCTGACGCGGCAGGGCGCCTTGCCGGGCGCCGAAGCCGGCCTCGACGGCCTGTCCGGCTGGGGCGAGAGCGACATCGACGAGGTGGTCGAGGCCCTCGAGGCCGCCTACGCCGACCGCGCCGAAGCCCGCCGGCGCGGACTGAAGGGCGCCAAGGCGCTGGCCAAGCTGCCCTGGTCGCGGACCGCGGCCGAGATGAAGGCCGCGATCATGCGGCTGGTCTAAAGCGGCCGCAGGAAGCTTCGACGCGGCTCCAAGCCGCCCTATAAGCTTGCGCCAAGAGGGGGACGGCATGCGGCGATGGGGCACGGCGTTGGGGCTGGCGGCGGCGTTGGTGCTGGCCGCGTGCGGCGGCGCCGGGAAAACCCCGGCCGGCGAGCTCAACATCTACAACTGGTCCGACTACATCGACCCGGCCCTGCTCGCCCAGTTCACCCGCGAGACCGGGATCAAGGTCCGCTACGACACCTTCGATTCCAACGAGGTGCTCGAGACCAAGATGCTGCAGGGCGGCACGGGCTATGACCTCGTCGTCCCGTCGAACCATAACCTGCCCCGCTATATCACCGCCGGCGCGGTGCAGCCGCTGGACAAGGCCAGGCTCCCCAATCTGAAGAACCTCGACCCCGCCGTCGTCGCCCGGATGCAGGCCTTCGATCCCGGCGAGAGGTACGCCGTCCCCTACATGCAGGGCACGATCGGCATCGGCTACAACGTGGACGCGGTGGCGAAACGGCTGGGCAAGCCGGTCGACAGCTGGGCGGTGGTGTTCGACCCCGCAAACCTCGCCAGGCTCAAGGACTGCGGCGTCTATTTCCTCGACGCCTCGGAGGACATGTACGCCGTCGCCCTGCACGATCTGGGCAAGGACCCCAATTCGACGGCGCCGGCCGACTATGCCGCGGCCACGGGCCTGCTCATGAAGGCGCGGCCCTATGTCCGCAAATTCCACTCCTCGGAATACATCGATGCGCTGGCCAATGGCGACATCTGCCTGGCGGTCGGCTACTCCGGGGACGTGCTGCAGGCCAAGGCCCGCGCCGCCGAGGCGAAGAACGGGGTGAAGATCGCCTACGCCATCCCCAAGGAAGGCAGCCAGGTCTGGTACGACCTGTTCGTGATCCCGGCCGATGCGCCGCACGCCGCGGCCGCGCACCGGTTCCTCGACTTCATGCTGCGGCCCGAGGTCATCGCGCGGGCCTCGAACCGCACCCACTACGCCAACGCCAATGGCCCGGCCAAGGCGCTGGTCGATCCCGCCATCCGCGACGATCCCAATGTCTATCCGCCGCCGGAAGTGGAAAAGCGCCTCTTCGTCACCACGACCAAGGACCAGGCCCAGCTGCGCGAAGTGAACCGCCAGTGGACGCGGGTGCTGACCGGCCAATGAGCGGCCCGCCAAACGGCACGCCCCTTGTCCGCTTCGAAGGCGTTTCCAAGCGCTTCGGCGCCGCGGCCGCCGTCGACGACGTGACCCTGGAGATCGCTGAGGGCGAGTTCTTCGCTCTGCTGGGTCCCTCGGGCTGCGGCAAGACCACCCTGATGCGCCTGCTCGCCGGATTCGAGACGCCGGACGCCGGCCGCATCCTGCTGGGCGGCGAGGACCTGGCTGGCGTGCCGCCCCACCGGCGGCCCGTGCACATGATGTTCCAGGCCTATGCCCTCTTCCCGCACCTGACCGTGGCGCAGAACATCGCCTTTGGGCTGAGGGCGCGGGGTCGGCCCCCCAAGGTGATCGCGGCCCGCGTCGAGGAGATGCTGGCGCTGGTCAAGCTGGACGGCCTGGGGGACCGCAGGCCCGACCAGCTTTCCGGCGGCCAGAAGCAGCGCGTGGCGCTCGCCCGCGCGCTGGCGCCCGCCCCGCGGATCCTGCTGCTCGACGAGCCCATGGCCGCCCTCGACCGCAAGCTGCGGGAGGAAACCCAGCTCGAACTCAAATCCCTGCAGCGCCAGCTCGGCCTCACCTTCCTGATCGTCACCCACGACCAGGACGAGGCCATGGTCACCGCCGATCGGCTGGCGGTGATGCGCGACGGCAGGATCGTCCAGGTGGGCGCCCCGGCGCAGGTCTATGAGCGGCCCGTCGACCGCTTCGTGGCGGGCTTCCTGGGCGAGGTGAACCTGTTCGAGGATTTCGGCGTGCGGCCCGAGCGGATGGCGCTGGCCCGCGCCGAGCCAAGGGCCGCCAACCGCCGCCAGGGCCGGGTCGCCGAGGCGGGCTACCTCGGCGACCGCATCGTCTATGTGGTGGAGGCGGACGGCCGGACCCTCAAGATCGCCCAGGCCGCCGGGGGCGAAGCCTTCCGCATCGGCGATTCGGTGTGGGTCAGCTGGCCGGCCGCGGCGGCGATGAGGCTCGAGGCATGAGGCCGAAGCTCGCCGTCCTGCTGCCCTACCTCTGGCTGGCGCTGTTCTTCGCCCTGCCCTTCGCGCTGGTCGCCAAGCTCTCCCTGTCGCACAGCGCGCTGGCCATCCCACCCTACGAACCGAAGCTCGATCCCACGCGCGGCCTCGCCGGCCTTGCCGACTTCGTCCACGGCCTGGACCTGGCCACCTACCGCCGCCTGGGGTCGGACCGCCTCTACCTCTCCGCCTATCTGTCGAGCCTCGGCTTCGCGGGCCTGTCGACCGCCGTCCTGCTCGCGATCGGCTATCCCATGGCCTACGGCATCGCCCGCTGCGCCGGTCGCCTGCGTCAGGCGCTGATCCTGGCGGTCATCCTGCCGTTCTGGACCTCGTTCCTGATCCGCATCTACGCCTGGATCGCCATCCTCAAGCCCGCCGGCCTGCTGAACCAGGCGCTCCACGCCCTCCACCTGCCGAGCCTCGTCCTCCTCGACACCAACGCCGGGGTGGTGCTGGGCCTGGTCTACGCCTACCTGCCGTTCATGGTCCTGCCGCTCTACGCGGTGCTGGAGCGGCAGGACGAGAGCCTGATCGAGGCGGCGCAGGATCTCGGCCTAACCCCGCGCCAGGCCTTCTGGCGGGTCACCTGGCCGCTGTCCCTGCCCGGCGTCGCGGCGGGCGCCCTGCTCTCGTTCATCCCCATGGTCGGCGAGTTCGTGGTCCCCGACCTGATGGGCGGCTCGCGGACCCTGATGCTGGGGCGGACCATCTGGACCGAGTTCTTCGCCGACCGCGACTGGCCGGCCGCCTCGGCGGTGGCCGTCGTCCTGCTGGTGACGCTCGTGGTCCCGCTGGTGCTGGTCCAGCGCCGCCGCGCGACGCTGCTGCCATGAGGCGTGGCCCGTCGCCCTTCCTGGCTGTCGCGGTCGCCGCGGGGCTGGTCTTCCTCTACGCGCCCATCGCGCTCCTGATCCTCTACTCCTTCAACGCCAGCCAGCTGGTCACCGTCTGGGGCGGGGCCTCCCTGCGCTGGTACGGCGCCCTCGCCCACGACGCCCAGATGCTGGACGCCATCGGCGTGACGCTGCGGGTCGGGCTGATTTCCGCGACGCTGGCCACCGGCCTCGGCCTGCTCGCCGCCGTGGCCCTGGTGCGCGGCGGAGGCTTTCGCGGCCGGACCACCTTCTCCGGCATGGTCTATGCCCCCCTGGTCATGCCCGAGGTGATCCTTGGCCTCTCGCTGCTGCTGCTGTTCGTCAGCCTCAAGGTCCCGCGCGGCTTCTGGACGGTGACGGTCAGCCACGCCACCGTCACCCTCTGCTACGCCACGGTGGTGATCCAGGCCCGGCTCTCCAGCTTCGACCGCAGCCTGGAGGAAGCCGCGCAGGATCTCGGCCTCTCACCCGCCCGGGCGTTCGTGGCCGTGACCCTGCCCAACATCGCGCCCGCCGTGGCGGCCGCCTGGATGCTGGCCTTCACCCTGTCGCTGGACGACCTGGTCATCGCCAGTTTCACCTCCGGGCCCGGCGCGACGACGCTGCCCATGCGCCTCTACAGCCTGGTGAGGCTCGGCGTGAACCCGGAGATCAACGCCGTCTCGACCCTGCTGATCGGCGTGGTGGCGGCGGGCGTCGTCGCCGCGTTCCTGGTCCAGCAGCGCCGCGGCGCGCCGATGAACGCCGGCTGACGTCGCCGTCCCGGCGACCGTTCAGCGTCACCGTCGCAAGCTCTCCTCACGCCGGATTTCGGCGCAACGAAAGGAGAGTTGCACATGACGAAGAAGATCATCCTCGGCGCGGCGGCGGCCTGCGCTGCTCTTGTCTCCCTGACCGCCACGGCGGCCAGCGCCGATCCCTGGTGGACGCACGGCGGACGCGGCGACGGCGACGATGGTGGTCGGTTCTACGAGCGCGTCTATTCCGCCGACAGCCTGATCCAGCGCGAGGATCGCATGGCCGACCAGATCCGCCGGCTGAGCGATGGTCCGCAGTTCAATCGGTGGGAAGCCGGCCAAGCCTGGCGCGGGCTGAGCGAAGCCCGTCAGCAGACCTGGCGCGAGATCCGCGAGCATGGCCGGGCGCTGCCGGCCGACGACTACTATCGGATCGCCCAGCGGCTCGACGGCGTCGAACGCTTCATCCGCCAGGAAGCCCACGATTGGGACTGACGCTCCGGCCTAGAGCGGCGCGATCCTGTCGAACCAGGGTTGCGCCTGCTCCAGCTGGCCGGCCAGGCGGAAGAGCAAGCCCTCCTCGCCGATCTTGGCGACGAACTGCACCCCGATCGGCAAGCCCGCGGCGCTCCAGGCCAGCGGCACGGTCATCGCCGGCTGGCCGGAATTGTTGAACGCCTGGGTGTTGGGCATGAACGAGAACAGACGTTCGGTGATCTCCTTCGGGTCCTCGAAGATCCAGCCCACCGGCACCGCCGGCCGGCCCAGCGTCGAGAGCAGGAAGATGTCGTAGCGTTCGAACAGCTCGGCCGCCGCACGGCCGTAGGCGTGCAGCGTCTGGACGGCGCGGACATATTCCGAGGCGGCCGTCGCCTTGCCGCGGCGATAGGCGCCCATGGTCAGGCCCTCGGCGTCGCCCTCGTCCACCGGCCGGCCGCGGCGCTGCGCCTCCGCATCCATGTTGGCCGCGACGCTGGCCGACATGACCACGCCGGCCGCGGCCTGCATGGCGGCGTGGTCGCCGGGCAGGCTCGCGTCCTCGACCGTGTGGCCGAGGGACTCGCACAGCTTGGCGGCGTCGCGCACCGCCGCCGCACACTCCGGATCGAGGGTGCGGCCCACGGTCAGCGAGCCCGCGAACATGGCGATCCGCAGTTTGCCGGGGTCGCGGCGCGCCTCGTCGGCGAACGGCCGCTCCGGGGGCTCGAGGAAATAGGGGTCGCCCGGCTGCGGCTGGCACACGGCGTCCAGCAGGGCGGCGCTATCGCGCACCGATCGCGTCACCGCGTGCTGGATGGAGGCGCCGGCCCAGCCCTCGCCATTGGGGGCGAAGGACACCCGGCCCCGCGAGGGCTTCATGCCGAACAGGCCGCAGCAGGAGGCCGGAATGCGGATCGAGCCGCCGCCGTCCGAAGCATGGGCCGCCGGCACGATGCCCGCCGCCACCGCCGCCGAGGCGCCGCCGGACGAGCCGCCCGGCGTCCGCGACAGGTCCCAGGGATTGCGCGCCGCGCCCAGCAGCTCGGATTCCGTCACCGGCCACAGGCCGAACTCCGGGGTGTTGGTCTTGCCGAAGATCGACAGCCCCGCGGCCTTGTAGAGCCGCGTGATGGCGCTGTCGGCGGCCGGCGTCACCTGGGCGAACATGCGCGAACCATAGCTGGTCGGGACCCCGCCCAGCGCCGCGCCCAGATCCTTCAGCAGGAAGGGCACGCCCGCGAGCGGTCCCTCGGCGGTCGGTTCCTTGCGGGCGCGATCGCTCAGGTCGAGAGTGACCGCGTTGACCTTCGGATTGACCTCGGTCATCCGCGCGACCGCCAGGTCCAGCAGCTCCCCCGCCGCGACCTCGCGTTTGGCGACCAGCGCCGCCAGGCCCACGGCGTCGTGGCGGCGGTACTCTTCGAAGTTCATCTGGACGCGCTCCCTGCTTCTTGGCCCGCACGCAAGCACAGCTCCAAGCCGCTTGCCAGCCCAGGCGTGGTCCCCGCATAACCGCCGCGGAGCGGTTCGCCGGATTAGCTCAGCTGGTAGAGCAGCGGTTTTGTAAACCGAAGGTCGCGGGTTCGAGTCCTGCATCCGGCACCATCGCCCGCGGCCCCTCCGCGCCGGATCGTGACGGGGCCTGGCGACGGTGTTAGCGTCTCGGCCGAACGGGACGCGCTGGATGCGGCTCTACACATTTTATCCGATCACCGACGACGGCGCCTCGTTGTCCGAGAAGGCGCTCGCCTTCGACTGCGATGAGACTGCGGTGGCCCACGCCCACCAGATCCGCCGCGACCACAGCGCCTGCCTCGAGGTGGTTGTCTGGGATGGCGAGCGCCTGGTCTTCACCCTCACCGGACCGAGGCCCGACTTTTAGGCGGCGCTTGGAGGCCGCGCCGATACCGTGCACCTTCCGCCCGACGAATGAAGGCGGGGCCATGGTCAAGCGTATAGTCCTCGGCGGCGGCGTGATCGTCGCGCTGCTCGCCCTGGTGGCGGCCGCGGCCACCCTGACCTGGCGGCCCATGACGCCCGGCGAGGTGCGACGGCGCACCGTTCGGCTCAACGAGATGGCCGGGATCGATACGCCGCATCGCACGCTGGACAAGCACGGCGTCCGCCAGGCCAACCTCGCCCTCTTTCAGGCCGTGGAAGCCGGCCGGCCGCTCTCGGCTGCCGACAGCGCGCGCTATCGGATCCTCTATCAGTCGATCCTGAAGGACCGGCAGGGCTTCCTGCACGCCTTCGACCACGAGATGACGGTCGAGACCGATGTCGGCATGGCGCGGCCCAACAACGTCGGCTCCCTGGGCATCGGCGGCGGCCACGACCACCACGACGATTCCGCCATGGCCAACTACCGCAAGCTGCGCGCCGAGCTCGCCGCGATCCGCGCCGCCCACGGGCCGCTCGCCCCGTGGCGCCGGACGCTCGCGGCGACCGCGGCCCACAAGAACCTCAGCGACATCATCCTTCACCTGGCGACCGCGCCGCAGACCAAGTCGGTGCCGCCCGCCCCGCTGGCGCCGCCGGTCGACGCCATGGATGCGGACTACCAGGGGCTGTTCCTCGCCTACAAGCGCGCCCAGTTCGCCCGGGTGAACTCACCCGAGTATTTCGCGGCCCTGCGCATCGCCCTCGACCGCTATTCGGACCTGGCGCTGCGCGTCGAGGCGCAGCTCCAAAGTGAGCTTTCGCCGGTGGAGCGCGGCCTCGCCGGCCGCTGGGACGGCTGGCAGTCGCTGACCCCGCCGCCCTCCAAGAGCCTGGCCATCCGCCCAGAGCTGATTCTCGCCTGACGCGAACGGCGAGTTGCCGCGCCAGCCCAAAGCCCTCACAGTGTTCCCCGGTTTGAGGGGGCCGCGGCATGTCGAATATCGCCGGCAAAGCCTATGCGATGAACGTCCTGACGCCGGTGCCGCCCTGGCGAACACCGATCCAGATGATCATCTTCATGGCCGTCCGCGCCATGCCGGACCGGCTCCGCGGCCTTCTGGGGCTGAAGCTGATCCATTTCGCCCGCTGGGTGATGATCCGCCGCGACCAGTGGCCCGACCTCGGACAGCCCAGGCCGGCGCTCAACAACGACTACGTGCTGTTCATCTCGAACTTCAACGGCACCTGGGACCAGTATATCGACGCCTTCGCCGACGGCCTGCCGGGCGGCCTCGACCTGCTCTGGTGGGGCAGCACCAAGTACCCGCATTCGATCCCGATCTCGGTGTTCAAGGACTACATCACCGCCAACCAGATCGACACCAACTACTACTACAACGCCACGCCGGGCGCCGCGCAGCGCGACATCAAGGCGGCGTTGCGCGTGCGGGAGGAGATCCTGGCCCTGGCCCAGGTCCATGCGGCCGGCGACGTGGCCGCCTTCGCCGCGGCCTATCGGGCGGCCTTTGCGCGCCTGGCCAATTCGCTGGCCGCGCCGGGCTTCGCGCCCGTCGCCTCCGTCGCCACCTACAAGGCCGACCTGGCGCGCCGCGACTACTCCGAACTGATCGGCGAGCCGCGGGAGGCGCAGCATGCCTAACCTCGATGGCGGCCACTATTTCCTGACCGTGCTGGCCCCGGTGCGGGTCGACACCATGGTCGACCGGATCGTCGGACACTCGCTCTCCCACGCCCAGCTCCTGGTGCAAAAGCTCGCCCTCTTGCCCACCGGCCGCCAGACCGCCGTCTCGCCGCCCGGCGCGCCGCCCTCACCGTTCGCCGCCAACACCCTCAACCACTTCGCGCGCTTCGCCTTCATCTCCGGGCCGCACTTCAACGGCCGGGTCTCCGGCGACGCCATCGTGGCGGCCGCCACCAGCCTCGACCCGCTGAAGGCCCAGCCGGTGGATCAATTCCCCACGCCCTACCTCCTGTTCGCCGCCGAGTTCGACGGCCAGGGCAAGGATGCTCCGACGGCGTTGCGCGACTATGCCGAGGCGCTGTGGGCGACCATGCGCCAGGACCTGCAGGACGTGTTCGGCCATTGCGTCGGCTTCGAAGGCATCGAGACGGCGGAGCGTTTCCACCACTATCTCCGCCGCTGCCAGGTGGAGACCACCGTCCCCTTCAACGACTACTGGGCCCACGGGCTCAGCGCGGCGGCGGCCAAGCCGCCGATCTGGCCGGCCGCCCTGGCCGGAGGCGCCTTCCTCCTGGGTTTCGTCGTCTGGCTGCTGGCCGCGATCGTTCACGGCTTCGAGCTGCGCGCCGCCGCGCACCGGCCGGTGGCCGGCTGGTTGGCGCGCTGGGTCGCCCGCGCGGTGGCCGACGGCGTCGTGATCCTGCCGATCCTGGCGGTCCTGACCGGGCTCGCGCTCTGGTACGCCGTCGCCTGGGTCTATCGGCGCGCCCGGCCGCCGTTCCCCACCGCGCCCGGCAGCGACCTGCGGACCATCCTGAAAGCCCTGTTCCTGCAGCAACGCTTCACCGAGCTGGCGATCGAGACCCAAGGCCTGGACGACGCGGCCCTGCACGCTCGCTTCGGCGACTTCCTGGCCGCGGTGAGGCCCGATCAGGCGGCGCCGGCGCAGGTGGCCGGAGAATGCCACGCCGCCATCCTGGAGCCCACCGCGTGACCTACCTCGATCTGCCGGACATCCAGGGCAACATCCATCGGCCCTATGGCCGCTTCGGCTTCCCGTTCGCGCGACACCTGTTCTTCAGCATCTGGGACGCGGCCTCCGGGCGGCGCTTCATCGAGGCCGTGCGGCCGCGCGTCACCACCGCCGAGCCCTGGGATCGGGAGGAGACCGACAACGGACGAACGCGCGTCAAGAAGCCGCCGATCACCTTGAACATCGGCTTCAGCTACGAGGGCCTGAAGCAGCTCGAGCTTCCCACCCGCACCCTGCGCCTGCTCCCCGACGAATTCATCGACGGCATGCAGTGCCGTGCGCAGATCGTCGGCGACGTGGGCGGCAGCGCGCCCGAGACCTGGGACCCGGCGTGGCGCAGCAGCCATCAGGCCGCGCATATCTGGATCGCGCTCAATGTCGGCGCCGGCCCGGACGGCCAGCCCCTCCCCAAGCTCAGGCAGTGGACGAACTGGCTGCTGGCCCTGGCCAAGAGCTGCGGCGGGGTCACCCTGCTGGAAGGCCACGGCGCCGAGGGCGACCAGCCCTGGCAGGACTCCGCGGCGCTCACCACCCAGCTCGCCGACGGGACCACCGTCCCCTGCGCCCGCGAGCCGTTCGGATTCACCGACGCGATCAGCGACCCGGTGTTCATCGGCCAGTTCGGCAAGGGGGCGGAGGCCCTGGCCGCCATGGGCGGCGGCAAGATCGGGCCGGGCCCGTTCCACGAGGACACCAGCTGGTCGGCGCTGGAAACCGGCGAGTTCATCCTTGGCCTTCCCGATGAAGGCCAGGAGCTGCCGGTCGCCACCGCGCCGGCCCGCTTCGCCCGCAACGGCACCTTCATGGTCTGGCGCAAGCTCAAGCAGGACGTCGCGGGCTTCGACGCCTATGTCGACGCCCAGGCCGAGCTCTGGATGCGCGTCACCGGCGTGGCGGACAAGACCGAGGCGCGCGAGACGATCCGGGCCAAGATGGTCGGCCGCTGGAGCTCTGGCATCCCGCTGATGGCCGCGCCCACCTGGGCCGAGCACCAGACGCTCTACGACCAGTACAAGGACTGCATCGAGATCTCGCTGCGCAAGCCGCGCGACAGCGCCGAACAGCAGCGGCTCGCGCAATATTCCAGGCTCCTGACGTCATTCCGCTACGGCGACGATCCGGAGGGCGCCAAGTGCCCGTTCGGCGCGCATATCCGTAGAGCCAACCCGCGCGACATGCTGGATCCGTACCTGACGGCCACCGAAGGCACGACGGCGCTGGTCAACCGCCGCCGCATCCTGCGCCGCGGGGCGACCTACACCGATCCCAATGGCGAGACCGGCACGGTGTTCATCGCCATCTGCGCCAGCATCTTCCGGCAGTTCGAGTTCGTGCAGCAGCAGTGGATCAACTACGGGCTCGATTTCGAGGGCGGCAACGACACCTGCCCGCTGGTCGGCAGTCGCGCCCAGTCGCACAAGCACGTCATTCCGGCGGGGCCCGCCAACGCGACGCCGTTCATCGCCGCCCAGATGCCCCAGTTCGTGACGACGCGCGGCGGCGACTACTTCTTCATCCCCAGCCTGACGGCGATCCGCGCGATCGCCATGGGCGTGATCGACCCCACATGACCCTCGCCGCCGCTTCCCGATGGATGCTGGCTTCGCGCGGGCTGCTGGGCCTTGCCGGCGCGGGCCTCGTCGTCGACGGAGCTCTGCACTGGGCCCTCTATGGCCGTCCGGGCCTGGCGGCGATCGGGGCCTCCGACCTCACCGGCTACATGAAGGCGAACTACCAGACCTTCTGGGTCGCCGACGTGGCCACCCTCTGGACCGTGGGCCTGGCCTGGCTCTGGTCCGCGGCGCGGACCGGCGCCGCGTCGGCCGGTGTGATCGCCCTGCTGGCCGTGATCCCCGCCGCGCTCGGCGTCCTGAATGTCGCCAATCACGGCATGCCGATCGCCAGCTTCAACATGCTCGCCGCGTCGGCAGTCGGCCTGCTGGGCGCGCTTTGCCGGGCAATCGTCCCCAGAACGGGTTCAGCCCCCTTGTGACGCGACGCGCCAGCGCGTGTAACATGCCGGTCGAATTCAGCTTTTCGGGCACGGGGCCGCGGGTTGCCGGACGTCTTCATCTCCTATGCGCGGGCCACCGAGGCCACCGCCGAGCGCGTCTCAGCGGCGCTGCGGGCGCTCGGCTATGAGGTCTGGCGCGACGATCAGCTGTCGCCGCACCGCACCTATGCCGACGAGATCGAACAGCGGCTGCGCACGGCCCGCGCGGTCGTCGTGCTGTGGTCCACGGAGGCGGTGAAGTCCCACTGGGTGCGCGCCGAGGCCGACCTGGCGCGCAACGCCGGCACGCTGGTGCAGGCCACGCTGGAGGGCGCGGTCCCGCCCATGCCCTTCAACCAGATCCAGTCCGCCGACCTCTCGGGATGGCGCGGCGAGGCCGATGCGCCGGGCTGGCGCAAGATCGTGGCCAGCGTCGCAACCCTGGCCGGCGCGGCGTCAGCGAAGGCCACCGGCAGCCTGGCGCCGCCGGGGCGCCCGACGCTCGCGGTGCTGGCCTTCGACAACCTCTCCGGCGATCCGGAGATGACCTATTTCTCCGACGGTGTGTCGGACGAAATCCTGCAGACGGTCTCACGCACCTCGGACCTGACGGTGATCGCCCGGTCCTCCAGCTTCCAGTTCCGCGGCGCCTCGAAGTCCACGCGCCGCATCGCTCAGGAGCTCAACGCCACCCACCTGCTGGACGGCTCCGTGCGGCGCAGTGGCCAGCGGGTGCGCATCTCCGCCCAGCTGGTCGACTGCGCCACCGAGACCACCCTGTGGACCGACCGCCTCGACCGCGAGCTCTCCGACGTCTTCGCCCTGCAGGACGAGATCGCCGCCGCCGTGGCCGAGGCCCTGAAGGTGGCCTTCGCGCCGTCCGCCTCGGTTCAGCGCGTCGATCCCACGGCCTACGACCTCTATCTGCGCGCCCGCACCCTGTCGGTGGATCAGGACGCCACGGCGACCATCGAGCTGCTCGAACAGGCGGTGGCCCACGCGCCGAAGTTCGCCGCGGCCTGGGCCGCCCTCTGCGACGCCCGCGCGACGCAGGCCCGCTGGGGACCGCGCCCCAAGCCCTATGCGCAGCTGAGGGCCGGGGTCGAGGCGGCCGCCAGGATCGCGCTCGATCTCAATCCGCATGCGGGTCTCCCCTACGCCGCCCTGAGCCGGCTGGAGGCTATGGGCGAATACGCCCGGCGCGAGGCGCTGCTGCGCCAGGCCCAGGCCCTGTCCCCCGACGAGCCCGACACGCTCACCGCCCTGGGGGCCTTCTGCAACCACGTGGGCTTCGTCCAGGAGGCGCTGGGCTATGTGCAGCGCGCCTGGGAGCTCGACCCGCTCTATCCGGAGGCGGCCAATGTCTATGGCGCGGTGATGGCCGCTTCGGGCCGCCATGCCGAGGGCCTGGCGCTCTACGAAGGCTTCCGCGCCCGCTGGCCCGAGCACGAGGTCTTTATCGTCGGTCCGCTCAACTATGCGGCGCTGCGGGGCGACTGGCCGCTCTACGACCAGCTCGTGGAGATCGCCCACGCCAGCGGCTCCGACGACGCCAGCCTGAGGTCCACCCTGCGCATCGGCGATGCGCTGCGCCATGGCGACGAGACGGTCAAGGCGCGGCTCCTGGACCGCATGCACGACCAGCTCGCCCAGACCGGCGCCGTGCCCCTGCACAGCCTGGTCACGGCGTCCGCGCTCGGGCTGACGAAGGAGAGCTTCGAGATGATCGATGCGTCGTCCTACGCCTTCATCTTCGAGGAAAGCGGCGCCGTGCCGGCCGGCGTCTACAACCCCGGGATCATCTTCGATCCGACCTACAACAGCGCCATGATGCGCGACGTCCGCTTCGTCGGTCTCTGCGCCAAGCTCGGCCTCTGCCGCTATTGGGTGCAGGCGGACCGCTGGCCCGACTGCGCGCAGGCGCTGTCCGAGCACTACGATTTCAAGGCCGAGGCCCGCCGGCTGGTGGACGCCCCGGCGCCCGCCTGAGCGCTCAACCGCCGCGGAACAGGCGCCTGCGCTCTGCGGCTTCCGCCCAGCGATCCTCCTGCGCCACTTCCAGGGCCGCCGCGGCGGTCAGCGCGTGGCGGTAGTCCGCCAGCTTGGCGGCCGGGGGCAGGGCTTCCAGCACCCCCTTCAGGGCCTCCTCGAGGGCGGCGCTGCGATAGGCCTCCTCGCGGAACGACAGGGTGGCCTCCATGGCCAGGCACGCCGCCCCGATCGCCGGCACGATGGCGCCGGTCATCAGCACGGCCCCGGCGATCCAGTGGGGGAGTTCATAGCCGGTCGCGACCTCGGCGCCGCGCGCCACCAGATAGCCCGCGAGCGCCGCCAGCAGCAGCAGGAAGCTGCCGTTTTCCACCAGGTGCAGGCGGTGGGCGATGTGGCCGCTCGCGCGCGCCTGCTCGCGGTGATAGGCGGCCTGTCCGGCGATCAGCTCCGCCACGGCCCAGCGACCCCAGCGGGCCACGCGCTCGGGGTCGAAGGCGCCCTCGACCATCCCGGCGCGGCGGCGAACCTCGCGCGCCGGCCCCGCCACCGTGCCGCCGCCGGATCCGCCGAGCCCGAAGGCCCAGCCCACGCGCTCGAACCGGAACTGCTCGGCCAGCCGCCGCGCCCCGCCCCAGGCGTGGTGCCGCGCCGACTGGGCGGCCCGCGACCACAGCAGCAACGCGGCCAGCCCCAGGGCCAGTTCCAGCGCGACGGCGTAGATCTTGAAGTCCGGCCAGACCGCCGGCGAGGAGCCCACCGCGGCCGCCAGCACCGCGACCGCCAGCAGCAGCAGCTGCTGCGAACGGTGCACCGCCCCGATCCGGTCGGCGCGACGATCCGCGGCGCGATAGGCCTCGTCGAGCCGCGCGAAACCCGGCTGGGCGGCGAGATCGGCCGGCGGCGCCGGCGCCGGCGAGGATGCGCCCGCGGGGCGGCCGCCCACGGACCGCCGGAAATGGCGATAGGCGCTCCACAGGCTGCGGTGGAGCCAGTCGTCGAAGGCCCGGGCCGGTCCCCGTCGCTCCCGCTCCGTCCACAGCGCCTCGGGGTCTTCAACAGCGGCGGGCAAGACCGCGGCGATCGCCTCTGGCGTCGCGGGCAGCAGGCTGGCGGGAGCCTGGTCCAGACGTTCGAGGAATTCCTGGAAGCCATAGTCGTGGGCGAATCGGTCGGGCCGGATCAGCTGCGGCCGCACCTCGCCGGGTTTCAGCCACAGGACCGGCACGCCCCGTTCCAGCGCCAGGCGAACGGCGTCGGCGGTGCCGCCCGCGCCGCGTCCCGCCCGGCCGTTCCAGACGGCCACCAGCAGGTCCGCCGCCTCGATCATCCAACTGGTTTGCGCCAGGTGGGCGCTTCGCCCCGCGGCCTCCGCGGCCGCGCCGTCGAGCCAGGTCTCGGTCCAGTGGCTGGGCACTCGCGGCTGCCTGGGCCGTGGCAGGAACGGGTGGACCAGATGTATCGCGCCGAGGCCCGCGGCCTCCCAGGCGGTCGCCGCCAGCCGGTCGGCTCCAGCCGCATCGCCGGAGAGCAGCCGCCCCTCGCCGACGCCCGCGGCCTTCAGCAGGGCGAACGCGCCGTCGAGCGCCTTGCGGACGGGCGCGGCTCGACCGAGGTCTTCGGCCCTGGCGTGGCCTGCGAACGCGACCTGGAGAAATGGAATCACGCGGTCTATTCGCCCAAGATTTTGAGATATTCCAGCAAGGCGCGCCGATCGGCCTCGCTCACCGAAGCTGGCAGGTAGTCATGGCCTTCGTTGGAGTTGCCGATGATGACCTTGCCCTCATCGTCCATCACCCGGAAGAGCGAACTCTGCCGCCCGGCGGTCGTGACGTAGCCAACCTTGTCGGGATCGAACTCGCGCGAGCCCACATAGAAGCTCCTGGGCCGGCGATCCGGCGGCAGGAGAAGGTCGTAGAGCGTCGGGACCGAGCCATTGTGCAGGTAGGGCGCGGTCGCCCAGACGCCGCTCAGCGGCCGGGCCCTGTAGCCCAGGGTCAGGTCGCCCGCCGAGATCTTCGGCTGGCAGGCGCGCAGCCTCGCCTGCAGCATCCGACGACGCAGCTCGGCCGCGCTGGGGGGCGTCATGGCGCTCATCACCGCATGGGCGAAAACCCGCGGCGGCGGGTGGATGCCGATGGCGCTCTGCGCCGCGTTGACGAGGATCTGCCCCTTCCGCTCGGTGAGGATGGCCGAGACCATCGACACCAGCATGGCTGACACCGGCTCCCGCGCCCCCAGGGTTTCATGGCCTGGCGCGCCGAGGCGCTGGCCCTCCATGGCGCCGGTCTGCGCCTCGTCCAGAACCGCGTTGCAGGCCATCAGCCGATCGGTGCTCGCCAGCGGCCCCTGCTGCGCCGCCGGCAGGTAGGTCCGGCAGTCGCGGGCCCCGCTTTCCGGGTTGGCTGGCAACAGGTCGTCGGCGAAATAGCTCATGCAGTCCAGTGGCCCCGCGCCGCCGGCCCGCACGCGGGTCTTCAGGTCGTCGCGCTTCACCTCATAGTGGCAGGCCGCGCAGTATTGCCCGTACAGCGCCTTGCCGTGGGCGGCCTTGGCGGTGTCGATGGGGAACAGGTCGCGCGGCCAGCGTGGCGGCTTGAGCTGGTCGATCTGCTGTTCGATGGCGACCAGGCTGCTGATCTGCTGGCTCGCCTGATAGGTCTTCACCGTCCCGTGCGGGGCCGTCACGTCGCCGTAGACGCCGGTCACCTCGCCCATGTTGCGGCCCAGTGCGCCCAGGTCGAAGACCTGCGAGGTCAGGCCCGGCCAGCGATGGGCCGCGGCCATGCCGTTCCATTCCACCTGCGACTGCTGGCCAAGATTCCACAGGAACGGATAGCTGACCGGGGCGTCGGGCTCGTTGCGGTTCTGCTGCGCCGCCCCCTGATTCGCCACGAACGCCACCTTGTTGAAGATGTGCCCGATGGCGTCGAGCCGGCCGAATCCATACTCGGACTGGGTCTCGTTCATCCCCGCGATCGTGCCGTGATAGTCGCTGAGCGAGGCCAGCGCCGCATGCAGGGTCTGGCGGTTGACGTCGGATGCGCCCGCGCCCAGCACCCGGTCGGCGAAGCGCTTGAACTTGGCGGGATCCTGAACGGTCTGGCGCAGCGCGCCCGTGAAGGCCGCCTCGAAGCTCTGGAAATCGATCAGGCTCGCGCCGCCCTCCACGCGCCGGCTGTGGCCGCGCCAGGTCAGGTCGGCGGTGTGGCAGGCTGCGCAGGTCATCCCGACCCACGGCGCCTTCAGCCCCTGCCCCGGCGGCCAGCGCAGGCGGGTGTGGTTCAGCTCGGTGTCGTCCTGAATATCGATGGTGAAGCCGATCGGCAGGGCCCCTGGCTGGGGCAGGAAGCCGAACCGCTGCATATAGGCCTTGTCGAGGAACAGGCCGCCGCCGTCCGGCTGTTCGAGCGCCAGGAACCAGACCTTCGGAATCAGCCGCGATCCCTGATCGCCGCCGTACCAGTCGGCGAGCTGCCGGCCTGTCCAGCCCTGTTCGAGGTCCGTCTTGTCGGGGCTCCCCCGGCCGGGGACAGTGCAGGCCGCGCCGGCCAACAAGATAGCGCAGGCCACGGCCGCCCAGGGCCAAAGACGCGCGGCTTTCCCCATGTCTGGCCCCCCGAGCCGTTCGGGAGGTTCGCACAGCCCCGCCCAAGGTCAACCGTCGCATGTCGGTCGGCGCTGCTAGGCGTCGATGAGCAGTCCCGTGAAGAAGGGCCGCACATAGTGGTCGGCGACATTGCCGGTGGTCAGCCCCGGCGCCCAGAATTGCAGTTCGGCGGCGGCGTTGATCATGCCGGTGATCATCTGGGCGCCCACACTGACGTCGAGCGGCCGGACCGAGCCGTCGGCGACCCCGTCGCAGAGGACGGAGGCGAACCTCAGCGAGAGGCGGTCGAAGCGGCGGATCAGCTCCGGCTGCATCGATTCCGGCACGGTGGTCAGCGCCGAAGTCCGCAGCAGGGGCGAGGCCCCGCCCCATTGATGTTCCACCAGGGCGGTGGCCGCGGAGACCAGCACCTCGAGCCCCGAACCGCCGCCGGCCTCCGCCGCGCGGATCGCCCGCCACATGACGTCGAAGGTGCGCTGGAAACAGGCGGCGACCAGCTCATCCTTGGTCTCGTTGTGATGGTAGAAGGCGCCCTTGGAGACGTTGAGCTTCGCCGAGATCCGCTCCACCGAGGCGCCGTGATAGCCCTCGGCGTTGATCAGTTCGGTGGCCGCCCGCAGGAACAGCTCCGACGAGGCGTCGGCGCGCGGATCGTTGGCGTGGGTGAGATCGAGCTTGCGGGCGCGCGGCCAGGGCGTTCCGGGCGCGGCGACGCCGTCGAGCAGGATCGAGCCGGCGCGATCGGCCGCCCGCGCGTAGTCGACCGGCTCGAAGTCGCGCAGCCAGGCCACGGCCCAGAAGGCTTCGGACAACAGCAGGTGCGCGCGGGCGTTGCGCTGCAGGGGCGGCAGGCGTGGACCGCCCGGCCGGTCCAGCAGCCGCCGCGCGCTACGGAACATGGTGACATAGGCGTCGTTCACCGCGGGCGCATTCAGCGCCCGCACGTCGTTGAAGACGGCGATCTGATCGGCCGCACCCACCGCCGCCTGGTGCTTGAGCTCGAAGAACAGCGCGAGGAATCGCAGGATGGCCTCGCGCGGGTCGGCCGCGCCCCGCGCCTCCCCGATCAGCCCTTCGAAGCGTTGCAGGGCCTGCAGGAAGCAGGCCGACGCCAGCTCCTCCTTGTTCCTGAAATAGTAGATGACCCCGGTCGGCACGAGATCGAGGCGGGCGGCCACCTCGCCGAGCGTCATGCCGCGGATGCCCTTGCGGTTCAGTTCCTCGACCGCCGAGGCGATGATGGCGCTGCGCCGGCGTTCGAAACGCCGGGTCGGCGCGCGAGGCCGCGGCGCGATCGCCTCACCGTCTTCCAAGGCTTCCTGACTCATCAAACCGCTCCGCCCGCCGGCGAGCGTACGCCACGGGCTCCGGCGCAGGATAGCGCGCCAGGTCCTTGCCGCGAAAGGCGGCCCGATCTTCCGATGCTTGCCGCCGCATGCTTTAAAGTCGGCGCGATCAGTCAGGGGATTCCATGCATCGGTTCCGTACCGCGCTCGCCGCGCTTCTCGTGCTTGCGCCCGCCGCCGCCTCGGCCCAGGCGCCCCAGCTCAGACCCGACCAGGTCGAGTTCCGCGGCATCTACAAGGAGCTGGTGGAGACCAACACCACGCTCTCGGCCGGCAGCTGCACCGAGGCCGCCGCCAAGATGGGCGCGCGCCTGAAGGCGGCGGGATATCCGGACAGCGACCTCACCTATTTCGCCGATCCCAAGCACCCCAAGGACGGCGGCCTGGTCGCCGTGCTGCACGGCTCCGACCCCAAGGCCAGAAGCCTGCTGCTCTTGGGCCACATCGATGTCGTCGAAGCCCATCGCGAGGACTGGACCCGCGATCCCTTCGTCCTGGTGGAGGAGGACGGCTACTTCTTCGGCCGCGGCACGAGCGACATGAAGTCCATCGACGCGGTCTGGGTCGACACCATGATCCGCCTGAAGAAGGCGCCCAAGCCGCCCCGGGGCACGCTGAAGATGGCGCTGACCTGCGGCGAGGAGTCCGACGGCGCCTTCAACGGCGCCGACTGGCTGGCCAAGAACCGGTCAGACCTGGTGCGCGCCGACTTCGGCCTCAACGAGGGCGGCGGCGGCCGCCTGGACGACCAGGGCCGGCGCGAGACGCTGGCGGTGCAGGTGGGCGAGAAGGCCTACCAGGACTATCGCCTGACCGTGACCAACCCGGGCGGGCACTCATCGAGGCCGCGGCCCGACAACGCCATCTATCAGCTTGCCGAGGCGCTCTTGAAGGTGCGCGGCCATGTCTTCCCGATGAAGCTCAACGACACCACCCGCGCCGCCCTGGCTCCCCGCGCCGAGCGGGCCGATGCGCCCGGCCAGGCGCTGAAGCGCTTCCTCGCCAATCCGCAGGACATCGAGGCCGCCAAGCTCGCGGCCGCCGACCCCAGCATCAACGCCGTCCTGCACACCAACTGCGTGGCGACCCTGCTGTCGGCGGGCCACGCGCCCAACGCGCTGCCGCAGCGGGCCACGGCCAACGTCAACTGCCGCATCTTCCCCGGCGAGAGCGTGGAACAGACCCGCCAGGTCCTGGTCGGCGTCATCGCCGATCCGGCCGTCAAGGTCGAGGCGACGGACCCGAACAAGCCGCTGGCCGTGCCGCCGCCGCTGGATCCCAGGGTGATCGGACCCATGAAGGCCATCGCGGCCAAGCACTTCCCCGGTGTGCCGCTGGTCCCCTCCATGGCCGCCGGCGCCAGCGACGCGGTCTATTTCGGCCAGATCCACATGCCGATCTACGGCGTGCCCGGCATCATGGGCGATCCCGACGGCAATGGCGTGCATGGCCTGAACGAGCGGCTGCGCGTGCGCTCGCTCTACGAAGGCCGCGACTATCTGTTCGACCTGGTGAAGACCTACGTCGGCGAAAGCTGACCAGGCGCGCGCCGTGCGCATCTTCATCGACGCCGACGCCTGTCCGGTGAAGGACGAGGTCTACAAGGTGGCCGCGCGCTACGGACTGAAGACCTTCGTCGTTTCCAACGGCTTCATCCGCACGCCCCTCTCGCCCGCCATCGAGTTCGTGCTGGTCGACGCCGGGCCCGACATCGCCGACGACTGGATCGCCGAGCGCGCCGAGCCGGGCGACCTCGTGGTCACGAACGACATCCCCCTGGCCGATCGGGCGCTGAAGAAGGGCGCGGCGGCGATCGCGCCGAACGGCCGGGCGTTCACAGTCGACAGTATCGGCTCGGCGCTGGCCGGCCGCGCCATCGGCGAGCACATCCGCTCCACCGGCGAGATCACCGGCGGGCCCAGGCCCTTCGCGGCCGGCGATCGCTCCCGCTTCCTGCAGGCGCTGGACGAGGCGGTGAACCGCGAGCGGCGCAAGCGGCGCTGAGCGGGGGGCGCCATCAAACGAGCTGGAACAGGGCCTCGACCGTGGTCTCCAGCGCGCGGGCGAGCTTCAGGGCCAGAGTCGTCGAGGGGACGAAGACGCCGTTCTCCACCGTGTTGATGGTCTTGCGCGTGACGCCGACCCGTTCGGCCAGTTCCGCCTGGGTCCAGCCGCGTTCGGCGCGGGCCTCGCGCAGACGGTTGGTCAGACCCTCAGCCATAGGCCTGCGCGCGGCGCTCCAGCATGCCGAAGACGAGCAGCGCTACGGTGACGCCCGCGCTGAGCACCGCGTGGATCACCACCCGCGTGCTGAGCGGCTCGAAGAGATTGATCGCGTAGCAGATGACCGTCGCGGCCATGGCGCCCCAGAAGCCCGCCTCCAGCCCGCGGCGGCGATGGTCGCGGGTGACCTCGTCGTTGAGGATCTCGCGCACCCGCCGCGGGGCCCACCAGCCTCCGCCGGTCGCCAGGAACGCCAGCAGCACCAGCGCCCAGACCAGGTAGGCGGCGACCTTCACGTGGTTGGCGCTATTGCCGACGTTGAGCTCGCTGGGCGAGGTGGCGAAGTAGTTCACCTGCCACAACAGGAAGAACAGACCCTGCACGAACATCAGCCGGGTGCGGCGGCGCTGCAGGTGTTCGATCCGCTCGGCGGAGGGATGCTCGGGCTCGGGGGGCATGGCGGTTTTCCTAGTCACCTATAGGTGACATGTAACCTATAGGTTTCACGCCGGTCAAGCCGCTTGCATCGCGGACTCTCTGCGCTAGCTTGCCGCACCTTTTTTTAGCCCCCGAGGAGACCTACCCGATGCGCCACCTGGGCCTGACTGTCGCCGCCGCGGCCGTGGCCGCCGCCCTTTGCGGCTGCGGCAAGTCCTCGACCACCAGTTCGGACCAGTCCCAGGCGAGCCAGCCCTCCGCCACCTCAGCCTCCAGCCAGCCGGCCGAGCCGACGCCGGAGCAGAAGAAGCAGGCCGTGGCCCAATTGCCCGCGCCCTACAACACCGGCGACCTGGACAACGGCGAGGCCAAGTTCGCGGTCTGCAAATCCTGCCATACGCTCGCGCCCGGCGGCCCCGACATGACCGGCCCCAACCTGGGCGGCCTGTTCGGCCGCAAGGTCGCGACCAAGGCCGGCTATGCCTATTCCGATCCGCTGAAGGCCCAGAGCTTCACCTGGGACGCGGCCCACCTGGACACCTGGCTGACCGATCCCAAGGCGATGGTCCCCAACACCAAGATGACCTTCCCGGGTTTCAAGGATCCCAAGGACCGGATCGACGTCATCGCCTATTTGAAGGCCGAAACCAGCCCGCATTCGTAGAGCTGGAGGTCCACAGCGTCTCCGGGGCGTACTCTGAAATTTGACAACCTTGACGCGCATTTCCGGGCGGCGCATGGTCGGCTGGTCGACCCAAGTCTGTGAGATCGACATCCCCTCCGCGTGGGGCGCCGCCCCCGGTCCCCGCGCGGCGCGCGTGCTGACCGCTCCCCCCGCGGGAAGCCCGCGTCCCAAACCCATCTGGCCCTCCCGGCTTTCGGGAGGGCCCTTTTCTGGGATCAGCTATTCGGCGGCGTTGGCGACGCGCGCGGCCTCGGCCTCTTCGAAGGCCTCGATGCGGCGGGCGGTGTGCTGCGGCGACTTCGTGAAGCGGGCCAGCAGGTTGTAGAACACCGGCACCACGAACAGGGTGACCAGCGTCGCGAAGATCGCTCCGAAGAAGATGGTCACCCCGATGGTCTTGCGGCTCTCGCCGCCGGCCCCGCCCCAGACGATCAGCGGGATGGCGCCGAACGCCGCGGAGATCGAGGTCATGATGATCGGCCGCAGGCGCAGCGAGGCGCTTTCGATCACCGCCTCGCGGATCGACAGGCCCTGGTCGCGCAGCTGGTTGGCGAACTCCACGATCAGGATGCCGTTCTTCGCCGCGATGCCCACCAGGATGATCAGCCCGATCTGGCTGTAGGTGTTCATGGTCGAGCCGGCGATCAGCAGGCCGAACAGGCCGCCGAGCGCGGCGATCGGCACGGTCAGCATGATCACCGCCGGGTGGATCCAGCTCTCGAACTGCGCCGCCAGCACCAGGAACACCAGCAGGAGCGCCATGCCGAACGCCAGTCCGACCGAGCCGCCGGCCTCCAGATAGTCGCGCGCCGTGCCGCCCCACTTGTAGCTGACGCCGGGCATGTCCTTGAGCTTGGCCTCGAAGAAGTTCACCGCCTCGCCGACCGAGTATCCGGGGTTCAGCTGCACCGAGAGCGTAATCGCGCGCTCGCGATCCACGCGGTTGCGGCTCGGCGTGTCGCCGCTGACCTTGGCCTTGGTCAGCGACGTCAGCGGCACCAGCGAGCCGGAGGCCGCCCGCACATAGACCTTGGACAGGTCGCGCTGGTTCATCCGCTGCGGGCGGTCGCTCTGGACGATGACGTCATATTCCTGGCCGGACTTGATGTAGGTGGTGATCCGTTCGGAGCCGAACAGGGCCTGCAGGGCGTCGCCCACCGCCTGCGGCGTGACGCCCATGGTGGCGGCCTTCTCGCGGTCGATATCGACCAGCAGGCGGGGGCTGGTGGGCTCGTATTCGATGCGCGGACGCGCCATGCCGGGGTTGGCCTGCGCGGCCGCCAGCAGCGGCTGGATCTTGGCGTTGATCTCCGCGTACTCGTTGCCCAGCAGGATCAGGTCCATGTTGCTGCCGCCGCCCCCGCCGCCGGCGCCGCCCCGTTGCAGGCTCGGCCGAACCGAGGCGATGACGCGGGCTCCGGTGATCGAGGAAAACTCGCGGTTCAGCTGGGCCGCCAGCTCCTGGGAGCCGATCTTGCGGTGCGCATTGGGCAGCACCGCGTTGGCGTTGCCGCTGTTGTAGGACACCCCGCCGAAGCCCGGCAGCGAGACCGTGTAGCGCGAGATCGTGCCGTCGCTTTGCAGCTGCTGCATGCGCGTCTCGACCCGCTTGGCGATGGCGAGCGTGTAGTCGTACCCCGCGCCCTCCGGCGACAGGATCGCCACGTCGACCCGGCCGCGGTCCTCGTTGGGCACCAGCTCGCGGGGCAGCACCTGGAACAGGCCGAACGCCGCGAGGCCCAGCGCCAGCACCAAGGCGCCGGCCGCGATGGTCGCGGTGCGCCGCCCAAGCAGGCCGTCCAGCGAGGCGTGGTAGGAATTGCGCAGGGCGCGCATCGCCTTGTCCACGCCGCGCGCCAGCCAGCCCTCGCCTGCGGCCGGGCGCAGCAGGCGCGAGGCCAGCATCGGCGACAGGCTGAGCGCCAGGACCGCGGAGAAGAACACCGCCGCGGCCACCGCCACCGCGAGCTCGCGGAACAGCCGCCCGATGTAGCCGGGCATGAACATCAAGGGCGCGAAGACCGAGATCAGCACGATGGTGGTGGCGACGACCGCGAAGAACACCTGCCGCGCGCCGCGCTGGGCCGCGACGATGGGCGGCTCGCCCTCGTCGATCCGTCGCTGGATGTTCTCCACCACCACGATGGCGTCGTCGACCACCAGGCCGATAGCCAGCACCAGCGCCAGGAGGGTCAAGAGGTTGATCGAGAACCCCAGCGGGGCGAGCACGATGAAGGTCGACAGGATGCAGATCGGGGCCACGATGGTCGGGATCAGCGCCGCCCGCCCGGTGCCCAGGAAGACGAAATTCACCAGCGCCACGATGGCCAGCGACAGGGACATGGTGATCCACACCTCCTGGATCGCCTGGCGGGTGAACTCCGAGAAGTCGATGGCCACGATCAGCCGGGTGCCCCGGGGCAGGACGCGGTTGATCTCGTCCACCGCCTTGTAGGTGCCCTTGGCGATCTCCAGGTCGTTGGCCTGCGACTGGCGGGTGACGGCGATGCCGACCTGGTCCTGGCCGTTGGAGCGGAACAGGCGGCGGCGTTCGTCGGGCGCCTCCTCGACGCGGGCGATGTCGCCCAGCCGGGTGACATATTCGTTGGTGTTGGACGCGTTCGCCACGGTGTTGCGGGCGCCTTGCGCCGCCCCGGCGCCGGACGAGGCGCCGCCGACCGCCGCCGAACTCTGCGCCGGGGTCGGGCTGCGCGAGATCGCCGCCGCGCCCACCGGGGTGATCGGCATGCGCTCGAAGTCGGCCGGGTTCGAATAGGCGCGCGCCACGCGGATGGTGAAGTCCTTGGCCGGCGCCTCCAGGGCGCCCGCCGGCAATTCCAGGTTCTGGCTGTTGAGCGCCGCCTCGACGTCGCCCACCGTCACGCCGCGCGCGGCCATGGCGTTGGGGTCGAGCCAGATGCGCATGGAATAGAGCTGCTGGCCGGCCAGGTTTACCTGGGCCACGCCGTCCACCGTCGACAGCCGCTCCACGATGTAGCGGTTGGCGTAGTCCGACAGCTGCATGCGGTTCAGCGTGGTCGAGACCAGGCTCAGGAACAGGATCGGCTGGCTGTCGGCGTTGGCCTTGGCGATCTGCGGCGGATCGGCCTGCAGCGGCAGCTGGCTGGTCACCCGGCTGACCGCGTCGCGCACGTCGTTGGCCGCCTGGTCGAGGTTGCGGTCCAGGGTGAAGGAGATGTTGATCCGCGAATTGCCGTCGCGCGACGACGACTGCACCCGGTCGACGCCCTGGATGCCCGCCACCTGGCGCTCGATCACCTGGGTGATGCGCTCCTCGACGACCTCGGCCGAGGCGCCGCGGTAGTTGGTCTGGATCGACACCACCGGCGGGTCCACGCTCGGCAGCTCGCGCACCGGCAGGGAGAAGAACGAGGCGAGGCCCACCACGCACAGGATGATCGCCGCGACGGCGGCGAAGACGGGCCTGCGGACCGAAAGATCGGAGAGCATCATGCGGCGGGCTGGCCGCCGGGCGGGCGTCCTCTCCCAACATGTCCGGCGGGGCCTGCGTGCGGCGCACCGGGGCCCAAGGCGCCGGGCGGGCCGCCCAGGCCGCCGGGCCGGCCGCCCGCGATACGCACCGGCTGGCCGGGCTGCACCTTGTTCAGGCCGTCGGCGACGATCCGTTCGCCCGGCTTCACGCCGTCGAGGATCTCGACGAAGTCATCCTGGCGAAGGCCGGTGACCACCGGCCGCTGCTCGACCACGGTGCGCGGCCCCGCGGCGTGGATCACATAGACGAAGGCTGAGTCGCCCTGCACCGACACCGCCGACTCCGGCGCGGCGAGCGCCTGGCGCTGGCCGCGCGAGATGGCCACGCGGATCAGCATGCCGGGCTTCAGCCGGCGGTCGGGATTGGGGAACTCGGCGCGCGCCGTGATGGCCCGCGTGCGCTCGTCGACGCGGGTGTCGATGCGCTGGATGCGGCCGCGCACCTTCTGGCCGGGATAGGCGTCCACCGAGGCGTCGATGGCCTGGCCCTCGTGGATCTGCGACATGGATTGCTCGGGCACCTGGAAATCCACGCGGACCGAGGTCAGGTCGTCCAGGGTCACGATCGGCGCGCCCGGATTGACCAGGGCGCCCGGGGCGACATCCGAAAGGCCGACGACGCCGGCGAACGGCGCGCGGATCATGCGGTCGGCCGAGCGGGCCTTGGCGGCGTCCAGGTCGGCCTTCGCCGACAGCCAGGCGGCCTGGTACTGGTCGACCGCAGAGCGCGATGCGAAGCCCTTGTCCGCCAGGGTCTTCCACCGCTGATACTCGCGCTCGGCCTGCAGCAGCTTGGCCTGGGCCTGGGCGACGCCGGCGTCCTGCTCGGTGTTCTTGAGCTCGACCAGCACCGCGCCCTGGCGCACCGACTGGCCGTCGGAGAAGCGCACCTTGTCGATCAGCTGGGTGGTCGCCGCCGTCAGGGTCACCGAGCGGCGGCCCTTGGCCACGCCCAGCACCTCGAGGTCGTCCTGGAACACCCGCGACTGCGGCGTCGTCACGGAAACCATGGTCGGCGCGCCCAAGCCACCGCCGCGACCACCGGGGCCGCCGCCGCGCCCCCCGCCCGCGCCGCCACCCGGTCCCGCACCCGCAGCGGGTCCGCCTGGGCCGCCCGGCGCGCCGCCGGACTTCCCCGTCGCCAGCTTCAGGCCGCCGGCCACGACCATGACCACCAGCACGAGCAGCGCGGCTACAAGGAAAAAGTGGCGTCTAAACAATCCGCTGTGCTCCGTCGCCCAGGCCGCGACCGGCCCTGGATTGAGGCCGATCAGGGGCGCTCTTAGGCGGTCGCATATACGTGGTCCAGTGACACCGCGATGACTCTAAGTTTCTCGGCTGAAACAAGACGCGCGGCGAATGCGGCCGCCTCCCGGGCGACGGCCGTGGAAAATCAGGCCGGGAGACGCCCTCAGGCGTCGTAGCCGGGCAGCTCTCGATCGAGCTTACGCAGGCAGCCGGGCCAGGCGAGCTGGCCGCCAATCCCGCGCCCGGTCTGGCCCTTCACCTCGTTTTGCGAGGCCTGCGGGGCAAACAGCACGTTCTCGCGGCCGGCCGACAAGGCCATCACCTGCTGCTTGCAGGCCCGCTCCAGGTAGAACATCCCGACCCAGCAGTTGGCGGCGGTCTCGCCCACCGACAGCGTGCCGTGGTTGCGCAGCAACATCAGGTTCTTGGTCCCGATATCGGCCACCAGCCGCTCGCGTTCATCGAGGTTGAGCGCGATGCCCTCATAGTCGTGATAGGCCAGCTGAGGCAGCACGATCAGCGCATGCTGCGACAGGGGCAGCAGCCCCTCTTTCTGCGCCGCCACGGCCACGCCCTGGTCGGAGTGCAGGTGCATCACGAATTTGGCGTCCTCGCGCGCGGCGTGGATCGCCGAGTGGATGGTGAAGCCCGCCGGATTGATGAAGTAGGGCGTCTCCTGGAGGATGTTCCCCTCGAGGTCGATCTTCACCAGCGACGAGGCGGTCATCTCGTCGAACAGCAGCCCGTAGGGATTGATCAGGAAATGGTGCTCCGGCCCGGGGATGCGGGCGGAGATGTGGGTGTAGATGAGGTCGTCCCACCCGTGCAGGGCGACGAGCCGGTAGAGCGCGGCGAGATCCACCCGCGCCTGCCACTCCTCGGCGCTCACCTTGCCCTTGAGGGATGTGACGTCGACGACCGATCCGTCCGCCATGGCCCGTCTCCTGGTTCCAGATTTGTGTCTCTAGGGTCCTCTCAGCGGACTGGCGCGTCAAGTTCAGGTGCGCACGCGGGCGACCGCGTCGAGCCAGCGAGCGTAGGCGGCCTCGCGGCGCCGCTCGTCCATGGCCGGGGCATAGCCCTCGGTGTTGGGCCGCGAGCCGGCGGCCTCCTCCAGGCTTTTGTAGATGCCCGCGCCCAGGCCCGCGAACAGCGCCGCGCCCAGCGCCGTGGTCTCCTGGTAGGTGGCGCGGGAGACGCTGACGCCCGTCAGGTCGGCGAGCCGCTGGGCGAACCAGGCGCTGCGCGACATGCCCCCGTCGATGCGCATCTCCACCGCGCCCTTGAAGGCCTGCGGCGCATCGGCCCGCATGGCCTCGATAAGGTCGCGCGTCTGCAGGGCGCACGCGTCGAAGGCGGCTTGGCTGATTTCCGCCAGGCCCGCGTCGCGGGTCAGGCCGAAGATCGCGCCGCGCGCATTGGCGTCCCACCAGGGGGCGCCCAGGCCCGTGAAAGCCGGAACCAGCACCACCCCATGATCCTCCCGCGCCGAGGCGGCCAGCCGCTCCGCCGCCTGGGGCCCGCCCTGAACGCTCAGCTCCTCGCCTAGCCACTGGATCGCCGCGCCGGCGATGAAGATCGCGCCCTCCAGAGCATAGGTCGTGCGGCCCTCGACCCGCGCCGCCACGGTGGTCAGCAGCCGCGCCTGCGAGACCGGCGCGGTTTCGCCGGTGTTGATCAGCATGAAGCAGCCGGTGCCGTAGGTGGCCTTCATCTCGCCGGGCGCGATGCAGCCCTGGCCCATGAGCGCGGCCTGCTGGTCGCCGGCCACACCGCGGATCGGGATGGCGCGGCCGAGGATCGCGGCGTCCGTCTCGCCGAAATCACCCGCGCAATCTAGGACTTGGGGCAATATATTCAACGGCGCGCCCAGCATGTCGCCCATCTCCTGCGACCATTCCTGGCGGCGGATGTCGAACAGCAGGGTGCGCGAGGCGTTGGTGGCGTCGGTGGCATGGACCCGGCCGCCGGTCAGCTTCCAGATGACCCAGGCGTCGATGGTCCCGGCCAGCAGTTCGCCCGCCTTGGCGGCCGCCCGCGCGCCGGCCACCTGGTCCAGCAGCCAGGCGATCTTGGTGCCCGAAAAATAAGGGTCCAGCAGCAGGCCGGTGATCTCGGTCACCCGCGCCTCGCGCCCCTCGCCGCGCAGCCGCTCGCAGGCCTCGGCCGTGCGCCGGTCCTGCCAGACCACCGCCTTGTGGATCGGCTTGCCCGTGGCCTTGTCCCAGATCACCACCGTCTCGCGCTGGTTGGTGATGCCGATGGCCGCCACCTCCTCCAGCCGTCGCCCGGCGGTCTCGACCGCTTCGCGCAGCACCGCGACGCAGGCTTGGTAGATCTCCTCGGCGTCGTGCTCGACCCAGCCGTCGTGCGGATAGAGCTGTTGCAGCGGCCGGCCGGCCTCGGCGAGCGCGTGGCCCTCGGCGTCGAACAGGATGGCGCGGGTGCTGGTGGTGCCCTGGTCGAGCGCGAGCAACAGCGGTTCGGCCATTCAACGTCCCTCCCCAAAATCTTGGCCGCGACGACGGGCGGCGAGGATTGTTTAAGCATGTTTTCATCGGGACCCAGCACATTCAGCCCGCTGATTCCACGACGCCCAGTCTTTGCGCCCCAGTCTTTGCGCCCCAGTCTTTGCCCCTTGGGAGGGGAGCGTGACCTTCGCAGCCAACCGCGACAGCCTGCTCGACCTGGCCAAGAGCCGTTCGCCCGCGGACCGCGAGCGCCTGCTCTTGGGGATCGTCGAGCTGTGCGAGGCCGGCGGCGAGGGCGCGGCCATGAGCCAGCCCGAGATCCAGGCGCTGCTCAACTCCATCTTCCTGAGCCTGGTGGTCGAGGCCGAGCGCGACATCCGCCAGCGCCTCGCCGAGAAGCTGACCCATGCCGACTGGGCGCCGCCCGCGCTGATCAATGTGCTGGCGCTGGATGAGATCGAGATCGCCCGGCCGATCATCGCCGCCAGCCCTGTGCTACGCGACCATGATCTCATCCGCCTCCTCGCCGAAGCCACCATCGAGCACCAGATCGAGGTGGCGCGCCGGCCGCAACTGGGCGCCCCGGTGGTCGCCGCGATCCTGAAGCAATCCGAGCCGGCGGTGCTCGCCGCCCTCTGCGGCAATCCGACAGCCGAGCTCTCGCCAGCGGACATGGCTCGGCTGGTGGACACGGCTCGCCAGGTCGCCGCCCTGCGCTCACCCCTGTCGCGGCACCCCAAGCTGACCAGCGAGCTCGCCCTGCAACTCTACGTCTGGGTCGGCCAGGCGCTGCGCCAGTCGCTCGCCGAGCGCTTCCGCCTCGACCCCGAGGTGCTGGCCGGCGTCCTTTCCGGCGCGGTGGCCGAAGCCCACGCCGGCGGGGCCGAGAACGGCGGCCTTGTGGTGGTGGCGCGCGAGGACGAGCGCGTGGCCATGGAGCGGCGGCTGGTCGACAAGTTGCACGCCGCCGGCCAACTGCGCCCGGGATACCTGATCCGCGCGCTCCGCGAAGGCCGGCTGTCGCTGTTCTGCACGACCCTGGCCATGCTGGGCCGCTTCGAGGCCGACCACATCCGCCGCGCCATCGATTCCGACCGCCCCGAATTGCTGGGGCTCGCCTGCGCGGCCGTCGGCATCGACCGCAGCGTCTTCCCCACCATCCTGATCATGGTGCGCGAGCTGAACGGCGGCCGGCCCTCGGGCGGCGCTGAGAGCGCGCGCCGCGCCACCGGCGCCTTCGGCCCGGTCAGTCCCCAGGTGGCCGGCATCGCCTTCCGCCAGGCGGCGCAATCCATCTAGGCTCGGCGACCGGCCGGGTTTGACAACCGCCGTTCGGCGCCTGCTTCTCGCAAGCCATGTCCAAGGCCGAGCCCATCGTGACGCGCATCGCCTTCGTGGCCAGCGACCGGCCCGAGGCGCAGGAGGCCTGCGCGCGGCTCGCCGAACGCTATGGCGACGCCCGCGACAGGGCCCAGGTCGTGGTGGCCCTGGGCGGCGACGGCTTCATGCTGGAGACCCTGCACAGCCGCATGGCCGACGGCGCGCCGATCTACGGCATGAACCGCGGCTCCGTCGGCTTCCTGATGAACGAATATTCCGAGGACGACCTCCTGGAGCGGATCACCGCCGCGGAGCGCGCCGTGATCCATCCGCTGCGCATGCACGCCACGGACGCCGGCGGCGAGACCCACGACGCGCTGGCCTTCAACGAGGTCTCCTTGCTCCGCCAGACGCGCCAGACCGCCAAGCTGCGCATCTCCATCGACCGCAAGGTCAGGCTGGCGGAACTGGTCTGCGACGGGGCGCTGGTCTCCACGCCGGCCGGCTCCACCGCCTACAACCTCTCGGCGCACGGACCGATCATCCCGCTCGACGCCCGCGTCCTGGCGCTCACCCCGATCAGCGCCTTCCGCCCCCGGCGCTGGCGCGGCGCCCTCCTGCCGCACTCCTCGAAGGTCGCCTTCGAGATCCTCGAGGCCGACAAGCGCCCGGTCAGCGCCGTGGCCGACAACTACGAGGTGCGCGACGTCGTCCGGGTGGACATCGCCGAGGATCGGGAGATCGGCCTGACCATGCTGTTCGACGCCGGCCGCAGCCTGGAAGAACGCGTCCTGGCCGAGCAGTTTTCCGGCTAGGCGCGATCGCTGATTGCGGAAAAGCCTCTGGAAACCGGAGGTTGCGGCTCACCGCTTATTAACGGGTTGGGTTTACGACTTCGCTCCGCATGAGGAAGGGGGCTTCCGTGAGCCAACAAAATCCGAGCCAGATGATCCCGGCGCCGAGCCAGCTGCGCCTGAAGGTCGGCGGGGGCCGCCTGGGCTCCATCGACGCCGCGGCGATCGCCAAGGCCGAAGCCGCCCTGAAAAGCCTCTCCGGCAACTTCGGCCAGTGGCTGCAGGACGAGATCAGCAAGCTCGAAGCCGCCCGCCTGCAGGTGAAGACCGCCGGCCTGACCCCCGAGACCATGGAGAACCTCTATCTCCGCTCGCACGACCTGAAGGGCCTGGGCACCACCTACGGCTATCAGCTGATCACCCGCATCGCCGGCTCGCTGTGCCGGCTGATCGACGAGAAGGACAAGCGCCTCAGCGCCCCGATGACCCTGGTGGACGCCCATATCGACGCCATCAAGGCCGCCGTCCGCGAAGACATGAAGGCCGACGACCATCCGCTCGGCGCCGCCCTGATCTCCGAACTCGAGCGCCGCGTGAAGGAGATGGGCTGCTAATCCGGCCCCTCCCAGGCTCCTACATCACGTTTTCCAGCTTCTCCTCCACCGCGCCGTAGCCGGCGTCGGGCGGCAGGACCAGTACGCGGCCGTGCGGGCGCTCCTGGATCTGCGGCTGGACGGTGACCAGGCTGCGGGCCGCCGCGCGGGCCACCGCGTCGGCCGCATGGCCCGCCTCGGCCAGCAGTTTCAGGTTCATCCGCGTCGGGAAGATCACCTTGCGCTCGCCGGATTCGGCCAGCCGCAGGGCTTCCCCGGGCGCGATCCATTCCGCGTCCACCGTCTCGCGGCCGTCGCAGGCGGCCAGCTGGTCGTCGGGCGCCTTGACCACATAGAACCAGGTGTCGAACCGCTTCGGCGTCAGCGGCGGGGTGATCCAGCGCGCGAAGGTGGTCAGCATGGACAGGTCCAGCCGCGCCTGGAGCCCGCTCACCACATCGAGAAAATGCGTGGTCCCGGCGTCCACCGCCTGGCGCACGGAGAGCGGGCAAGCCTCGCCGCCGATCGGCTCGCCGTTGCGGCGCTTGGCGAGCAGGATGCCGGCCTCCTCGAACACCTCGCGGATGGCCGCGATGCGCAGGCCCCGCTGCTCGGCGTCGTGCTCGTCCCAGCCCAGCGAGTGCTCGGCCCAGGCCGGATCGTGGTCGCCGGCGTGGCTCTTGCCGCCCGGGAACACCAGGGCGCCCGAGGCGAAGTCGATCTGGTGATGGCGCTTGACCATCAGCACCTCGAGGCCGGGCTGGTCGCGCAGCAGGAGGATGGTGGCGGCCGGTTTGATCTCGGGATCGGTCTTTGGCGCAGGGCGGACGTCGGTCATGGCGCCAGCTTGGGACGTGGGTCGGGCCTGGGCAAGCCAATGATTTTCCGAGATTTGCGATAGCCGGATGACGTTTTGGCGCGTTAGGACCAGTTGGCGTCGGGCCCCGAGGGAAGCCCGCCGCGGAGAATCTCGAATGTCCGAACGCGCCGAAACACCCCGCCGCCGCTCCGCGGAAGCCCAGGTCGTCGAGCTCTCGGCGGCGCAGGAGGAGTTCTTCGGACGCGAGGTCTGGTATCGCGACCTGCTGAACGCCCTGCCCGCCGCCATCTATACGACCGACGCCGAGGGCCGGATCACCTTCTACAACGAGGCCGCGGTCCAGTTCGCCGGCCGCCGCCCGGCGCTCGGCGACATGTGGTGCGTCACCTGGAAGCTCTTCCACCTCGACGGCTCGCCGCTGCCGCACGACGAATGCCCCATGGCCGTGGCGCTCAAGGAAGGCCGTGCGGTGCGCGGCGCCGAGGCGATCGCCGAGCGGCCCGACGGCTCGCGCGTGGCGTTCGCCCCCTATCCGACCCCGCTCTACGACCAGGCCGGCGCCGTGGTCGGCGCGGTCAACATGCTGGTCGACATCACCGACCGGAAGAACGCCGAGGAACGGCAGGAGCTGCTCACCAACGAGGTGAACCACCGCGCCAACAACCTGCTCTCGGTGGTGCAGTCGATCGTGCGCCTGACGCGCAGCGACGACGTCGACAGCCTGCGCGATTCCATCAACGGCCGCATCCAGGCGCTGGCCCGCGCCCACAGCCTGCTGGCCAAGAGCCGCTGGCTGGGCGCCGACCTGCAGCGCCTCGTCAGCGAAGAACTGGCCCCCTACATGGGCGAGGAGGCCCGTGCCTGGGTGAGCGGCACCATGCTGCCCCTGCGGCCCTCGGCGGCGCAGTCCGTCGCCCTGATCGTCCACGAACTGGTCACCAACGCCGCCAAGTACGGCGCGCTCTCCAATAGCGGCGGTCGGGTCCAGATCGAATGGCGTCGCGGCAAGGAGGACATCCTGATCCGCTGGCGCGAAGAAGGCGGCCCGGAGGTTTCGCCGCCCGACCGGCGCGGCGTCGGATCCACCGTGATCGAACGCGCCGCGGCCCAGCTCGAAGGTCGTGTGACCTATGGTTGGGCGTCCAGCGGCCTGATCTTCGAATTCCGCGCGCCGGTCGCCACCATGGTGCTGTCCGAGACAGACGGCTCCGTCCGGCCGACCGACTGACGCCTGGATCCGGGGATCCCGGCGCCTCAGGCGCTCTGCGCCATGTCCTCTTCGCGGAGCACCTTGGCGACCTCGTCCATTTTTTCGACCAGATAGTCGACGTCCTCGCGCGCGGCCGGCTGCGGGCTGGTCAGGAACCGCTGCAGCATCTTCTGCTGGAATCGCTCGCGGTCGCGGGCCCCGCCGTCGAATTCCATGGAGTGGTAGGTGTCCACGGCGGCCCGGAAAGCGGTGAACAGCCGCGCCGGCAGGCCCGCCCGCTCATAGATCGCCTTCAGGCCCAGCGGCCCGGCGTCGTGGATCATCAGCCAGGTGCGGTGGTGCGGCACCCCGGCCAGCTCCGCGACGCCCCACTCGAAGAAGGTCATGTGCCCCTGGGCGAGCGCGCGCAGCAGCACGGACGCCGTCAGCCGCTTGGCCTTGTGCAGGTGGGCCACGAACCCCTTGACGTCGGCCGTCCGGCCGGCCTGGTCGACCAGGTCCACCGTCGCCCGCTCGGCGGCCCCGAAGGCCAGCTCCATCGCCACCTCGGGCGAGATCGCATGCTTGGCGACCAGGTGTTCGCGGACCTGCTCGCTCACCAGGGCCACCAGCCGCTCGGTCACCGACAACGGCAGCACCGCGCGGTAGGCCACGGCCGTCAGCACCCGCTCGGATTCCTCGAACCGGTCGACGATGCGCTGCAGCGCGGCTTCGCCGAAGTCGGCCTTGTCGTTGGTGCAGGCCGCCGCCACCGCCTTCTCGGAGCCGTGCCGGGCCAAGGCGTCGGTCACCGGCCTGGCGAGCGTCGGACGGCGCGCGATGGCCAGCTGCCGCACCGGCCCGCCGAGCCGCACGATGTCGGTCAGGTCGTCGTCGGTGAAGGCCGGCGAGAAGGCCAGCACCGGCAGGCAGATGCTCTCGACGTCGCGGGCCAGCTTCAGGGCGACGTCGCGCGGCAGCAGCGGGGAGGCCTTCAGGGTGGTGGCCAGCGCCCGGCGGACCAGCTCGGAGGCGTCGGCGGCCATGACGCGCACGATCTCGGCGGCCATGGCGCGGTCGTCATCGGTGAGCGGCGCGCGCTCAATGGTCTGGCAGAGCTTCTGCGCGGCCGCGGCCCGCTCGTCGGCGGTCACGCCCTTGAGCAGCGTACGGATGTCCTCGTCCGTCAACGCCGCGCGCGTCGTCGCCATGGCTAAGCGAAACCCCCCAAACTCAGCCCCGAATCCTCAGGGATTCAGAGTCCCACGAGTCTGACTTTGCGCCGTCATGCTTAACGAGGGCTTTACGGTGAAGCTGTGGATTAACGATTTCTCCTAACTCCGCGCCAATGGGTCGGAGCCTAGGCTTGGCCCGAACAGTCGCGAGGCCGAGGTGACCGCAGTTCCCCCTCCCGAGACCGCCCGCGGCGGTGCGTCGCTCAGCCAGCAGGCGCTGCAGGCGCAGACCGGCCTGCTGCCCTACGCCCTGATGGCCTTTGCCGTGTCGCTGCCGATCTATGTCTGGGCGGGCGGCCATGCGCCGAACGCGGCCTGGATGAGCGCCTCCTTCGTGGTCTTCGCCATTGCCTGGGGGATGTTCTATGCGGTGGTCAACTGGCTGAAGGAGCCGGCGGCGCAGGACCTTCGCCGCCGCGCCCGGGTGCAGCTGCTGGCCGGCCTGATCTGGGCCGCCGCCCCCCTGCAGCTCGCCGCCTTCGCCGAGGCCGCGGGGCCGGCGCGCGAGACTCTGCTGATGATCTCGCTGGCGGCCGGCGTGATGTGCCTGGTGTTCACCGCGCCCTGGTTGCCCTCGCTGCTGGTGGTGGGTACGGCCGCGGTCGCCGGACCGCTGTTCGCCCTGACCTGGCGCGCGACCAACGCCGATGCGATGCACCTCGCCTGGGGTGGCACGGCGCTGGCCTTCGCGCTGGCCCTGATGGTCAACCGCATCCTCAGGAGCCAGTTCGCCCTGGCCGCCGAGCGCGAGGGGCTGATGGCCGAGCGCGCCGAGCAGGCGGAGGCCGCCCGCCGCCTCGCGCGCTCGAAGTCCGATCTGGTGGCGACGCTCTCCGACGAGATCCGCAACGGCCTGACCGGGGTCGCCCATGTCTTGGCCGCCGCCGCGGGCCGGGGCGGCCGCGCCGCGCCGTCGCGCGAACAGCTCGCCGCCGGCCTCGACGCGGTCAACGACCTGCTGAGCGTGCTCAACACCACGCTCGACGCCGAAACCGCCGAGGCGGGCCGCCTCTCCGTACAGCTGGAGCCCATCGACGTCGTGGCCATCGCCCGCGACCTCGTCTCGGCCCACCGACTGGCGGCGGCCGCCAAGGGACTGGAGATCTCGCTGCACCTGGGCGCCGACCTGGCCCCAACCCTCCACCCGTCCGCCGATCTCGGGGCGGCGATCGGCGATCCGGCGCGGGTGCGCCAGGTGCTGGCCGCCCTGATCGGCAACGCGGTGAGGTTCACCCTGCGCGGCCGGGTGGAGGTGCGGATCGGCCTGCCGGCCGGCGGGCGCCTCGCCATCGAGATCGCCGACACCGGACCGGGGCTCTCCGAAGACGAGCTGGCGCTCGCCTTCCAGCCCTTCCAGCGCATCGCGCGCACCAGCGCCGGGACCTCGGGCGCGGGGCTCGGCCTGACGCTCGCCCGGCAGCTGGCGCGCCTGATGGGCGGCGGCTTGAGCGCACACTCCGCCGCCGGCGTCGGCTCCTGCTTCACCATCGAGCTGCCCTACGAGGCGCAGGCGTCCATCCCGCCGCCGCTCTCCGCGGAGGACCAGGCGCTGGCCGCCGACCGCCCGCGGCTGCGCATCCTGGTGGCCGAGGACGACGGCCTTTCGGCCGCGACGCTGCGCAGCCACCTCGAACAGCTCGGTCACAAGGTGGCCCACGCCGCCGACGGCGGCCGCGCCGTGGAGCTGAACCGGGTCTGCGACTTCGACGTGCTGATGGTCGCCGCTTCCGCGGCTTCGGACGGTCCGCACATCATGGCCCAGATCCGCAAGCTGGACGGCGCCGCGGGCCGCACGCCGCTGGTGGCCCTGATCGGCGGTGATCCCGGCGAGGCGGAGGAGAGCCTGGCGGCCGGCGCCAGCGCGGTGCTGCGCAAGCCCTTCACCATGCCGGCGCTGGCCCGCGCGCTCGCCGATGCGCTCGCCGTAAAGGCCTGCGCCAACGACCGCGACGTGGCCTAGGTCCCCAAGCCCTTAGACGCCGACCAAACAGCTGTTTAAGGTGGCGCGCTAAACCGGAGCGGGGAAACGCGCGTGCTGCTGAGAGGCGTCAAGGTCGTCGAATTCGCGTCCTACATCGCAGCCCCCGCCGCGGCCTGCATGCTGGGCGACTGGGGCGCCGACGTCATCAAGGTCGAGCGGCCGGGTGGCGACGCCATGCGCGCGGCCTTCGCCGACGTAAAGTCCGAGCTAAAAGGCAACCCGACCTTCGACATGGACAACCGCGGCAAGCGCGCCGTCGTGCTCGATATCGGCAAGCCCGAGGGCCGCGACGCGCTGGCCAAACTGGCCGCCGACGCCGATGTGTTCATCACCAATGTGCGCGCCGGCGCCCTGAAGCGCGCAGGCCTCGACGCCGATACGCTGCGCGCGGCCAATCCGCGACTGGTCTACGCCATGGTCACCGGCTACGGGCTGGAGGGGCCGGACGCCCACAAGCCGGGCTTCGACGTCACCGCCTTCTGGGCGCGCTCGGGCGTCGCCAGCATGACCACGCCCAAGGGCATGGATCCGTTCATGATCCGCTCGGGCTTCGGCGACCACATCACCGCGCTCTCGACCGTCGCGGCGATCATGGCCGGTCTGTTCGACCGGGAGCGCACCGGTCAGGGCCGCCTCGTCGCCACCTCCCTACTGGCCAGCGGCGTCTACACCATGGGCTCGGACCTCTCGGTGCAGCTGAAGTTCGGCCGCGTCGCCTCCATGCGCACGCGGGACCAGTCGATCAACCCGATCGGCAACATGTTCAAGAGCGCCGAGGGCCGCTGGTTCCTGCACAACCCGCGCGGTGGCGGGGGCGGTGGCGACTGGATCAAGTTCTGCGACGTGGCCGGCCGTCCGGACCTGGCGGAGGACGAGCGCTTCGCGACCGGCAAGGACCGCCGCGCCAACAGCCCGGCCCTGATCGCCGAGCTCGACGTCGCCTTCGCCGAGCTGCCCTATGAGGAGATCGCCCGCCGCCTCGACGCGGCGGACCTTGTCTGGTCGCCGCTGCAGACTCCGGCCGACGTCGCCGCCGACCCACAGGTGGCCGCCTCCGGGGCCCTGGTGCAGGTGGAGGACGGCGAAGGCGGCTCCTACCCCTCGCCCGCCGCCCCCATGCGCTTCCCCGGCGCCGACGTCGCCGTCCGCCCCCGCTCGCCGACGCTGGGCGAACACACCCGCCAGGTGCTCGGCGAACTGGGCTACGACGCCCAGACCATCGAGGCCATGTTCGAGGCCGGCGCGGCAGCCTAGGGCCGTCTGCAAGGCTGCTTTCACGCAAGAGGATTGTCTCGCATGCGCGTTCTGGTCACCGGCGCCACGGGCTACATCGGCACGGCCGTGATCGCCGAATTGGTCGCGGCGGGGCACACCGTGCTGGGTGTCGCGCGCTCCGACGAGGGCGCCAACGCGCTGGCGTCGCGAGGGATCGAAGTCCGCCGCGGCGATCTGACCGAGCCGGAGGCGCTGGCCGAGGCGGCGCGAGCCTGCGACGGCGTCGTCCACACGGCCTTCATCCACGATTTCTCCCGCTTCGCCGAGAACGCCCAGATCGAGCGCGTCGCCGTGGAAGCGATTCTCGAGGCCCTGGCGGGCTCGGACAAGCCCCTGGTGATCAGCTCCGGGCTCCTGATGATGCGGCCGGGGGCGGTCCTCACCGAAACCGACGTCGGGGCGGACTTCGGGCGTGGCGGCACCGAAAACCTCGTGGCGGCCGCGGCCCAGCGCGGGGTGCGAACCGCCGCCATCCGCCTGGCGCCCACGGTGCACAGCAAGGACGACCGGGGCTTCACGCCGCGCCTGATCGACGTCGCGCGCCGCAGCGGCGTGGCGGCCTACATCGGTGACGGCGCCAACCGCTGGCCGGCCGTGCACCGCCTCGACGCGGCGCGCCTCTATCGTCTGGCGCTCGAGAAGGGATCGCCCGGGGCCCGCTACCACGCGGTCGGCGACGAAGGCGTGCCGACGCGCCAGATCGCCGAGGCCATCGGCCGGCATCTGAACCTACCGGTGCAGAGCCTGCCCGCCGAAAAGGCCGCCGAGCACTTCGGCTTCCTCGGCATGTTCTTCGGCATCGACGCGCCGGCCACCGCCCACGTCACCCATGCCGAACTGGGCTGGGCGCCTCGCGAGCCCGGCCTGCTCGCGGGCCTGGCCACCGACGCCTACTACCAGAGCGGCAGCAAGTACTGAGAGGCCGTTGCGACGCCGTCCTGACCCAACCTGAAGAACGTCCCAACGCTGCTGCGACAACAATGGGTGTTCCCTTGGCGGCCCGGACGGGTCAGTCTGGCGGGGCGAGTGAGGTGACGGGCGCTCGCGCGAATGTGTTAGAGGCGCCCGAGAAGCTCGTGATGTCGAAGATCGATCTATCCACCCTGCCCGCGCAGGAGCTCCGGCAATTGCTCGACAGCGCGCGCAACCGTGGGCAGGCGGCTCAGTCGTATGAGATACTGCGGGAGATGGACGCGCGGCGGGCGCGGCCTGCGCCGGCGAAGGCCAAGGCGTGGCGGCGGTCCTCGCGCCGCGAACCCCGCCTCGTCGAGCTGCAACTTGGCGACCCGCTGGCGGCGCCCGACGAGGTGTTTCTGTCACCGGATGACGAGCCGCCGCTGACCCTCGGGCACGAGACTGCGCAACCGACCTTGGCGGCGGCGGCGCCCGCGCCGGCGCGGTCGCGCTGGGGCCACTGGGGCGCGCTGTGTTTCGCCATGGGTCTCGCGGGCGGGGTCGCCGCCGGCTGGTGGGCGGCCGGAGGCGGCTCGTGGGCGCCGCCGCAGCCCGCGCTCGCCTCGGCGGCTCACGCCACGCCGCGGCGGCCCTTGCCCGTGGTCGTCGGCTCCGAGCCCGCCATCGCTGCGGCGCCCGCCGTGGCGGGGCCTGTCGTCGCCGAAACCCAGCTTGCCTCAGCGGCGGGCCCGGCCGACGCGTCGACCACCGCCGCCGCGACCGCGTCACCCCCCGAGCCGGCCCCTGTCGCCGCGGAATCCGCGCCATCCCGCACCGCCGCAACCGAGGCCCATGCCGTGGTCCCAGGATCGCAGGAGCGGGTCGCCGAGGCCGCGTCGGCCAGCGAGACGGCGTGCAGCGGCGAGCCGACCCCGGCGGACACGGTCATCTGTCGTGAACCGCGGCTGCGGCGTCTGCAGGCGGAACTTCGGCGCGCCTACGCCGAGGCCCTGGCCGCGCATGAGGATCGCGGCCTGCTGCGCCAGCGCCAGCTCGCGTGGCGCGACGGCCGCAACGCTGTCTCCAGCCCGGACCAGCTCGCGCGGCTATACCTGAGGCGCATCGAACAGCTGAAGGCGGCGACCGCCGAGGCCGTCCGCGAGCGGTAGCCGGCCGCGGCCGCATCGACCTCAGCTCTGGCCGCCCCGGGCGTCGGAGAGCAGCTTCAGCATCTCCGAGGTGAACATCGACCCGGTCAGCCGCGTGCCGACCCCGATCTCGTCGGCCGGCTGGGAGCCGCGCAGGATCATCGCCACGAGCTCGTCCTGCGCGCGCATGCGGTCCTCGCGCCGGGCCGAGGCATATTGCAGGAAGCCGTCGTCGCTGGCCGGCGTTGTGTGATCCACCGCCCCGCCCGGCCCGCCGGCCTTGGTCAGGTTTTCGTAGACCTCGGCCACCGATTTGGCTCGGCCCTCGGAGAAGAAGATCGCCTTGTTGGCCCGCGCGGCGTCGGGGAACAGGTGCGCGGCGGTGGCGCCGGGGGTGGTCTGCTTGGCCTCGATCAGCTTGGCCGAACCCTGGGGGCCCAGGAAATGGGCGGCGTAGAGTTCGCCGGCGGTGGGCGAGCGGCCCATGCGGCCCTTCAGATAGGCCGCCGAGTCGGACGCCAGCTCGCCGGCCATCAGGGAGGCGGCGTGCGGGTCGAGCCGCAGGTCCATCACCGCCTTCTTCGCCTCGTCGCCGCTCACGTGATAGTGGCCGTCGGAGCCCTTGGAGATCAGCTCGGCGTAGCGGGCGTAGCCATATTTGCTGCCATGCTGCTTGAGGGTGGAAAGCCAGGTCTGCTCGACGAACTGGAAGAGCCCGGCCGCCGACGATCCGCCGGCCTTGGCGCCGGGGTTCATGCCGCTTTCGCGACCGGCGGTCTTCATCAGGAACGAGAAGTCGACGCCCGTCGCCTTGGAGGCGCGCTCGATCGCCGCCTCCACCACGCCCCGGATGCCCTGAATCGCCGCCATGGCGCTAGGAGTCGGTCCGGCATGGTTAACGTGTCGCTAACCATGATTGCAGCCCGCTTGATCTTCTCTGTGACGCGTGTAATATCTTACGCGTGTAGCCTGAGCGTAGGAAGCCAGTCATGGTCATCCGCGAGAGCCTTCCCATCGGCTTCGAGACCGGCAGGGGAAAGCCAAAGTCCTCGCACTTGCGGATGGCGGTGGGCGTAAGTCTAGCCGTCCACCTGGCCGCCGGTCTCTACCTCGCCTACATGCGCTTCGCCCCGCCGGCGCC
>NZ_DASZBG010000085.1:0-115128 GCF_035944335.1 Phenylobacterium sp. | reverse complement strand
GGCCCGCCCACCAGGGTCGGGAAGGCCGTGGCGCCGGCGCGTTGGGAGACGGCGTAGTCGCGCCAGGTCTCCTGCTTGGCGTCTTCGGAGCCCCATTGTTCGAGGAAGGCGACGCGATCCAGTCCCAGCTCGGCGGCCAGGTCGGCGAGCACCTCGCCGGAGGTCACGTCGAGGCCCTCGGCGTAGAAGGCCCGCTGCGCCCTGGCGAGATAGGTTACCGCCAGGTCCTCGCTCTGCCGGCGGACCACGACCACGGCGCGTGCGCCCGGGTCGGTGTCATAGCGGAAGCCTTCGCGGTCGAGCGCGTGCTCGGCGAACGGCAGGCCGGTCGCCACGTGCACATGGGTCCAGTGACCGAGCACCTCGCGCTTGGCGGCCTCGGTCATCGGCTGCTCCGTGCCGGGCCTGAGGCCGCCCATGATGGTGCGCACCGGCAGGGCGCGGCCGAACGCGGTCCTGATCGCCTCGATCACCGGCGAGAAGCCGTAGCACCAGGAGCACATGGGATCGGCGAAATAGATGAGGTGCGGCTCGTCCATGGCGATCTCCTCCCATCGCAGCATTGCGCCGAACCGTCGATCCGTCACTTGGAAAGCGCCCCGCCATCGGCCACTCTCGGCGGCTATGGCGCACGACCACCCCGACCACGATCACGACGAGCACGAGCACGGCCAGCATCCGCCCTCCGACATGGAGTTGCGGGTCAAGGCGCTGGAGTCGTTGCTGGTCGAGAAGGGGCTGGTGGATCCCGCGGCGCTGGACGCCACCGTCGACCACTTCGAACACAAGGTCGGCCCCCGCAACGGCGCCCGCGTGGTGGCCCGCGCCTGGAGCGACCCAGCCTATCGCGCGCGGCTGCGTGAGAACGCGGGCGCCGCCATCGCCGAGCTGGGCTTCGCCGGCCGCCAGGGCGAGCACATGCGGGCGGTGGAGAACTCGGCCGAGGTGCACAACATGGTCGTCTGCACCCTGTGCTCCTGCTACCCGTGGCCGGTGCTGGGGCTGCCGCCGGTCTGGTACAAGTCGGCGCCCTACCGCTCACGCGCCGTCATCGATCCGCGCGGGGTGCTGGCCGAGTTCGGCGTGACCCTGCCCGAGGGGGTCGAGGTCCGCGTGTGGGATTCCACCGCCGAGCTCCGCTATCTGGTGATCCCCGAACGCCCGGCCGGGACCGAGGCGCTGAGCGAGGATGAGCTCGCCGCCCTGGTCACCCGCAACGGCATGATCGGCACGGCGCGGCTGTGAACGGCGTCCACGACATGGGCGGCATGCATGGGCTCGGCCCCATCGTCCCCGAGGTCGACGAGCCGGTCTTCCACCACCCGTGGGAGGGCCGCGTCCATGCGATGACCCTCGCCTCGCCCACCCGCAGCAACATCGACGCGGGGCGCCACCAGCGCGAGCTGATCCCCGGGCCGCAATATCTGGCCATGACCTACTACGAGAAGTGGTTCCGCTCGCTTTGCGAGCTGCTGATGAAGTCAGGCCTGGCCACCGCGGAAGAGCTGGCCCGGGGCCGCGCCGCGCCCGGCGCCGCCAAGGGCGAACCCAGGTTCACCGCCGCGGAGGTCGCCGAGACGATGAGCCGGCCGGCCTCCTACGTCCGCGAGGCCGCCGCCCCACCGATGTTCCAGCCGGGCGACGCCGTCCGCTGCCGCAACCTCAACCCGCCCGGCCACACCCGCCTGCCGCGCTACGCCCGTGGCCACACCGGCGAGGTGGCGGCCTGGCACGGCGCCCAGGTGTTCCCCGACGCCAACGCCCATGGCCAAGGCGAGGACCCGCGCCACCTCTACACCGTCCGCTTCACCGCCCGCGAACTGTGGGGCCAGGCCGCAAATCCCCGCGACACCGTCAGCCTCGACCTCTGGGAGCCCTACCTTGAGCACGCCTGATCCGCTGATCCTCCCCGGCCTGCCGCGCGACGCCGAGGGCCCGGTGTTCGCCGCGCCCTGGGAGGCGCAGGCCTTCGCCCTCGCCGTCCAGCTGCACGAACGCGGCGCCTTCACCTGGAGCGAGTGGGCGCAGGCCCTGTCGGAGGCCGTGAAGGCCGGCGGTCCGGCCGACGATGGCTCGCGATACTATGAGCATTGGCTGGCAGCCCTCGAACGCCTGGTCACGGCCAAGCGCCTCGCCGGCGCCGAGGCGCTCCAGGCCCGCAAGCACGCCTGGGAAGCCGCCTACCTACGCACGCCGCACGGCAAGCCGGTGACGCTCTAGCCCTCGATTTCTATCAATAGCTAAGTCCAGGCGCGGCCCGTCAGGCATCGCGCCCCGCGGCGCAAGGACTCAGCCCAGCAATGGCGGGCCCGAAGGCGTCCACAGCCGAGTCATTCACTTGCGGGAACTTTCCGCGCGGTTCTACGCTGAAGCTTATCGCGAGGGACGACCGCATGGTTCAATACGCAGTGACGCTCAAGGATGGCGACTGGACCGTCTTCAAGGACGGCGAAGCCATCGAGCGCGGACTGACCCGGTCGGCGGCCATCCAGATGGCCAGGGATCTGGCCTTTGAGGCCGAGGAGCGGGGCGACACGGTCGAGCTGCTGATCCAGGGCTACTACGGCGACATGTCGCGGCGGCTCACCGGCGGGGTCGAAGAGGACTAGGGCGCGCGACCCGACACCGTTCGCCGCGATCTCGCCTACCGCCGCTGGGCCGACTTGGCTTCGCGGCGCGCCCGGGCGTCGGCCTTGGCGAGGGACTTGCGGTCCTTCCGCTCCTGGCGCTTCAGCTCGAGCTGGTGCTGCTCGTCGTTCTCCAGCGCCAGGCGGGCCGCTTCGGCGGCGGCTTCCGCCTTCAGACGGGCCGCTTCCTTCTCGGCCGCGCGCCTGGCGCGGACCTCTTCCAGCTCGCGCGCCTTGCGCTGCTCGCGGGTTTCGAAGGTCTCCGGCCGGACGGTCGGCTTCGGCTTGAATTTTTCCAGCAGAGCCTTCCGGGCCTCCGCCTGCGAATTCAGGCGTTCGGAAAAGCTCCCGAGTTTGGGGTCGCGCATGTTCAAAGGGGTTGATCTCTCGTTGCCGCGCCAAAACCCCCCGGGCGCGGATCGGGTTGCCCCGCGACCGGACTTTCCCGGCCGCGCAGGCGGGGGGCGGGATCAGCCGACGATGTCGCCGTCGGTGAAGAACTGGGCGATTTCGAGCCTGGCGTTGTCCTGGCTGTCGGAGCCGTGGACGGAATTCTCGCCGACGTTGTTGGCGTAGAGCTTGCGGATCGTGCCGGGCGCGGCCTGCTCGGGGTTCGTGGCGCCCATGACTTCGCGGTACTTGGCGACCGCGCCTTCGCCTTCCAGCACCTGCACGACCACCGGCCCGGAGGTCATGAATTCCACCAGCTCGCCGTAGAACGGCCGCTCGGCGTGCACCTCATAGAATTTTTCGGCCTGGGCGCGGCTCATGCGGATGCGGCGCTGGGCCACGATGCGCAGGCCCGCGTCCTCGATCACCGCATTAATCTTGCCCGTCAGGTTCCGCCGGGTGGCGTCGGGCTTGATGATCGAGAAGGTGCGTTCGGTCATGGGTCGGTCTGGACGTCCAAATGGGGAGGAACCGCGCGCGGTGATGCGCGAGGTGGCGGGCTCTATATAGGCAAGGTCCCGCCTCGCCAAGGCCGCAGCGCATCTGCTATGCAGCCCGCCCGCCATGCTCCAGATCCACGATCTTGTCTTCGACGCCTGGGGCCGCCGGTTCCTGGACCACGCCACCGTCACCCTGCCCAAGGACGCCAAGGTCGGCCTCGTGGGCCGCAACGGCGTGGGCAAGTCGACGCTGTTCAAGCTGATCCTCGGCCAGCTGACCCACGGCGACGGCGACATCGGTCTGCCGCGCGACGCGCGCATCGGCTCGGTGGATCAGGAGCATCCGGCCACCCCCGTGCCGCTGCTGGAGACGGTGCTCGCCGCCGACGTCGAGCGCGCCGGCCTGCTGGACGAACTCGAGACCGCCGAGCCGGAGCGGCTGGGCGAAATCTACGCCCGGCTGATCGACATCGACGCCGACCGCGCACCGTCGCGCGCCGCGGAAATCCTGGCGGGCCTGGGCTTCTCCAACGCCGACCTGACGCGGCCGATGGCGGAATTCTCCGGCGGCTGGCGGATGCGTGTGGCGCTCGCCGCCTCGCTGTTCGCCGAGCCCGACCTGCTACTGCTCGACGAACCCACCAACTACCTCGACCTGGAAGGCGCCCTGTGGCTCGAGGCCCGGCTGCGCAAATATCCGCACACCGCCATGGTCATCAGCCACGACCGTGAGCTCCTGAACAACTCGGTCGACCACATCCTGCACATGAAGGACGGCAAGCTCAGCCTCTATCCCGGCGGCTACGACGACTTCGAGCGCCAGCTCGGCGAAAAGCTGCGGCTGCAGGAAGCGATGCGGGTCAAGATCGAGGCGAAGCGGGCGCACATGCAGTCCTTCGTCGACCGCTTCAAGGCCAAGGCCTCCAAGGCCCGCCAGGCCCAGTCGCGGATGAAGGCGATCGCCAAGCTGCCCCCGGTGGCGGCGGTGATCGAGGAGCACGTCTCGCCCTTCACCCTGCCCTCGCCCGAGCGGCCCTTGCCGCCGCCCCTGCTCAGGCTGGAGCACGCCGCCGTCGGCTACGGCGGCCCGCCGATCCTCAAGAAGCTCGACCTGCGCCTCGACATCGACGACCGCATCGGCCTGCTGGGCGTCAACGGCGCGGGCAAGTCGACCTTCGCCAAACTGGTCGCCGGCGCGCTCAAGCTGGAGAGCGGCAGCATGCACCGCTCGGCGCGGATGCGGGTCGGCTGGTTCCACCAGCACCAGATCGAGGCCATGGATCCCACCGACACCCCGCTGGAGATCATCCGCCGCGCCCTGCCGGCCGCCAGCGAGGCGCAGCGGCGCTCCAAGCTCGCCCAGTTCGGCCTGGGCTTCGACAAGCAGGGCACCACCGTGGCCAACCTCTCCGGCGGCGAGCGGGCCCGCCTGTTGCTGAACCTCGTGGCCATGGAAGCCCCGCACCTGCTGATCCTCGACGAGCCGACCAACCACCTCGACATCGACAGCCGGCGCGCCCTGCTGGAGGCGCTCAACGACTACGAGGGCGCGGTCATCCTGATCACCCACGACCGTTCGCTCATGGAGCTGGTCGCCGACCGCCTGTGGCTGGCGGCGGACGGCACGATCACGCCCTTCGACGGCGACCTCGAGGACTACGCCCGCTTCGTGCTCGACCGCGCCCGTACCGTGGCGCGCACCAGCCCCAGCCAGGTGAAGGCCGAGCCGGAGGCGCCGCCGCCGCCCGAGCCCACCGCCCGCAAGACGCCTACCGGCAACCTGCGCCGCCGCGCCGAATCGGCCGAGGCCGCGCTGGCCCGCGCCGCCCAGGCGCTGGAGGCGGTCGACGCCGAGTTGACCGATCCCAAGACCCTGGCCGGCGATCCGGTCCGGCTGGGCGAGCTTGGCCGTAGGCGGGCGGCCGCCCATGCCGCCCTGGAAGCCGCCGAGCAGGAGTGGCTGGCGGCCCAGGAGGCCTATGAATCGCTGAAGCCCACGGCCTGACCTTCGGGCACGGGCACGGTGTCGTGGATGCGGTCCAGATCGATCTGGATGGCGCCGTCGTCCTTGTCCTCCAGGATGTGCGCGAACACGTGGTTCATCCGGACATCCTGCGGCCGGTAGCTGTGGCGGTCGTTGATCTGCGAGGAGATCGCCTCGTCGAAGCCGTTGATCGAGACCAGCAGCCGCGGCGCCTCGGCGCGCAGCCGCTCCTCGGTCATCTCGTGCAGCGGACTGTCCTCGTCGATCGGGTGGATCAGGGTCCACGACAGGCTGAGCACCGGGTTCTCGCTGCGCACCAGCTTCAGGTCGAAGAACCGCCGGAAGGTGCCCCCGTCGGGCAGGTGGAAAGTGCGCAGATAGCTGATCCGGCCGTGCACCTCGTTGATCGCATGCAGCCGCCGGCTCGCCACCCGCACCATCAGGGCGGTGCGGCCCTCGTAGGGGGCGATCACCGCCACCTCGGAGAAGATCAGCCGCGGCCGCGGCCGGGCGAAACGGGCGAAGAAGGCGCCGGTGACCAGCGCCGTCAGGAACATGCCGACGAAGATCTCCACCGTGGCCACGCTGTGGCCGTACATGGTCTGCGGGCTCATCTCGCCGTAACCGACGGTGGCCAGGGTCTCGATGGAGAAGAAGAAGGCGTCGCTGAAACTGCCTGGCCGCGCATGGGCGACCGCGGACGGCGCGGCCCAGTAGAGCGCCGCGAAGATCAGGTTGGCCGTGAGGTAGAGCGCCAGCACGCTGCCCAGGAACGCCTGCCAGCTCATCGACAGGACCAGGTAGTAGGGATCGTCCAGGCTGAAGCGCGAGGCGCCCAGCTTGATGGTGCTCAGGCCTTGCTGGTCGATCCGCGCGGAGGGCCGTCTCATGCGGCCACGCTTAGCATGCGGCGCCGAGGGCCGCGCAAGCCGCTTGCTTCCAGCGCCGCATCAAGGGCTTAGCTCAAGGAACCGCCGACGCCTTCGGGCATTGCCGCCGCGTTGCAGGATCGAGGGACGAACATGGCCCGGCGCCTTCCCAAGCTGGTCTTAGAGGCCGCGCCCATCGCCATGCTGGCCGGCGCCGGGGTGCTCGCCCTGCGCGGAACCGAGCCTGTCGCCCCCAAGGGCGTCCGCCCGCGTGGCGGCGGCCGCGGGGCCCGCTCGCCTCTGCAGATTCCGCTGCAGGGCTGGAAGGAGATCCTCGTCCGCACCCGAGGCGAGTTCACCCAGGATCAGATCCCGATGATCGCGGCCGGCGTCAGTTTCTACACCCTGCTGGCGATCTTCCCGGGCCTGGCGGCCTTCGTGGCGCTCTACGGCCTGTTCTCCGACGTCGCCCAGGCGCAGCACCATCTGCAAATGCTCTCCGTCGTCCTGCCGGCCAGCGCCTTGCAGTTCTTCGGCGACGAGATGCTGCGCATGGCCGCGGCCCAGAAGGGCGGGCTATCGATCACCTTCATCCTGGGCCTCGTCACCTCGATCTGGAGCGCCAACGGGGCGGTGAAGGCGCTGATGACCGGCCTGAGCATCGCCTACGAGGCGCACGACAAGCGAAGTTTCATCCACAAGACGCTGATATCCATGGTCTTCACGCTGGGATTCCTGGCCTTTGGCACGGCCGCCATCACCGTGCTCGGCGCCGGGCCCGCGGTGGAGGCCTACCTTGGCCACCACGCCGCCTTCATGCTCAACGTCGTCAGCTGGCCGATCCTGCTGGTGGCCATGGGCGTGGGCATCGCCCTGCTCTACCGCTATGGCCCCGGCCGCGGCCCGGCGCGCCTGCAATGGATCAGCCCTGGCAGCCTCGCGGCCCTGATCCTCTGGATCGCCGTCTCGGCCGCCTTCTCGCTCTACGTCGGCAACTTCGCCCACTACGACCGGACCTACGGCTCGCTGGGCGCGGTCGTCGGCTTCATGGTGTGGAACTGGCTGACCAACATCATCATCCTGGCGGGCGGCGAGCTGAACGCCGAGGTGGAAGCCCAGACCCGGGCGGTCTAGCGCCGCGTCTTGCCCTCTCCCGTTTGCCGCCGCTCACGCGGGAGGCAAGGTTCAGGTGATGTGCTTGGGGCTGATCGGGTCGGAGCCGGGGAAGGTCTCCTCGATCGCCTCGTCCAGCAGCGCCTCCTGGCGGTTCTCGGCGCAGGCTTCCTTGTCGGCCAGGTGATCGTGCTTCTCGCCCTCCGGCAGGGGCTTCGCCGGACGCGAATGCGGCGTCTGGATGTGCCGGTCCTCGTGCTGCGCCTGGCCTTCCACGGCCATGTCGGCATTGGAGCCGCTGGAGCCGTGGGCGAAGGCGCGGTGGGCCTCTTCTTCAGTCTGTTTGCGGGACATGGTTGGCTCCTGGTTGATCGGTCGCCGGAAAGCCCGGCGCTATTTCTTCTCCAGCAACAGCTGGCCTTCCGACTGCAGCCGGCCCTTCAACTTGCCGGCCATCATCGCCAGCAGGGTCGGCAGCAGGACTTCGAGGCGGATCGCCCGGTCGGCGACGTCCACGGACCCGGATACCGCCTGGCCCATGGCGGCGAAGGCGAAGGACAGCCGGTCGCCGTCCCAGGCCTTGGTCACCGAGCCCATGCCGCCCAGATGGCGCGACAGGTCGCCGAACCCCGCCTCGATCCGCTTGCGGGCCTCTTCGCGGCCCAGCTCATGCGGAATGGTGACGGTGACGGCCTTGCTCATGGTCTTCTAACGGGTGAGCGGCCCGAAGGGGTTCCGCAGGTGGCCGAAGCCTTCTAGCGTCGCGCGCCATGAGCCAGGGCGCGCCGCAGGTCGAGGACAGGTCGCTTTTCGGCGAGGGGCGCTATCCCGACACCGGGCCGCTGGCCGTGCTGGCGCGGCTGGCGTTCCTGGGCGCGCTGCTGGCGATCGTCGTTACGGTCTTCCTGCCGCGTTCCATGGTGCCGCAGTTCGTCCGCTCGCATTACCTCGAGCATTTCGCGGCTTTCTATGTGGCGGCCCTGTTCGCGTTGGCGGCCATGCCGCGCACCAGGCTTCGCCGGATCGGCGTGTCCGTCGTCACCTTCGCGGTGCTGCTCGAGGCGACCCATCTGCTGTCGGGGGCGCAGATCTGGCCGCTGGTGGACAACTGGGTCGCCGACATGGGCGGCCTGGCCGCGGCCTTCGCCCCGGTGGTGGTCGAGCGCTTCCGGCGCCGCTTCCCGAGGCGGACTCGCGGGGCGGTCTGAACCGATCCGCAGCCTAGAGGAACGTCCAGTGGCCGCGGTCCCGAACGCGGAGATTATTCTGGACGTGGCGCACGCCGTCGATGTCGACGATGTCCTCGATCCGCCGCTTGTCCTCCTTGCGCCGGACGGTGCCGTTCAGGGTCACCTCGGCGTCCTCCACCAGCACCTCGAGATCGCGCAGGTCGAGGCCGCGCTGGTCCTCGAGCCGTTCGACGATGATCGCCCAGAGCACCCGGTCCGACGGGCCGCGGCGGCGCGGGATGCGGGGATCGGCAGCGGCGTCGCGGCCGGCCAGGAAGTCTCCCGCCCGGCCCATCCACGAGCGCGGCTCGCGCTCGTCGCGGGACCGCCCCTCGGGGTCGCGCGGGCCGCCATCGGGCTCGGCGGAGCGGCGGTAGGGGCCACGGTCGGGGTCATAGGCCCAGTCGCTGGAATAGTCGGCCTGGCCATAGTCCTCGCCGGCCGGCGCGACGCGATCGGCCGCGCGATAGCCGCTGCGGGCTTCGGGGTCATAGCCATAGTCGCGGGAATAGTCCGCCTGGCCGAAGTCCTCTCGCTCGCGGGGGTCGGGTCGCGCGTCGCGTCGGTCCGCGTCACGATCGCGCCAGTCGAACCGGGGCATGGGAGGTCTCCTTGGGCTTGGAAGGCTTGTTCCCACAACCTGCGCCGTGGCCTTCGGTTCCGCTCAAAGATGGAACCGTGACGCCGGGTCACTGGCTTGACCGGGTGACCTGCGCCTGCGACTCGACCGACACTTGAGGCCGTCGTGCTGAAATCCGAGTCACCACCCAACGCATCGCCCGCCAAGCCCGTCGAGGCGGAGCTGGGCCAGGCCCTGCCGGCCGCCGCCGCGCGGCCGCTGGTCCGCTACACCAAGCTGGCGCTCAGGATCGTGCCGGTGATCCTGCTGATCGCGGCCTTCTTCGTGCTGCGCCGCGAATTCCGCGGCCTTAGCTGGACGGCCGTCGCCCGGGCCATGGACGGCTGGGGCCATGCCGCGATCTTCGGAGCTCTGGTGCTCGCGGTGCTCAGCTTCCTCCTGATGGGCGTCGTCGAGTGGCTGGGCCTGCGATGGGCCGGCAAAACCCTGCCGTGGGGGGTCGCCATCGCGGGCTCCTTCCTGGCCAGCGCCATCGGCCACGCCATCGGGGCGAACCTGCTGGTGGCCGGCGCCGTCCGTGCGCGGCTCTACGACCGCCACGGGGTCGGGCTGACCCAGGTCGCGGCCGCCACCCTGTTCAACGGCATGTCCTTCGCCGTGGGCCTGGGCGCGCTGGGCGGCGGGGGCCTGCTGCTAGCCAGCACCGCCGAGCTCTCGGCCACCGCCATCCCGGTATGGCTGGCGCGTGCGGCCGGCGTGCTGCTGTTGACCGGCTCCTTCGGCTGGATCGCCATCTGCGCGCTGCGCCACGGCAAGCCGCTCAAGGCCTTCGGCCGCAGCCTCAGCCTGCCCACCGCCCTCGACGCGGTGTTCCAGCTGATCCTCGGCGTGGTCGACAACGGCATCGCCGCCGGCATCATCTGGATCCTGCTGCCGCACGGCATGACCAGCTACGCGAGCTTCGTGGGCGCCTATGCGGTGGCCTGCGTCGTCGGGCTGATCTCCAGCGTGCCGGGCGGCGCCGGGGTGTTCGAGGGCATGATCTCCACCCTCCTGCCGGACGCGGCCCCCGCCCCGCTGGCCGCCGCCTTCCTGGGTTACCGGCTGTCCTACTACCTGCTGCCGCTGGTCATCGCCGCCCTGGCCCTGGCCGGCGACACCCTGTTCCGACGGCGCTGAGGCCTCAGGCGGCGAGACGCTCTGCCAGTCCCTTCAACGCCCCCGCCACCGCCGCGGGGTGACTGATCGGGGCCAGATGCTGCAGCGGCAGCCGGACCAGCGGCCAGCCCAGCCGGTTGGCGAGCCTCGCCTCGTCCTCATAGGCTTCGCTGAGCTTCAGAAAGGCAGACTGCGGCGGCGCATCGCCGGCCGGCGCCGGTTCCTCGAAATAGGCCGCGGGGATGGGCTCCAGCTCGTCCGCCAGCCCGCGCCGGGCCGCCTCATCCGGCACGAGCCGCGCCAGCGCGCCCGGCGGCCACCATTCATGCCAGGGCGGCAGGAGCCCGGCTTGCACGCCGGACCGCAGGCGCTCGCGCAGGTCCTGCGGGACCGTCTCGAACCAGCTGTGCGCCGGATGCGGCAGGATGGCGTCCACGAAGATCGCGCCCCTCACCTTCGCAAGCCGCGCGGCGACCGCCGGCACGAGGGCGCCGGCCCCGCTGTGGGCGACCAGCACGGGCGGCTCGCCGTCCTGCGCCACCTGTCCCGCGAGGTGCTCGGCCATCGGAACGTAGAACCCGTGGTCCAGGCGGGTCAGGCTGGGCCAGGCCGGGGTCTCTGCGACCTCGCCCAGGACCCGCAGCTCATCGGCCGCCGCCCGCCAGCTGGAGGGGCCCAGCAGCGGGCTGTGCAGCAGGACGAACCGCGCCACGGCGGGCTCAGCCCTCGTACTTGTCGGCCACCATGCGGTTCAGCAGGCGAACGCCGTAGCCGGTGGCCCCCTCGGGGATGGTCGGGACGCTCGAGGGCTTCTTCCAGGCGGTCGAGGCGATGTCGAGGTGCGCCCAGGGCACGCCATTGATGAACTTCTGGATGAACAGGGCCGCGGTGATCGAACCGCCCGGCCGGCCGCCGGTGTTCTTCACGTCGGCGATCATCGAGTCGATCTGCTTGTTGTAGGCCTCCGGCAGCGGCATGCGCCAAAGCGGCTCGCCCTCGGCGGCGGAGGCGGCCAGCAGGTTGCCCGACAGCTCGTCGTTATTGGAGAACAGGCCGGCGTAGTCGTTGCCGAGCGAGATGATGATCGCCCCGGTGAGCGTCGCCAGGTCGACCATGAACTTCGGCTTGAAGCGGTCCTGGCAGTACCAGACGGCGTCGGCCAGCACGAGGCGGCCCTCGGCGTCGGTGTTGATGATCTCGATGGTCTGGCCGGACATCGAGGTGAGCACGTCGCCCGGACGGTAGGCGTTGCCGTCGGGCATGTTCTCGACGAGGCCGAGGATTCCGACGGCGTTCACCTTGGCCTTGCGGCCGGCCAGCACGTGCATCAGGCCCACGACGGCGGCCGAGCCGCCCATGTCCCACTTCATGTCCTCCATGCCGTCGGCCGGCTTGATGGAGATGCCGCCGGTGTCGAAGCAGACCCCCTTGCCGACGAAGGCGACGGGCTGGGCCGTCTTGTCGGCCGCGCCATTCCAGCGGATCACCACCAGCTGGCTCTCGCGGATGCTGCCCTGGCCGACGCCCAGCAGCGAGCCCATGCCGAGCTTCGTCATCTCCGCCTCGCCGAGGATCTCGACCTCCAGGCCGAGGCTCTCCAGCGCCTTCACGCGGCGGGCGTACTCGGCCGGATAGAGGACGTTCGGCGGCTCGGAGACCAGGTCGCGGGTGAAGCTGATCGCATCGGCCAGGGCCGCCAGCGCCGGGAAGGCGGCCAGCGCCGCGTCCGCATCGCCGGTGACCACCTGGGTCTTGCCGATCGAGGGCTTCTTCTCCGCCGGCTCCTTGGTCCGGTACTTGTCGAAGCGATAGCTGGCCAGGCGCACGCCCAGGGCGGCGCGCGCCGCGAACGGCGGATCGGCGACCGGAAGCTCGATGCGCAGCACCTCCAGCCCCGAGGCCTTCACCGCGGAATAGGCCGTGGCCGCGGCATGCTCGGCGGCGATGGCGTCGAAGCCGTCGGCCTTGCCCGCGCCCACCAGGACCAGCCGGGCCGCGCCGCCCCCAAGGCCATCGGCAGGCGCCAGGATGTCCAGGGTCTGGCCCTTGGCGCCGGTGAACCGGCTGGCGGCCGCGGCGCGGGCCAGCTGACCGTCCAGGGCCGCGCCCTCGAACACCACCCGCGCCAGCGCGGTCTTCTGCGGCGCGGCGGCCTCGGCCGCGACGAACTCGATTTCCATCGGAACTCTCTTAAGGCTTCAGGGGCTTGCGGGCGCCGCCCGATCAGGGCCGGCACGGGGCCGGTTGTGCGGGGCGGCGACGCATGATTTAGAACAGCTTCGCGGCCGGGGCGCGCCAAATCCTCCGGGTGAGCCGTATTTATTGCGCATGCGCCTGATTGATCGATACCTCCTGCGTCAGCTTCTCGGGCCCACGGTGCTGGCGACCGCGGCCCTCACCGCCGTGGCCATGCTGAGCCAGAGCCTCTCGGCGCTCGACCTGATGGTCAACCAGCGCCAGAGCGCCCTGGTCTTCCTGCAGGTCACCCTGCTGGCCATGCCGCAGCTGATCAACATGGTGCTGCCGGTGGCGGTCTTCGTCGCCGCCCTGGTGGCGCTCAACCGGCTGCACACCGAGCAGGAGATCGTGGTCTGCTTCGCCGGCGGCATGAGCCGCTGGCGGGTGATCTCGCCGGCCATCCGGCTGGCCGGGACCATCGCCTTCATCATGCTGCTGTCCAACCTCTTCCTGCAGCCGATCGCCCAGCGGGCGATGCGCGACGAGCTGTTCAGGGTGAGGACCGACCTGGCCTCCACCCTGGTGCGCGAGGGTGAGTTCACTGAGCCGGCGCCGGGTCTGACCGTCTATGCCCAAAGCATCGATGGCAAAGGCTATTTCCACAATCTCTTCATCCATCAGACGAAGTCGGACGGCGGGTCGACCACCTACATGGCCGAGCGCGGCCACATCGCCAAGCGGCTGGGCCGCCCGGTGCTGATCCTGCAGAACGAATCCACCCAGGAGTTCTCGCCCGCCGGCGTGCTCAACTTCCTGACCTCCGATGAGTACACCTTCGACCTGGCGGCGCTCTCCAATACCGCCGAGCTGGTCGCCTACAAGCCGTCCGACCGCTTCGAGCACGAGCTGTTCTTCCCCGACCTGAAGCAGAGCTGGGAGCAGCGCAACCGCAAGAGCCTGCTGGCCGAGGGCAACGCCCGCATCGCCACCCCGCTCTACAACATCGCCTTCATGGCGCTGGCGCTGTCGGCGATCATCGGCGGGGGCTTCTCGCGGCTGGGCTACGGGCGTCGCATCGCCGGCATGGCCGCAGTCGCGGCGCTCACCCGCATCCTCGGCTTCGTCGCCCAGGCGGCTTGCGAGAGCAATGTCTGGCTGAATGTCCTGCAATATGCCGTCCCGCTGGGCGCCACGGCCTTCGCGCTGCGCAGCATCTTCCGCCAGCGCGCCGCCCGGCGGATCGCCATGCCACAAGGCCCGCGCCCAGCCCTGGCGGCCGCCACATGATCGGGACCGGGCGCATCGAACGCTACGTGGTCGGCCGCGTGATGGGCAGCGTCGGGGCGGCGCTCGCCGTGATCTCGGCGGTGATCCTGCTGGTGGAGTTCGTCGACCTGTCGCGGGGGGTGGGCGTCAAGGCCGACGTGGCCGTGAGCCAGGTCTTCTGGCTGACCCTGCTGAGGGCGCCCTCGCTGATCCAGGTGCTGTTGCCGTTCGTCTTCCTGTTTGGCGGCATCGGCGCCTTCGTGGGCCTCAACCGGCGCAGCGAGCTGGTCGCCATGCGCGCGGCCGGCGTTTCGGCCTGGCGCTTCATCCTGCCCTCGGCCGGCGGGGCCTTCGTCATCGGCATTTTGGCCGTGATCTTGCTGAACCCTGTGGCCTCGGCGCTCAACAGCCGCTTCGAGGCTGAACGCAACCACCTGATGCAGAATTACCTGGGCGATATCCCGCAGGACATCTGGCTGCGGCAGGGTGACGACCGCACGCAGATCGTCATCCACGCCAAGGCCCGCGACACGGTCCAGGGCTATGTGCGGCTGCGCGGCGTCTCGCTGTTCATCTACACCAAGAGCCCCACCGGCGCGCCGGTCTTCCGCCAGCGAATCGAGGCCTCCGAGGCCCGCCTGATGCCGGGCTTCTGGCAGCTCAAGGAGGTCCGCGAGGCGACCGCCGGCGAAAGCTCGGTGCACTCCGACACGCTGTCCATCCGCTCAACCCTCGACGCCGAATCGGCCATGGAACGGTTCACCTCGCCCGAGGCGATTTCCTTCTGGCGCCTGCCCGAGGCCATCCGGCTCACCGAGCAGGCGGGCTTCTCGGCGGCCGGCTACCGGCTGCGGCTGTTCCAACTCCTGGCGACGCCGGTGCTCTATGCGGCCATGTCGATCCTGGCGGCGGCCTTCTCCCTGCGCCTGGCGCGACTCGGGGGCCTCGCGGGCCTGGCCGGCGCCGGGGTCGCGCTGGGATTCGTGCTGTTCTTCTTCAATCAGTTCGCCGGCGCCCTGGCCAAGGCCAACATCATCCCGCTGTTCGCCGCCGCCTGGGCCCCGGCCCTGGTGGCGTTGCTCGCGGGCCTCAGCCTGCTGTTCTTCACCGAAGACGGTTGAATCCTTTGCCTGCCCGGCTATGCATCGGTCAGGCCGCGTTTCGTACCGGCTGCGCCGGATAGGGGATCCATAGCTTTCATGAGACCGCGCCGGCGCCCGCCGTCTGCCGCCAGACTGACCCTGCTCGCGGGTGCGGCCATGGCGGTGCTGTGGGCGAACCCGGCGGCGACCCAGACCGCCCGCGCCTTCCGCCCCGCCCCCGCGCCGCCGCCGATCCCCGACGGCCTGCAGCCGGGCGAGCTCTACATGGAAGCCGACCAGATCATCCGCGACGACGAGCACAAGGTCGCCACCGCCGAAGGGTCCGTCGAAATCCGCTACCAGGACCGCACCCTGCGCGCCGACAAGGTGATCTACCGCCAGGGCGATCAGCAGGGCCAAGGGGTCATCCGCGCCATCGGCCACGTGCAGATCCTCAACGCCGACGGCAGCAGCGAATACGCCGACGAGATGGTGCTCGACGACAAGATGAAGGCCGGCGTCGCCCAGGGCTTCGCCGCGCGCATCCCGACCAACGACGCCCAGCACACCGAGATCAAGCTGGCCGGCGCCTCGGCCGTGCAGCGTTCGGAAGACATCCGCGAGCTGAACCGGGCGATCTACACGCCCTGCCCGATCTGCGCCGAGGGCCACGCCAAGACCCCGTCCTGGTCGATCAGCGCCGACCGCATCGTGGAGGACAAGGTCCACCACGTGATCTACTACCGCCACGCCCGCATCCACGTGCTGGGCGTGCCGATCCTCTACCTGCCGATGTTCTGGCACGCCGACCCGTCGGCCGAGCGCGGCTCGGGCCTGCTCGGTCCGAAGATCCAGATCTCCGACCGCCGCGGCTTCTCCTACGAGCAGCCCTATCTCTTCGTGCTCTCGCCCTACGCCGACCTGACGCTGAGCCCGCAGATCAACACCAAGGTCAATCCGTTCCTCAACGGCCGCTTCCGCGAGCGCTTCTATTCCGGCGAGGTCGACGCGCGGTTCGGCTACACCCACGACACCGACTTCGACGGCACCGGCCACAGCTTCGGCGAGAACACCAACCGCAGCTATATCCTGGCCCGCGGCGGCTTCCAGCTCACGGACGCCTGGCGCTGGGGCTTCACCGCCGAGCGGACCTCAGACCCGCTGCTGTTCGACAAATACCAGATCGGCAATGTCTACGAGACGCGTGGCCCCTACATCCCCGACGACCGGCGGCTGATCAGCCAGGTCTACACGGCTCGCCAGGACCAGCAGTCCTACTTCTCCGCCGCGGCCATGAGCTTCCAGGGCCTGCGGGCCGGCGACAACGACCGCACCTTCCCCCTGGTCGCCCCGCTGATCGAGGCCCGCTACGACGTGCCCGAGAAGATCCTGGGCGGGCGGCTGCGGGTGAACGCCAGCGCCGTGGCCCTGACCCGCGACCAGTCGCCCACCGATCCGACCACGCGCCTGCCCGGCCTCGACAGCCGCCGCGCCAGCGGCGAGCTCGATTGGCGCAGCGCCTACACATCCGCCTCGGGCTTGCGCCTGGAGCCGTTCCTCAACGTCCGCGCCGACGGCTACAGCCTGGGCGATGTGCTGACCGGCGCGGGCGCCCAGACCACGACGAAGTCCGAGGCCCGCGGCCTGGTGGTGGCCGGCGCCGACCTGACCTATCCCATGTATCGCCGCTGGCGCGACGCCACCGTGGTCGTCGAGCCGATCGCCCAGTTGGCTGTCTCGCCGCGCGCGCGCCAGATCGTGGTGGGCCACGACGCCTCGGGCAAGCCCATCTTCCTCAACGAGGACAGCGTCGCCTTCGAGTTCGACGAGACCACCCTGTTCCGCGCCAACAAGTTCCCCGGCTACGACCTCTACGAGGACGGGACCCGGCTGAACGTCGGCGGGCGGGTCTCGGTGATGTGGGACGACGCGCGCCGCGCCAACCTCCTGGTCGGGCGCAGCTTCCGGGCCGAGCGCAACACCGTCTTCCCGGCCAACAGCGGCCTGCAGACCACGTCCTCGGACTGGATCGTCGCCGCCGACGCCAAGCCCCTGAGCTGGCTGTCGTTCTTCGCCCGCGCCCGGCTGGACGCCAACGACTTCAGCGTCCACCGCGCCGAGGCCGGCGCGAACGTCGCCAACAAGTGGGGCTCGGGCTATGTGCGCTACCTGCGCGACGACGCCAATGTGCTGGGCCCGACCCTGGTGGGGAACGCCCTGATCCCCGCGGGCCAGCGAATCGAGAACTTCGAAATGGGCGGCGACGTGCCCATCGGGAAGAACTGGGGCGTCACCGCCTACGGCAACCGCGACCTCATCCAGAAGGCCTGGGTGATCCGCGACCTCGGCGTCTACTACCGCGACGATTGCGCGCGGATCGACGTCATCTACAGGCGGGAGGACACCATCATCGGCCGGTTGGGTCCGACGGATTCGATTGCCTTGCGCCTAACGCTCGCCACATTGGGTTCTCCATTTACAGTGCGATAGGAATGCGGGCCCATGAGGCCGCTCGAAGGAATGATCTCAACCATGATGCGCGCGCGTAACGTCACCGGCCCGGGGGCGCGGGGCGCAGCTTTGTCTCTCGCGCTGGCCATCGGCCTGCCTCTCTTCGCCCCAATGGGCGCTCACGCGCAGGACCTGCGCGGGCCGCTGGGCGCCGGGACGCCCGCCCCGCCGGCCGCCGCGCCCGCCGCCCCGCGCGGCGTCTCCGAGGCCGTGGCCGCCATCGTCAACGACGAGATCATCTCCACCTACGACCTCGGCCAGCGCGTGCGCCTCCTGATCGCCACCTCCGGCGTGCAGCCCACCGAGCAGACCCTGCCGCAGTTCGAGCGCGAGGCGCTGGTCTCGTTGATCGACGAGCGTCTGCAGATGCAGGAGCTGAAGCGGGTCGAGAAGGAGCAGAAGTTCACCATCATCGCCACCGAGGACGAGGTGACCGCCGAGCTCGAGGGCTACGCCAAGCAGAACAACCTGACCGGGGCGCAATTCCTGGCCGCGCTCGCCCAGCAGGGCGTGGGCCCCGACACCTTCCGCCAGCAGCTGCGCGCCCAGCTCAGCTGGCAGACCTGGATCCGCGGCCGCTATGGCAGCCGCCTGCGCATCGGCGAGGACCAGATCAAGGCCATGCAGCAGCGGATGGCGGCCGACGCCACCAAGCCGCAGTACAACCTCAGCGAAGTGTTCATCGACGCGAGCCGCGTGGGCGGTCAGGCGACCGCCCTGCAGGGCGCCCAGCAACTGGTGGCTCAGCTGCAGCAGGGTGCGCCCTTCGCCGCCGTCGCCCGCCAGTTCTCCGCCTCGGCCACCGCCGCCGCCGGCGGCGACGCCGGCTGGGTCAGCCCCGGCGAGATGCCGGCCGAGGTCGACGCCGCCCTCGAGCAGCTGCGCCCCGGCCAGCTGTCCGCCCCGATCCCGGTGAAGGACGGCGTCTACATCGTCTACCTCAAGGAAAAGCGCTCCGGCGCCGGCTCGACCCTGGTGGCGCTGAAACAGGCCGCCATCGCCCTGCCGCCCCAGCCCAGCGCCGGCGACGTCGAATCCGCCCGCGTTAAGCTCGAGACCCTGCGCGTCCAGATCAAGGGCTGCGACAACATCGAGAAGGTGGCCGCCACCGTGCCCGGCGTGGTTGGCGGCGACCTGGGCGAGGCGGAGATCACCGACCTCGCGCCACAGTTCCGCCAGGCGGCGGAAACCCTGCAGCCCGGCCAGGTCTCGGCGCCGATCCAGACCAACGTCGGCCTGCATCTGGTGGCGGTGTGCAGCAAGCACGCCTCCAACGGCCAGCAGATCACCCACGAGCAGATCGAGAACCGCCTCTACGGCCAGCAGCTCTCCATGATCTCCCGCCGATACATGCGCGACCTGCGCACCTCGGCGACCATCGAGACGCGGTGACGGGGCAACCCCTAGCCCTCACCCTCGGCGATCCGGCCGGCATCGGCCCGGAGATCGTCGTCAAGGCCTGGAACGCGCTCCGCAAAGAGGGGCCCGCCTTCGTGGTGGTCGGCGACCATGACGCGCTGGCCTCCGCCTCGGGCGCGGGGTCGAAGCTGCTGCGCCGCGTGGCCTCCGCCGACGAAGCCGCCGCGATCTTCCCCGACGCCCTGCCGGTCCTCGACCTGCCGCTGCGCGCCCCGGTGGTCGCCGGCCATCCCTCCGCGGCGGCTGCGGCGGCGATCATCCAGTGGATCGAGACCGCCGTCGGCCTGGCGCTCTCCGGCGCGGTCAGCGGCGTGGTCACCGGGCCCATCGCCAAGGCCCCGCTCTACCAGGCCGGCTTCAAGTTCCCCGGCCACACCGAGTTCCTCGGCGAGTTGACGGCCGCCACCGCCTATCAGGGCGCGCGCGGCCCGGTGATGATGCTGATCGCGGGCGACCTGCGGGCTGCCCTGGTCACCGTCCACGAGCCCTTGGCCAAGGTCGCCGGCAAGCTTTCCGTCGAGACCATCGTCAATGCCGGCCTGGTCACCGCCCAGGCCCTGCGGCGCGACTTCGGCGTCGAGGGCCCGCGCCTCGCCGTGGCCGGCCTCAATCCGCACGCCGGCGAGAGCGGCACGCTCGGCCGAGAGGAGGTGGAGATCGTGGGCCCGGCCGTGGCCGTGCTGAGGGACCTCGGCGTCGACGCCACCGGCCCCTACCCCGCCGACACCCTGTTCCCGGCGGAGATGCGCGCCCGCTACGACGCCGTGGTCTGCCTCTATCACGACCAGGCGCTGATCCCGGTGAAGATGCTCGACTTCTGGGGCGGTGTGAACGTGACGCTCGGCCTGCCCATCGTGCGCACCTCGCCCGACCACGGCACGGGCTTCGACATCGCCGGCCGCGGCGTGGCCCGGCCCGACAGCCTGATCGCGGCCCTGCGGATGGCGCGGGATATCTCGCGGACCCGGGGCGGGTGACCGGCCTGGCGGACTTGCCGCCCCTGCGCGAGGTTCTCGCCGATCACGGTCTGATGGCCCGGAAGTCGTTCGGCCAGCACTTCCTCCTCGACCTCAACATCACCCGCAAGATCGCCCGCCTGGCGGACCTCCGGCCCGGCGATGCGGTCATCGAGGTCGGCCCGGGCCCCGGCGGCCTGACGCGGGCCCTGGTCGAGACCGGCGCGCGGGTCATCGCGGTGGAGAAGGACCAGCGTTTCCGGCCGTTGCTGGAGGAGCTCGCCGCGGCGTCGGCCGGCGCGCTGACCCTGGTCATCGGCGACGCGCTGAAGGTCGACGAGGCGGCCCTGGCCGGCGGTCCAGCCCATGTTGTCTCCAACCTCCCCTACAATGTCGGCACGCCCCTGCTGATCAAGTGGCTGACGGGCCCCTGGACGCCGCGCTCCCTCACCTTGATGTTTCAGAAGGAAGTGGCCGCGCGGATCGCCGCCCAGCCCGGCGCCGAGGCCTACGGCCGCCTCGCCGTCATCGCCCAGGCGACCAGCGAGGCCCGCGTGGTCATGGACGTCCCGGCCCGCGCCTTCACCCCGCCGCCCAAGGTGGAGTCCGCCGTGGTGCGCCTGACGCCGCGCGCCGACCGGCCCTCGGCCCAGCGCCTCGACGCCCTGCAAACCGTCACAGCGGCGGCCTTCGGCCAGCGCCGCAAGATGCTCCGCGCCAGCCTGAAGACGCTCGCCCATGAAGGCGGGGGCGGCGAGGCCCTCGCCCTGGCCGCCGGTCTCGATCCCCAAGCCCGCGCCGAGACCGTCGACGTGGCCGGCTTCCTGCGCCTGGCCGACGCCTGGTTGCGCACGCGCGACGCTTGAGGCTCCATGATCCCACACATTAGGACCGTCATGGCCGGGCTTGTCCCGGCCACCCAGAAACGCGGAACTCTCAGCAATCTGCCGCGCCTTTCGCGCCCTGATCTGCGCCGCCGGTGCGTCTGGGTGGCCGGGACAAGCCCGGCCATGACGGTCAGATATTGAATTTGATGGGCTGATGACTCCATCGACTTGGACTATGCGGGAGCCTGAATGCTGACCCTGTTGGGCGTGGCCGTGGTCGTCCTGGGCTTCGCGGCCCGGTTCAATCCCCTGCTGGTCGTGGTGGTCGCCGCGCTGGTCACCGGGCTTGCGGCCGGCGTGCCGCCGCTCACGGTGCTGGCGACGCTCGGCAAGGCGTTCAACGAGAACCGATTCGTCTCCGCGGTGCTGATCGTCCTGCCACTGGTGGGCGTGGTGGAACGCGCCGGCCTGCAGGAACGCGCCAGGACCCTCATCGCCCGCTTCAGGGGCCTGTCGGTGGGCCCGCTGCTGATCGCCTACCTGCTGTTCCGCCAGATCACCGCGGCCATCGGCCTGATCTCCATCGGCGGCCACGCCCAGACGGTGCGCCCGCTGATCGCCCCCATGGCGGAGGGCGCCGTCGAGAATCGCGTCGGTCGCCTGCCGCCGGAAACCACCCACCGCATCCGCGCCATGGCCTCGGCGACGGAGAACGTCGGCGTCTTCTTCGGCGAGGACATCTTCGTAGCGATCGGCTCGATCCTGCTGATGGTGGGCTTCCTCAGCCAGAGCGGCATCACCCTGGATCCTCTGCAGCTCTCGGTCTGGGCGATCCCCTCGGCGGTCTGCGCCTTCCTGATCCACGGGACGCGGCTCGTGCTCTTCGACCTCGGCCTGCGCCGCGCGGCCCAAAGGGCGAGCCGGACGGCGGCGGCCGAATGATCAAGCTCGGGGTCGTCTACGTCCTGGCGGGCCTGATGTTCGCCGCCTTCGCGGTGTTCAGCGCCACCGATCGCAGCAATCCCAAGCGCCTGGGCAACGCCGCCTTCTGGGGCCTGGTGTCGCTGAGCTTCCTGGCCGGCGACCGCCTAGGCGACCTCGGCAACGGCTTCCTGGTGGTGGGCCTGGCCCTGATCGCGGGCCTGGGCCTGCTGGGCCGCGGCCAGCCGGCCACCACCTCGCCGCAGGAGCGCCAGGCGCTCGCCGCCCGCTTCGGCGAGAAGCTGTTCATCCCGGCGCTGGCGCTTCCCGTCGTGCTGGTGTTCGCCATCCTGGTGCTGAAGCCCCTGCATGTCGCCGGCCAGCCGCTGCTCGAGCCCAAGCAATCGACCCTGGTCTCGCTGGCATTGGCGGCGGTCATCGCCATCGGCCTGGCGCTGATCCTGCTGCGCCAGCCGATCCTCAGTCCGCTGCAGGAAGGCCGGCGGCTGATGGACACCGTCGGCTGGGCCGCGCTGCTGCCCCAGGTGCTGGCCGCGCTGGGCGCGGTCTTCGCGCTCGCCGGCGTCGGCAAGGTCATCGGCGATCTCGTCACCCACTGGCTGCCCATGGACACCCGGGCCGCCGCCGTCGCGGTCTACTGCCTGGGCATGGCCGGCTTCACCATGATCATGGGCAACGCCTTCGCCGCCTTTCCGGTGCTGACCGCCGGCGTGGGCCTGCCAATCCTGATGCACCGGTTCGGCGGCCATCCGGCCGCGGTCGCCTCGCTGGGCATGCTCTCGGGGTTCTGCGGCACGCTGATGACGCCGCTGGCCGCCAACTTCAACCTCGTGCCGCCGGCGCTGCTGGAACTGCCCGACCGCTATGCGGTCATCAAGGCGCAGGTCCCGACCGCCCTTCTCATGCTCGCCGCCAACATGGTGCTGATGTATGCCTTCGCCTTCCCCAGATAGCGCCGCGCAGCGCCTGACGCCGCAGCTCGCGTCCAAGTTCGCGGCCATTGCGCTGGGCCACGTCACCCGGCCCTATCCCAACAAGCTCGACCACGTGCTGGAGAGCGAGGCCGACGCGCTGGGCATCCAGGCCCTGCACCCGGTCTTCTACGGCAGCTTCGACTGGCACTCCTGCGTCCACGGCTACTGGCTGCTGGCGAGCCTCCTGCGTCGCGAGCCCGGCATCCCCGAGGCCCCGGCCATCCGCGCCCTTTTCGAGGCGCAGCTGACGCCCCAGAAGGTGGCCGGCGAGGTCCACTATCTACAGCGGCCGTCGGCCCGCGGGTTCGAGCGGCCCTACGGCTGGGGCTGGCTCCTGAAGCTGCAGGCCGAGCTCATGGCCGCCGACAACCATCGCTGGGCCGCCGCGCTGCGCCCGCTCGCCGAAGCCTTCGCCGACCGCTTCTCCCTCTTCATCCCAAAAGCGGACTACCCGATCCGCACGGGTGTACATTCTTCGACGGCCTTCGCCTTCGCACTCGCCCGCGACTACGCCGAAGCGGCCGGGGATATCGGCCTCCTCGTCCAGATGGCGCACAAGGTCCGCTATTGGTACCTCGGCGACCGCGATGCCCAAGCTTGGGAGCCATCTCAGGACGACTTCCTCTCGCCCACGCTCATCGAAGCCGAGTGTATGCGACGCTTCCTGGAGCCCGAGGACTTCCGCGCTTGGCTCGCCAACTTCCTGCCGCGCGCCGCCCGCGGCGAGCCCAGGAGCCTGTTCCAGCCCGCCACGGTCAGCGACCGCAGCGACGGCAAGATCGCCCATCTGGACGGCCTCAACTTCTCCCGCGCCTGGTGCTGGCGCGAGATCGCCGCGACCCTGCCGCCGGGCGACCCCACGCGCGCCGCCGCCGAAGCCGCCGCCTCACGCCACCTGGCCGCCAGCCTGCCGCACGTGGCCGGCGACTACATGGGCGAACACTGGCTGGCTTCGTTTGCGCTCCTGGCGCTGACCGCCGGGGAGTAGCAACCACGCATCCAGACCGTCATCCCGGGGCTTGCCCAGAGGACGAATAATTTGGCCGGAGGCCAGGCCGCGCTCACGCCCCGCCGAGCAGCGCCTGCGCCTCGGCGGTGAGCGCCCAGCGCGACAGGCAGTCGGCGCCGTCCGCCGGCCGGCCGTCCCAGCCCAGGAAGCTCAGCCAGCCGCGTTCGCCGAGCGCGAAACAGCGGCGCTCGCGTTCGAAGCCTGCGTCCAGCCGCGATCCGTCGCGGTACAGCACATTGACCAGCTGGCCTTGCGGCAGGGCCTGCCGCAGCAGGTCCTGGTTCACGGGCGAGAGGCGTTCGACCTCCATCGACGGCTCCTCAGAAACGCTTGGCCTGAGGCAAGCCTGCGACCGAATCGCGGGCCGGCGCAAAGGCCCGGCGGGCCTGAGCTGTGGATTGAACCGCCGCGCCTGGGGATGAGCCCGCTAGCGCTCGTCGAACAGCCGCCGCAGCACGGCCGGCGCCAGGCCCGGCAGGTCCTCGGAGATCAGGCCCGGTCCGTGCAGCTCGGCGCATTCGGCGTGGATCCAGGCTCCGGCGCAGGCGGCCTCGAAGCTTTCCATACCCTGCGCGACCAGCCCGCCGATGAAGCCGGCCAGCACGTCGCCGGAGCCGGCGGTGGCCAGCCACGGCGAGCCGTTGGCGTTGACAGCGCAGCGCCCGTCCGGCGCGGCGATGACGGTGTCGGAGCCCTTCAGCAGCACCACGGCGCCCGCCCGCTCCGAGGCCTTGCGCGCCGCGGTGATCCGCTCCGGAGACCCGGCCAGCAGGCCCGGGAAGATGCGGTCGAACTCGCCGGGGTGCGGGGTCAGCACGTCGTCGCGGTCGAGCAGGGAGAACAGCTCCTCCGGATCGTCGCGGAACACGGTGATGGCGTCGGCGTCGAGCACCAGGGCGGCGCCCGTCCGGGCCAGCGCCAGGACGTTCAGCAGGGTCGATTCCGAGACGCCGGCCGCCGGGCCGATGACCGCGGCGTCCACCTGGGCCGCGCCCTGCTCCAGCTCCACGTCGGTCTCGAAGCCGCGCAGCATGATGGCTTCCAGGTGCGCCGCATTGGCCGCCAGGGCGTCCGGCGGCGACAGCAGGGTCACCAGGCCCGCGCCGATGCGAAGGCCTCCCCGCGCCGAGAGCCGCGCCGCCCCGGTGCTCCAGGCTTCGCCCGAGACCACGATCAGCCGCCCGCGGGCATGCTTGTGGCTGGTTGCGTCCGGCCACGGGAAGCGCGCCAGCCAGAGCTCGGGGCCGTTCTCGAACAGCTTCGCCGAGGTCTCGCCCAGGCCGATGTCCGCGACCAGGACCTCGCCGCAAAGACCGCGGCCCGGCTCCAGCACATGGGCCGGCTTCTTGGCCTGGAAGGTGACCGTCAGCCGCGCAGAGGCGCTGGGGCCCAGGGGCTTGCCGGTGTCGCCCGGCACGCCGCTCGGAACATCCACCGCCACCACCTTTTCGGAGACCTGGGCCATGGCCTGCGCCGCCGCCGCCGCCGCGCCCTGCAGCGGCCGCGACAGCCCGGCGCCGAACATCGCGTCAACGACCACGGCCTCGCCGAAGCCGCCGTCTAGCGGCCCGACCAGCCCGTCCCACAGCGCCCGCGCCGCCTTCGCGTCCTCCGTCGTGGGCTCGCCCAGCGCCCGGACCTGCACGGGCCAGCCACGCGCCTTCAGCACTCTGGCCGCCACGTAGCCGTCGCCGCCGTTGTTGCCTGGTCCGCAGGCGACGATGACGTCCTGGGGGCGGAAATGGGCCGCCACGGCGTCGGCCACGGCCGTCCCGGCCCGCTCCATCAGGACGGAGCCGGGCGTGCCCGCCGCGATGGCGGCCTTGTCGGCCTGCGCCGTCTCGGCGACCGTGAGGATCTGTCGCGCCGCCAAGGGCCGCTCCGTCTCAAAGCACTCCGGTGGAGGCTTCGCGTCCTTTGGCCACCAGGGTCAAGCCCGTGCCGTCGGTCTCCAGCACGGTGATGGAGGTGTGATCGGGCCCGAAATGCAGCACCTTCTCGTCGCGCAGCAGGTGCGAGACCACCGCATTGATCGCCACGTAGTGCGAGAACACCGCCGTGTCGCCGCGCGACCGCAGCGAGCCCACGATGTCGCGCCGCCATTGGTCGTAATCCAAGTCGCCCTGGATCTCACCCCAGGTGCCCTGGAACACCTGCCTGAGCCAGCTCGCCCGCTCGTTGGGATGCAGGGCCGCGGGCGTCGGGATCTCGCCCACGATCGGGTCGACCTCGATGGCGACACCCAGCGCCGCCGCGGTCGGCTCGGCGGTCTCGCGGCAGCGGCGCAGCGGCGAACTCACCACCCGCTGGGGCTGCTCGTCCTTCGGCAGCGCCAAGAGCCAGTCGCGGACGGCGCGGGCCTGGGCCTGGCCGGTCTCGTCGAGGCCCGGATCCTGGTCGGCGTCGCCCCAGGTGGCGGCCGGCTTGCCGTGGCGGATGAGGTAGAGGCGCGGCATGGGATCAATCCGGGATGAAGAGGTTGGTCTGGCCGAGTTTGGCCGGGCGGACGGTTCCGGGACGGCCCACCTGCTCGCCGGCCTCCAGGCCTGAGAGGGTGGCAGGATCGTTCGGCGCGTGGGCGACGAACCGGCGGCCGGCGTCGTCGCGGCCCACGACAATGCCGAGGAACGGGCCATCGCGCTTGTGGACCACGGTGTAGGTCTCGATCTGAGCACGGCCCTGTGGCGCCTCGATGACGTCGGGATGGGGAAGCGCATCGATGCGGCGCTGCAGCACCGCCGGGTCCTGCCGCTCGAACGGCCGATCGGGCCGCCGCGCCGACCACACCCCCGTCGACTGCTTGGTCAGATACCAGCCGTTGGCCGTGACGAGGCCGTAGGACTGGGGCTGCGCCCTCAGCGTCTCAGCCATCGCGGCGATGGAATGCATGACGTAGTTGTTGCCTGGCCCGCCGGCGTAGGGAAGTCCGCCGGTCACCGTGAAGCCCCGCGGATCGTCCAGCGACAGACCCAGTTCCTCGGCGCCGATCTCCACCGCGACCGGGAAACAGGAATAGAGGTCGATGTGGGCCACCTGGTCCATCCCGATCCCGGCCATCGCCAGCGCCTGTTCGCCGGTCCAGCGCATGGCCGGGCTGGAGTGGAAATCCTGCCGCTCCAGCACATGCCACAGATCGTGGGCGTCGGCGCAGCCGTGCAGATAGACCCACTTGTCCTCCGGGACGCCGAGCTCGCGGGCCTTGGCCTCGCTGGCCAGGATTACCGCGGCCGACTGGTCGACCTCCATGATGGCGTTCAGCAGCTTCGGATAGGGGAAGCCCACCATCCGGTTCTTCTCCGAGACGGTGACCAGCTCGTCCGCCGAGCGCGCCACCGGGAACCAGGCGTACGGATTGGCCGCCGCCGCCTCGGTGAAGCGGGCGAACAGCTGGCCGAGGCGGGCCTGATGGTCGGCGATGGAGCGGCCGTCGCGGGCCCGAAGCGCGTTTTCGAACAGCGGATAGGTGTTGATCGGCCTGACCAGACCGTGGCGGGCCTCGTAGGCGCTGACGCCCGGGCGGTCATCGCCGATGCGCTGCGGCGCGGGCAGGTCCTGGTCCTCCTCGCCCACCCAGTCATCGAAGGAGAGCCCCTGCTTCAACCGCTTGGTCGCCGAGCCCAGGAACTCGGCGCCCACCGCCAGCGCCAGCTCCGTCTCGCCGGCCGCGATCCGCCCGGCGATCACATTGATCATGTGCTGGGGCGTGTTGCCGCCGACATGCGAATAGACGCTCCACGCCGGGCTCGCCCCCAGCCGCCGGGCGAGGCTCTGCGGCGGGTTCGAGCTGCGCGGGATCGGTCGCCGGTCGCCCGGCGCATCCACCGCGAACCCGGCCACGGCCAGGCCGTCGATCCCGGCCAGGGCCGAGGCGCCCAGGCCCGCATCCCTCGCCGCCCGTTCCGCCGCAATCTTCAGCAGGGCGGTCGGCCCCGGCGAGACCGCCGGATCGCCGCGATAGGTGAACTGGCCCACGCCGATGAGCACTGGCAGACGATCGGTCACGGTTTCGCCCGCCTCCCGGCCCGGACGGCGGCGATCCTAGGCGCCGAAGCCGCCGCCACAAGGCCAATCGGGGACTGCGCATTTTTTGCGCTCACGGCGCCTGGTTTTTGGGCGCCCGCCTCTTTGATGCGCGGCAGGCGCGCGATGCGACGCCGCTCCGCTTGTGCGGCGCGCGTGGCGCGTGCTCCGTCCGCCCCGAACGCGCACGCGCACGCGACCGCGACCGCGACCGCGTCTGGGGGCGAGTAACAGTCGGGCCATGAAGAAGATCGAAGCCATCATCAAGCCGTTCAAGCTGGACGAGGTGAAGGAGGCCCTGCAGGAGCTGGGCGTCCAGGGCATGACGGTGATCGAGGCCAAGGGCTATGGGCGCCAGAAGGGCCAGACCGAGCTCTACCGCGGCGCGGAGTACGTCGTCGACTTCCTGCCCAAGATCAAGATCGAGGTGGTGGTCCCCGACGACCAGCTCGAACGCGCCCTGGAGGCGATCGCCCAGGCCGCCCGCACCGGGCGCATCGGCGACGGCAAGATCTTCGTCTCCGACATCCTGGACGTCATGCGCATCCGCACCGGGGAGACCGGCGCCGCCGCCGTCTAGTCCGCCACCTTATCGAGACTTCAACAGGGGATCCCATCAATGCCGACCGCCAAAGACATCCTGGCGCAGATCAAGGAGAAGGACGTCAAATACGTCGACGTCCGCTTCACCGACATGCGCGGGAAGATGCAGCACGTCACCTTCGACATCGACCTCGTGGACGACGATTTCCTGACCGACGGGACCATGTTCGACGGCTCCTCGATCGCCGGCTGGAAGGCGATCAACGAGAGCGACATGAAGCTGCGGCCGGACCTCGCCACGGCCATCATCGACCCCTTCTACCAGCAGACCACGCTGGCCCTGTTCTGCGACGTGGTGAACCCCGACACGGGCACCCCCTACAACCGCGACCCGCGCTCCATCGCCAAGGGCGCGCTGAACTACGTGAAGTCCTCGGGCGTGGGCGACACGGTGTTCTTCGGCCCGGAGGCCGAGTTCTTCGTGTTCGACGACGTGCAGTGGAACACGGCCCCGCACGACACCCGCTATTCCTACGACTCCACAGAGCTGCCGGTGAGCTCGGGCAAGTCCTATCCGGAAGGCAACATGGGCCACCGCCCGGGCCCGAAGGGCGGCTATTTCCCGGTCAATCCGATCGACAGCGCCCAGGACCTCCGCGGCGAGATGCTGGCGGTGATGGGCGAGCTCGGCATGCAGCCGGAAAAGCACCACCACGAGGTGGCGCCGGCCCAGCACGAGCTCGGCCTGAAGTTCGCCGAGCTGATCACCATGGGCGACCGCCTGCAGCTCTATAAGTACGTGATCCACAACGTGGCTCACGCCTACGGCAAGACCGCCACCTTCATGGCCAAGCCGATGTTCGCCGACAACGGCTCGGGCATGCACGTGCACCAGTCGATCTGGAAGGGCGGCAAGCCGCTGTTCGCCGGCGACAAATACGCCGGCCTGTCGGACATGTGCCTCTGGTACATCGGCGGCATCATCAAGCACGCCAAGGCGATCAACGCCTTCTCCAACTCCACCACCAACTCCTACAAGCGCCTGGTCCCGGGCTACGAAGCCCCGGTGAAGCTGGCCTATTCGTCGCGCAACCGCTCGGCCTCGATCCGCATCCCGCACGTCGACAGCCCCAAGGCCAAGCGCCTGGAATGCCGCTTCCCCGACCCCATGGGCAATCCGTACCTGACCTTCACGGCGCTCTTGATGGCGGGCCTCGACGGCATCGAGAACAAGATCGATCCGGGCGCGCCGGCCGACAAGAACCTCTACGACCTGCCGCCCCGCGAGCAGAAGAAGATCCCCGAGGTCTGCGGCAGCCTGAAGGAGGCGCTGGAGAATCTCGACAAGGACCGCGCCTTCCTCAAGAAGGGCGGGGTCATGGACGACGACTTCATCGACGCCTACATCGAGCTGAAGATGGAGGAGGTCATGCGCCTGGCCCTCCACCCGCACCCGGTGGAATTCGACATGTACTTCAAGTGCTAGGCGTCACGTCCTGACGCGACGAACAAGGGCCGCGGGCAATCCGCGGCCCTTGGCTTTCGAGCCCCTTTGAGCTTTCCGCGGACGCCTCTACAACAGCGCAAGGATCGACCTCTCAGAGACCGGAACCGCGTGAAGACCAGCCTCCTCGTGGCCTGCGCCGCGCTCGCCCTTGCCGCTCCGGCCGCAGCCCAGCCCTCGCCCGGTCCCCAGCCCGCCCCGATGCCGCCGCCGATCGAGGCGCCGCGCGACATCGCCTATCCCGGCATGCTGCATGTCGAGGTCGACGCAACCGACCTCGACCGGCGCATCTTCACCGTCCACGAGACCATCCCGGTGACCGCCTCGGGCCCCATGACCCTGCTCTATCCCGAATGGGTGCCGGGCGGGCACACGCCGCGCAATCCGCTCTATGGCGTGGCCGGCCTCGTCATCCACGCCAAGGGTCAGGTCGTTCCCTGGACCCGGGACCCGGTCGAGGTCTTCGCCTTTCACGTCACCCCGCCACCCGGGGCGACCAGCCTCGACGTCGACTTCCAGTTCCTGACGCCCACCGCCATGGACCAGGGCCGGGTGCTGATAACCCCGGAGATGCTCAGCGCCGAGTGGATCGACCTGGCGCTTTATCCCGCCGGCTACTTCATGCGGCGCATCCCGGTCGCCGCCAGCATCCGCCTGCCCGACGGCTGGGGCTACGGCACGGCGCTGGAGCCGGCCTCCACAGGCGCCGGCGGGGTCCATTTCAAGCCCGCCCCCTTCGACGTGCTGATGGATTCGCCCCTGCTCGCCGGCCGCTACTTCAAGTCGTTCGACCTCGACACCTCGGGCAAGTCGCCCGTCCGCCTCGACGTCGCCGCCGACCGCCCCGAGCTGCTGGCCGCCACGCCTGAGGAGATCGAGAAGCATCGCGAGTTGGTGCGCCAGGCCGACCGGCTCTACGGCGCGCGGCACTACAACCACTACGACTTCCTGTTCTCCCTCTCCGACCGGCTAGGCTCGATCGGCCTGGAGCACCACCGCTCCTCGGAAGACGGCACGCGGCCCGACTACTTCACCGACTGGGCGAAGAACGCGCCGGCCCGCAACCTCCTGCCGCACGAATACAGTCACTCCTGGGACGGCAAGTTCCGGCGGCCCGCCGACCTCTGGACGCCCAACCTCAACGTGCCCATGCGCGACTCCTTGCTCTGGGTCTATGAGGGCCAGGACCAGTACTGGGGCTTTGTCCTGGGCGCCCGGTCGGGCCTGGTCACCAGGCAGCAGACGCTCGATGCCCTGGCCATGACCGCGGCCACCTATTCCACCGGCCGCCCGGGCCGCGCCTGGCGTTCGGTGGAGGACACCACCAACGATCCGATCATCGCCAACCGCCGGGCGCAGGCCTGGACCAGCTGGCAGCGCAGCGAGGACTATTATTCCGAGGGCCAGCTCGTCTGGCTCGACGCCGACACCCTGATCCGCGAGCGCACCAATGGGGCCAAGTCGCTCGACGACTTCGCCCGCGGCTTCTTCGGCATCGAGGACGGAAATTATTCCGAGGTGACTTACAGCTTCGACGACATCGTCGCGGGGCTCAACGCCGTCATGCCCTACGACTGGGCGAAGTTCCTGGGCGAGCGGATCAACGAGGTGGCGCCCAGGTACCCTCTCGATGGCCTGGCGCGCGGCGGCTACAGGCTGGTCTATACCGAGACGCCCAGCGACTACTGGAAGCAGAACGAGACCAACCGCAAATCGGTCGACCTCACCTATTCCCTCGGCCTGACCCTCAACCGCGAGGCCACCGTCACCGGGGTCCTGTGGGACAGCCCGGCCTTCAAGGCGGGGCTGACGGTGGGCGGCAAGATCATCGCGGTGAACGGCATCGCCTACGACATGGATCTGCTGAAGGAGGCGATCACCAACGCCAAGTCGGGCCCGCCGGTCACCCTGATCGTCAAGGATGGCGACCACTTCCGCGTCGTCGCCCTCGACTACCGCGGCGGCCTCAAATACCCCCACCTCGAACGCCTGGAAGGCAAACCCGACCTGCTCAGCGCCATCTACGCGCCCAGGTAACGCATCGGACCGGCCGCCGAGCCGCGGCCGCTCAACCGCTGCGGCCTCACCGCGCGACGCGTCCTACAATTTCTGCGCGGCCCACCAGTAGGCGGCGAAGGCCAGGCCCGCAGGGGCCAGCCAGGCGGCGGCGGTGAGCCAGGGCGAGGTCGCCGGCAGCACCGCCGACAGGCCTGCGCCCGCCGCGATCACCGTGGCGCAGGCGGCCAGACCCGCGCCGAGGTTGGCCATTTCGATGGGCATGCGTCTTTTGCGCGCCGATTGGTTCGGCATGGTCGTCCCTCCCTTACCCGGGCTTCGCGTCTCGTTTTGACCCGACACAGGCCTCGCGCGATCCCCTAAAGCCACGCTCGCTGCAAATCGGGCGCCTGGCAAGGCCACGCAGCCGCATTGCGTCGAAGCGCGGCGCGATTCATACCCATCCAGAATCGCCTCACCCTCCAGGTCACATGACCCCCAAGTCCGCCGCCCAACCCCTCGATCTCTTCGGAGACGACGCGCTGAACCCCGTGCCCGCGGCCCCGCTGGCGGAGAGCCATGAGCCGCGCCCCGATTTGGCCGGCGCCGCGGGCGCCAAAGCCTCGGGCGGCTATTCGGCCAAGGACATCGAGGTCCTCGAAGGCCTCGAGCCGGTCCGCAAGCGGCCGGGCATGTACATCGGCGGCACCGACGAGCGGGCCCTGCACCACCTGTTCGCCGAGGTGCTGGACAACGCCATGGACGAGGCCGTCGCCGGCCACGCCAAGGTGATCGAGGTGATCCTCGAGGCCGACGGCGCGCTCACCGTCAAGGACGACGGGCGCGGCATCCCCGTCGATCCGCACCCAAAGCATCCGGGCAAGTCGGCCCTGGAAGTGATCATGACCGTCCTGCACTCGGGCGGGAAATTCTCCGGCAAGGCCTATGAGACCTCCGGCGGCCTGCACGGCGTCGGCGTCTCGGTGGTCAATGCGCTGTCGGAGCGCGTCGAGGTCACCGCCTGGAAGGACGGCCACGAGTGGCGCCAGGCCTTCACCCGCGGCAAGCCGCTGGGGCCCATCCAGCAGATCGCCCCCACCCGCAAGCACGGCACGGCCATCACCTTCGCCCCCGACCCGGTGATCTTCGGCGAGGGCGTGGCCTTCAAGCCCGCCCGCCTCTACCGCATGGCCCGCTCCAAGGCCTATCTGTTCGGCGGCGTCGAGATCCGCTGGACGTGCGACCCGTCGCGCATCCACGACCAGACGCCGGCCGAGGCTGTCTTCCGCTTCCCCAACGGCCTGGCCGACTTCCTGGCCGAGCGCGTCAAGGACATCGAGACCGTCACGCCCGAACCCTTCGCCGGCCGCTACGCGCGGCCCGGCGAGACCGGCAAGGTCGAGTGGGCGATCACCTGGACGCCGGCCGGCTTCGGCGAGGCCGACGGCTTCCTGCAGTCCTACTGCAACACCGTGCCGACTCCGGAAGGCGGCACCCATGAAGCGGGCCTGCGCGCCGCCCTCACGCGGGGGCTGAAGCAATATGCCGAACTGACCGGCGAGAAGCGGGGCGGCCTGATCACCGCCGACGACGTGGTCGCCCAGGCCGGCGCCCTGGTCAGCGTCTTCGTCGCCAATCCGGAGTTCCAGGGCCAGACCAAGGAGCGGTTGTCCTCCACCGACGCCCAGCGCTTGGTGGAAACCGCCCTGCGCGACCCCTTCGACCACTGGCTGGCCGCCCAGCCGAAGTCGGCCACCGCGCTGCTGGAATTCGTCGTTGAGCGCGCCGAGGAGCGGCTGAAGCGCCGCCGCGACAAGGAGGTCGCCCGCGCCTCGGCCACGCGCAAGCTCAGGCTCCCGGGCAAGCTCGCCGACTGCTCCGGCGGCGCCATCGACGGCGCTGAACTGTTCCTGGTCGAGGGCGATAGCGCCGGCGGCTCCGCCAAGCAGGCCCGCAACCGCAAGACCCAGGCGATCCTGCCCCTGCGCGGCAAGATCCTCAACGTCGCCTCGGCCTCCACCGACAAGACCGGCGGCAACAAGGAGCTGGCCGACCTGATGCTGGCGCTCGGCGCCCAGGGCGGCGCCAAGTACCGCGAGGAAGAGCTGCGCTACGAGCGCATCATCATCATGACCGACGCCGACGTGGACGGCGCCCACATCGCCAGCCTGCTGATCACCTTCTTCTACCGGACCATGCCCGACATGATCCGCGCCGGGCGCCTCTACCTCGCCCTGCCCCCGCTCTACCGCCTGAGCCATGGCGGCAAGGCGGTCTATGCCCGCGACGACGCCCACCGCGACGAGCTGCTGGCCACCGAATTCAAGAACAAGAAGCCCGAGATGAGCCGCTTCAAGGGCTTGGGCGAGATGATGCCTGCCCAGCTCAAGGAAACCACCATGGACCCGGCGACGCGGACGCTCGCCCGCATCACCCTGCCCCGCGCCGAGGAAGCCGTGGAAAGCCTCGTGGAAGCCCTGATGGGCCGCAAGCCGGAGCTGCGCTTCCGCTTCATCCAGGAAAACGCCGAGTTCGCCGCGGCCGACCTCGACGTCTGAGCAAAGGCTCCTCTCCCGCTCGCGGGAGAGGTCGGGTGAGGGCCGGCTGGGCCAACTCCGGATCGTGGGCCGAGGGCCCTCGGCTCACACCTTCCGCCCGGCGAGCTCGGCCCGTTCGGACGGCGCGAGGTCGAGGCCGGCGGCGGCCCGCAGCTCGGCCCGCGCCTCGTCGGCGCGGCCCAGCTTCGCCAGGGCCTCGGCGTGCTTCAGGCGCACCCGGCCCCACCAGGGGGCGAGCTTCGCCGCCGCGCCAAGCTTGTCGGCCGCCGCCTTGGCGTCGCCCTGCGCCAACAGCGCCTCGCCCCACAGGGTGAGTCCGTCGGCGTCGTTGGGGCTCTTGGCGATCGCGGCCTTGCCATGCGCGGCCGCCCCGGCGGCGTCGCCGGCCTCCAGCAGGGCGCGGCCCCAGTCGTCGTCGGCCATGGGCAGCGAGGGCGCCTGGCGCGCCGCCTCGGCGAACCAGTGGTTGGCGCCGGCCATGTCGCCCTTCACCGCCGCCACCCGGCCGCGCATCCGCAGGCAGGGATAGCAGTCGCGCGGCGTCCGGCCGACCAGCGCCTCGGCCGCCGAAACGTCGCCCAGCTTGGCGAGCGCCAGGGCGCGGTTCAGCTCCGGCGACATCGGAATGATCAGTCCCGGCCAAGGCGCGGTGATTGTCTCCCAGGCGCCGCTGTCGCGCAGCACCGCCGCCCAGTCCTCCCGCTGCTGGTCGATCTCCACGGCGGCGAAGACCCAGGTCGAGGCGACGGCGGCGGTGAGCGAGGCGTCGGGCCCGGCCGACGAAGGGCCCTTGGCCGCCAGCAGGCGCGCGGCGGGCGTCACGGCGTGGATCCGCGCCATGCGCACCACGAAGGCCGGCAGCCGCCCACCCACCGCCAGGACGGGGTCGTTGCGGATCAACTCGGTCCCCTCGTCGCCCAGCACCGCGTCGGCGATGGCGGTCGGCTGGCAGGGCTCGACCTCATAGGTGCCGCAGGCCTGGGTCAGCTCGCGGCTGTAGTCGTTCAGATAGAGGCCCTGGTTGCTCTCGCCCAGCAGGCGCCAGAGCGTCTTGCCGCTTTCGGCGCTGGCCGGCGGCGGGGGCATCCGCTGGGCCGTGCGGGCCTCGTTCAGCGCCAGTTCCCAGCGCCCCAGCGAATAGTCCTGGCTGACGACGTTGACGTAGGCCGAGCCGCGCCCGGGGACCAGCTTCATCGCCCGCACCAGCAGGGCCCGCCTGGCCAGGGGCGGCCAGGTCATGTTGACCGCCCCGCTCAGCACGCTCAGCGCCTCGGCCCGCGCCTGCGGGGTCGGCGCGGTCGCCACGGCGTGCTTCAGCACCGCCACGCTCTCGTCCGGTCGGCCGTGCTGCTGCAGATAGGCCGAATACCTGAGCGGCTCGCGCCATTGGTAGATCTGCTCGGCGCCGCGCTGGAGGAGCGCCTCCTGATCGCCGTCCGCCTGCACCAGCCGCACGCCGGGCTGGCCGCTGATCCGCAGCGACAAGGCCAGCCCCCCGGCTTCCGGGCCGCTGGTGATGTGGCTCACCTCGCCGGTGACATGGGTCTCGTGGCCCAGCCAGTCGCGCAGCGCCCGGCTGACCTCGCCGACCGAGACCCCCGTCTCGGGGATCTCCACCTTCACCTCGTTGGCGACCGCCTCGCGGACCTCGGCGGCGGCCACCGGACTCGCGGTCTGCGACCGCATCTGGGACAGCCGGTCTTCCAGTCCTGTGGAGAGCGCCGCGGCGGTCACGCCCTTGGCCGCCAGGTCCGGCGGCGAGCCGATGCCCTCGATCACCAGGCTCTCGTCGTGGGCCGCGTGCCAGGCCATGGCCGCGAACCCGCCAAGCAGCAGTACGCCCACCAGGATGGTCAAGACTTGCAAAGTCACCTTCAGCACCTCGCCGAAGTGCTTGAGGCGTATGGTCTTCAGCTGTTCGTGCAGGTGGCGCCGCTGATCGGCGATCAGGCCGCTCTGTTCCTCGAGGAACCGGTCCTCGGCCGAGGCCTGCCCGCCCCGCTTGCGCGATCGCGCCCGCTGCAGCGCGATCGCCACCGCCGCCGCGCTCGTGCCCGCACCCGCCGACTCCGCCGCGGCGTCATCCGCCTCGGCGCCCCCCAGAAACTCCGACATACCGACGCTCCCCCACTGTCGGTATGGAAGGCCAAGCTTCCCGGCGCGTCAACGCGGCATCCCGGCCAGCCCCATCCTGGGGCCCCGCGCGCAGCGCCCTCGAATTTCAAACCACGGAACACGGAACCCACTGAACCTCCCGTCGCACCGCCGCTTCCGTGTTTTCCGTGAGTTCCGTGGTTCAAGAATCTTCTTGCCTTGTGGCTTCGGATGTTCTATCTTTGTTCTTATGTTATGCGCGGCCGACATCGCGACCGAGTTGGACGAGGGGCTGAAGTCGCTTTTCCAGGCCGGTCTCGAGCTCAGCCTGCAGGTGCAGGCCGACGCCATGGCCGCAGAGCCTGATCAGCGAGCCCGGCTCGCGCTGACGTTCCACCGCCTATCCCGCGGCGTCCGCCAGACAGCAGCGCTTCGGATGCGTATCGCCCGCGAGGCCGAACGCGGGGGCCGTGAAGCCTCCGCCGAGGTGATCGATCTCGCCAAGCGCCGGCTGGAGAAACGCAAGGGCCAGGTGAAGGCCGCCGTCGAGGGCCTGATCTGGACCGAGGCCGAGAGCGAGGAGACCCGCACCGTCCTCGACTACGACCTCGACGAGCTCATCACCCTCGAGGCCCAGGACCCCGAGACCTTCGAGGCCGAGGATCTGGATGAACAGGTCGAGCGTTTCGCGGCCAAGCTGGGGCTTTCTTTTCCCGCCGCCGCCACCCCCACCGTCATCCCACGGTCGGGCGATAAGCCCGATCCGGGGGTCCCAAGCGGCCTCGCCAATCGTCCATCTCAGCTTGGGTCCCCCGCATCGCCCTGCGGGCGAGCGGAGGATGACGGTGGGAATAGGGACCCCTACCGCTCCTCCGCCTGAGTCGACCCTGCCGGCCCCCGCGACACCCCCTTGAGCCCGTCGACACACGCCTGCAATGTGCGTGCAGGAAGACGCTTGCGCGTCGCCTCAAGAAGAAGGTCGGGGGGAATGAAGCTTTCAAACTGGATCGCCGCGGGCGCGGCGCTGATCTGCGCGGCCGCCTTCGCCGCCCCGCTGATGACGCACGCCCAGACCGCGCCGGACGGCGAGGCGATCTTCAACGGCCGCTGCAAGGCCTGCCACGACCCGGCCGTGGGCCGCGCGCCCAACCGCACCACGCTTGCCTCCATGGCGCCTGGCCAGATCGTCGAGGTCCTGACCACCGGACCGATGGTCCCCATGGCCGCCGGCCTCACGCCCGAGGACAAGCAGGCGGTCGCCGCCTATCTGACCGCCGCCGCGCCCGGGCCCGAGGCTCATGCCGCGCCCACGCCGACCCGCGGGCCCCCGCCGCTCCTGGCCAATGTCGGCGTAGACGTGAAATGCACGGGCCCCGCCCCGCCGATCCGCCAAAGCGCCTCCGACTGGGCCAGCGTCGGCGTCGATCCCACCTCGCACCGCTTCCAGCGCCATCCCGGCCTGACCCGCGCCGAGGTCGGCAAGCTGAAGGTCAAGTGGGCCTTCGCCATGACCGGCGGCGGCATGCCCACGGTGATCGGCGACTGGCTGTTCATCACCAACCGCTCCGGCAAGTTCTATGCGCTGGACGCCAGGACCGGCTGCGTCCGCTGGCTGACCGAAGGGGTCACCTCGCGCACCACCCCGATGATCGTCCGCACCCCGGTCTCGCCCTCCGGCTGGGCGACCTTCGTGGGCGAGCGCAACCGCACGGTCCACGCCTTCGACGCCCAGACCGGCCAGGAACTCTGGGCGAGCCCGCAGCTTGAGAGCAATCCGGTGGGCACGATCACCGGCGCGCCGATCGTCTCGGGCAACCAGCTCTTCGTGCCGATGAGTTCGGGCGAGGAAGGCGCCGCGACGCAGCCCACCTACGCCTGCTGCTCGTTCCGCGGCTCGCTCTCGGCGCTCGATCTGGCCACCGGCAAGGTGCAGTGGAAGACCTACGACATCACCGAGCCGCTGCGTCCGACGCGAAAGAACTCGGTCGGGACCCAGCTGCAGGGTCCCGCCGGCGGCGCCATCTGGTCGGCGCCCACCGTCGACGCCAGGCGCGGCCTCGTCTATGTGGCGACCGGCGACAGCTTCACCGAGGTCCCGACCCTGGGCGCCGACGCCATCGTCGCCATGGACATGGCCACCGGCAAGGTCCGCTGGAGCCACCAGGTGACGCCGGGCGACAACTTCATCATCGGCTGCAACGGCGCGGTGCGCGGGGTGAACTGCCCCAATCCGACTGGCCCCGACTACGACTACGGCGCCTCGCCGATCCTCTTCCACCTGCCCGGCGGCAAGGACATCGTGCTCTCGGGCCAGAAGTCCGGCACGGTCTATGGCATGGATCCCGACACAGGGCGGCTGATCTGGAGCACCAAGGTGGGCTCCGGCTCGGCGCTAGGCGGCGTCGAGTGGGGCATGGCCGCCGACGACAGGCGGCTCTATGTGGCCATTTCCGACATCATCGACATCTTCGACGAGATGGCCGCCAAGCAGGGCAAGCCACCGCTCGAAGGCGCGCCCCCCGGCCCGGCCAAGCCGGGCCTCTCGGCCCTCGATCCGGCCACCGGCAAGGTGCTCTGGCATACCCCGGCGCCCCATGCGCCCTGCCACTACGCCGGCGACCGCAGCCGCGACTATACCAACGGCGTCTGCGTCAACGCCCAGTCGGCAGCGCCGTCGGTCATCCCCGGCCTGGTGTTCTCCGGCACGACGGACGGCTGGTTCCGGGCCTATGACGCCGCCACCGGCAGGATCGTCTGGGAAAGCTCGACCACGGCGCGGACCTACGACACCGTCAACCAGGTCAAGGACCAGCCCGGCGGCAGCATCGATGGCCTGGGTCCCGCGATCGCGGGCGGCATGGTCTATGTGATGAGCGGCTTCAACGGCGCCTCGCGCACCGGCGGCAACGGGGTGAACGTGCTGCTCGCCTATTCGGTGGACGGCCGCTAGCCTCGACGCATGGCGAGATCGGCGACCTCGAAGGCGCGGCGGATCGAGACCCGCTGCGTCATCGCCGGCGGCGGCCCGGCCGGGGTGATGCTCGGCTACCTCCTGGCGCGCGCCGGCGTCGAGGTCGTGGTGCTGGAAAAGCACGCGGACTTCTTCCGCGATTTCCGCGGCGACACCGTCCACCCCTCGACGCTCGATGTGCTCGCCGAGATCGGCCTCCTCGACGGCTTCCTGGCCCGCAACCCCGATCGGCTCGCCGAGATCAAGGTGGTCATCGAGGGCCGCGAGCTGAAGGTCGCCGATTTCCGCCGCTTGCCGACCCGCTGCAAGTTCATCGCCCTCATGCCCCAGTGGGACTTCCTCGACCTGCTGGCCGAGGCCGGGCGCAAGCTGCCCGCCTTCACCCTGATGCTGCAGGCGGAGGCGCAGGGCGTCGTCGAGGACGCCGGCCGCGTCGTCGGCCTCAAGGTTCGCACGCCCGAGGGCCCGCTGGAGGTCCGCGCCGACCTGGTGGTCGGGGCCGACGGCCGCGGCTCGCTGGTGCGCGACGCCGCCGGGCTCAAGGTGCAGGACATCGGCGTCCCCATCGACGTGCTCTGGATGCGGCTGTCGAAACAGCCCGGCGACGGCGGCCCGACGCTCGGCCGGCTGCGGCGCGGCCGTTTCCTGGTCACCATCGATCGCGGCGACTACTGGCAGTGCGCCTATATCATCCGCAAGGGCGGGCTCGACACCGTCCACGCCCGCGGCCTCGAGGCGTTCAAGGCCGAGGTCGCCATCGCCGAGCCATCCTTCACCGCGCGGCTGGCCGAGCTCCGCAGCTGGGACGACGTCAAGCTGCTGAGCGTCAAGGTCGACCGGCTGGAGCGCTGGAGCCGCCCGGGCCTGATCTGCATCGGCGACGCGGCCCACGCCATGTCGCCGATCGGCGGGATCGGCATCAACCTGGCCATCCAGGACGCGGTCGCCGCCGCCAACCACCTGGCCGCGCCCCTGCGCGAGGGCCGCCTCTCCGCCGCCGACCTCGCCGCCGTCCAGGCCCGCCGCGAGCCGCCGACCCGCATCACCCAGGCCGCCCAGGTGTTCATCCAGGACCGCGTCATCGACCGATTCCTGGGCCGGGACCGCCCGACCGGCGTGCCCTGGCCGCTGCGGCTGGTGACCGCCGTGCCGTTCCTGCGCCGCTTCCCGGCCCGCTTCGTTGGCCTCGGCGCGCGGCCCGAGCACGTCGATCCGGCCCTGCTTCGGACGACGCCGGAACGTGGCCGATCATGAGCACGTTTGAACTGCAGGCGACGTGGAGATTTCGGCATGGCGAAGAAGACCCAGACCTATCTGCCCAAGCGTATCGCTGGCGTGAAGGTGCCGAAGTCGGTGCGCAAGGGGCCGCTGGGGGAGCTCATCGCCTCGCCCACGGGCCCGGCGCTGCTGGCCGAGGCGGTGATGATCGCCAGGGCCAAGCAGATCAAGGACGACATAGCGTCCAAGAAAAATCCCCCCGCCGTCGAGGCGGGCCTGACCTGAGCGTCCTTGGCCGAAGCTCCCGCGCGCGGCCCGGAGCCCGGTTTTGCGCCGAAGCTCCGGCCGCCGCGAGCGTGTTTCTGAACCCCGCAGCGCGGCACGCGTTGACTTGGGCGACATCGCCCCTATCTTCCGCCGCGCGCGGCGATCTCCGCCTGCGCCGCCGCGGTCCACCCCCCAGACACCGGGCGGGTCCCCGCTCAATCTGTAACGAATGACCGAATTTTCCGAACTTGGCTTGTCGTCCGCGACCCTTCAGGCCGTCGCCGACGCGGGCTACCACACCGCTACCCCGATCCAGGCCGACGCCATTCCCGTGGTGCTGCAAGGCCGCGACGTGCTGGGCATCGCCCAGACCGGCACCGGCAAGACCGCCGCCTTCACCCTGCCGATGATCGACAAACTGGCCGCCGGCCGGGCCCGGGCCCGGATGCCCCGCGCGCTGGTGATCGAGCCGACCCGCGAGCTCGCCGACCAGGTGTCGGAAGCCTTCGAGAAGTACGCCAAGGGCCAAAAGCTGACCTGGGCCCTGCTGATCGGCGGTGTCTCCTTCAACGACCAGGAAGCCAAGCTGGATCGCGGCGTCGACGTGCTGATCGCCACGCCCGGCCGGCTCTTGGACCACTTCGAGCGCGGCAAGCTCCTGCTCACCGGCGTGCAGATGATGGTGGTCGACGAGGCCGACCGCATGCTCGACATGGGCTTCATCCCCGACATCGAGCGGATCTTCAAGCTGACGCCGCCCAAGCGGCAGACGTTGTTCTTCTCGGCCACCATGCCGCCGGAGATCACCCGCCTCACCAAGCAGTTCCTCAAGGACCCGGTGCGGATCGAGGCCGCGCGGCCGGCGACCACCGCCGAGACCATCACCCAGAACCTGGTGCGCATCCCGACCACCGATCCGAAGGCCAAGCGCACCGCGCTGCGCGCCCTGATCGACCGGGCGGACGTGAAGAACGGCATCGTCTTCTGCAACCGCAAGTCCGAGGTCGACGTCGTCGCCAAGTCGCTGCGCAAGCACGGCCTGGACGCCGCCCCGATCCACGGCGACCTCGACCAGCAGACCCGCATGCGCACGCTGGCGGCCTTCCGCACGGGGGAGCTTCGCCTCCTGTGCGCTTCCGACGTCGCCGCCCGCGGCCTCGACATCCCCGATGTCAGCCACGTCTTCAACTATGACGTGCCGCACCACGCCGACGACTATGTGCACCGGATCGGCCGCACTGGCCGGGCCGGCAAGTCGGGCCAGACCTTCATGATCGTCACCCCGGCCGACGCCCGGAACCTCGACAAGATCCTGAAGCTGACCGGCAACACGCCCGAAGAAATCACCCTCGATTTCGACTGGGCCAATATCAAGGACGAGCCCCGCGCCGGAGGCCGGGAGCGCGGTGGTCGTGAGCGCGGCGGTGGTCGTGGCGAGCGCTCTGGCCGGGGCGGCGAGCGCAGCGGCGGCCGTGGCGAACGGCCGCGGCGCGAACCCCGCGCCCACGCCGAAGCCGAGGCGCCGCGGGCCCAGCCCGCGCCCGAGCCGGCGGCCCCGCCGCCTGCGCGGGCGGCCCCGCCGCCTCCGGAGCCCCGCGCACGGGCGGCCGAGCCCGAGGTCGAGGCGCCGAGAACCCGCGAACGTCGACCCCGGCCGGAGCGTCCCCTGCCCCCGCCGCCGGTCCAGGCCGAGCGTCCGCCCCGCCGCGACGACCGTCGGCAGCGCGACCGCGATGAGGGCGGTGACGGCGTGGTGGGCTTCGGCAGCGACGTGCCGGCTTTCCTGGCCCGGCCGCCCGGACCCCGGCGTTCCGAAGACTGAGCGGCCTTAACCCGGCGTTTGAACCTGCCGGGATAGACTTACAACCTCGGGGAATCCTGCGCCGCCCGGCCGGCGGCGCACGCTTGGGGACGTAAACGACCATGTCGGCCGATGTCGAAACCTCACTCCGCGCGCCGCAGGCCTATGAGCTGGCGCGCACGGCGCTGGCCGCCATGGAGACCCACAAGGTCTGGCCCACGGCGCTGAACTTCGAGCTGTGGGTCCACTATGTGGCCGCCAAGGACAGCCCGCTGGGCGCCGAGATCGACCAGATGCTCGAGGCCAACGAGCCGTTCACCGACGCGGTCGGCGAGACGCTCGCGGCCAAGTTCCTGCCCAAGCAGAAGCTGTCCAGCGAGATCCTCGACACCGGCGACGCCCTGTCGAAGGAATTGGACAGCGTCACCCGGGCGATCGTCTCGGCGCGGGAGTCCAGCGAGGCTTACGACCAGGAACTGGCCAACGCCTCAGAGTCTCTGGCCGGCGAGGACACCGGCAAGATCAAATCCATGGTCGAGACCCTGACCCAGGCGACCCAGCGGGTCCGCCAGGAGAACCAGACGCTGGAGAGCCAGCTGGCCGACACCACCGCCGAGGTCGGCCGCCTGCGCGAGCACCTGGAGCAGACCCGTCGCGAGGCCATGACGGACGGCCTGACCGGTCTCGCCAACCGCAAGTCTTTCGACGAGGCGCTGGAGCATGCCTGCCAACAGGCCGAGGCCGAAGGGGGCACGCTCAGCCTCGCCGTCCTGGACATCGACCACTTCAAGGCCTTCAACGACACGTGGGGCCACCAGACCGGCGACCAGGTGCTGCGCTATGTGGCCAGCGTCATCGGCCGCTTCGGTGACGCGCCGCGCACCGCCGCGCGCTACGGCGGCGAGGAGTTCGCCCTTATCTTTCCCGGCGAGACCGCGCGCGCCGCCCTGGCCATGCTGGAAGACATCCGCCTGGAGGTCGCTTCCCGGGTGCTCAAGCGCCGCTCGACCAACGAGGACCTGGGGGCCGTCACCCTCTCCGCCGGCCTCGCCGAACGGCACGCGGGCGAAGGCCCAGCCGCCCTGATCGAACGGGCCGACGCAGCGCTCTATGCCTCTAAGCGCGGTGGCCGCAACCGCACCTCCGCCGCCGATCCGATCGCCGCCGAGGCCGCCTGACGACGTTTTTCGCTAGCCTGACGCCGCGTCCGCGCCCTTAGATCGAACGAACAAGGTTCGAGGAGGACGCGATGGACGGCAATTCCGCAGCCCCGAAGGTCAAGACCGAGGTCACCGACCGGGTCGGCGTCATCACCTTGTCGGATCCCTCGACGCTGAACGCCGCCGGCGGCGAACTGATGAGCGAGCTACAGGCCGCGGTGGACAGCTTCATCCATGACGACGCCGTCCGCGCCATCGTCATCACCGGCGAGGGCCGCGGGTTCTGCTCCGGCGCGAATCTCTCCGGCGGCAGCGTCGCGGGGCGCGGCGGCGGCTCGAAGGGGCCGAACGAAAGCCTGCTCAAGGTCTACAACCCGTTCGTCAGCACGCTTCGCAAGTCCCCCAAGCCGCTGGTGGCGGCGGTGAACGGCGTGGCGGCGGGCGTCGGGGTCTCGCTGGCCCTGGCCTGCGACCTCATCGTGGCCGCCGAGAGCGCCTACTTCCTGCTGGCCTTCCGGCGGGTCGGGCTCGTTCCCGACGGCGGGGCGACCTACCTGCTGCCGCGGCTGATCGGCAAGGCGCGCGCCATGGAGCTGATGCTGCTGGGCGAGAAGCTGCCGGCCGCCACGGCCCGCGACTGGGGCCTGATCAACCGCTGCGTTCCCGACGCGGACCTGATGACCACGACCATGCAACTGGCCGTCGCCCTGGCCAACGGCCCAAGTTCGCTCGGCATGACCCGCAACCTGATATGGGACGCCCTCGACGCCCAATGGCACATGCAGGTCGAAGCCGAGGCCTACGCCCAGGGCGACGCCGCTCGCAGCGAGGACGCCCGCGAAGGCATCATGGCCTTCGTCCAGAAACGGCCGGCCGAATTCAAGGGGCGCTGAGGCGCCTTCGCAGAGGGAAGACCGATGAAGTGGGTTCTCACCATCGCCGGCATGCTGATGATGCTGATGGGCGCGGTGTGGATGCTGCAGGGGCTAAACATCCTCCCCGGCAGCTTCATGACCGGCCACATCCAGTGGACGATCTACGGCGCCGTGCTCGCCGCCGCAGGGTGGGGCGTCATCATGTGGGCGGGGCGCAGGCCGGCGGCCTGAGGTTCAAAGCCCGGCCGCGCGGCGGCGCAGCTTCTCGTATTCTTCCTCGATCATCCGCTCGCGGATGTGCTCGCCGTCGGCGTAGACCGCGGCCGCATGGGCCGCCAACCCGATGCCCCAGCCGATCATCGGCCAGTAGAACCAGAGGTGATCGGGCGAGGTCACCAGATTGATCGCCAACAGGCCGGCGTTGACGATCGCATAGGCCATCACGTGGCTGCGGAAGCCGAGCTTCATGTCGGCGCGATGGGTGGCGATGCGGCGCAGGTCGGCGTCGTCGGTCATGTGCGGCTCCCGGACTTGGCCCCGCGACCATAACGCCGATCGGCAGACCTAATCCAGCTTGGCCGGCTCGATGGTGACGCTCTCGCCACAGCCGCAGGCGTCGGTCTCGTTGGGGTTGCGGAACACGAACTTGGCCGCGAGCTTCGAGGTCTCGTAGTCGATCTCGGTCCCGATCAGGAACAGCACGGCCTTGGGCTCGATCAGGATGGTGACGCCCTTGTCCTCGACCACCTCGTCGAGCGGCTCAGCGGCTTCGGCGTATTGCAGGACGTACTCCTGGCCCGCGCAGCCGCCGTTCTTCACGCCCACCCGCAGACCGGCATAGGGCCGCTCGGCCTTGGCCATGATCTCCTTGACGCGCGCCGCGGCGGCGTCGCTCAAGGTGACGACCTTGGGCCGGGGGCGGCGCCCTCGCGGGGCTGGGGTGACGGAAAGCTCGGGCATATCAAAACATGTTCAGTTGCAGCTTCGCCTCGTCGGACATCCGCGAGGGATCCCACGGCGGATCGAACACCAGCTCGACCTTGCAGGATTTGATCTCCGGTATCTCCTTCACGGCGTCCTCGACCCAGCCCGGCATTTCGCCGGCCACCGGGCAGCCGGGCGCGGTGAGGGTCATGTCGATGACCACGTCCTTGGTGTCCGAGACGTCGACCTTGTAGATGAGGCCGAGCTCATAGATGTCGACAGGGATCTCGGGGTCGTAGACGGTCTTCAGCTTCTCGATGAGCTGATCGGTGATCGCATCCAACTCCGCCTGCGAGAGCGGTGTGGCGGTCTGTCCGAGGGTGGAAGCGGCGTCGTCCATGATCTACGCGAAGAAAGCCTGGGTTTTGGTGAGCGCCTCGACGAACGAGTCGGCCTCACCTTCGGTGTTATATAGGGCGAAGGAGGCCCGCGCGCTCGATGTGACGCCGAAACGCCGCATCAGGGGCTCGGCGCAGTGGGTCCCGGCGCGGATCGCCACGCCGTAACGATCGAGGATCTGCGCCACGTCGTGAGCGTGCGCGCCCTGCACGGTGAAGGACAGGATGGCGCCCTTGCCCGGCGCCTCGCCCAGCACCTTCAGCCAGTTGGCGCCCGAGAGGCCCTCGCGCACCCGGGCGTAGAGCCGGTGCTCGTGCTCGCCGACGGCGACGCGATCGAGACCCGACAGCCAGTCGATGGCCGCGCCCAGGCCGATCGCCTCGAGGATCGGCGGCGTGCCCGCCTCGAAGCGGTGCGGCGGGTCGGCATAAGTGATCTCGTCGAGCGAGACCTGTCCGATCATCTCGCCGCCGCCCTGATAGGGACGCAGCGCCGCCAGTTGCTCAGCCTTGCCGTAGAGGATCCCGATGCCGGTCGGGCCATAGAGCTTGTGGCCGGAGAAGACGTAGAAGTCGGCGTCGACCTGCTTCACGTCGACGGTCTTGTGGACGATGGCCTGGCAGCCGTCGAGCAGCACCAGGGCGCCCGCCTCGTGCGCCATGCGGGTCAGGTCCATCACTGGATTGATGGTGCCCAGGACGTTGGACATGTGGCTCAGCGCCACGACCCGGGTGCGCGGCCCCAGCAGGCGCTGGAAGGCCTCCAGGTCGAGCGCGCCGTCGTCGGTGATCGGGCAGAACTTCAGCACCACCCCTTGGCGTTCGCGAAGGAAGTGCCAGGGCACGATGTTGGCGTGGTGCTCCATCTCGGTGAGCAGGACTTCGTCGCCGGCCTGCAGCGTGGCGCCCAGCCCGGCGGCGACCAGGTTGATGGCCTCGGTGCCGCCCTTGGTGAAGACGATCTCGCCCGGCGCCGCGCCGATGAAGGCGGCGACCTTCTTGCGGGCGCCCTCGTAGGCCTCGGTGGTCTCGTTGGCGAGGGTGTGCAGGCCGCGGTGCACGTTGGCGTAGGAGAACTCCATGGCGTGGGTCATGGCCTCGATCACGGCCCTGGGCTTCTGGGCCGAGGCGGCGCTGTCGAGATAGACCAGCGGATGGCCGTTCACCTGCCGCGACAGGATCGGGAATTCGGCGCGGACGGCTTCGGCGTCGAAGGACATGGGATCAGCCCGTCAGCCTTTCCGCCGCCCACAGCCGCACAATGCCGCGCGCGCCCTCGTGGGCGATCCGGTCGATGACCTCGCCGATGAAGGCTTCGGTCAGCAGGCCACGGGCCTGCGCCTCCGGGATGCCGCGCTGGCGGGCGTAGAACAGGGCGTCCTCGTCCAGCGCGCCCACGGTGTTGCCGTGGCTGCAGGCCACGTCGTCGGCGTAGATCTCCAGCTCGGGCTTGGCGTCCACCTCGGCGCGGTCGGAGAGGATCAGGGCGTGGTGCTCCATCCGGGCGTCGGTTCGGTCCGCGCCGCGCGCCACCACGATGCGGCCCTGGAAGACGCCGCGCGCCTGATCGCGGACCACGCCCTTGGCCATCTGCATGGTGACGCCGTCGGTCCCGTCGTGGGTCACGACCGTGGTGAGGTCGGCGTGGCGCTTGTCGGCGACCAGATAGACCCCGTCGAGCCGCAGCTTCGCCCCGCCGCCCGGATGCGCGACGCGGGTCTCGACCCTTTGCCGGCGGGCGCCTGAAAGCAGCACGGTCTGGCCGTAGTCGGCGCCCGCGCCGAGCCGAACTTCGGCTTCGCTGACCGAGACGCCCTCGGCGCCGTCGGCGGCCAGCACGATGCGCTCCAGCACGGCCCCGTCGCCCAGGCTAACCGCCAGCGACGCATGGGCCACATAGCCGCCGGTGTCGCCTTCATAGGTCTCCAGCAAGGTCAGGCGGGCGCCAGCGGCGACCTCGACCTCCACGCGGGCGGTGTGCGAGCCCGCCCCGCGCGAGAGCAGGCGCAGCGCCAGGGTCTTGTCCTCGCCGGCAGCGACCTCGATCCGCACGTCCCCGGCGCCATTGGCCACGACATAGGAGGCGCTGACGAGGTGCTCGAAGGGGCCCTGACCCACGTCACGCGGGTCGACCGGCGTCGAGGGCTCCGGCACCACGCGGACCAGGCCGCGCAAATCGGTCCAGCGCCAGTCCTCGTCGCGCTTGCCGGGCAGTTGCGCCGGATCGAGGTCGCGTATGGCGCCGGCGAGGTTCAAGCCGCCCTCGCGTACTTGTCGTAGCCTTCGCGCTCCAGTTCCAGCGCCAGCTCAGGCCCGCCGGAGGCGGCGATGCGGCCGCCGGCCAGCACGTGCACGCGGTCGGGGCGGATGTAGTCCAGCAGCCTCTGATAGTGGGTGATCACCAGCATGGCGCGATCGGGCGCGCGCAGCGCATTGACGCCCTCGGCGACGATCTTCAGGGCGTCGATGTCGAGGCCGGAGTCGGTTTCGTCGAGGATCAGCATGCGGGGCGAAAGGATCGCCATCTGCAGGATTTCCATCCGCTTCTTCTCGCCGCCGGAGAAGCCGACGTTGAGCGGGCGCTTGAGCATCTCGAAGTCGATCTTAAGCGCGGCGGCCTTCTCGCGGGCGAGCTTGAGGAAGGCCGGCGCGGCGACCTCGTCTTCGCCGCGGGCCTTCTTCTGCGCATTGAGCGCGGTGCGGATGAAGGTCAGGGCCGGAACGCCGGGGATCTCCAGCGGATATTGGAACGACAGGAAGACCCCGCGCGCGGCGCGTTCGTCCGGGTTCAGCGCCAGCAGGTCCTCGCCATCCAGCGTGGCTGACCCTTGCGTGACCTCATAGCCCTGGCGGCCGGTCAGCACATAGGACAGCGTCGACTTCCCCGCCCCGTTCGGGCCCATGATGGCGTGCACCTGGCCCGCGGGCACGTCGAGCGACAGACCCTTGAGGATCTCGGTCTCGCCGACGGTGGCGTGCAGGTCTTTGACGGTCAGCATCAGCGGGTCTCGTCGACGAGGAACTGGGCCATCACGGCCAGGGCGTCTTCCAGGGTCTCGACGGTCAGCTGCTTGCGGGGCGCGGCGGCCCCCGGGGTGGTGGTGCGCTTGTCCGACAGCGTCACGCTCGCCTTGCCGGCTTCGAAATAGGCGGCGATGCGGAAATCGCTGTGATCGATGGAGACCGTGTAGCGGCGGCGGTCGGCGACCAGCGCGCGCTTGGCCAGGAACTCGGGGTCGGCCTGCAGCGCCTCCAGGAGCTGGGTGGCGCGGGCGAGATCTTCTTCCTGCTGCTTGCGCTCGGCTTCGTCGCGGGCGCGCCGCTCCATCTCCCGGCGGGCGAATTCCACTTCGAAGGCGTCCTTCAGCGTCAGCTTGCGCGCCGCGCCTTTACGGGTCTTCGAGGTCATCCAACGCTCCCTTCCAGCGAAATGGCCACCAGCTTCTGGGCTTCCACGGCGAACTCCATGGGCAGCTCCTGCAGCACCTCCTTGACGAAGCCATTGACCAGCAACTGGACCGCCTCCTCCTGGGAGAGGCCTCGCTGCATCACGTAGAACAGCTGGTCGTCGGAGAGCCGCGTGGTGGTCGCCTCGTGCTCGAACACCACCTGCCCGTTGCGCGCCTCGACATAGGGCACGGTGTGGGCCGCGCAGTGCTTGCCGATCAGCAAGCTGTCGCACTGGGTGAAATTGCGGGCGCCCTTGGCCTTCGGGTGCGCCGAGACGAGACCCCGATAGGTGTTGGACGATCGGCCGGCGGAGATGCCCTTGGATATGATCCGCGAGCGGGTATTGGCGCCCAGGTGGATCATCTTGGTGCCGGTGTCGGCCTGCTGGCGGCCGTTGGTGATGGCGATGGAGTAGAACTCGCCCGTGCTCTCGTTCCCGCGCAGAATGCAGGATGGGTACTTCCAGGTGATCGCCGAGCCCGTCTCCACCTGGGTCCAGGAGACCTTCGAGCGGTCGCCGCGGCAGTCGGCGCGCTTGGTGACGAAGTTGTAGATGCCGCCCTTCCCGGTTTCCGGATCGCCCGGGTACCAGTTCTGGACCGTCGAGTACTTGATCTCCGCGTCCTCCAGCGCCACCAGCTCGACGACGGCGGCGTGCAGCTGGTTCTCGTCGCGCATCGGGGCGGTGCAGCCTTCGAGGTAGGAGACGTAGGACCCCTTGTCGGCGATGATCAGGGTGCGCTCGAACTGGCCGGAATTCTCGGCATTGATCCGGAAATAGGTCGACAGCTCCATCGGGCAGCGGACGCCCGGCGGCACATAGACGAAGCTGCCGTCGGAGAAGACCGCCGAATTCAGGCAGGCGAAATAGTTGTCGGAAACCGGCACGACGGAGCCCAGGTACTTGCGCACGAGCTCGCCGTGGTCGCGGATCGCCTCGCTCATCGGGCAGAAGATGACGCCGGCCTCAGCCAGCTCCTTCTTGAACGTCGTCACGACGCTGACGCTGTCGAAGACGGCGTCGACGGCGTAGCGCGGCGCGCCCTCGACCCCGGCCAGCACTTCCTGCTCACGCAGCGGGATGCCCAGCTTCTTGTAGGTCTCCAGGATCTCCGGATCGATCTCGTCGAGGCTCTTCGGCTTCGGACCCTTCGGGCCACCGGCGTAGTAGTAGCTGTCCTGGTAGTCGATGCGCGGGAAGCTGACCTTGGCCCAGTTGGGCTCATCCAGCGCCAGCCAGCGCTCGAAGGCCTCCAGGCGCCAAGCCAGCATCCACTCCGGCTCGCCCTTCTTGGCCGAGATGAAGCGGACGATGTCGGGGTTCAGACCCTTGGGGGCGAACTCCTGCTCCACGTCGGTGACGAAGCCGTGCTTGTAGCGCTCGAGGCTCTCGACGTGTTCGACGGTCTGGCGGACGGCGGCCATCAGGCGGCTCCAGCGGCGGCGGGCGCGTGGCGCGCTGTGTGGCGCCGATAGGCCTCGAACCAGGCGTCGACGAAGCGGTTCCAGTCGGCCTCGGTGCTCTTCCAGCCGCCGGAGACGCGGATGCCGCAGCCGGCGAGGTCGCCGAGGCCCATGGCGGCCAGCACCGGCGAGACCTTGACCTTGCCGGACGAGCAGGCGGCGCCGGCCGAGACCATGACGCCGGCCAGGTCGAGGGCCATGACCTGGGTGTCGGCGGCGAAGCCGGGGGCCGCGACGCAGAGCGTGTTCGGAAGGCGCGGGGCAGCCTCGCCGACGACGACGGCGCCGGCGGATTTCAAGCGGGCGGCGGCGGCGTCGCGCCAGGCGGCTTTTCCTTCAACATCGACGGGCTGCTCAAGTGTTTCACGTGCTGCCGTAGCCGCTGCGCCGAACCCATTGATTCCAGATACGTTTTCGGTTCCTCCTCGGCGGCCGCGTTCCTGGCCGCCGCCGTGCTGGCGGCGGGACAGCACGGCGCGCGGGCCGAAGGTCAGGGCGCCGACGCCCTGCGGGCCGCCGATCTTGTGGGCGGAGATGGAGAGGGTGTCGGCGCCGAGCGCACGACTGTCGACGGCGATCTTGCCGGCGGCCTGGACCGCGTCGACGTGCAGCCAACCGTCGGCGGCCCGGACCAGCTCGGCGGCCTCGGCGACCGGCTGGATGACGCCGGTCTCGTTGTTGGCGAGCATCAGGGCCACGAACGGCTTGCCGTCGGCGGCGTCCCAGCGCGCCAGGCGCTCGGACAGCCAGGTCAAGTCCACGCGACCGCTGCGATCGACGGGGATCGCCTCGACCGCGAGGCCGGAGGCCTGGGCGGTCTCGCGCACGCTGTCGTGCTCGATGGCGGAGATCAGCAGGCGCTTCGAGCCTGCGGCGATGGCGCTTTCCAGAGCCAGCGCATTGGCCTCGGTGCCGCCCGAGGTGAAGACGATGGTGGAGGTGGGCGCTGCGATCAGGGCGGCGACATCGGTCCTCGCCTGCTCGACCAGCGCGCGGGCGGCGCGGCCGGCGGCGTGGACGGACGAGGGATTGCCCCCCACCTCCAGCGCATGGGCGACCGCGGCGGCGGCTTCCGGGCGCACCACGGCGGTGGCGTTGTAGTCGAGATAGACCCGCGGGTTCGAATTGGCGGTCATGCGGCGCGCCGATCGGCGGTCAGGCGGCCGGTCGCCACGTCGGCCAGGCTGACGGAGGCGAGATAGTCCTCGATGTGTTCGCCGAGATCGGCCCACAGGTCATGGGTCAGGCAGCGCTCGCCCTTGATCATGCAGCCCTTGCCGGCCCCGCAGCGGGTGGCGCGCAAGGGCTCGTCCACGGCATGGACGATGTCGGCGATGGTGGTGTCCTGCGGCCCCCGGGCCAGGCGATAGCCGCCGCCGGGACCCCGGGCGCTGGTCACCAGGCCGCGGCGACGCAGGCGGGCGAACAGCTGCTCGAGGTAGGAGAGCGAGATCTCCTGGCGGGCGGCGATGTCGGCCAGGGCCACGGCGCGCACGGCGTCGGTTTCGCGGCGCGCGAGGTCGACCATCGCCATGACGGCGTATCGGCCCTTGGTGGAGAGGCGCATGGTCTCACCCTCATCGTTTTCCGCGCAGTCGTTTTTCCGCGCATCGCGGCCCGGCTATGCTACAAGCCGCCGCCTTGCGCGGGGCTCGCCTGCCCGGTCCGGCCGTCAGGGTTGGGACTTAGGAAGACCAAGCGCAGCAGTCAAGTATTCAGGCCGGGTTTCCTGGGCCGAGGTTGCAAGAGGGTTCGCATGCCAGAGGTGGTTCTGACCGGCGCGGCCGGGCGGATCGAGGGACGGTACTCCCAGGGCAAGACCGAGACGGCGCCCGTGGCGCTGATCCTGCACCCGCACCCCAAGGCGGGCGGGCAGATGAACAATCCGGTCACCGTGCAGCTCTTCCACCTGTTCATGAAGCGCGGCTTCTCGGTGCTGCGGTTCAACTTCCGCGGCGTCGGACGCTCCCAGGGCGAGTTCGACGGCGGCATCGGCGAGCTGGCCGACGCGGCGACCGCGCTCGACTGGCTGCAGTCCACCAACCCGGCCGCCTCGCAGTGCTGGGTGGCCGGCTATTCGTTCGGCGCCTGGATCGGCATGCAGCTCCTGATGCGCCGGCCCGAGACCGACGGCTTCATCGCGGTGTCGCCGCCGACCAACGCCTACGACTTCTCGTTCCTGGCCCCCTGCCCGGCCTCGGGCCTGATCCTGCACGGCAGCGCCGACAGCGTGGTCCCCTCGGTGGACGTGGAGCGCGTGGTCTCCAAGCTGCGCACCCAGAAGGGCATCACCATCGACTACGACGTGGTGGAGGGCGCCAGCCACTTCTGGGCCGAGAACCTGCCCGACCTGGAAGGCCGGGTCGGGGCTTATCTCGACAAGCGCCTGGCCGCCCAGCCGGCCTAGCGCGGCGTGGCTGTCGCGCCTGAAGACGCTATCCGGGCGCGGCGCAAGCTGACCAACAAGCTGATCGCGGGTCACGACGCCGCGCGACTGAGGCCGTTCTTCGCGGCCGACGCCCGGCTGATCGCCGGCGACGGCGGCCTGATCCTGGGTGGAGCGGCCATCGTCGAGGCCTTCGCCCGACAGTTCGCCGACCCGGACTTCGAAACCTATGTCCGAGACGCCGAGACGGTGGAGATCGACCGGGCGGGGGACCGCGCCGCCGAGACCGGCCGCTGGACCGCCCGCTGGAAAGGCGGCGAGATGAGCGGCCGCTACCTCGCCTGTTGGCGCCGGCAGACCGGCCAATGGGTGATCGAGAGCGAGCTCTACATCACCCTGGCGGAGACTTGAGGCTCGCCCGCGCCTCAGGACGCCGCCGGCTTCGACCTCAGGCGGCTACGGCGCCGGCCGCTTCCAGGTCTGCGCCTGGCAGATGATGAGGACGCAGCCTTCCAGCTTCAGGGTCCCGTCGTCGTTGATGCGCATCTTCGACCTGTAGGTCTTGCCGCTGTCGGGATCGTAGATGCGCCCGCCGCTCCAGCGGCCCTGGGCCTCGCGCGTGAAGCCGGTGATGAAGGGCATCCCCACCAGCGTCCGGGTGCGCAGCGCCGGGTCCGGATTGGCGCGATCGAGCGCCGGCCTGCCGGCCGCATCGAGGCCCTGTTTCAGCCAGACCATGATCCCGCAGAGCTGGCTGGGGTTGGCCGGACAGGCGGCGATGTGCACCTTCGCACTGCCCCCCGGCGTCATCCAGTCGCCGGCCACCGGATCGGACGCGGCGCTCGCCGCGTGGGCGACGCCTGCGAAGGCCAGCCAGACGCCTGCCGTGGCCAAGAACTTCAACATGGTCGCCTCCTATTCGTAGCGGAGCGCGCCGACGGGCTTCGAGCGGGCCACGTTCAGCGCATGGAAGAAGACGGTCGCCCAGGCGATCACCAGGGCCGCCGCGCCGGCCGCCAGGAATGTCCAGAGCGGCAGGTCGACGTGGTAGGCGAAGCTGGAGAGCCACCGCTGCAGGATGAACCAGGTCACCGGCCAGGCGATGAGGTTGGCCCAGATCACCGGCTTGGTGAATTGCCACAACAAGAGCTTCAGGACATCGCCCGAACTCGCGCCCATGGCCTTGCGCACCCCGATCTCCTTGGTGCGCCGCTCGGTGGTGTAGGCCGACATGGCGAACAGGCCCAGCGCTGCGATGGAGAGCGCCACGATGGCCGAGGCGGTGATCATCGCGCCCTGGACGATGGTGTCGACGTAGAGCCGCAGCATGAAGAGGTCGACGAAGTAGGTGGTCATGGGTCCCGACTGGGTGCGCTTCCACTGCCGGTCGATGCCGGCCAGGGCCTCGGCCTTGTGGTTGGGGTCGAGGCGCACGGCCAGCGCCAGGGAATCGAACGGCCCGCCCACCTTGGGTCCGATCACGTAGATCTGCGGCTGGATCTTGGCGCGCGCCGAACCGAAGGTGAAGTCCGGCAGGACGCCGATGATGGTCGAGGGCGAATTCTGCATGTACTGCCCACGCGCCGCCTCCGGCAGGCCGTAATCCATGACGCCGTTCCAGACGATGGACTTGCCGACCGCCTCGGCCGGGCGGGCGAAGCCCAGCGCCCGCGCCGCGGTCTCGTTGATCACCAGCGGCTGGTGGAAATCCAGCCCGTAGGCGGCGTCGCCGGGGCGATTGGGGTCGAACAGCCGCCCGGCCAGGGGCTTCAGCCGGAAGGTCTCCAGGAACCCATAGTCGATGGGATTGATGGCGACGGTGGTGTGGATGCGCCCGGAGGTGGCTGTGGTTTCATTGTCGGCGACATTGATCGCATAGGCCGAGGTGCAGGCCGCCGTCACCACGCCGGGAACCTGGCGGATCTGGTCGCGGAGGTTCCGCGTGCAGGGCTTGGCGAGCAGTAGCAGGACGTCCTTCTTGTCCAGGTGGGTCGCGTCGTTGAGGGCGAACATGGTCTGGCGATAGATCGAGCCAGCCCCGAGGATCAGGGCGACGAGCACCGCGAACTGGATCACCACCAGGGCCTGGCGGACGCGCGCGCCGCCGATGCTCTGGACCACGCCGCCCTTCAGCACCGCCGCGGGCCGGAAGCCGGACATCACCAGGGCCGGATAGGCGCCGGCCAACAGGGCGACGACCAGCAGGACCCCCACCATGCCGGCGGCCAGCCTGGCGTCGTGCAGGTAGTCGAAGCCGATCCGCCGCTGCACCAGGGCGTTGAACGCCGGGAGCAGCAGCTCGGCCAGGGCGATCGCGACCACCCCGGCCACGGCGACATAGATCAGCGCCTCGCCCATGAACTGCACGATGAGGTCGCGGCGCGAGGCGCCGGCCGACTTGCGCACGCCCACCTCGACCGCGCGGCGCGCGGCCCTGGCGGTCATCAGGGTCACGAAGTTGATGGCGGCGACCACGACGATCAGCACGCCCACCGCGGCGATGGCCATGACCACCTTGGGATCGCCCGAGGCCTTGGTGAATTGCGAGGCGCGCGAGGGGCGCAGGTGGATGTCGCCGATGTTGACCGGGGTCAGCCAGTATTTGGCGTCGCCCTGCAGCGCCGTGCCGTAGCGGCGCTGGATGAAGGCGGGGAGCTGGCTCTCGACGGAGGCGACCGACGTGCCGGGACGCAGGCGGAAGTAGGTCTGCACCCGGTTCGACCCGAAGCCCTGGCTGGACTCGATGTTGTGCATGATCCCCCAGGGCGCTCGGCCCGACGGGAAGATCTCGCCCAGGATGTGGGTGTTGGACGGCAGGTCCTTGATCACCGCGGTCACCCGCATGGGGTGCTTGTCGATGAACAGGGTCTGGCCGAGCGGCGCGTCGGCGCTGAAATACTTCCGGGCCATGGTCTGATCGATGACCACGCTGTCGGGCGCATCGAGGGCATGGGCCAGATCGCCGGCGACGGTCGGGAAGGGCATCAACTGGAAGAGCTCGGGGTCGGCCCAGGCGACGTTCTGCTCCGCCGCGCTGATCTCGCCGTGCTTGACGTCCGGCGGATAGCCAGCCGCGCCATAGCGGGCGACGAGCTGCATCTGCGGGAAGTCGAGCCGCAGGACCTCGGCCAGCGGAATGGGGGTGTATTCGCCTTCGGACGGCGCCCCGCCATTGGTGGCGACGATTGTCGAGAGCCGGTAGATCTGCCGGTAGTCGGGGAAGAAGCGGTCGTAGCTGAACTCATCGCGCACGAAGAGGGCGATCAGCAGGGCGGCGGCGAAGCCCACCGACAGGCCCACGATGGTGATGCCGGCATAGAGCCGGTTGCGCGCCAGGTTGCGCAGCGCCGCGGCGAGGTAGTTGCGGAACATCGATCCAGCCTCCTCAAGCGGCCAAGAGCGTTTCGGAGACCACCCGGCCGTCCAAGAGCTTGATGGTGCGCTGGGCCACCGCGGCGTGGACCAGGGAGTGGGTGACCATGATCACGGTCACCCCGGCCGCGGCGGCCTCGGTGAGCAGGCGCATGACCTCGTCGCCGTTGGCGGTGTCGAGGTTGCCGGTCGGTTCGTCGGCGAGGATCAGCTTGGGCTCGGAGACCAGGGCGCGGGCGACGGCCACGCGCTGCTGCTGGCCGCCGGAGAGCTGCTGCGGACGGTGGCGCGCGCGGTGGGCGATGCCGACCCGCTCCAGGGCCTCGGCGACCCGGCGCTTGCGCTCCGCGGCGCCGACGCTGCGATAGAGCAACGCGACCTCGACGTTCTCCGCGACGGTCAGGTCGTCGATCAGGTTGAAGCTCTGGAAGACGAAGCCGATGTTGTCGCGCCGCAGCTTGGTCAGCTGCGCCTCGGGCAGGCGGGCGACGTCCTGGCCGAAGAAGGAATAGACGCCGCTGGTCGGGCTATCGAGCAGGCCCAGCAGGTTCAGGAGCGTCGACTTCCCACAGCCGGACGGACCCATGATGGCCACGAACTCGCCGGGGTCGATCTGCAGCGACACCCCGCCCAGCGCCAGGGTCTCCACCTCGGTGGTGCGATAGACCTTGGAGATATCCTCGAGCTTCAGCATTGGCCCCTCCGTCCGTTCATTTGGCAGTTCATTTGGTCAGGATGATCCGGTCGATCTTCTCGTAGCCGGTGTAGTCCGATGTGATGACCCGCTCGCCGGGCCGGAGCCCCGAGAGCACCTCGACCTGGTCGGCGCTGCGGCGGCCGACCTTGATGCGGCGCCGCTCGGCGCGATCGCCCCCGGCGTCGAGCACCATGGCCCAGTCGCCGCCGGTGCGCTCCAGGAAGCCGCCAGCCGGCAGGATCAGGGCCTGGCGGTCGCCGCCCAGGGTCAGGCGGCCGTCGAGCGCCTGGCCCGGCAGCACGTCCTTGGGCATCGGGCCGACGAAGGCGAGCTCCACCAGGAAGGTCGCGTCCTTGACGGTCGGATCGACGCGGGTGACGCGCAGCGCGAACGGGCGGCCGCCGACGTCCACCTCGCCCATCTGCCCGGGATGGACGCGGTCGAGGTAGTATTCGTCCACGTGGGCCTCGATCTTGAAGCCGGTGGGCGGCACGATCTGGCCGAGCCGCTCGCCGCGGTTTTTGATCTCGCCGATGTTGAGGTGCATGTCGGTGAGCGCACCGGCCACGGGCGCGCGCAGGGTCAGGCTGTCGAGCTTCGAACGGGCGACGCCAAGGCTGGCCTGCAGGTTGGAGAGCTCGGTCTTGATCTGCGGCAGCTGGCGTTGGCGCAGCACCTCTTCTTCCTGGTTGATCGAGGTCTGCAGCGGCTGCAGGCGCCGGTTGTGGTCCAGCTCGTCGTGCACCGCCTCGTACTGCTGGCGCGGCACGAACCCCTTGCCGATCAGGGTGTCGGCGCGGTGGGCGTCGCGCGACAGGCGGGTGATGTCGTAGTCGATCTGGGCGACGGCCCGCTCATTGGCGACGCGGGCGTCCTCCAGCTGTTTCTCGTAGGCCTGCAGCTGGGTGATGGATTCGGCGAGCCGGCCCTCGCGGTCGAGGACCTCCAGCTCCAGTTCGGTGTTGCGGAACCTGACCAGCGGCTGGCCGGCCGCCACGGTGTCGCCGGCCTGGGCGAAGACCTGCTCCACCTGACCCCCTTCCAGGGAGTCGAGATAGACCACGTCGCGCGGCGCCACCTTGGCCCGCAGGGTGGTGACGTCATGGAAGACGCCCATCTGCGCGGTGCCGAGGGTGACGTTCGCCGCCGGCGTCCGCAGGGAGGTGCGGGCTCCGGCGGCGAGGCCGAGGCCTAGAAGCACGACGATGCCGACGGCCGCCGCGACCGCCGCTGGGACGAGGGTGCGCCGGCTCCGCCACCAGGGGCGGGACAAGGGTTTGTCCATCAGGTTCGTCATGCCGGATCAGTATCAAGCCGAGTGCGCGTTTGCGGAAACTCTGCCAGATCAGAGACTTAGCTGAAATTCCGGTCCTCCCCGGAAGCTGAGCTGTCCGATTTCGAACAGTGGCGCTCGCCGTCGCCGCCGCCCGGCACGGTAAGCCGTTGAACAGCCTGGCTTTTGCCGCACCCCGCGGCGCGCCGTAGAGTCTGGGTGTGGAGCGGGCCCAATCCTATCTGGTGGTGGACGACGACGCCGACGTGCTGAAGGCCGCCGCGACGGCCCTGATGCGTCCCGGCGTCCACGTTGAGGCCGTGGCCTCCCCCGAGGGATTGGCGGCCAAGGCGCAAGGCGCCGCCGCCGTCCTGCTGGACATGAACTTCGCGGCCGGCGCGCGCAGCGGGGCGGAGGGCTTCGACGCGCTCGCCGCCCTGCAGGACGCGGACCCTTCCCTGTCGGTCGTGCTGATGACCACCTATGGCGGCGTGGCCCTGGCCGTGGAGGCGCTGAAGCGCGGGGCCGTCGATTTCGTGCTGAAGCCCTGGCGCAACGAGGCGCTGGCCGACGCCATGGCCGCCGCGGCCCGGCTGACCGCCGAGCGACGGGCCGGGGCGCCGCTCAACCTCGACGATCTGGAGCGGCGGGCCATCGAACGGGCCCTGGCGATCCACGAGGGCAATGTCTCGCGCGCCGCCCTGGCGCTCGGCCTGACGCGGCCGGCCCTCTACCGCCGCATGGCGCGCCATGGCCTCTAGGCCGCCGGCCGGCGCGGCGAGCTTCGCCCTGGGCGCGAGCCTGCGGGCCGGCGCCATGGGGCTGTTGGCGTTCGGGGCGTTCCTGGCCGCCGAACGGCATCTGTGGGCGACCACGATGGTGCTGGCGGCCCTCCTGCTGCTCGTCGCCTTCGACCTGGCGCGCAGCACCACGGCCGCCGACCGGGTGCTGGCCCAGTTCATCGAGGGGCTGAACGCCGAGGGCTACGAGCGCCCGGCGCCGCAGCCGGGCCTTAGCCAGGCGGCGGGGGCCATCGAGCGGAGCCTGGACCGGCTGGCCTCAGCGCGGGCCGACCGGCAGCGGCGGATCGATCACTTGGAGGCTCTGCTCGACAATGTGACCGCCGCCCTGCTGGTGGTGGACGAGACGGGCCAGGTGGTCAGCGCCAACCGCGCGTCGCGGCAGAACCTGGGCGCCGGGCCCGGCGCGATCAGCGCGATCGCCAGCCTGCCGCCCGCCACCGCGGTGCGCCTGCGCACCCTGCCGCCCGGCGCACGCGAGATCGTGCGGCTGGCCGACGGGCGGGCCATGCTGGCGCAGGCGGCGAGCTTCACCGCCGAGGGCCGCCGGCTGACCCTGATCTCCCTGCAGAGCCTTTCGGCCGAGCTGGACGCGGTGGAGCTGAAGGCCTGGCAGGACCTGGTCCGCGTGCTGGCCCACGAGATGATGAACTCCCTGACCCCGATCCTGTCGCTGTCGGAGAGCCTGGCCGGCCGGCTGCGCGCGAAAGACTCCGACCCGGCGGCGATCGCCGCGGACCTGGAGGTGATCGCCCGGCGCAGCGCCGGCCTGATGCATTTCGTGGAACGCTATCGGCGGCTGACCGACCTGCCGGCGCCGGAGCGGACGAAGATCCGCGCCACGGAGCTGGTGGCCAGCCTCGACCGGCTGATGGGGCCGAGCATGGCCGAGGCCGGCGTCGACTATGCCAGCAGCGTCTCGCCCAGGCGGCTGACCCTGGAGGCCGATTCCGAGCTGCTGGAACAGGCGCTGATCAACCTGTTGAAGAACGCGGTCGAGGCGGTGCGCGGCCGCCCCGGCGCCGCCGTGCGGTTGGGCCTGCGGCTGGAGGACGCGCAGGTGGCGCTGATCGTCGAGGACAATGGGCCCGGCATCCCGGCCGAGGACCCCGAAGCGGTGTTCGTGCCCTTCTTCACCACCAAGCCCGGCGGGTCGGGCGTCGGCCTGACCCTGGCGCGGCAGATCGCGCTGGCCCACGGCGGGCGTCTGGAGCACAGCCCGCGCAAGGGCGGCGGGGCGGTGTTCCGGCTGGTCCTGCCCTACGGCTGAGCGCGGCGATCCACATCGAACTTTTATGTCGCGGCCGCCTAGGATGGGCGCCTTGGGGAAGGATCCGCGATGTCCCAGCCGCTCGCCCACCGCCCGTCGACCTCCCGCGCGGCGGCGCCTGCCGCCGCAGAGACCGGCGCCGACGACGCCCGGCTCGGCCGCGGCTGGCCCTATCTGCTGGCCCTGACCCTGGTCGCCATGGCGACCCTGCTGGCCTTCGTGGTCGAGAACCTGATCGCCGCGCCGAACCTGACGCTGATCTTCGTGCTGCCGGTGATCATCGCCGCCACCGGCTTCGGATGGGGACCGGCCCTGGTCGCCGCGGCCGGCGGCGTGCTCGCCTTCGATTTCTTCTTCACCGAGCCGCGCTATTCGTTCCGCATCGCCAGCGCGTCGGACCTCTGGGCCGCGGCCCTGCTGCTGGTCATCGCCGCCATCGTCAGCACGGTCGCGGCCGAGGCGCGACGGCGCGCGCTGGAAACGGCGCGGGCCGCCGAACAGGCCCAGGCGCTGCAGGGTCTGGCCCACCTGGTCATCGAGGCGCGGCCGGCCGGCGAGATCGTGCAGGCCGCGGCCGACGCCCTGACCCAGATCTTCCACGCCCCCGCGGCGATCTTCCTGGAGCGGGGCGGCCGGCTGGAGGCGGTGGCCAAGGCCGGCGGCGCGACGATCACCGGCGACGTCGCCGAGGCGGCCGAAGGCGCGCTGCGCTCGCACCTCGCCACCCGGTCCGAGACCTATCCCTATGACCGCTCGCCCTTCGACCTGTGGCCGGTGCAGACGCCGGGCGGGCGGCGCTATGTGCTGGGCGTCGACTTCACCCATGGCGAGCGCGAGCGCCCGGCCACGCCGCAGCGGTTCGTGGACGTGGTGAGCGGCTACCTGGCGGCGGCCCCGGCCAAGGCCTGAGCTTCCTTACGCGGCGCTTATGCCCAGGGGTCCAGCCCCGTCTCGCGCCCTGACGGCCAAACAGGCGATCTAGGCGGCCTCATCCTCCCATCTGGAGCGGGGCATGCTCGATCTGGTCTTTCTGGCGCTCGGTCTTGCGGTGATGGCGATCTTCGTCGCCTACGCGGCCGCGCTGCGGCGTCTCTAGCCATGCTGGAAATGCTCATCTGGGGCGCCGGCGCGCTCGTCATCGGCGGCTACATGCTGGCCGCTCTCCTGCGTCCGGAGACGTTCTGATGACCCCGCAGGGCTGGCTGGAAATCCTCATCACCATCGCCATCACCGTCGGGCTGGCCTGGCCGCTCGGCGTCTTCCTGGCGCGCGTCTGGCAGGGTGAAAGCACTTGGCTCGATCCGGTGCTGAAGCCCGTCGAGCGGCTCGCCTACGCCGCCTGCGGGATCAAGCCCGACCGGAGCCAGGGCTGGTTCGCCTATGCGGCGAGCTTCCTGATGTTCTCGGCGGCGAGCTTCGTCGTGCTCTACCTGACCCTGCGGTTTCAGAACCTCCTGCCGCTGAACCCGCAGGGGTTCGCCGGCATGAGCCCGCACCTGGCGTTCAACACCGCCGTCAGCTTCGTCACCAACACCAACTGGCAGTCCTATACGCCGGAGCAGGCGGTCTCGACCTTCTCGCAGATGGCCGGACTGACCTCGCACAACTTCCTCTCCGCGGCGGCGGGCATCGCCGTGGCGGCGGCGCTAGCGCGGGCCTTCGCGGCCAATCGCGGCGAGGGGCTGGGCAACTTCTGGGCCGACCTGACCCGGATCAGCCTCTATGTGCTGCTGCCGATCTCCCTGGTCCTGGCGCTGATCTATGTGGCGCTGGGCGAGCCGCAGACGCTCGTCGCCGGCGCGGCCGCCACCACGCTGGAAGGCGCCAAGCAGACCATCGCCCTGTTCCCCACCGCCAGCCAGGAGGCCATCAAGCAGCTCGGCACCAACGGCGGCGGCGTCTTCAACGCCAATTCGGCCCACCCGTTCGAGAACCCGAACGCGATCAGCAACCTCCTCGAGATCGTCTCGATGAACGTGCTGGGCTACGCCTGCGTGGTGGCCTTCGGCCGCGTGGTGCTGGCCAGGCGTGACGCCCGCGCCCTGGTCGCGGTGATGGCGCTGTTCATCCTGGGCGCCTCGGCCGCGATCTACGCCGCGGAGGTCCAGCCGGCTCCGGCCCTGGTCGCCGCGCACGCCGAGGCCTCGGTGAACATGGAGGGCAAGGAGGTGCGCTTCGGAGGGCCCTCGACGGCGGTGTGGACCGCCAACACCACCGGCGCCTCGGACGGCGGGGTGATCGCCATGCACGACAGCTTCATGCCGCTGGCGGGTGGCGTCGCGATGTTCATGATCCAGCTCGGCGAGATCGTGCCGGGCGGCGTGGGCTCGGGCCTCTACGGCATGGTGGTCATGGCGCTGATCGCGGTCTTCGTGGCCGGCCTGATGGTCGGACGGACGCCGGAGTACCTGGGCAAGAAGATCGAGGCCCGCGAGGTCAAGCTCGCCATGCTGGCGGTGCTGATCCTGCCCCTGTCGATCCTCGGCTTCTCGGCGGTGGCGGCGGTGCTGCCGATGGCCTTGAAGGGCCTGGGCAATCCGGGCGCGCACGGCCTGTCGGAGATCCTCTACGCCTATTCCTCGGCGACCGGGAACAACGGCTCGGCCTTCGCGGGCCTGTCGGCCAACACGCCCTGGTGGAACACCACGCTGGGCATCGCCATGCTGCTCGGCCGCTTCGCCTACGTGGTCCCGGTGTTCGCCATCGCGGGCTCGCTGGCCGCCAAGCCGAAGCTTTCCGCGACCACCGGGACCTTCCCCACGGACGGCCCGCTGTTCATCGGCCTCCTGATCGGGGTGATCCTGATCATGGGCGGCCTGCAGTTCTTCCCCGCGCTCGCGCTCGGCCCGATCGTGGAGCACTTCCAGGTGCTCCAGGCCGTGGCGGCGCGCTGACCCATCAGGGCATCCCATGACCACAATCACCGAACCGCTGGGCGCCTCGCGCCGCCAGGCCTCCACCCTGGTCGGCAGCTTCTCGGCGCCGATCCTCGCCCGCGCCGCGCGCGACGCGGTCGTCAAGCTCGACCCCCGCTGCCTGACCGGCAATCCGGTCATCCTGGCCACCGAGGTGGTCGCCATCCTGGCCACCGTCTCGACCGGGCTGGCCATGGCGTCGGGCGGCGCCTGGGGCTTCGCCCTGCAGCTCGCCATCTGGCTCTGGGCCACCGTGCTGTTCGCGAATTTCGCGGAGGCCGTCGCCGAGGGGCGCGGCAAGGCGGCGGCGGACAGCCTGCGCGCCGCGCGGGTGACCACCCAGGCCAAGCGCCTGCCAGATCCCGCCCGCGAGGCTTTCGTCCTGACGCCGGCGCACAAGCTGGGCGTCGGCGACGTCGTCCTCGTGGAAGCCGGCGACGTCGTTCCAGCCGACGGCGAGATCGTCGAGGGCATCGCCTCGGTGAACGAGGCGGCCATCACCGGGGAGAGCGCGCCGGTGATCCGCGAGAGCGGCGGCGACCGCAGCGCGGTGACCGGCGGCACCACGGTGGTGTCCGACTGGATCAAGGTGCGCGTCACCTCGGAAGCCGGGTCGACTTTCCTCGACCGGATGATCGCCATGGTCGAGGGCGCTGACCGCCGCAAGACGCCCAACGAGATCGCCCTGGCCGTGCTGCTGGCCGGCCTGACGCTGATCTTCCTGATCGCGACGGCGACCTTGCTGGGCCTCGGCGCCTACTCCGGCGTGGTGATGAGCCCGCTGGTGCTCGGCGCCCTGTTCATCTGCCTGATCCCGACGACCATCGGCGGCCTGCTTTCCGCGGTCGGCATCGCGGGCATGGACCGGCTGTTGAAGGTCAATGTGCTGGCGACCTCGGGACGGGCGGTGGAGGCGGCCGGCGACGTCGACACCCTGCTGCTCGATAAGACCGGCACCATCACCTACGGCAACCGCATGGCGACCGAGGTTATCCCGGCGCCGGGCGTGCGGCCGGAACGGGCGCTGCAGGCCGCGCTGATGGCCTCGCTGGGCGACGAGACGCCGGAAGGCCGCTCGATCGTGCAGCTGGCCCAGGATCTGGGTCAGACCGCCGAGGCCCCGAAGGGCGGCGAGATCATCGCCTTCTCCGCCACCACGCGGCAGTCGGGGCTGAACGCCGGCCAGAAGTCCTGGCGCAAGGGCGCGGTGGACGCGGTGCTGGCGACGCTTGGCCTCACCGCCAAAGACATGCCGGCCGACCTGGCCGCGGCGGTTGACCGGATCGCGCGCGCCGGCGGCACCCCGCTGGCGGTCAGCGAGGATGGCGCCCTGGTGGGCGTGATCCACCTGAAGGACGTGGTGAAGCCCGGCGTGAAGGACCGCTTCGCCGACCTGCGCCGGATGGGTCTGCGCACGGTGATGATCACCGGCGACAACCCGGTGACCGCCGCGGCCATCGCTTCCGAAGCCGGCGTCGACGATTTCCTGGCCGAGGCGACGCCGGAGGACAAGCTGCGCATGATGCGCGAGGAGCAGGGCCGCGGGCGGCTGGTGGCCATGTGCGGCGACGGCGCCAATGACGCCCCGGCGCTGGCCCAGGCCGATGTCGGCGTGGCCATGCAGACCGGCGCCCAGGCCGCCCGCGAGGCCGGCAACATGGTCGATCTGGATTCAGACCCGACCAAGGTCATCGAGATCGTCGAGGTGGGGAAGCAGATGCTGATCACCCGCGGCGCGCTGACCACCTTCTCCATCGCCAACGACGTGGCCAAGTATTTCGCCATCATCCCGGCGATCTTCGTGATCGCCCTGCCCGCGCTCGGCGCGCTCAACATCATGCATCTGGCGAGCCCGAAGAGCGCGATCCTGTCGGCAGTGATCTTCAACGCCCTGATCATCGTCATGCTGATCCCGCTCGCCCTGCGCGGCGTGCGCTACCGGGCGATCGGCGCGGCGCGGCTGCTGCAGCGCAACCTGTTCATCTATGGCCTGGGCGGCATCGTCGCCCCGTTCATCGGCATCAAGCTCGTGGACCTGGTGGTCTCGGGCCTGCACCTGGTGTGAGGATCCCCATGCTCTCCGACATCCGCCCGGCGATTGTCGCCACCCTGTTCTTCACCCTGCTGCTGGGGGTCGGCTATCCCCTGCTGGTCACCGGCATCGCCAAGGTCGCCTTCCCCGCCCAGGCCGAAGGCAGCCTGGTGCGGCTGAACGGCAAGGTGGTCGGCTCCGCCCTGATCGCCCAGGGCTTCGCAAAGCCCGAATACCTGCACCCGCGCGCCTCGGCGGCGGGGAACGGCTATGACCCGACGTCCTCGGGCGGCACGAACCTCGGGCCGCTCAACCCGGACCTCGCCAAGCATGTGAAGGCCGCGGCCGACGGCATCCGCGCCGAGGCGCCGGGCGTGGCGATCCCCGCCGACGCCGTGACCACCTCGGCCTCGGGGCTCGACCCCGACGTCTCGCCCGCCAACGCCGCGCGGCAGGCGGCCCGCGTCGCCGCGGCGCGGGGCGTGCCCCTGGGCACGGTTCGGAAGGTGATCTCGGACAACACCGAGGGGCCCTGGCTCGGCGTCTTCGGCCAGCCGCATGTGAACGTCTTGAAGACCAACCTGGCCCTCGACGCCGCCCTGCCGCGCGCTCAAGCTAGGAGGCCATGACGCAAGACGCGCTCAGGCCCGATCCCGACGCCCTGCTCGCGGCCGCCCATGCGGGCCGCGGCCGGCTGAAGGTGTTCCTCGGCATGTCGCCGGGGGTCGGCAAGACCTACGAGATGCTGCGCGCCGCCCGCAAGCGTAAGGCCGAGGGCGGCGATGTGCTGGTCGGCGTCGTGGAGACCCACGGCCGCAAAGAGACCCAGAGCCTGCTGCGCGGCCTGGAGGTGCTGGCCCGCAAGCCCATCGACTATCGGGCCCGCACCCTGCTGGAATTCGACCTGGACGGAGCCCTGGCGCGCAGGCCGGGCCTGCTCCTGGTCGACGAATACGCCCACTCCAACGCGCCCGGCTCACGCCACCCCAAGCGCTGGCAGGACGTGGAGGAGCTGCTGGCCGCCGGCATCGACGTCTGGACGACGCTCAACGTCCAACACTTGGAAAGCCTGGTGGACGTGGTCTGGAAGATCACCGGCATACGCCAGCGCGAGACGGTGCCGGACGTGGCGCTCTCCCACGCCGACGAGATCGAGCTGATCGACATCACCCCAGCCGAACTCCGCGAGCGGATGGCGCAGGGCAAGGTCTATCTGGCCGACACCGCCAGGCTGGCCGCCGACCGTTTCTTCAAGGTGGAGAACCTCACGGCGCTGCGGGAGCTGGCCCTGCGCCGCGCGGCCCAGGCCGTGGACGACCAGCTGATCGGCGCCATGAAGCGGGCTGGCGTCGAGGGGCCGTGGGCGGCCGGCGAGCGGATCCTGGTGCTGATCGGCCCAGACGCCATGGCGGGCTCGCTGGTGCGGGCCGGGCGGCGGCTGTCGGATATGATGATGGACGCACCCTGGACGGTCGCCCATGTGGAGCGGCCCAACGGGCCCGCCCCCGATCCGGCCGCCGCGCAGAAACTGCGCGAGGCCCTGAAGCTCGCCGAACAGCTCGGCGGTTCGACCGTGACCCTGACCGGCGACGACCTGGTGACCAGCGTCCTCGACTATGCGCGGCGTAACAACCTGACCCAGATCGTGGTCGGCAAGACCGCGCGCCGGCGCAATCCCTTCCGTCGCAACCTGATCCACGCCCTGCTCGACGAGGCGGTGGGCGCGGCGCTGCACGTGATCACCGAGAGCCCCGACGGCGAGCGGACGGCGCCGCCGGTGCGCCGGCCTGTCGAGGTTCCATGGATGGGCCACCTGGCCGCGCTCGCCAGCGTGTTGGCGGCCAGCGGCGCGGCCTATGTGCTCGACCGCTATGTGCAGAGCGCCAACCTGGCGATGGTCTATCTGCTGGGGGTGCTGGTCTCGGGCGTGGCCTTTGGCCTATGGCCCGCGGTGACGGCCGCGGCGGCCTCGGCCCTGGTTTACAATTTTTTCTTTCTGGAGCCGCGGCTGAGCTTCTACATCGGCCACGCCGGCGACGTGTTCACCTTCGTGGTGTTCTTCGTGGTGGCCATGGCCACCGGCTGGTTGACCGGCCGGGTGCGCGACCAGGCCCGGGCCACGTCGCGGCGGGCGTCCGGCATCGCCGCGGTGCTCTCGGCGACGCGCCGGCTGTCGGGCGCGGCCAAGGCCGAGGAGGCGGCGAGCGCGCTCGCCGAACAGCTGGCCGCGGCGACCGGCGCCAAGGCGGTGGTGCTGACGCCGGCGGGGGAAGACATCGCCATCGCCGCCGCCTCGCCCGCCGGGGAAATCCTCTCGCCCGGCGACATGGCGGCCGCGCGCTGGGCCTGGGAGAAGGGCGAGCCCGCCGGCGCCGGCACCGGCACCCTGCCGATGGCCGCCTGGACCTTCCGGCCGCTGCAGGGGGTGAAGACGCGGGCCGGCGTGGTCGGCGTGGAGCCGGCCGCGATCGCCACCGAGGACGGCGAACGGTTCGTGGCGGCCCTGCTCGACCAGGGGGCGGTGGCGCTGGAGCGGGCGGAGTTGGCGGCGACGGCGGCCGACGCCGAGGCGCTGCGCCGCACCGACACCCTGCGCTCGGCCCTGCTGAACTCGGTCAGCCACGACCTGCGCACCCCGCTCTCGACGGTGCTGGGCTCCGCCACCACCCTCATCGACTACGGCAAGTCGCTGACCCAGAAGGTCCGCGACGATCTGCTGCTGTCCATCCGCGAGGAGGCGGAGCGGCTGAACCGCTACGTCGGCGACCTGCTGGACATGACGCGGCTGGAGGGCGGGGCCCTGGTCACCCGCCGCGAATGGACCGACCCGCGCGACGTGCTGCGCGCCGCGGTGGGCCGGGTGAAGCGCCGGCTGGAGGGCCGCAAGGTGGCCTGGGACTTCCCCGACCAGATGACCCTGGTCATGGCCGACGCCTCGCTGCTGGAACAGGCTCTGGTCAACATCCTGGAGAACGCCATCGCCTACAGCCCCGATAAGACGGCGATCGAGGTGGCGGCCTATGAGGACCGCCGCAATGTGGTCATCTCGATCGAGGACGAGGGGCGCGGCATTCCCACGGCGGAGCTGGAGCGCGTGTTCGAGAAATTCCGGCGGATGGACGAGGCGACCGACCGCGGCAAGGGCGCCGGGCTGGGCCTGGCGATCTCCAAGGGCTTCGTCGAGGCCATGGGCGGGCGGATCGCGGCGGCCTCGCCGATCCACGACGGACGCGGCACGCGGATCCTGATCAGCCTGGCCAAGGAAACCGTCACCCCCGAGTTCATGCTGTGAGCCTTCTTCGCCAAGGCCTCGAAGGCCAGGTCTGCGACTTGCCGGCCGACGAAGGACCTGTCCTCCGAAGCTCCGCATGGAGCGTAGGAGGATGAGCGACTACAAGCCCCGCATCCTGGTGATCGACGACGAGCCGCAGATCCACCGGTTCCTGGGCCCGGCGCTGGAGGCCGCGGGCTACGAGCCGGTGCGCGCCGACACCGCCGCGGCGGGGCTGAAGGAGCTGGCGCGCAAGGCGCCGGACGCCGTGGTGCTCGACCTCGGCCTGCCGGACATGGACGGCAAGGCGGCGCTCGCCAAGGCGCGGGCCTTCTACGAGGGGCCGATCATCATCCTGTCGGCGCGCGACCGGGAGACCGAAAAGATCGACGCGCTGGACATGGGCGCCGACGACTATGTGGAGAAGCCGTTCGGCGTGGGCGAGCTGCTGGCGCGGCTGCGCGTGGCGCTGCGCCACCGGCTGCGCGACGACGGCGCCGAACCGGTGGTGACCTCCGGCGACCTGACCATCGACCTGATCAAGCGGCTGGTCACCCGGGCCGGCGAGGCCATCCGGCTGTCGCCGCGCGAATACGACCTCCTGGCCCAGCTGGTGCGCGGCGCGGGCAAGGTGGTCACCCACCGCCAGCTGCTGACCGCGGTCTGGGGCCCGGCGCACGAACAGGACGTGCAATATCTGCGGGTCTTCGTCGGCCAGCTGCGCCAGAAGATCGAGCCGGAGCCCTCGGCGCCGGCGCTGATCCTCACCGAGCCCGGCGTGGGATACCGGTGGATAGGCTGAGGGTCCTGCTCGCCGCTTGATTTGCTACCCGTTGGCCGGCCAGGCGCGGGTGAGCTCCAGGCCCGGCATCTCGCCCGTCGAGCGCCAATCCTCCAGCACCTTCACGAAGGCGACCGGCCCCGCGCCATAGGAGGCGTTGCGGTTGCTCATGGCCCGCACATTGCCCTCGTTGTTGTAGTAGCCGGGGGTGCATTCCTCGAGGAAGCCCTGGCGCATCAGGGCGAGCTTTTCGATGGTCGCGACCCAGGCGTCCTCGGCGTCCTTGGCGGCCTCGACCGCGGCGATCCCCTCGGCATGGCAGCGGCCGAGGATGTAGCCGATATGCTTGGCCTGCTCGTTGATCATGTGCGGGAAGTTGGCCGAGAAGCCGGACTGGGTGTTGGAGATGATGAAGCAGTTGGGGAAGCCGTGGCTGTGCAGGCCGTGCAGGGTGGCCGCCCCGTCGCGCCATTTGTCGGTGAGCGTCAGGCCGTCCTTGCCGGTGATCTCGTAGCCGGCCCGGCGGGCGTAGTCGGTGCCGACCTCGAAGCCGGTGGCGTAGATCAGGCAGTCGAGCTCGTATTCGTGGCCATCGACCACCACGCCCTTTTCGGTGATCCGCTCCACCCCGCGGCCCTGGGTGTCCACCAGCTGCACGTTCGGACGGTTGAAGGCGGCGAGATATTCGTCGTGGAAGCAGGGCCGCTTGCAGAACTGGTTGTAGTAGGGCTTCAGCGCCTCGGCGGTCTGCTTGTCGGCGACGACGGCGTCCACCCGGGCGCGGACCTGCTCCATCTTCTTGAAGTCGGCGAGCTGCATCAGGGCGGCGGGGTCGTCCACCGGCTCCCCGGCCGCGGCCTTGCGGCGGGCCAGCAACAGGATGTTGCCGATGATGTCGGTCCAGCCGTCGTTGACCAGGTCTTCCTCGGCGAAGCCGCCGGAGACCAGGGTGTTGAAATTGTCCATCCGCTTTTGCTGCCAGCCGGGCGTCAGGGCCTTGGCCCAGTCCAGGTCGGTCGGCCGGTTGGCGCGCACGTCGATGGACGACGGCGTGCGCTGGAAGACGTAGAGCTGCTTGGCGCCCTCGCCCAGGTGCGGGACGCACTGCACGGCCGTGGCGCCGGTGCCGATGACGCCGACCACCTTGTCCTTCAGGCCCGTGAGCCCGCCATCCGAGGTTCCGCCCGTGTAGCCATAGTCCCAGCGGCTGGTGTGGAAGGAATGGCCCTTGAAGCTCTCGATGCCCGGAATGCCGGGCAGCTTCGGCCGGTGGAGCGGGCCGTTGGCCATGACCACGAACTTCGCCCTCATGGCGTCGCCGCGGTTGGTCTCGATGATCCAGCGGTTCGCGGCCTCGTCCCAGCGCAGCGCCTTCACTTCGGTCTGGAAGCAGGCATTGGAATAGAGGTCGAACTTCTCGGCGATCGCCCGGGCGTGGCGCAGGATCTCCGGGGCGCGGGAGTATTTCTCGACCGGCATATAGCCGACCTCTTCGAGGAGCGGCAGGTAGATGTAGCTCTCGATGTCGCAGGCCGCGCCGGGATAGCGGTTCCAGTACCAGGTGCCGCCGAAATCGCCGCCCTTCTCGATGATGCGGATGTCCTTCACCCCGGCCTCGCGCAGGCGGGCGCCGACCAGCAGGCCGCCGAAGCCGCCGCCGATCACCGCCACCTCGACCTCGTCGGTCAGGGGCGCCCGCGTGAACCCGGGCGCGATGTAGGGGTCGTCCAGGTAGTGGGCGAACTGGCCGGCGATCTCGACATATTGGGCGTTGGCGTCGCCGCGCAGCCGCTTGTCGCGCTCGGCGCGGTACTTTTCGCGCAAGGCCTCGGGGTCGAATCCCAGGTCGTCGCGCTCGGCGATCGTCGAGCCTTCATCGGCCATCTGGCGTACCTCTTGTTGGCCAGCAAGCCTGCCGGTTCAAACAAGCGTTCGCAAGCCTGACGCCACGTCAGCGGGTCTGCGGCGGATAGACGTGGCGGGCGCCGGCCGGATCCTCGACCTCGCCCGCGTGCAGGTAGCCCGGCCCCACCGGGACCTTGCCGTGGCCGCCGGGGATGTCGAGGACGTAGGTCGGCTGGCACAGGCCGGAGACGGCGCCGCGGATGGCCTTCATCAGAACCTGACCCTCGGCGAGCGAGGTGCGGAAGTGGCCCGTGCCCGGCGCGAGGTCGGCGTGGTGCAGGTAGTAGGGCTTGATGCGGGTCTCGACCATGGCGCGCATGAGGGCGGTGAGCGTGGCCGGATCGTCGTTGACGCCGCGCAGCAGGACGCTCTGGCCGAGCATCGGAATGCCGGCGTCGACCAGCCTGGCGCAGGCGGCGCGGGCCGCGGGCGTGAGCTCGCCGGGGTGGTCGGCGTGCAGGGCCACATAGACGGTCTTGGAGGACCCCTTCAGGGCCGCCACCAGGGCGCCGGTGACGCGCCCCGGGTCCACGGCGGGCACGCGGGTGTGGAAGCGCACCACCTTGACGTGGCCGACCGCGTCCAAGCGGGTCATCAGATCGGCCAGGCGCCGCGGCGACAGGATGAAGGGATCGCCGCCGGTGATGATGACTTCCCAGATCTCGGGATGGGCGGCGATATAGCCCACGGCGGCGTCGAGCTGGGCGGCCTTGAGCGGGCGCAGGCCGGTGGGGCCGACCATCTCGCGGCGGAAGCAGAACCGGCAGTAGACGGCGCAGGCGTGGTTGGCTTTCAGCAGCACGCGGTCGGCGTAGCGGTGGACGACGCCCTCGACGGGCGAATGGGCCGCGTCGCCGATCGGATCGGCGGATTCCTCCGGGACATGCCGAAGTTCGGCCTCCGACGGGACGAACTGGCGCGCGATGGGGTCCGCGGGATCGAAGGCGTCGACCAGCTCGGCCATGGCGGGCGTGATGGCCACGGCGTATTGCCCGGCGACCCGCTCCAAGCCGGCGAGGTCGGCGGGGTCGATCAGGCCGGCGTCGGCCAGCGCCTGGGGGCTGCGAAGGGTCTGGACGGTCATGGGCCGGCGGTATGGCGCCCGCTCGCCCGCTCGGCAACGATGCGCCGGTCGGGGGCCGGCGATCCGGCTAGGCGCCGGGCCGAACCGGGCCTAGCTTGGCCTTGGCTGCATTGGGGGACATCGATGCGGACTGCAATTCTCGCGCTCGCCCTGGCGCTGCTCGCGCCGACCATGGCGCTCTCGCAGACCGCCGCCTGGAAGACCCTGAGCTATCCGGACCTCCACATGACCCTCTCCGCCCCGGCGGACATCGCCCCGAAGATCTCGCACGAAACCATCCCGGCGGCGGGCAAGCAGGTGCCGGCCACCATCATCGCCTTCCTCCTGCCCCAATACGGCGACGCGGGCCTGCAGGTCATGGTGATGGACTTCACCGGCCTGGGCCTGCAGGCCGACGTGGACGCCGCCGCGCGCGGCGTGGTGGCCGCGGCGCCCGACGCGACGCAGGTCTCGATCACCCCCATCAGTTTCCAGGGCGCGGCGGGACGGGACATCAGCCTGCACACCGGGGGTCGGCTCTTCAAGGAGCGGCTGATCGTGATGGGCGCCCGCATGTACCAGATGCAGACGATCACCGCGCCGGGGGCGACCGCGCCGCTGTCGGAAACCGACCGCTTCGTCGCGGGCCTGACGATCCTGCCTTAGAGATTGGCCTGCCTTAGAGGCGAGGCGGCGGAAGATCCGGGACCGGACTCCAGAGCACCTGGTCGATGCGGCTCGCGCCGGTCGCCAGCATGACCAGCCGGTCGAAGCCGAGCGCCCCGCCGCTGGCCGGCGGCATGTGCGCGAGCGCGGCCAGGAAATCCTCGTCGATGGGGTAGCGCTCGCCATAGAGGCGCTGTTTCTCCGCCATCTCCGCCTCGAAGCGGCGGCGCTGTTCGGCGGGATCGGTGAGCTCGCCGAAGCAGTTGGCGAGCTCGACGCCGCAGGCATAGAGCTCGAACCGCTCGGCGACGCGGGGGTCGGAGGGCTGGGGCCGGGCGAGCGCGGCCTCGGAGACCGGGTAGTCGCAAAGGATGGTGGCCCGGCCGATCCCGAGGTTCGGCTCGACCTTTTCGACGAGCACGCGGCTGAACACGTCGGCCCACGCATCGTCGTCAGCGACGCGAATGCCCGTGGCGCGGGCGGCGGCGGCGAGGTCGGACGCGAACAGGTCGAGGCCGGCGTAGCGGTCGAAGGCTGCGGCGACCGTCAAGCGTTCGGGTTCGGCTGTTGGATCAACGATTTGGCCGCGAAAGCTCAACTGCCTGGAGCCGGCGGCGTCGGCCGCCAGCCGCAGCAGGGCCGCGCAATCGGCCATGATCGCCTCATAGGGCGCGTTCGCCCGGTACCACTCCAGCAGCGTGAACTCGGGATGGTGCAGCGGCCCGCGTTCGCGGTTGCGCCAGACGCGGGCCATCTCGAACAGCTTGGTCTCGCCGGCCGCCAGCAGCTTCTTGGCGGCGAACTCCGGCGAGGTGTGCAGGTAGAGCCCGGCCCCCTGCCCGTCCGGCCCTATCGCCCGGGTCTCGAAGGCGTGCAGGTGCGCCTCATTGCCCGGCGAGATGGCGAGCGCGGCCACGGCGGTCTCCACGAACCCCTGGTCCTCGAACCCGCGGCGGATCGCGGCCGCGACGCGGTTACGGGCCAGCAGAAAGGGTCTGCGGTCGGCGTGGCGGTCCGGGCTCCACCAGGAGGAGGCTTGAGGCGCTTTCAAAGGGGTGCGACCGGCGTGGGGCTGGCGATTTCAGGGAAGATCGCTATAGGGGCGCACCAACCGTTTGATTAGCGGAATCGCGCGCCACGAGGGCGCGAGCCCCGCGCGCATCGAGGAAGATCTTACGTGAAAGTCTCCGCAAGCTCGCTCCGCAAGGGCAATGTCGTGGACCTGCAAGGCAAGCTCTACGTGGTCCTGCAGGCCCAGAACATCCACCCCGGCAAGGGCACGCCGGTCACCCAGCTGGACATGCGTCGCATCTCCGACGGGGTGAAGATCTCCGAGCGCTACCGCACCACCGAGACGGTGGAGCGGGCCACGGTGGACGACCGCAGCTACACCTTCCTCTATTCGGACGGCGAAGGGTTCCACTTCATGAACCCCGAGACCTACGACCAGCTGATCGCCACGCCCGAGGTGATCGGCGAGGCGCACTACTATCTGCAGGACGGCATGAACGTGAACCTGTCGACCCACGACGGCGTGCCGATCGCCATCGACCTGCCGCGCCTGGCCACCTTCGAGGTGGTCGACACCGAACCGGCGGTGAAGAACCAGACGGCCTCGTCGTCGTACAAGCCGGCGGTGCTCTCCAACGGGCTGCGGACCATGGTCCCACCCTACATCGCCGTCGGCACCCGGATCGTCGTGCTGACCGAGGACGGCTCCTACCAGGAACGCGCCAAGGACTAGGCTCCGGACTCCGGAGGTCCTAGGCTGCCGCCGAACGGCGGAGAAACGGCATGGCGCGGGACATAGCGGACGGCTTCGTGCAGGACCGCTTTGCGGCCGTGCGCGAAGGGTTCGAGGCCAATCTGGCGAGCGGCGCCGATGTCGGCGCCTCGTTCTGCGCGACCCTGGAGGGCGAGATCGTCGTCGACCTCTGGGGCGGCTTCGCCGATCCGGCGCGGACCCGGCCCTGGACCCGCGACACCATCGTCAACGTCTATTCCACGACCAAGACCATGACGGCGCTGACGGCGCTGCTGCTGGCCGACCGCGGCGAGCTCGATTTCGACGCCCCGGTCGCCCGCTACTGGCCCGAGTTCGCCGCCAACGGGAAGGCGGGCGTCAAGGTCAGCCACCTGATGAGCCATTCCGCCGGGCTCTCGGGCTGGAAGGAGCCGATCACCAAGCAGGACCTCTACGACTGGGACAAGGCGACCAGCCTCCTGGCGGCGCAGGCGCCCTACTGGGAGCCGGGCGCCGCGTGCGGCTATCACGCCCTGACCCAAGGCTACCTGGTGGGCGAGGTGGTGCGGCGGATCACCGGCAAGTCGATCGGCACCGTGTTCCGCGAGGAGATCGCCGAGCCGCTGGGCGCGGATTTCCACATCGGCCTGCCCGCCTCCGAGGACGACCGGGTGGCCGAGCTGATCCCGCCGCCGCCGGGCTCGGCGGTCGGCGACGGCCAGCAGACCGAGCTGCAGGCCAACATGAGCCACAATCCCGGCATCGACGTCGCCGAGACCCGCACGCGCGCCTGGCGCGGCGCGGAGATCCCGGCGGCCGGCGGAACCGGCAACGCGCGCTCGATCGCCCAGGTGCATGCGATCCTCGCCAACGGCGGCGTCGCCCAGGGCAAGCGCTTCATGTCGGAGGCCGGCTGCCGCAAGGCGCTCGAACTGCAGATCGAGGGGCAGGACCTGATCCTGAACGCACCCGCGCGGTTCGGCCTGGGGTTTGGCCTGGCGGGCGGCATCGTGCCCCTGCCCCACCCCAACAGCCTGTTCTGGGGCGGCTATGGCGGATCGCTGGCGATCATCGACATGGATGCCCGCACGACCTTCGGCTACGCCATGAACCGGATGGCGCCGACCACCACGGGCGACCTGCGCGCGCTCAGCCTGGTCATGGCCATGTGGCAGGCGCTGGGCTAGGGCTTCCCGTCTAGAGGTCGCGGCGGGGCGATATGGCCTCCGTCGATCTTCCAGACCTGGCCGCCGGCCATCACGTACATCGGCTGGCCAGCCTGCATCTGCAGAAAGACATGGGTCTCGACCGGCGTCGGAGAGACGACGTGGGTCACGAAGATGGCGACAGGCTTGATGCCGCTGGCTGGGGCTGGCGCCGTCATTACGAGGCAGCTTCGCGATAGGGCGTCCATCCTGACGACGGTCGCGCCGTCGGCAGAGATCGTGAAGCGGTAGTGCCCACCGATCGGCACCTCGCCCGCCTTGACCATCGGGGCGAGCAGCCAGACCAGCCAGCCATCCCCACCCGGATCTTTCAGGACAACGGAGTTGTATCCAGCGCGACAGACCTGCGTCAGATGGGCGACAGCTGTCTGACGGGCGGCGAATGCGGCGCGTTCCTCAGGGGCAAGGCTGCGCTCCGCAGGCTCGGACACGCGCGTCTCGCCCTTCGGCCCGACTTCGACGTCATAGCCGGCCTCGAGACCATGGCCGACATCGCGCAGGAAGCGCACGCGCTGCACATCGCCCTCGCCCTCGACGATCCAGCCCTTCACGCCGGCGCCATGGATATCTTTGAGCTGCGCCTGCAAGGCGTCCGTCGCCCGCCAAGCGGCGCTGTCCTGACGGTAGATCGTCCGGCCGAGCCGCTCGATGGTGGCGATGTCGAACTCGCGAATCGCCGGGGCCTGTGTCGGGGCGGCGGGCTGCGCCAGCACTGGCGCTGCGAGGACAGTGGTCAACAACGCGGCCAAGGCCATCAAGAGACGCATCTTCGGAGCCTAGGCGCGCGCGCCTAGGCTCACAACCCGAGGGGCTCGACGGTCTCGTCGCCAGTCATCGGGCTCGGCCCGCGAGGTCCGCGATGGCCTCGGCCTCATGCGACTTGACCGCCAGGGTGGCTCGCCGTACCCAGCCGTCCATGATCGGACGCGCCCGCCTTTCCGGCCGCTATTACCGCCTGCCCTGACGCAGGCGCCCGATCCCTCGCGCCTGCCCCTCCCGGCCGGCGCAGATCATCCGAAACCACATCGCGCCGGCCTCCCCCTCTGAAGGAGCCTTCGCCATGTCCCTCGAAATCGCCGGCCCCGCCGTGCTAGAGCCCGGCCACCGAAGTCCCGAGCCCACGATGACCGCCGAGCCCAAATTCAAGTCCGAGTTCCTGCGCACCATGCGCGACCGCGGCTACATCCACTCCATCACCCATCCGGTGGAGCTGGACGAGGCCGCCGCGAACGGACGGGTGATCGCCTACATCGGCTTCGACGCCACGGCGGCCTCCCTCCACGTGGGCAGCCTGTTGCAGATCATGATGCTGCGCCGGCTGCAGCAGGCCGGCCACAAGCCGATCGTGCTGATGGGCGGCGGCACGACCAAGGTCGGCGATCCCACCGACCGCGATTCCTCGCGCCCGCTGCTCACCACCGAGCAGATCCAGGCCAATATCGCCTCCATCAAGACGGTGTTCGCCAAGTTCCTGAGCTTCGGCGACGGGCCGGCCGACGCGGTGATGGTCGACAACGCCGAGTGGCTGGATGCGCTGGGCTATGTGGAGTTCCTGCGCGAGTTCGGGGTGCATTTCACGGTCAACCGGATGCTGAGCTTCGAGAGCGTCAAGCTGCGCCTGGAGCGCGAGCAGCCGATGACCTTCCTCGAGTTCAACTACATGCTGATGCAGGCGGTGGATTTCCTGGAGCTGGAACGGCGGCTCGGCTGCAACCTGCAGATGGGCGGCTCGGACCAGTGGGGCAATATCCTGAACGGCGTGGAGCTGATCCGGCGCGTGGATCAGAAGCCCGCGTTCGGCCTGACCACGCCGCTGCTGGCGACCGCCTCCGGCGCCAAGATGGGTAAGACGGTGGCCGGCGCGGTGTGGCTGAACGCCGACCTCAGGAGCCCGTACGACTACTGGCAGTTCTGGCGCAACACCGAGGACGCCGACGTGGGACGGTTCCTGCGGCTGTTCACCGACCTGCCGCTGGCCGAGATCGAGCGGCTGGAGGCCCTGCCCGGCGCGGAGATCAACGAGGCCAAGAAGGTGCTGGCCAACGAGACGACGCGGATGCTGCACGGCGAGGCGGCCGCGCAGAGCGCCGCCAAGGCCGCCGAGGCCGCGTTCGAGCAGGGCGGCCTCTCCGATGACCTGCCGACCATCGAGATCAAGACCGCCGACCTGGAGGCCGGGATCATGCTGGCGGCGCTGGCCCAGGATGCCGGCCTGGCGGGCTCGCGCGGCGAGGCCCGACGGCTGGCGCAGGGCGGCGGCTTGCGCGTCAACGACAAGGCCGAGATGGACGCCAATCGCAACGTGACGTCCGCCGATCTGGTGGGGGGCGTGATCAAGCTGGCGGCCGGGAAGAAGAAGATCGTCCTGGTGAGGCCTGTGTAGCGTTTTCCCTGACCTTCACGGGAGGGAAAAGGAGTGCTGATGACGAATATCGAGGAAGGGGCCAAGGCGCCCGATTTCGAACTCGAAACCCCCGACGGGCCTGTGAAGCTCGCCGACTTCGCGGGCCAGACGCTGGTGCTCTATTTCTATCCGAAGGACGACACCACCGGCTGCACCAACGAGGCCAAGGCGTTCACGGCGCTTGGGCCTCAGTTCGCCAAGGCCGGCGCGACCGTGCTGGGCGTCTCCAAGGACAGCATCGCCTCGCACAGGAAGTTCGCGGCCAAGCACGATCTCGGAGTGAAGCTGGGCTCCGATCCGACCGGCGCGGTCGTGGAGCGCTATGGATCCTGGGTCGAGAAGAGCCTCTACGGCCGCCGCTACATGGGCATCGACCGCTCGACCTTCGTGATCGAGGACGGCGTCATCCGTAAGCTCTGGCGCAAGGTCAAGACGCCCGGCCACGCGGAGACCGTGCTGGCCGCCGTCCAGGCCCTCTAGGCGGGATTTCCCGACTCAACCGACAGTGCTTGGTTGGGTGCGACGTTAACCGTCTTGCGCGCACCGGAAATCTCATCGCATATCGCTGTCGTCCGAGGGGGTCGGGGGACAACGACATCATGCAGGGCCATCTGGCGCGTTTGCGCCGCTCGCTGCGCGAGCTGTTTCCGGAACGCCATCTCTATGTCCGCTCCGGCGGCGCGATGCGGGGCTATGTGCTCACCTCCAACAAGCAGATGCTGGCGGCCGGCGGGATCGCCGCGGCGGCCCTGTGGATGGGCGTCTGCACCGCGGCCATGCTGGTCAACGCGCTCTCGGCCACCAAGGCCGACCGCGAGATCGCCCGCACCCAGGCCAAGTACGAGCGCTGGATCGCCGATCGCCAGGCGCGGCTGAACTCGGCGGTGGCCCAGCTCAATGCCGCCGGCGGCAACACCCAGCAACTGGCCGCCGCGGTCGAGAAGCGGCACGCGGCGCTGGCCATGCTGCTGACCCAGATGAAGGGCGCGCCCGGCGTGGCCCAGGCGCTGAGCCCGGCCATCGCCAAGGCCCTGAGCCCGGGCAATGCCAATCCCGTCGGCCGCATCGAGATGGTGCAGCTCAGCCAGGACCAACTTCTCGACGCCGCCGACACCTACGCCAAGAGCCGCGCCGACCGGCTGCGGCTGGCCTTCCGGCTGGCCGGGCTGACGCCCTCGGCCTATTTGCCGAAGAACGGCGCGCTGGGCGGGCCGCTGATCGAGAGCAAGGATCCCCGCGCCCTGGCCGCGGTGCTGGACGTCGAGCCGGCCTTCGCCGAGCGCGTGCAGCGGGCGGCCACCGACCTCTCCGAGGCCGACAGCCTCAGCCAGGCGGCCGACCGGCTGCCCTTCGCCCGGCCGGCCAATGTGGCTGAGGAGAGTTCCAGCTACGGCGTGCGGATCGATCCGTTCACCCACCGGCCGGCGTTCCACTCGGGCCTGGATTTCCCGGCGGCGCGGATGACCCCGGTGACGGCCAGCGGCCCCGGCGTCGTCGCGTTCACGGGCCAGCGCTCGGGCTATGGCAACACCGTCGAAGTGGATCATGGCGGGGGCCTGAAGACCCGCTATGGGCACCTGGCGATCATCGCGGTGCATGTGGGCGAGCGGGTCGCCGTCGGCCAGCGGCTGGGCGGCATGGGCTCGACGGGCCGCTCCACAGGCACCCACCTGCACTATGAGGTGTGGTTGAACGGCCGGCCGATGAACCCGGAACGCTACCTGAAGGCCGGGGCCTATGTTCGCCAAGCCGGCTAATTCCTCAGAGCGCCCGGCGCCCGGCGAGATGGCGCGCAAGCCGCTGCCGGCGTCCTTCATCGCCGGCAACGTCCGGCTGGTCGGCGAGCTCATCAGCGACGGGGACGTGCAGCTGGACGGCGCCCTGCAGGGGGAGGCGCGCGTCGACCGGCTGACGCTGGGCGAGACCGGCTCGGTCGAGGGCTCCATCACCGGCGACAGCGTGGAGATCCGCGGCCGGGTGCGGGGCCAGATCACGGCGCGCTCGGTGCGGCTGCTGGGCACGGCGGACGTCGAGGGCGACGTCACGCATACAGAGCTGATCGTCGAGGCGGGCGCCCGCTTCGTGGGCCGCAGCCTGCGGCTGGAGGCCGCCCCGCAGGCGCTGAGCGTCGTGACCGCCGCCGAGTAACTAGCCCTCCATCGTCGAGTCCCGGGTGGCCCCGACCCTCTGCGCCAGAGAGGCGCCCATGAAGGCGTCGAGGTCGCCGTCGAGAACCCCTTGCGTGTCAGAGGTTTCCACGTCGGTCCTCAGGTCCTTGACCATCTGGTAGGGCTGCAGGACGTAGCTGCGGATCTGGTGGCCCCAGCCGATGTCGGTCTTCTGCTCCTCGATCGCGGCCTGGGCCGCCTCGCGCTTCTCCAGCTCCAGTTCGTAGAGGCGCGCCTTCAGCATCTTCCAGGCCTGGTCGCGGTTCTGGTGCTGCGAGCGCTGGTTCTGGCAGGCGACGACGATATTGGTCGGGATGTGCGTCAGGCGCACGGCCGAGTCGGTCTTGTTGACGTGTTGCCCGCCGGCGCCTGAAGCGCGGTAGGTGTCGGTGCGCACGTCGGCGGGGTTGATGTCGATCTCGATGGTGTCGTCGACCACCGGATAGACCCAGACCGACGCAAAGGAGGTGTGGCGGCGGGCCGAGGAGTCGAACGGCGAGATGCGCACCAGGCGGTGGACGCCCGCCTCGGTCTTCAGCCAGCCATAGGCGTTATCGCCCTTGATGATCAGGGTGACCGACTTGACGCCCGCCTGTTCGCCCGGCGTCTCCTCCACGAACTCCACGGTCATGCCGTGCGCCTGGGCCCAGCGCGTGTACATGCGCAAGAGGATGTTGGCCCAGTCGTTGGACTCGGTGCCGCCGGCCCCGGAGTTGATCTCCATATAGGCGTCGTTGCCGTCGGCCTCGCCGGAGAGCAGCGCCTCCAGCTCGGCGCGGGCGGCGCGGTCCTTGAGGCCCTTCAGCTGGGTGCGGGCCTCGTCGAGGGAGGCCTCGTCACCCTCCTCGTCGGCCAGTTCGGCATAGCCCACCGCGTCGGCGAGCTCGCGTTCGAGCGATTGCACCGCGCCCACCTGGCTGGCCAGCCGGGTGCGTTCGCGCATGAGGGCCTGGGCGGCCGCGGCGTCGTCCCAGAGCGTCGGGTCCTCGACCCGGGCGTTCAGCTCATCGAGCTTGCGGAGCGCAGGGTCCCAGTCAAAGACGCCTCCTGAGCAGTTCGATCGACTGCTCGATGTCGGCCTTGGCGGCCTCGACATCCAATCTCATGGAAAGCTCCACACCAAATTCGGGGGGCCGAGATAGGCCTTAGCAGGCGTCAATACAATCCGTTGACGTCGTCGGTCGGCTTCTTGGCCTTGGGCGGGGCGACCACGGCCGGCGGCTGGCCCGGGACGCCCTGCAAGGGCAGCTGGTTGTAGGGGATCGGGCCGATCGGATTGGCGCCTTCCGGGGCAACGGCGACCTTGGGCTCGGTGCCCGGCCGGAACGCCTCGCGGATGCCGCGCACCATGGCGTACTTGGCGTTCTTCGGCGCGGGGAAGTCGTCCGGCGGATAGCCCTTCAGGGCCTCCTGCATGAAGGAGACGAAGATCGGCACGGCGGCGACGGCGCCGGTCTCGCCCTCGCCAAGGCTGCGGTTGTCGTCGAAGCCCACGAAGATGCCCACCACCAGCTTCGGCGAGAAGCCCATGAACCAGGCCGAACGGTAGTCGTTGGTGGTGCCCGTCTTGCCCCCCACCGGGCGGCCGATCGCCAGCGCCGCCGTCGCGGTGCCGCGCTGCACCACGCCCTGCAGCATGGAGGTGATCTGGTAGGCGGTGATCGGGTCCATCAGCTGGGCGCCGGCCTCGGGGATGCGCGGGCTCTCGTCGCCGTTGAAGCCGCCGCTGCAGCGCGGGCAGTCGCGGCCGTCGGCCCGGAAGATGGTCTTGCCCTCGCGGTCCTGGACCATCTCGATCAGGTGCGGCTCGATCTTGCGCCCGCCGTTGACGAAGGAGGCGTAGGCGCCGGCCAGCTTGAACACCGTGGTCTCGCCCGCGCCCAGCGCCATGGAGAGCACCTTGTCCATGTGGTCGGTGACGCCCAGCCGGATGGCCATGTCGGAGATGCGGTTCATGCCGACGCCCTGGGCCAGGCGCACGGTCATGGTGTTGCGCGACAGCTCCAGGCCGCGGCGCAACTGCAGGGCGCCATAGTACTTGCCCTCGTAGTTCTCCGGCGTCCACGCCTGGCCGTTGGCGCCCGGCAGGGTGATCGGCGCGTCCATGATCACGCTGGCCGGGGTGTAGCCGCCCTCCAGCGCCGAGGCATAGACCACCGGCTTGAAGGCCGAGCCCGGCTGGCGCAGCGCCTGGGTGGCGCGGTTGAAGCTGGACAGTGAGAAGGAATAGCCGCCGACCATGGCCAGCACCCGGCCGCTATCGGGCTCCATGGCGACCAGCGCGCCATTGACGATGGGAATCTGCTTGAGGCGAAAGCCGGGGCCGCTGGCGGCCGGGTCCACCCAGATCAGGTCGCCGGAGCCGATGCCCTTGCCGGCGCGGGCCCAGGCGACGTCCTCGGCGGCGAGCGTGCCGGTCAGGCCCTCGACGGTGCGAATGCGGGCCGCGCCGCCGCCGACGTCGGTGACCACCGCCGCGCGCCAGGTGCGGCGCTCGGCGGGCCGGGCGCTGTGCTTGGCGACGTCCTCCCAGCCGGTGAGCGTGGTCACATGGCCCCAGGCGCCGCGCCAGCCGTGGCGGCGGTCGTACCGCTCGAGGCCGTCCATCAGGGCCGTGCGCGCCGCGCTCTGCAGGCGCGCATCGAGGGTGGTGCGCATGTAGTAGCCGCCCTCGTTGATGCGGTCGCCGAGGGTGGCCAGGCCGCGGCGGCGGACCTCCTCCACGAAATAGTCGGCGTCGCGGTACTTGGCCCGCGAGGGCTCCGGCTGGACCTTGAGGTCCTCGGCCTTGGCCTGCTCGGCCTGCTGGCGGCTGATCCAGCCCAGGTCGGCCATCTGGTCGATGACGAAGTTGCGCCGGCCGATGGCGGCGGCCTTGTGGCGGATCGGGTGGTAGTTGTCCGGCCCCTTGGGGAGCGAGGCCAGATAGGCGCATTCGGCGATGTCCAGGTCGGAGATCGACTTGCCGAAGTAGTTGTAGGCCGCCGCGCCGACGCCATAGGACCGGTAGCCCAGCCAGATCTCGTTCAGGTAGAGCTCGAGGATCCGCTCCTTGGAGAGGGTCTTCTCCAGCTGGCGAGCGATCAGCGCCTCCTTCAGCTTGCGGCCGAGGGTGGCGTCGTTGGTGAGCAGGATGTTCTTGGCCACTTGCTGGGTGATGGTCGAGCCGCTCTCCAGCCGGCGGCCCTGGGCCAGGTTGACGATGTCCTTGGCGCCGGCGCGCACGATGCCGCCGTAGTCCACGCCCCCGTGCTGGAAGAAGTTGTGGTCCTCGGCCGCCAGGAAGGCCTGGGCCAGCCTGGGCGGGATGTTGTCGTAGGGCACGAAGATGCGCCGCTCGCGGGAGAATTCGCCGATCAGGGTGCCGTCCCAGGCGTAGGCGCGGGTGGCGGTGGGCGGGTGATAGTCCGCCAGGTCCGAGGCGTCGGGCATGTCGTGGAACAGCCAGGCCGCCCAGATCGCCGTCGCGAAGCCCGCCACGGCAATCAGGCTGAGCACGGCGACGCCGGTGACCACGACCCATCTGGCGGGGGGTTTCAACTTACGCAGACCTCCGGGGAGACGCCCGCCTCCCTGGCGTCTCGTCTAGCCTGCGTCGAGCCGGGCGCCAACGGCCGGGGCCTCAGCCCGCGTCAGCGCGCCGCAAGCCGGGTGGTCTCGGCGAAGTAGTCGTCGATGGAATCGCCCACCGCGTTCATCAGCCGGCCGCGCCGCGTGGGATCGCGCAGCATGGCCTCGTCGGCGGGATTGGAGACGAAGCCCATCTCCAGCAGCACGGCGGGGACCTCCGGGGCCAGCAGCACCTCGAAGCCCGCGTCGCGGTGGCTGCGGCGCAGCAGGGCGGCGCGGCCGTCGATATGGCCGACCAGGGCCTCGGCGAAGGCGGCGGAGCGGTTCTTGGTGGCGCGCTGGGTCAGGTCGAAGAGGATGTCGCGCACCCCGCGGTCGCCGGTGAGGCTGGCCTTCATGAACCAGTCCTCGCGGCTGACGAACTTGGTGGCGCGCATCGCGGCCTTGTCGGAGAGGGTGTAGACGCTGGCGCCATGGAGGTCCGGCGTCGGCCCCGAATCCGAGTGCAGCGAGATGAACAGGTCCGCCCCCGAGCGCTGGGCGATCCGCACCCGGTCGGCGAGCGGGATATAGACGTCGGCCTCGCGGGTCAGCACCACGCGGTAGCGCCCGGTGCGCTCCAGCCGCGCCTTCAGCGCCAGGGCGGCGGCGAGGTTGATGTCCTTCTCGAACAGCTCGGCGCCGTGGGCGCCGGGATCGTGGCCGCCATGGCCGGCGTCGATGACCACCGTGCGCTTCATGGACAGCATCGGCGCCTTGGCCGGCAGGAAATTGGTGCGCAGCGCGATCGGGGCCGCCGCGGCGGCCCTGGCGAGCTTGACCGCGCCCCGCGGGTCTCCGGGCGCGACCGGAGCCACGTCGACCACATAGCGGTAGTGATCGACGCCGTCCGCCGGCGGCAGCAGGAAGCGTCGCTTGATCTTCGAGTCCCGAGCCAGGTCCATCTGCAGGCGCGCCGCGCCGCCGGACTGGTCCACCGCCCAGCGCTTGACCAGGCCCTGGGCCACGCCCTGCTGGCCCTCGGCGGCCGAGACGTCGCCCAGCAGCAGCACCGCCCGGCCGTCCGCGGCGCCGTCGGCCACCAGCTTGCCGGTGGTGGCGTGATCGAGGTCGATGACGATGCGGGTCTGGGCCGTGTCGCCGCCGATCCGGACCTTCAGAATGCCGCCGCTGGCGGTGGCGGCGTGGGAGGCGGCGACGGCGGCCAGGCCGGCCGCGGCGATGGCGCACGCCAGGGCGGCGCGTCCGCGGATCGTCCGGAAAATGCCCCCTGCCCCTGGCGTCACGTCGTCAGCCCGTCCTCGACAACTCGCAATCCTAACCCGGAAGGCCCATTTAGTCGGCAGGCCGATGGACAAAGGGTTAACCAGGTCTTTCCACCGGCTTGCGCCGCCGTCCGGCTTTCCTTTTCCGGTGCAGTGTTGCAAAGTCCGCCCGCGCGTCATAGCCGCTCCTGCGCCGCAGGCTCTACGGCACGCGCAAACCACAAGCCCGCGTCGGCTTCGCCCGAATCCTTCGGCGACGGCGCACCGTCCGATCCGCACCTCCAGGAATGGTTCCTGGCGGCGCGCCTAGGAAACACCCGATGGGCTGCGCAGCTCACGCCCCTTACCGGCCCAAGGCCGATCCAGGCGCCGTATTCGGCGTCGGGGGTCCCGCGCGCGCCCTTCCCATGAGCTGGCAGCGCCCGGGCCAAAGACCCGCCGCGCGCCGCGGAGATTCACTTAATGACAAAGACCATGTTGATCGACGCTGCCCACGCCGAAGAGACGCGTGTGGTGGTGCTCGACGGAAACCGCGTTGAAGAATTCGATTTCGAGAGCCAGAACCGCAAGCAGCTTCGCGGCAATATCTATCTCGCCAAGATCACTCGCGTAGAGCCGTCGCTGCAGGCGGCCTTCGTCGAGTACGGCGGCAACCGCCACGGCTTCCTGGCCTTCAACGAAATTCACCCCGACTATTACCAGATTCCGGTCGCCGACCGCGAAGCCCTGCTGCGCGAAGAGGCCGAGGAAGAGGACGACCACCACGACCAGCGCGGCCGCGGCGCCGGCCATGCGTCCTCGGAGGATGACGACGACGACGACGCAGCCACGGCGGCCGAGGACGACGACGACGTCATGGAGGAAGAGGTCGCCCGGCGTCGCCGGCGGCTGATGCGCAAGTACAAGATCCAGGAGGTGATCCGCCGGCGGCAGATCATGCTGGTGCAGGTCGTCAAGGAAGAGCGCGGCAACAAGGGCGCGGCGCTCACCACCTATCTCTCGCTGGCCGGCCGCTACGGCGTCTTGATGCCCAATACGGCCCGCGGCGGCGGCATTAGCCGCAAGATCACCACCGCCACCGACCGCAAGCGGCTGAAGACCGTCGTCCAGAGCCTGGACGTGCCGCAGGGCATGGGCCTCATCGTGCGCACCGCCGGCGCCAAGCGCACCAAGGCTGAGCTGAAGCGCGACTACGACTACCTGCTGCGGCTGTGGGAGAACATCCGCGAGACCACCCTGCACTCGATCGCCCCGGCGCTGATCTACGAGGAGGAGGACCTGGTCAAGCGGGCGATCCGCGACCTCTACGACAAGGACATCGACAGCGTTCAGGTCGAAGGCGAAGGCGGCTTCAAGGAAGCGCGCGACTTCATGCGCATGCTGATGCCCAGCCAGGCCAAGAAGGTGCAGCTCTACCGCGAGCCGACGCCGCTCTACGTGAAATACAAGATCGAGGACCACCTCAGCCAGATCTACACCCCGGTCGTGCCCCTGCGTTCGGGGGGGTATCTGGTGATCAACCAGACCGAGGCCCTGGTCGCCGTCGACGTGAACTCCGGCCGCTCGACGCGCGAGCGGAACATCGAGGCCACGGCGCTGAAGACCAATATGGAAGCGGCCGAGGAGACCGCCCGGCAGCTGCGGCTGCGCGACCTGGCGGGCCTGATCGTCATCGACTTCATCGACATGGATGAATCGAAGAACAACCGGGCCGTCGAGAAGAAGCTGAAGGACTGCCTGAAGGACGACCGCGCCCGCGTGCAGATGGGCAAGATCTCGGCCTTCGGCCTGATGGAGATTTCCCGCCAGCGCCGCCGCACCGGCGTGCTGGAGGGCACCACCCACGTCTGCGAACACTGCGGCGGCACCGGCCGGGTCCGGTCTGTGGAGTCGAGCTCGCTCGCAGCCCTGCGGGCGCTGGAGATCGAGGCGCTGAAGGGCGGCGGCGAAGCCACCCTCACCCTGCCCCGCGCGGTGGCCCTCTACGTACTGAACGAGAAGCGCGCGCACCTGGCCCGGCTGCACCAGTCGCTCGGCCTGTTCGTGACGGTGGTCGTCGACGACGCCATGGCCCACGCCGAGCACCAGATCGAGCGGACCTCCAGCGAGACCCGGCCCGACCACACCCCGGCGCCCCTGGCCCCGGCCGTGGGCTACGAGGCCCTGCCGGAGCCGGAGTTCGACGACTACGACGACGAGGAAGAAGACGAGGACGAGGAAGAGATCGAGGCCGAGGCCGAGGCCGAGGTCTCCGAGGGCGGCCGGCCCGAGCGCGAGCGCCATCGCGACGACGAGGGCCGCGACGAGGACGGCGGCGAAGGCCGTCGCGGTCGCCGTCGCCGGCGGCGTGGACGCCGCGGCGACGAGCCGCGTGAAGCTGCGGGCGAAGCCCACGCTCCGCGCGAGGCCCGTGAACCGCAGGCTCCGCGCCCGGCCGATGCGCCGCGCGACGACGAGGACGGCGGTCACGGCCGCCGCCGCCGCCGCGGCCGCCGCGGCGGACGTCGCATGCGCGACGACAACCGTCCGACCGAAGCCTTCGCCTGGACCCGTCCGTGGGTGCCCTACGGCGACGATCCCTTCGTCTGGTACGATCCCGCCGACGACGTGAAGACCGCCACCGCGCCGCAGCCGGCCAACGACGAGCGCGACGCCCAGCGTCCCGCCGCGGCGGAAGCCGCGCAGCCGGCCCCGGCCGTCTCGCGCCGGCCGCCCGAGCACGGCGACGACATGTGGGTCGAACTGCCGGCCGAAGAGGACCGGCCCAAGCGCGGCCGACGCCCGCGCGGCAGAGGCCGCCGCGGATCCGAGGCCGACGCCGGCCCAGCCGCGGCCGCCGAGGTCGCCGCTGCGCCTGCCGAGATCGAGGCCCAGGCGCCGCCGGCGCCCGAGCCCGAGTCTCGGCCCGAGCCCGTCGCCGCCGAGGCCGAGCCCGCGCCGAAGAAGACGCGGAGCCGCAAGAAGGCGCCGGCGCCCGAAGCGGTCGCCGAACCCATGGCGGAGGCCGTCCCGCAGCCGGTCGCCGCCGCGCCCGCGCCGGAACCCAAGGCGGCGCCTGAGCCCAGGGAGCCGGATCCCGCGGAGATCTCGGCGCCGCCCGCCGCACCCCGCAGAGGCTGGTGGCGGCGCGGCTGAGGCGTTACAGTCCGATGAGACGCGGGGGCGGCAAACAAGAGTTCACGATGGTCGCCCCTGCCCGCTCGGTCACCCGCATCGCCTTCGCGATCACGCTCTCGGCCAGCCTGTTGCTGCGCCCGATGGCGGCCGCCGCCCAGGAGCCCAGCGGCGAGACCCTGATCCGCGACACCGAGATCGAGGAGATCCTGCGCAAGGACGCCACGCCGCTGTTCCAGGCGGCCGGACTCAACGCCACCAACATCCACATCCTGATCATCGGATCGCGCCGCGACGACATCAACGCCTTCGCAGGCCCCGGCGTGATGGGGGTCAACACCGCGCTGATCCTGCAGACCAAGGTCCCCAACGAGCTGCAGGGCGTCATGGCCCACGAGGTCGGCCACCTGGCCGGCGGCCACTCGGCCCGCTCGGACGAGATGATGCACGCCGGCATGCGGCCGTTCCTGCTGACCATGGGTCTGGGCCTGCTGGCGGCGCTGGCCGGCTCCGGCGACGCCGCGGCGGGGCTGGTGGGCAGCGCCAGCTATTTCGGGGCGCTGGGCGCCATCGGCTACAGCCGCGAGCAGGAGGGCCGCGCCGACCAGGCGGGCGCCACCATCCTGGAGAAGGCGGGCCTCTCGGGCCGCGGCCTGGCGGAGTTCTTCGACAACTTCCGCTACCAGGAGGTGTTCTCCGAGGCGCGCCGCTACAAGTATTTCATCGATCACCCGCTCTCCTCGGACCGCATCGACAGCCTGGCGGCCCGCGTCGCGGCCATGCCGCACTACGGCCAGAAGGACAGTCCCGAGGCGATCGCCGAGCATGAGATCATGAAGGCCAAGCTGATCGGTTTCATGGAGCCGCAGACGGCGCTGGTGAAGTTCGGCGAGACCGACAAGTCCTATCCGGCGCGCTACGCCCGGGCGATCGCCTACTACCAGATGAAGGAGCCGGACAGGGCGCTCAAGCTGATCGACGCCCTCCTGATCGACCAGCCGGACAACCCCTACCTCTGGGAGCTGAAGGGCCAGATCCTCTTCGAGTACGGCCGCGGCAAGGAAGCCGAGGCGCCGCAGCGCAAGTCCGTGCAGCTGAAGCCCGATGCGCCCTTGCTGCGCATCAATCTCGGCCAGACGCTGATCGCCCTCGACGACAAGGCCAAGATCGAGGAAGGCGTCGGCGAGCTGCAGAAGGCGCTGCTCAAGGAAGACGACAACGCCGAGGCCTGGCGGATGCTGGCCGAGGCCTATGACAAGGAAGGCAAGGACGGTCTCGCCCGCCTCGCCACCGCCGAGTTCAACTACAATATCGGGAATCTGAAGGACGCCCGGGTCTTCGCCATGCGGGCGCGGGAGAAGCTGGACCGCAACACCCCCGAGTGGCGCCGCGCCACCGACATCGTGCTGGTCTCCAAGCCGAGCAAGGACGACCTGAAGGACCTGGCGAGCGAAGGGTCGATTGGTCGCGGCCAGAACCGCTGAACCTCGACATCCCCACAGGGTCCACTATCTGCAAGCCATGAAACCCGTTCTCAGCGTCGCCGCGGCCGCCCTCGCCGCCCTCTCCCTCGCCGGATGCCAGAAGGCCGACGACGCCGTCTTCGGACAGCGCGTGCACGCCTATCTGATGGCCCACCCCGAGGTGATCCGGGAGGCTGCCCAGAAGCTGCAGGAAAACGAGCAGGCGGCCGCCGCCAAGGCCTCCACCCAGGCCATCGCCAAGTTCCGCGACCAACTCGAGCGCGACCCGCGCGACATCGTGGTCAATCCGAACGGCAAGCTGACGGTGGTGGAGTTCTTCGACTACCGCTGCGGCTACTGCAAGCTGGCGGCGCCGGAGGTGGTGAAGCTGATCGAGCAGAATCGCGACATCCGCTTCGTCTTCAAGCAGTTCCCGATCTTCGGCGAGGTGTCCGACACCGCCGCCAAGGCCGCCCTGACCGCCGCCGCCAAGCCCAAGGGGCTCGAGCTCTACAAGAGCTGGATGGCCGAGAAGGCCTTGGACGACACCCTCCTCGACCACGACCTGACGGCCGCCGGCCTGGACCCGGTCCAGGTCCGCAAGGCGTCGAACGATCCGGCCATCGCCCGCCAGATCCTCGACACCCGGGCGCTGGCCACCTCGCTGAGGATCGAGGGCACGCCGGCCTTCGTGGTCGGCGACACCCTGATCCCGGGCGCCGACATCCCGGCGCTGAAGGCCGCGATCAGCGTCGCCAAGGACGGCGGGCTGAAGAAGCTCGGCTAGATCAGTCCGCTCAGCGGCGAGGACGGGTCGGCGTACATCCGCTTGGCCATGCGGCCGGCGAGATAGGCTTCACGGCCGGCGATGACGGCGTGCTTCATGGCGCTCGCCATGCGGATCGGGTCCTTGGCCTCGGCGATGGCGGTGTTCATCAGGACGGCGTCGCAGCCGAGCTCCATGGCGACCACCGCGTCGGACGCGGTGCCCACGCCGGCATCGACCAGCACGGGAACCGTCGCCTGTTCGAGGATCAGGGCGAGGTTGAGCTGGTTCTGGATGCCGCGGCCCGAGCCGATGGGGGCCGCGGCCGGCATCACGGCCGCGGCGCCAGCCTCCTCCAGCTTCTTCGCATAGACCGGGTCGTCCGAGCAGTAGACCATCACCTGGAAGTTCTCGGCGACCAGCATCTTGAGCGCCCTGAGCGTCTCTTCCATGTCCGGCAGCAGGTGCTTGGTGTTGGAGAGCACCTCCAGCTTGACGAGGTCCCAGCCGCCGGCCTCGCGGGCCAGGCGCAGGAGCCGCACCGCCTCCTCGCCCGTGTAGCAACCGGCCGTGTTGGGCAGGAAAGTGAAGCGGTCGGGCTTCACGTGATCGACCAGCATGGGCTGGCTGGGATCGGAGAGGTTCACGCGCCTGAGCGCCACCGTGACGATCTCGGCGCCCGCGGCCTCGGCGGCGGCGGCGTTCTGGGCATAGTCCTTGTACTTGCCGGTGCCGACGATCAGCCGCGAGGTGAATGTGCGGCCGGCGACCGACCAGCTATCGGCGCCCGGTTGCGATCCATCCATCTCAGCCGCCTCCGATGAAGTGCACGATCTCGATCCGGTCCCCCTCGGCGAGCGCGGTGCGACCATAGGCCGAGCGCGGCACGATCTCCAGATTGCGCTCGACGGCCACCTTGCGCCCATCGAGGCCTAACGCGGCGACCAGCGCGGCCACGTCGGCGACGCCGTCGAGGCGGCGGGGCTCTCCATTGACGGTCAGGTTCATGAACGCTTGCTTGTGACCCTTAGCCTCGACCGTTACAAGACGCCCGGAATCGACGGCGGAGCCGAATGCCGAAACCGATCTATGTGCTTAGCGGTCCCAACCTCAACCTGCTGGGAACCCGCGAGCCGGAGATTTATGGCCATCAGACCCTCGAGGACGTGCGCAAGCTCTGCGAAGCTCGCGCCGCGTCGCTGGGGTTCGAGGTCGTGTTTCGGCAATCCAACCATGAGGGCGAGCTGATCGACTGGATCCAGGAGGCGCGCGACAAGGCCTCAGCGCTCGTGATCAATCCGGCCGGCTACGGCCATAGCTCCGTCGCGATCCTGGACGCCCTCAGGGCGGTGGGCGTGCCCGTGGTGGAGTGCCACCTGACGAACCCGGCGGCGCGCGAGGCGTTCCGCCGCAACACCTTTGTGTCCCTGGCGGCGACGGGAGTCGTGTCCGGCTTCGGCGCCGCGAGCTATGAACTGGCTGTCGAGGCCGCTGCGGGCCTCGCCCGTTAGCCTCACCAGAAACGAGGATTTGATTTCCATGGCTAGCAGTCCCAAGGCTCCCGCCGATCCGATCGACGCGCGCCTGGTGCGCAAACTGGCCGACATTCTCACCGACACCGGCCTGTCGGAGATCGAGGTGGAGCACGGCGGGCTGAAGATCCGCGTGGCCAAGCAGCTGACCGCCGCGGCCGTGCACTATGCCGCGCCTGCGCCGGCGCCTGCCGCCGCGCCTCCGGCGGCTGCGGCCGCCTCGGCGCCTGCCGCCGCGGAGCCGGCCATCACCCGCTCGGGCGACGTCGTGAAGTCGCCGATGGTCGGCACGGTCTATATGCAGCCCTCCCCCGAGGCGCCGGCCTTCATCAAGGTGGGCGACACAGTGACCGCCGGCCAGACCCTGATGATCATCGAGGCCATGAAGACCATGAACCCGATCCCGGCGCCCAAGGGCGGCAAGATCGTGGAGATCGTGGTGGAGGACGCCCAGCCCGTGGAGTTCGGCGAGCCGCTCGTCGTGATCGAGTAGCCGCCATGTTCGAGAAGATCCTGATCGCCAACCGGGGCGAGATCGCGCTGCGAATCCACCGCGCCTGCAAGGAAATGGGCATCGCCACCGTCGCCGTGCACTCCGAGGCCGACACCGGCTCCATGTGGGTGAGGCTGGCCGACGAAAGCGTCTGCATCGGCCCGCCACCGGCCGCCAAGAGCTACCTGAACATCCCCTCGATCATCGCCGCTGCGGAGATCACCGGGGCTCAGGCGATCCACCCAGGCTACGGATTCCTTTCGGAAAACGCGCGTTTCGCCGAGATCGTCGGCGCCCACGGCTTCACCTTCATCGGGCCCAAGCCCGAGCACATCAAGATGATGGGCGACAAGATCACAGCCAAGCAGGCGGTGATGGAGGCCGGCATCCCCGTGGTGCCGGGTTCGGCCGGGGCGGTGACCACCGAGGCGGAGGCGTTCGCGGCGGCGAAGACGATCGGCTTCCCGGTCCTGATCAAGGCCGCGGCCGGGGGCGGCGGGCGTGGCATGAAGGTCGCCCAGACCGAAGACGACCTGGCCGAGGCGGTCGCCACCGCGCGGGCGGAAGCCAAGGCGGCGTTCGGCGACGACGCGGTCTATATGGAGCGCTACCTGCAGACGCCGCGCCACATCGAGCTGCAGGTGATCGCCGACAGCTACGGCAATGTGGTCCACCTGGGCGAACGCGACTGCTCATTGCAGCGCCGCCACCAGAAGGTGCTCGAAGAAGCGCCCTCTCCGGTCATCGACGCGGCGACGCGGGCCAAGATCGGCAAGGTGGTGGTCGACGCCATCAAGGCCATCGGCTACCTCGGCGTCGGCACCATCGAGTTCCTCTACGAGAACGGTGAGTTCTTCTTCATCGAGATGAACACCCGCCTGCAGGTGGAGCATCCGGTCACCGAGGCGATCACCGACATCGACCTGGTGCGCGAACAGATCCGCATCGCCGCGGGCGAGCCGCTGTCCTTCCGCCAGGAGGACATCGTCTTCGAGGGCCACGCCATCGAGTGCCGGATCAATGCGGAGAACCCGCGGACCTTCGCGCCCTCGCCCGGGCTGGTCACCGATTTCCACGCGCCGGGCGGGCTGGGCGTGCGCCTCGATTCGGCGCTCTACGCCGGCTACACGATACCGCCCTACTACGACAGCCTGGTGGGCAAGCTGATCGTCCATGGCCGCGACCGCCAGGAATGCATCGCCCGCCTCTGCCGCTGTCTGTCGGAGATCGTGGTGGCCGGCATCGACACCAACATTCCGCTGTTCCAGGAGCTGATGGCCAACCCGGACATCATCCGCGGCGACTACAACATCCACTGGCTCGAGAACTGGATCAAATCCCAGGCCCCGCCCGCGGTGTAGGCTCCGGCGCATGGAGACCTTCTCCGCCCGCGATCTCCTGGCCTGCTATGCGCGGGGCGTCTTCCCCATGGCCGACGCGCGGGAGGACGCCCGCGTCTTCCTGATCGATCCGGAGCGGCGGGGCGTGATCCCGCTGGAGCATTTCCACGTCTCGGCGCGGCTGGCGCGCACGGTGCGCGGCGATCCCTTCGAGGTGCGCGTGGACACCGCCTTTCACCAGGTGGTGCTGGCCTGCGCGGAGCCCTCGCCAGGGCGGGCCGAGACCTGGATCAACCGGCCCATCGAGGGGCTCTACCTGCAGCTCCACGAGATGGGTTTCGCGCACAGCGTGGAGTGCTGGCGCGACGGCGCGCTGGCGGGCGGGCTCTACGGCGTGGCGCTGAAGGGCGCCTTCTTCGGGGAGAGCATGTTCTCGCGCGCCCGGGACGCCTCGAAGGTCGCCCTGACCCAGCTCGTGGCGCGCCTGATCGCCGGCGGCTACCGCCTGCTCGACGCCCAGTTCATGACCGATCACCTGGCCCAGTTCGGCGCGGTCGAGATCGGCCGGCGCGAATACCAAGACCGACTCGGACGGGCGCTGGCCGTCGACGCCGATTTTCAGTGCGCGGGGGCCGCGCCCGGCAGCGGCGCCGAGGCCCTGCAGGTGATCAGCCAGGCGTCGTAGACCGGGTGCTCCAGCGGGTTGAGGCTGGGCGAGGAGGCGTACATCCAGCCCTTGAACGCCTGTTTCGGCGGCAGCACCGGGCGGCCGGGCTCGGCGCGCGGCTGGGACAGCACCTCGACATAGGCCGCGGCGTCCTCCGTGGGCTCGTCAGGGGCGGAGTGCTCACAGGCCCGCACCGTGAAGATCAGCGTCTTGTAGCGCACCGGCCGGCCGACCGCGGCCTCGAACCGCAGGGTCTCGGCGGTGACCTTGTCGAGCGCCTGGATGACCGCGATGTCGTAGCGGGGTCGGCGTTGCGGGACATCGGGCGCCTTGGTCTGGGCGGTCTCGGCGTGCTCGGGCGGCGCCGGGGCGACGTCCTTGTCGGTGATCGACGGCACGACCACCGGCTGCGGGGTCGCCACATTGACTGGCGGCGCCTCCTCGGCGGCGGGCGCGGGCGCGGGGGCTGCCGTGGGGGCGGGCGGCGCTTGCGGCGGCGCGGGCTGGGCGGCGACCGCGCCGGCCAGGGCCAGGCCGCTCACCGCAGCCAGCCAGAGGCCGCGCTTCAGGGCCAGGGTGCGAGAAAAGCGGCGGGACATGGGCTCAAGCCTTACTTCGGCGTCCAGGCCTCGTAGTCGCCGGTGGCGGGCTGGCGCTCGCCCCCGCGGGCGATCGAGCCCCTCGGCTTGTAGGCGTAGATGGTGCCCGAGAGGTTCGGCAGGTGGTCCTTCTCCCACGACCGGCGCAGCAGCGGCTCCACGGTCGGCGGTTCGACGAAGGTGTGGTGCAGCCAGCCGTGCCAGTCCGGCGAGACCTTGGAGGCCTCGGCGTAGCCGTTGAAGATCACCCAGCGGCGCTTGCGGCCGTCATAGCTGTCGCGGGTGTCCTTGGCCTCGTAGTAGCGGTTGCCGGTTTCGTCCTGGCCGATGAACACGCCGCGCCGCGCGATCGTGAAACGTATGCCGGTGGTGGCGCCGTTCCACCAGGTGAAGAGGGTCTTCAGGAGGCTGATCACTGAGGCTCGCTGAGGTTCGGATGAGGCCGGTTCGCGGGCGGACTATAGGCGGGGCCCCGGGGAGCGTCCAGCGCCGCCCGACAGCAAGATGTTGGGGATGAACCAAGCTGCGACCGCAACATCTATTGCTCGGTGAGCTCAGCGCCGCCTAACCTCGGACAAGGGAGTCGGTTCATGGGCGGTGAAGCGCGCAAGACCGCGATCGAGGGACGCATCCTGGAGCTCGCCGATCGGCTGATCGAGGTCGAGGCTCCGGCGCACTGGACGTGCGCCCAGGTGGAAGCCTGGATCGACTGGTCGGGCGGGGCGAGCGATCTCGCAGCCGCGATCGCCGACCATGTGGAAGAGCTCACCGCCCGGGCCCAGGCCAAAGGCCTCCTCAAGGACGTCCGCGCCCGCACCCGATTCCGCGACAGCCTGATCGAGGCGCTGCTGAGCGGCGCGATCGCCTTCGCCCAGGGCCCACGGACGCCGGCGGCCAGGGTGCTGGGCGCCGAGGATCCGGCGCTGCCCGCCGCGCTCGAGACGGCTTGCGCGGCCTCGCGGGGCCGTCAGGCCGCGCGCCTGGCGTCGGCGGAACTGGCGCGGCGGATGCAGGCGGTGATGGACGCTGTGCTGCGCTGCGAGGGCGACGCGGAGGCCTGCGCCGACCCGCGGCAGAATGTCAGCCTGGCGCGCGCGGCAGAGGCGGCGCGCACCGTCGGGGCGACCGACCCCCTGATCCTGGAGGCCATCGCGCTGGCCCGCGCCGGCGACGACGCCTGGACCGCCGCCGAGCCGCCGGCCGCGCCGATGCTGGAGCTGGTGGTCGGCGGCGCGCCCGCCGACCTGGCCGGGCTTGCGAAAGCCGCCTGGGCGACGGGGGCGGTGGCGCTCGCGCCCAGCCTCGAGGTCGCCGAGGCGATCGCGGCGCCCGAACCGGCGCTGCGGGCCGGCGTGAACCTGATGGCCTTCTGGTCGGGCGACGCCTTCGACGTGGCGGCCTTCGAGGCCGCCGTCGAGCTGGCGGCGCGCGCGCTGCTGGCGCTGGACGACGGCGCGGTCCTGATTGGCCTGGCCGGGCTCGGCGACTGGCTGGTGAGCCACGGGCTCGATTACGCCGGCGACGCGGCGCGCGAGACGGCGCACGAACTCTATCGCACCGCCGCCGAGGCCGCCGCGCGGGCGGGCGACCTGCTCGGCGGCATGGCCATCTTCGCCGATCCGGAGCTGGCGCTGCGGCTAGGCGCCGCCGATTTCGGCGCGCGAGCCTGGCCGGGACCCACGGCCCGAGCGGAGGCGGCGGACGGGGAACTGCTGCGCGTCGTCTCGCCGGCCGCCCAGCGCGGCCTCGACGCGGTCGGCGCCGACCGCCAGGCGGCGCACCGCCGGCTGCTGGGCCACGGCGACCTCGCTGACGCCCCGGGCGTCGGCCGCGCCGCCCTGATCGGCCGCGGCTTCACCGACCACGAGGTGGCCGCCATTGAGGCCGCCCTGCCCTTCGTGAGCCGCCTTTCCGAGGCGTTCCGGCCGCAGGTGATCGGCGACGGCTTCGTGCGCGACGTGCTGGGGGCCTCGGCCGCCCAGCTCGCGGACCCCGACCTCGACGTCCTGGCGCTCGCCGGGTTCGCCCGGGCCGACGTCGCCGTCGCCGAGGCGTATGCGCTCGGCCACGCCAGCCTGGCCGACGCGCCGTTCCTGACGCCGGAGCAGCAGCAGGTGTTCCGGACCGAAGCCGAGGTCGGCGCGACGGCGCAGCTGGCCATGCTGGAGGCGATCGCCCCAGCCCTGGCGATCCCGCCGATGGCGGAGATCCGGCTGCCCTGGCGCGCCTCCCACGCGGAGATCGAGATGCTGCTGGCCATCGCCCCGGTATCGGTGCTCGTGACGCGCGAAGCCGCCGGAGCCGAGGTCGTCCTCGACCTGCCCGCCATGACCGAGCCCCGTTCGGTTCGCGAGGCGGCGCCGGAGCCCGAAGAGCGGATCGTCGAGCGGGTGGTCGAGCGCGAGCGCAGCCGCCGCAAGCTGCCGGATCGCCGCAAGGGCTATATCCAGAAGGCCACGGTGGGCGGCCACAAGGTCTATCTGCACACCGGCGAATACGACGACGGCGAACTCGGCGAGGTGTTCCTCGACATGCACAAGGAAGGCGCCGCCTTCCGCTCGCTGATGAACAATTTCGCCATCGCGGTCTCGATCGGCCTGCAGTACGGCGTGCCGCTGGACGAGTTCGTGGACGCCTTCGTGTTCACCCGCTTCGAACCGGCCGGTCCGGTCACCGGCAACGACACGGTGAAATCGGCGACCTCGATCCTCGACTACATCTTCCGCGAACTCGGCATCTCCTACCTGGGCCGCCACGACCTCGCGAGCGCCGATCCGGGCGAGCTGAACGCCGATGGCCTGGGTCACGGAAAGAGCGGCCCGCCATCGACGGTGGAGCCGCAGCCGGCGTCGCGGTTCATCTCCCGCGGATTCTCGCGCGGAGCCGCGCCGGACAACCTGGTGTTCCTGCCCGTCGCCAGTCGCCCGGCGGGGGCCGGCGCCCTCGACGCAGCGGACGTCTGCGCGGCCTGCGGCGACGTGGCGGTGGTGCGCAAGGGCGCGGCGCTGATCTGCGAGACCTGCGGCGCGCGTGCGGGCCGCCTGGGCGAAGATCAGGGCGGCTAATCCCCAACGATTACCGCGAATTAAGTGGCGTGTTCGCGCCCCGCGGGGCAAAGGGACAATGAAATCCGGAGATCAACTCCCGTCCCATGCGCCGAGCGACCCACACCCTGCTGGCCCTGATCGCCCTCGCCGCGGCCGCGCCGGCCGTGGCCCATGCGGGCGACAAGGAAGTCCCCAAGGTGACCACCTTCGGCGGCTCCTGCCCCCGGTGCGAGCTGTCCGGCCGCCGGCTGCGCGGCGCCCACTTCATGGCCGCCGACTTTACCGGCGCTTCGTTCGTGGGCTCGGACCTGCGCGAGGCGCACTTCCTGGCGTCGCGCTTCAATGACGCCAATCTCACCCGCGCCGACCTGACGGACTCGCAGATCCTGGGCGCCAACTTCACCGGCGCGAACCTGTCGAACGCCAAGCTGCGCGACACCCAGGCCAGCGGCAGCATCTTCTCCGAGGCCAACCTCGCCGGCGCCGACCTCAGCGATTCAGCCGCCCAGGGATCGAACTTCAACGAGGCCACCCTGACCAACGCCGTCTTCCGCTCGGCGGACCTGACCGCGGCCAACATGACGCGGGTGATCGCCCGCGGCGCCGATTTCCGCGACGCCACCCTGCGCGGCGCCGTGCTGGCCTGGGGCCGCTTCGAGAAGGCCTCGTTCCGCGACGCGGTGCTCGACGCCGCGGTGCTGATGGGCGGCAATTTCGAGGGCGCCGACTTCCATGACGCCAGCATGCGCCGCAGCCAGATCGGCGGCGCCGACCTGTCGCACGCCCGCGGCCTGACGCAGGATCAGCTGGACGAGGCCTGCGGCGACAGCCGCACGCGCCTGCCATCGGGCCTGAGCGTCAAGGGCTGCGCCGGCGTGCACATCTCGATCCACGGGCGGACGATCGTGATCCCGACGCCGCCCATCCCGCCCGCCGTGCCGGCGGTTCCCGCGCCGCCGCGCTACCTGATCGAGATCCGCTCTAACCCTTGATCGGCGGGTTGAGCCGGATATGCAGCTCTTTCAGCTGCTTGTCCGAAACTTCTGAGGGCGCGTTCATCATCAGGTCTTCGCCCTGCTGGTTCAGCGGGAAGGCAATCACCTCGCGGATGGCGGTCTCGCCGGCCAGCAGCATGACGATGCGGTCGATACCGGGCGCGAGCCCGCCGTGCGGCGGCGCGCCGTGGCGGAAGGCGTTGAGCATGCCGCCGAACTGCGCCTCGACCACGTTGGGGCCATAGCCGGCGATCTCGAACGCCTTGAGCATGATGTCCGGCAGGTGGTTCCGGATCGCCCCGGAGCACAGCTCGTAGCCGTTGCAGACGATGTCGTACTGGTAGGCGAGGATGTCCAAGGGGTCCTTGGCGGTCAGCGCCTCCAGCTCGCCCTGCGGCATGGAGAAGGGGTTGTGCGAGAAGTCCACGCGGTGGGTCTCCTCGTTCATCTCGAACATCGGGAAGTCGACGATCCAGACGAATTCGAAGCGATCCTCGTCCACGAGCTTCAGGTCGGTCCCGACCTTGGTGCGCGCGGCGCCTGCGAACTTGTGGAACACCTTGGGGTCCCCGGCCACGAAGAAGGCGGCGTCGCCCTGCCCCATGCCGATCTGGCCCATCAGGGCTTCGGTGGCCTCGGGCCCCAGGTTCTTGGCGATCGGCCCGCCCCAGCCGCCCTGGTCCTCGCTCCAGAAGATGTAGCCGAGGCCCGGCTGGCCCTCGCCCTGCGCCCAGCTGTTCATGCGGTCGCAGAAGGCCCTCGAGCCCCCCTTCGGCGCGGGAATGGCCCAGACCGCGTTCTTCGCGTCCTCCAGGATGCGGGCGAAGAGGCCGAAGCCGCCGCCGCGGAAGCGCTCGGAGACATCCTGCATGACGATCGGGTTGCGCAGGTCCGGCTTGTCGGTGCCGTACTTGGCGATCGCCTCGCGGTAGGGGACGCGCGGGAAGGGATAGGCGGTCACCGGCTTGCCGCCCGCGAACTCCTCGAAGACGCCGTGCATGACCGGCTCGATGGCCGCGAACACGTCCTCCTGGGTGACGAAGCTCATCTCCACGTCGAGCTGGTAGAACTCGAGGGAGCGGTCGGCGCGCATGTCCTCGTCGCGGAAGCACGGCGCGATCTGGAAGTAGCGATCGAAGCCCGAGACCATCAGCAGCTGCTTGAACTGCTGCGGCGCCTGCGGCAGGGCGTAGAACTTGGTCGGGTGGAGGCGCGAGGGGACCAGGAAGTCGCGCGCGCCTTCCGGCGACGAGGCGGTCAGGATCGGGGTCTGGAACTCCAGGAACCCCTGCTCGATCATCCGGCGGCGGATCGACTGGATCACCTGGCTGCGCAGCACGATGTTGCGGTGCAGGGTCTCGCGCCGCAGGTCGAGGTGGCGGTTCTTCAGCCGGATGTCTTCCGGATAGTCCGGCTCGCCGAACACCGGCAGCGGCAGCTCGGCGGCGGCCGACAGCACGGCCAGGTCAGCCACCCGCACCTCGACCTCGCCGGTCGGCAGGTTGGGGTTCACGGTCTCGGGCGAGCGGGCCACCACCTCGCCGTCCACGCGGATGACGCTTTCGGCGCGCAGGTGCTCGACCGTCGCGAAGCCCGGCGAGCCGGGGTGCAGCACCAGCTGGGTCAGGCCATAGTGGTCGCGCAGGTCGACGAAGATCAGTCCGCCGTGATCCCGCTTGCGATGGATCCAGCCGGAAAGCCGGACCGTCTTGCCGGTGTCGGCGGCGCGAAGCGCGCCGCAGGTATGGGTGCGGTAGGCGTGCATTTCTTCCGGGAAAACAGGTGATTTACGAGGCGCGGAAGGGCGCACGCAGGGAGCGGAAAGTCAAGCAATGCGGCGTCATCCCCCGGTCAGCGGCAAGCTGATCTGGGGGATGACGGCCTGGTTATTTCTCCGGGTGCAGCAGGGCCTGGTAGGTGAGCGTGCGGGCCATGGTCCCGAGGTCGTCGCCGCCGCTGCCGCCCAGCCGCTGGATCATGCCCACCATGAACATGTCGTTGGTGGGATCGATCCAGAACCAGGTGCCGGCCGCGCCGCCCCAGCTCATGGTGTTCTTGCCCTCCAGCGAGCCGGCGGCGCGCGGGTCCTTGTCCACCTGGAAGTCGAGGCCGAAGCCCACCGCCTCGTTGAAGCGCACGACGCTGGTGCCGTTGGAGTTCACCAGCACGTTGTGCGGGATCACGTTGGTGTCCATCAGCTCGATCGAGGCCGGCGAGAGGATGCGCACGCCGTCGAGAATGCCGCCGTTCAGCATCATCTGGCAGAAGCGGGCGTAGTCGCTGGTGGTGGAGACCATGCCGCCGCCGCCGGATTCCCACACCGGCGGCCTGGTGTAGTCGGGCGGCGTGTTGCCGAAGAGGTCGTCGGCCACGACCATCTGGTGGGTCTTCTGATCGGTCGCATAGAGGGCGGCCAGCCGGTTCGCCTTGGCGGCCCCGGTGTAGAAGCCGGTGTCGTTCATCTTCAGCGGCGCGAACACCCGGTCGTGCAGGAACTTGCCGAACGGCTCGCCCGAGAGCTTCTCGACGATGTAGCCCTGGATATCGACGGCGGAGGAATAGGACCAGTCGGTCCCCGGCTGGTACATCAGGGGAATGCCCGCCGTGCGCTCGATCATGTCGTGCATGCTGGTCGCCGAGAGCACCTTCTTCTCACGATAGAGCTTGTCGACCGGGTGCTTGTCGCCCAGGCCGTACCCGAAGCCCGCGGTATGGCTCATGATCTCGCGCATGGTCGGCGGGCGCTTCATGTCCTCGACGGCGGTGATCTTGCCGTCCTTGTCGGCGCTGACCATCACCTTGAGGTTCTTGAACTCCGGCACGTAGCGGGTGACCGGGTCGTCGAGGCGCCACTTGCCCTCCTCGAAGAGGATCATCATGGCCACGCCGGTGAGCGGCTTGGACATGGAGTAGATGCGGAAGATCTCGTCCTTCGGCATGGCCTGGCCGGTGGCGAGGCTCGTCTTCCCGTAGGTCTTGAACTCCACCACCTTGCCGTGGCGGGCGAGAAGCGTGGTCATGCCGGCGACGCGGCCGCTGGCGACCACGCCGGCCATGTAGTCGTCGAGGCGCTTCAGGCGGGCGCTGTCGAAGCCCACGGCCTCGGGCGTGGCGGTCTGCGACAGGTCGCGGGCGGAGGCGGCCGCGGCGTGGGCGGCGGGCGCAGCCTGGGCCGCGGGCGCGGTGACGAGCGAGACGGCCGCGATGGCCGCCAGGAAGCTGGCGCGATGGGTCATTCGATATCCCCCCAAGTCGTTGGGCGAAGCTTGCCTCGCCGCCCCTAGGGCAAGCAAGCCCGGGTGCGTTTCAGCGGTGCAATGGGGGGCGCAATGCTAGAGGTTGGGGCCATGAAGACCCTGCTGATCGTCTGGCATTCGCGGACCGGGGCGGCGCGGCGGATGGCGCAGGCCGCGGTCGCCGGCGCCGCGAGCGAGCGCGAGGTGGCGGTGCGGCTGCGGCCGGCGCAGGAGGCCGACGCGGCCGACCTGCTGGCCGCCGACGGCTACCTGTTCGCCTGTCCCGAGAACCTGGCCTCCATGTCCGGGGAGATGAAGGCCTTCTTCGACCGCACCTACTACCCCTGCCTGGAGCGGCTGAACGGGCGGCCCTACGCGGCCATGATCGCGGCCGGCAGCGACGGGACGGGGGCCGCCCGGCAGCTGGCGCGCATCGCTGCGGGCTGGCGGCTGAAGGCCATCGCCGAGCCGCTGATCGTCGGCACCCAGGCCCAGACGCCCGAGGCGATCCTGGCGGCCAAGACCCTCACCGAGGCGCAGCTCGCGCCCTGCACGGAGCTGGGCGCGGCGCTGGCCTCGGGATTGGCGCTGGGCGTGTTCTAGGACGCCCTAGCGGCGGTCGTCGGAGTCTCCGCGCCGATCGTCGTCGTCACGCCGCTCGGTGCGCTGGTGCGCGCGATGCTTGACCTTGTGGCGCTTGGTGTGGCCGGGCGCGTAGGGCGCGGCGGCGTTCGGGTTGGGCTGGGCCACCGCGGCCGTGTTGGCCGCCGCGCCGGTCGGCGCGCGCGCGGCCGGAGCCGTGGCGACGCCCCTCGAGGTGGCGGGAGCCTGAGCCGGGGCCGGGGCCTGGGCCTGGGCCTGGGCTTGAGCCGGAGCCGGAGCCGGAGCCGGAGCCTGGGCCTGGGCCTGGGCCGGAGCCTGGGCGGGCGCCGCAGGAGCCGGGGCCGCGGCGGGAGCCGGCGCAGCGCCGGTCCCGGCCGGGGCCGCGGGCGGGGCGGCGGAGGCGACACGCGCCGGGGCGGTGTTGGCGCCGGAAGAGTTGGCGCTGGTCCCCGAAGCGCCGCCCGCCGCGGTGCCGGCCGAGGCCGTGCCGCGCGAGGCGGTCTGCGAGGACTGGGCGCCGCCGCCCACCGAGCCGCCAGCCGCCATCTGCTGCTGCACCGCCTGGGTCAGTTCCTGCGGCGCGGACTTGGCCGTGCAGTTGGCCTGGCCGCCGGTGGAGACCGACAGCACGTTGACCGACACGCCGCAGACATTGGCCGCCAGGTTGATCGGGATCTGGGCGGTGATGGGCACGTTGGCGCGGTCGATGTTGAGGTTGACCGCCAGGTTGTTGAGCACGTTGCGCAGGTCCACCGTCACCAGGCTCGGGATGCTCGGCAGTCGCGAGGTGCTGGGCGCGCTCGGCGTCTGGGCCGCCGCCGCGGTCGCGGAGATCGCGAGCGCAGCGGCGAGCGCGATAGTCTTCGTCATAGGATCGTCTCCCTCAGTTTTCCCCACTGCCTAACTCTGGCGTGGCGGGAAAAGTTCTGAGGCGATCAGGCCTGGCGAAGCTGGTGCACGCAGGCGCGCAGCAGGGCGACGCGGGCCGGCGGGTTGGCGCTGTCCCTGAGCTCGGCGAGCGCGCCCTCGAGGGGCTCGCCACGGTGGCGGACGCCCAGCTTCCAGACCTCGGCGCGGACCTCCGCGGCGCTGGGAGCGAGCGATGAGAACCAGTCGAAGAGGCCCATGGCGGCGGCGCCCCCTAGGCCGGACGGCCGCGGGTGCTGCGGATGTCGTTGAGGATGGTGCGGCGCAGCTGCGGCGACGGCCCGGCGCAGGAGCGCGGATCGGTCAGGTCGCGGCGCACCGGCTGCTGTTCGCGCGGGTTGTAGCTGGTCATGGGACGGGCTCTTTCGGATCGAGGACGAGGGGCGGATCGGGGACGAAGGGCTCCCGCGCGCGACGGCGCGAGGACAGGGCGAGCAGGCCGGCGACCAGCAGCACCGGCACGATGACCGAGGCGACGCCGACATATTGCATGAGGATCGGCACGCTGACGCGTCCGTGGGGTCGCGACGCCATGCCGGGTCCGATCGACCGCTTCGCTGGCGGCACTCGCCCGACGGCGCACGGCTGGAGATATAGGCCTTCCGAGGGGCAATAGCGAGGCGCGTCACCGCGCCGTCGGCGATTACCGCGGCCTAGCGCGAGCCTTGGCGGCCCGCCGACGCCAGCGCGCCGCCGTCGCGGCCGCGCACCAGCTGCACGCGGATCGGCTCGCCGGTGACGGCCTTGGCGGTCCAGCTGTCGCCCGACGGCATGGGGGTGCAGAAGCTGAACGGCGAGGGGAACGGCCGCGACTGGCGCAGGCACATCCGCTCGCCCTGCTGGCGCCAGTGGCCGCTGGAGCGGTCGCCGCGCCGGCCCTCGGCGGTGTAGTCGCCCGAGGCCTGCAGCCACAGCCGCGCGGTGCGGCCGTCGGGATAGGTGGAGATGATGGTCCCGCCAAAGGCGTCGGACAGCGACACCGAGGCCGCCGCCGGGTGGACGGCGAGCAGGATCAACGGCGCGCCCAGCAGGGCGGCCGCGTGGTTGGCAAGAGACGTCTTCGTACGCATGACCATGGCGCGGATAACGCGCGGAGGCGCCGAACGTGCCGCCGGTCAGGAGGAGTCGGGCCAGGTTCCGGCCCAGGGCGAGGCGGCGATTCCACCCGCCTCATCCGCCGCGCGCCCGCAGGGGGATGCGGGGGAGCCAGGCCGAGACTCAGGACTGGAAGCGCCGCTTGGGTCCCCCGGATCGGGCGCATCGCCCGACCGGGGGATGACGGCGGCGGGCTCGTCCGGCCCGGCCTCGCCATCCGGCTTCAGCCCCAGGTCGCCGCGCAGTCGCTCGATCTGGTCGTCGAGCGCCGTGGCCAGGAAGTCCTCGGCCAGGGCGTCCTCGTTCAGCAGTTCGTCCAGGTGCTCGACCAAGGCGTCGGCCTCGTCGCCCTCATGCTCGCGCCAGACCAGCCGCTCGACCACCGACTTGACCTGGGCCTTGCGTCGCCCGACCGCCTTTTCGATGCGCGCCTCGGCAGCCGCCAGCTCCTCGCGCAGCAGCCGGCTGCGCAGCCGCTCGAGCTGCGCCTCCAGCGCCAGGGTCTGGCGCAGCGAGCGGGTGATGCGGTGGAAACACAGGACGGCCGCCCGCTCCTCCTCCGCTGTCTCGGCGGCCATGGCCCGCGCATGCACCTTGCGCGTCAGTACAAGGCCAAGCTCGGCGAGCTCAGCCAGGGCGAGCGCGTGCCGCTCAGCCATGGGGGCGGGGTCGACCATGAACAAAAGTAGAACATATGGGCGGCGTGGAGTCAAATTTTTTGGCCGCCGCCCTATCTCATCCGACCGTCATGGCCGGCTTGTCCCGGCCACCCATAGACACCGAGGCGGCCGGGAAGGCGCGGCGCCGACGCCGTCCTCTCGGAACCGCCTGCGTTTATGGGTCCCCGGCACAAGGCCGGGGATGACGGACCTGGAGAGGTCGGCGCCCCCCGGTTGCCAAGCGGGCCGTGCGGCGCGAGCTTGGCGCCATGGCGAGCGCCCTGCCCTTCGAGATCGAGGAATTACCCGCGAGCTTTGGCGCGGTGGTCACCGGGCTGCGGCTGGCCGAGCTGGACGACGCCGGGTTCGCCGCGCTCCACGCCGCCTGGCTGGACCACGCGCTCTTGATCTTCCCGGGCCAGCACCTGAGCCGGGAGGACCAGATCGCCTTCGCCCGGCGCATCGGGCCGCTGGAGTTCGAGCTGGCGCCGATCTCCAACGTCCGCTCCGACGGCACGCTGCGCCCCGACGATGCGTCCGACGACGTGGTCAAGATCCTCAAGGGCAACATGGGCTGGCACCAGGATTCCACCTACATGCCGGTGCAGGCCAAGGGGGCGGTGTTCACCTGCCAGGTGGCGGCGCGGCCAAGCAAGTTTGGGGGCGGCGAGACCGGCTTCGCCGACATGCGCGCAGCCTATGACGCCCTGGACGAGGGCGTGCGGGCGCGGGTGGCGGGCCTCTCCGCCCACCACAGCCTGGCCTACAGCCAGGCCAAGCTCGGCCACGCGCACCAGGCGGGCAGCGCCTATTCCGGCTATGGCTTCGACGTCGGCGAGGCGCCGCTCAGGCCGCTCGTGAAGACCCACCCGGAGACCGGGCGCAAGACGCTGGCCATCGGGCGCCACGCCTACGGCATTCCGGGGATGGACGCGGCGGAGAGCGAGCGGCTGCTGGCCGAGCTGGTCGAGGCCGCCTGCCAGCCGCCGCGCGTCTGGCATCACCGCTGGACGGCCGGCGACGCGGTGCTGTGGGACAACCGCTGCCTGCTGCACCGGGCCATGCCGTGGGACATGTGCGAGCCGCGGGTGATGTGGCACTCGCGGGTGGCGGGGGATGTGGGGACGGAGGGGGTGCTCGCGCAGGGGTAGATCAAAGCCCACAGCTGTCGCAGAATGACCGGATGCGAGGGGGAAACGGCATGTATTGGCGGCTGCGGGTTTTCGCCGTTCTCGTTGCGGTCACGCTGACGGTTGGCGATGCCGCTGCGGAACAACGAGGGCGATTTCACCAGAGCGTGTCCGACTACGAGGCGAGGCGACGCCTTATGAATAAGGACTACGAGGGCGCAATCCGCGAAGCCAACCAGGCGCTGAAGGAACATCCCGGCGACCCGCTGGCGCTCACAAACCGCGGCTTCGCATACCTTGAGCTGGGCGACTACAAGCACGCCGTCGAGGATCACGATGCCGTCCTGCTGGTCGCTCCAGATAATCCCGGGGCGCTGGGCAACGCGTGCTTCTCCCGTGCCGTCGCCAATATCGAGCTCGATCGGGCGAAGACCTATTGCGATGCGGCGGTAGGCAGGCGCGCTGACCTTGCTACCCTGGATTCGCGTGGCTTCCTGAATCTGCGCCGCGCGGACTACGCCGCTGCCCTGGCGGATTACGACGCTGCGCTCTCCTATTCCCGCGTGGCGAGCCCCCTCTACGGGCGCGGCATCGCAAAGATCCGCCTCGGCAGGATCGACGAGGGCAAGGCCGACCTAGCGGCAGCGCTGAAGCGACAACCAGATGTCGCGGGCAACTACAGCCGGCGTGGGATCGAACCCTAGTTGGCTGGCGCTGCGCATCTGGAAGCACCGCTGGACGGCCGGCGACGCGGTGCTCTGGGACAACCGCTGCCTGCTGCACCGGGCCATGCCGTGGGACATGAGCGACCCGCGGGTGATGTGGCACTCGCGGGTGGCGGGGGATGTGGCGACGGAGGGGGTGTGAGGGGGCGGCTACAAACTACATGCACATCGCCGTGATGGTCCGACCACGTGACTAGAACTTCCCCGAACTCATCAACCGCGCCCGCTGTCGGCTCAAGGCACTGGAGCCGGTGCGATCGTTGATCCTCCGGTCGATTCGAATTTCGATTGCCAGTTATGGGAGTGCTCTGTTTACCTACAGAAAATCGACGGGGGACTTATGTCGAAGATCATAGGAATAACTCTGTTGGCAGCCAGCGTAGCCGCCTGTGCCAGCACCCAGGCGATCTCTCCACGCTCCGACATTATTGATCGGCCCACCCTGAACTCCGTGGCTGAGGCGGAACTGGGCGACACCATTGTGGAGAAGGGCAAGCTGACCACTTACGACGCGCTGCTTCTCAAGAACCAGCTTGAATGGGGCGATGGCGTGATCCTGAAAAAGTTCGTGATCCCGCCCGGAAAACTAAGGGCTCAAGAGCGAGACGCAAACTTCATCTACTATTATTCAAGCAGAATGACTTCTCATGACGCGCTGCTTGGGACTTTTCCCTATCCCGGCGGTCTGTGCGCGAAGGAAGGCGATACGACGATTGTGAAAGGCTTCATTCGGCCCGGTGTCTGCACAATGAACATGACGCCCAAACCCATCGTCGAACATACGCGAGTGACCGACGTCGACACCCCCGGCTTCAGGCAGGAGTTGATCTACAACGGCCGCTCCGGCGACACGATCAAGTTCCTCTACCGCGAATTCGCCGGCGATCTCGCGAGGCCGCCCTTTTCCCAGGATGTCCAATACGACCTGAAGGATAGCAAGATTATCGGGTTTAAGGGTGTGCGAGTGGAAGTGCTGGACGCGACCAACACGCACCTTTCCTATCGGGTGCTTTCGACCTTTCCAACTACAGCGCAGTAGTCTGCCCCTCCCAAAGTATCGCTAGGGCGGGGCGCGACAATGCGGTTCAGCTGGATGCCTAATCGGCCTTGAGCTGATCGACGCGCACGGACAGGGATTTGCGCAGGCAGTCGACATCGCCGCCGCATTGGGCGTTGCGGCGGCGAATCCAGGCGCGTTGCTCGGCGCGGAGGCCGGGGCGGGCTTTCACCAGCGGCGCGTAGAGATCGCCCATCTTGGCGTCGAGGGCGGCGAGATCGGGGTTGCCGCAGATGGCGACAGCCGCCGGCACCGTGGCCTTGCCGCACGAGAATGACGGTTGAGGCGCCCGCGCCGTCATGGCCAACGCCGTGGACGGATGCAGCAACTTCGGCGCCTGCAAGGCGATCAGCCCCGCGCCCACCAACACGGCGAATCCGGTCGGAATCCACATACTGATGCGGCCGGAAACCTCTCCCGTCATGACGCGTCGGCCTTCGCCGGGCCCGGGGTCACATTGAGCGGCAACGGCCCCTTGCCCATGGCAGTGAGGACGCCGTTGACCAGACTACCGATGGTTCCGTCTAGGCCGGTGACCGACCACCGCCGAACCGGCGGCGAGGCGCGGTCCGGCAACAGCAGGAGGTTGCCCTCCTCCAGGGCGATGACCGGGTCGAGCCCTTGCTGGCGAAGCGCCGCGACGGTCTCCAGGACGCCCAGGCGAAGAATGTCGGCCGCCGCGCGCTCGGCGCGGGCGACCTCCGTCCGCGCGGCGGAGGTGGTGACGGTCTGGTCGAGGCCGAAGCTGGTGACCGCGACACTGCGGATATCCATGCCCCAGGGCTGGGTGTCGTTATCCAGCGGGTATTCCACCTCGCCGTTGGTGTTGAACTTAACCTTGCTGGCCTTGCCCGCGCAGCGGCGCTGGAGATATTCGCGGATCGTCACCTTCAGGGTCTCGGCCACGTCCATGTCGATCAGCCGGTCAATGCCCTGTTGGCCCACGCTATAGGCGCGGATGATCTCCCGGACCTCGGCCTCGAACGCGGCGCCTGGATCGGCGATGTCGCCCAGGTAGTAGAGCTGGCCGGGCTTCGGCGACCACTGGATGCTCACCGAGACCTTGGAGATGATCTTGTCGCGGGTGTGGATAGGCACCTCGGCCACGACCAGCGTCTGCTCGCGCATGTCGTAGACGTCCCCGACGGTCATCAGGCCGGGAAATATCCAGTGCAGGCCTTCGCCGAGTTCGGCGCCCTTCTGGCGTGCGCCCAGCCAGACCACGGTGGCGCGGTGCTTGACCGGCACCCGCGTGACGCCGGCGTTCCACAGGCCCGCCCAAAGGAAGGCGGCGATCACCGCGCCGACGCCAAAGCCGATCAGACTGTGCGCGAAGAGTAGGGCCAGAACCATCACGACCCCAGCGGCGACGCTGCAAACGACGACGCCCTTTCCCAAGCCCGGACTTCCGAGCAACCAGTCCTTCATGATCCCGTCCCCAACAGGTTACGGCCAAGCTTTTACCATTTCTTCAGAAAAGGGGAACTTCGGCCGCGAGACTGGGAATTGTCTCAGCCGTGGGTTGTCCTGAGACGAGGTCGCAGCGGCAGACTCGGTGCGGCGACAGCGCCCCCTTCCACCGCTTCGCGGTCCCCCTCCCGCCGCGCGGGGCGCGTGGGAGGTTAGCGCGGTTTGATAAACTTCAGGGCGTACTGGTCGGTCTGGCCCTTGAGGTCGAAGATGGGGCGGGTGTGGTCGTCCGAGGCGCGGGCGAGGAAGGTCCCCTGCGCGGTCGAAGGCGGCGGTCGACGGCCGAGCGCGGCTAGAGCTTGAGCGCGTGCGGGGGGCAGTCCATGTTCCTGAGGTGAAACTAGACCCGATAACCTTCGTACTGATCGCCATCGGCGCGGTGACCGGCTTCTTCCTTGGAGGAGGCATAGGGCACGAGGATATCGGGTTGGGAATTGGCGCCGGCCTAGGCGGCGGGCTCGGTAGATATCTGCAGATCCGTTCCGAGAAAACATCGCCGCCCGAATGAAGCTGCGCTGACGCCCCCCCACCGGCTTTCCCCCTCCACCACCCGCTCTTCGGCCCGGCGGGCGTCGGCGGGCGGTCCCCCCTCCCGCCGCGCGGGGCGCGGGGGAGGTAGCGGGCGGCCCTCGGTGCGGCGGCGGCGCGGTTTGAGTGGAAGCCCCCTCCGGCCCTTTGGGCCACCTCCCCCGGAGGGGGAGGAACTTGGGGGGCGGGGCGTTGACGCTCCGACGCTTCCACGTAACGCTGCCATCGCACGGGGGAGTGGGGCGGATGATTGGCAGGCGGGGGGTGTTGGGCTTTGGGCTGGCGGCGGTGGCGGCCGGGGCGGCGCGGGGCGCGTCCCGGGCGGGAGCTCGGCGCCCGGCCTACCCCAGGCGGGACCTGGAGGGGGTTTGGACCACCGCCAGCTATACCGACCTGGAGCGGCCGGCGGAGCTGAAGGGGCTGGTGCTGACGGAGGCGCAGGCGGCGGCCTATGAGGCGCCGCGGCGGGCGATGCATGGGCTGCTGCCCTCGAAGCCCGGCGAGGTGGGCCAGGCGGAGAACGAGTGGGTGGACCGCGGCGACGGGCTGGCGCGGGTGAAGGGGCAGATCCGCTCGTCCTGGATCATCGACCCGCCGGACGGGCGGATCCCCTATGACAAGGCCGGCCTGGCGCGCTGGCGCGCGGGCATCGTCTGGGCCGAGGAGAAGCTGGAGGACCCCGAGGACCTGAACGGGCCGGAGCGGTGCCTGGCCAACATGGCGACCGGTGCGCCCTTGGCCGTGGCGCCGGATTCCAACCTGCTGCAGATCCTGCAGACCCGCGATGACGTGGTGATCCTGACCGAGAAGTACCACGACGCGCGCATCGTGCGCCTGAGCGACACCTGGCGGCCCAGCCCCCTGCCCCGCTCGTGGCTGGGCGATTGCATCGGGCGCTGGGAGGGCGATGCGCTGGTGGTGGAGACCGAGGGGATGCACGCCGGCGTCACCGTGCGCGGCCTGCACTTCGCCGTCTCGGAGGCGACCAAGGTGGTGGAGCGGTTCACGCGCAGCGGCCCCGACGAGCTGTTCTATGAGTTCGCGGTGGAGGACCCGGTGATCTACACCGCGCGGTGGCGCGGCGAGATGGCCCTGAAGCGCAGCGACCAGCGATTGTTCGAATACGCCTGCCACGAGGGGAATTATTCCCTGCCCGGCATATTGGCCGGGGCGCGGCGCGGGGAACGGGAGGCGGCGGGGAAGTAGGCGCGGGCCGGGATGCTCCCCTCTTGGGGGAGCTGTCGCGAAGCGACTGAGGGGGCTTCCACTCAGAACGCGCAGCGGCGCGGTTTGAGCGGAAGCCCCCTCCGGTCCTTTGGACCACCTCCCCCAAAGAGGGGGAGGGTCGGGTCGCCCGCCTACTTCTGCTTGGCGGCGGCGGCGGCGGCGGCGTCGGCCTTGCGGTCGGCCTTGGCGACGGCGGCGCCGGTCTTGTCGGCGGCGGTGCTCATGGCGGCGCCCGTCTTGTCGGCGGCCGTGCTGACGGCCGCGCCGGTCTTGTCGGCGGCGGCGGCGGTGTTGTGGGCGGTGTCGCTGGCGGCCGAGGCGGTGGTGGTGGCGGCCGCATTGCCGGTGGCCGCGGCGCTGTCCTGGGTCTTCTGCGAGCAGGCGCCGAGCGCCAGGGCGGCGGCGGCGATGGCCGTGAGGGTCACGATGCGCATGGGGTTTCCGGTTCTCATCATAGGTTAAGGGACGCCGAACCTCGCCGTTCGCGCACGTCCTGTCCATTCAATTGCAGAGCTGAAATGCGGGGGCCGCTCAGCGGACGGCGGTGATCTCGACCGCGGCGCCGTTGACGCGGGCCTCGTCGCCCACCTGTTTGCCCAAGAGGGCCGCGGCGAGCGGGGAGACGTAGGAGACGCTGCCGTGGGCCGGATCGGCCTCGTCCTCGCCGGTGATGCGGAAGGCCTGGCGGCGGCCGTCCTGGCGCTCGAACTCCACGGTGCGGCCGAAGAGGACCTTGTCGGGATCCCCGGTGGGCTCGGTGAGCTGGGCGTTGGCGCGGCGCGCGGCCCAGTAGCGCAGGTCGCGGGTGGCGCGCGCCATGGCGGTGCGGTCCTGGGCGATGCCGCCGTGCTCCTGGGCCGCGGAATAGGCGGCGCGGGCGGCGGCGAGCTCGGCCTCGATGGCGGCCAGGCCGGTGGCGGTCACCAGGTTCGGATGCGGCGAGACGGGACGGTCCGGCAGGTTGGCGGCCTGGGACTCGTAGTCTTCCTCGCGGGTGAAGGCGACGGCCATGGGAGAGAGGTAGGGATTGGCGGGGCGCAGGGGAAGTGGGGGGTGCGCAGGGCTGTCATCCCGGTTTCGCGGCACGCGAAGACCGGGATGACAGCCCTGTGGGTGGCGGTTACCTGGGCCGAAACCGCTTGGTCGCGGGGAAGCCCTTCGGCGCGAGCTTGCCGGCGCTGGCCCGGCGGCCCAGCCAGTCGCGCCATTCGGGCCAGACGCGGGTGCGGCCCGACGCGTCGACGGTGGCCAGGCCCTCGTCGGCCTTCAGGGTCGTGGCGTCGCGCAAGGCCCCCTCGCGGTAGGACTGCAGCTTGACGCCCTTGCCGCGCGGCATCTCGGGGAGTTCGGCGGTCGGGAAGACCAGCAGCTTGCCGTTGTCGCCGATCACCGCCAGGTGGTCGGCCTCGCCCAGCGGCAGGGAGACCAGGGCCTGCTTGCCGTTCAGCACCTGCTTGCCGGCGCGGCGGAAGGCGATGGCCTCCTCCTCCGGCAGGATGAAGCCATACCCCTCACGAGACGCCAGCACTCGCTTCGCGCCGGGGCGATGGACGAACAGGTCGACGATGTCGACGCGGTCGTCGAGGTCGATCATCAGGCGCAGCGGCTCGCCGTGGCCCCGCGCGCCGGGCAGCTTGTCGGCGGCGAGCGTGAAGAAGCGGCCGTCGGAGGCGAAGATCAGCAGCTTGTCGGTGGTCTCGGCCGCCACCAGGAAGCTTAAGCCGTCGCCTTCCTTGAACTTCAGCTCCGAGGGGTCCTCGACCCGGCCCCTGGCGGCGCGGATCCAGCCGCGCTCGGAGAGGATGACGGTGATCGGCTCGCGCACGATCATGGCCTCGATGGCCGCCTCGGCGTCGACCTGCGGCGCCTCCGCGAAGATCGAGCGGCGGTCGTTGAGCTTGCCGAGCGCGGCCTTCACCTGGCGCAGGCCGGCGGCCACCAGCTTCCACTGGGCGCGGTCGGAGGCCAGCATGGCCTGGATGCCGTCGCGCTCTTCGCTGAGCTCGGCGTGCTCGCGGCGGATCTCCATCTCCTCCAGCCTGGCCAGCTGGCGCAGGCGGGTGTTGAGGATGGCGTCGGCCTGCAGCTCGGAGAGCGTGAAGGCCTCGATCAGCTTCTGCTTGGGCTCCTCCTCGTAGCGGACGATGCGGATCACCTCGTCGAGGTTGAGGTAGGCGATCATCAGCCCGTCGAGGATGTGCAGCCGGGCCTCGATCTTGGCCAGCCGGTGGCGGGCCCGGCGGACCAGCACCTCGCGGCGGTGGTCGAGGAAGGCGGTCAGCGCCTGGCGCAGGCCCACCACGCCCGGCGTGCCGCGCGCGTCGAGGACGTTGAGGTTGACGCTGAAGCGGGTTTCCAGGTCGGAGAGCTTGAACAGGCTCTCCATGAGCACCTCGGGCTCGACGTTGCGGCTCTTGGGCTCGAGGACCAGGCGCACGTCCTCGGCGCTCTCGTCGCGCACATCGCCCAGCAGGGGCGCGCGCTTGGCCTCGATCAGTTCGGCCAGCTGCTCGACCAGGTCGGCCTTCTTCACCTGATAGGGGATCTGGGTGACGACGATCTGATAGGTCCCCTTGCCGAGGTCCTCCTTGTCCCAGAGCGCCCGCAGCCGCACCCCGCCGCGGCCGGTCTCGTAGGTTTCCAGCAGAGAGGCGTGCGGCTCGACGATGACGCCGCCGGTCGGGAAGTCCGGGCCCCTCACGTGCGCCATCAGCTCGGCGGTGGTGGCGTCGCGGTTGTCGAGCAGGGTGAGGCAGGCCTCGATCAGCTCGCCGGCGTTGTGCGGCGGGAT
>NZ_DASZBG010000084.1:0-3962 GCF_035944335.1 Phenylobacterium sp. | reverse complement strand
TCGTGGAAGGGCACAACCTTGCGCCGAACCCCGTCCGTTCCCCGGTCAAGCTAACCTCGGGACGGCGATGAGGCGCAGTGTCGCGCAACGGCCTTGCTCCGCTTGAACAAGGTGCGAAACCGTCCACATAAATCCCTAGTTTCACCGCCCAGACGGCGGACGGGTCGTCCGACTCAGGCGCATCGTCTGAGTGACCACGATCCGGCGGCCTTGTCCCGAGACCCAATCGGGCAGGCCAGGAGTTGAAGCATCATGTCCGAGAATAAGATCCTCCCCATCCTGCCGCTGCGCGACATCGTGGTCTTCCCGCACCAGCCCGTCCCGCTGTTCGTCGGCCGAGAGAAGTCGGTGCGCGCGCTGGAAGAAGCCATGCGCAACGAGGGCAAGCAGATCCTGCTCGCCACCCAGAAGGACAAGGACGACGACGATCCGGCGCCGGGCGCCATCTATGACGTCGGCGTCGTGGCCACCGTCCTGCAACTCCTGAAGCTGCCCGACGGCACTGTGAAGGTGCTGGTCGAAGGCCGCGAGCGCGCCCGCATCGCCGAGTTCACCGCGCAGTCGGAATTCTATGAAGCTTCGGTGTCCCATGTGGCCGAGGAAGGCGCCGGGACCTCGGAGGCCGAGGCGCTGTCGCGCGCGGTCGTCGAGCAGTTCGAGAACTATGTGAAGCTGAACAAGAAGGTGCCGCCCGAGGCCCTGGCCGCGATCCCGCAGATCGACAATCCGGGCGAGCTGGCCGACCGCGTCGCCAGTCACCTGTCGGTGAAGATCGCCGAGAAGCAGCAGCTGCTGGAAGTCGCCCACGTCGTGAAGCGCCTGGAGAAGGTCTACGCCCTGATGGAGGGCGAGATCAGCGTCATGCAGACGGAGAAGAAGATCCGTAACCGCGTGAAGCGCCAGATGGAGAAGACCCAGCGCGAGTACTATCTGAACGAGCAGATGAAGGCGATCCAGCGGGAGCTGGGCGAGCAGGACGACCACCGCGACGAGCTCATGGATCTCGAGAAGCGGATCAAGAAGACCAAGCTCTCCAAGGAAGCCCGCGCCAAGGCCGAGTCCGAGCTGAAGAAGCTGCGGAACATGAGCCCGATGTCGGCGGAATCGACAGTCGTCCGCAACTACCTGGACTGGTTGCTGTCGATCCCGTGGGGCAAGGGCAAGATCAAGCCGATCGACCTGCAACGGGCCGAGGACATCCTCGAAGGCGACCACTACGGCCTGGAGAAGGTCAAGGAACGGATCCTGGAGTACCTGGCGGTGCAGAGCCGCGTGGGCAGTCTGAAGGGTCCGATCCTGTGCCTGGTCGGCCCGCCCGGCGTCGGCAAGACCTCGCTCGGCAAGTCGATCGCCAAGGCGACGGGGCGCGAGTTCGTCCGGGTCTCCCTGGGCGGCGTGCGCGACGAGGCCGAGATCCGCGGCCACCGGCGGACCTACATCGGCTCGATGCCTGGCAAGATCATCCAGTCGATGAAGAAGGCCAAGTCGACCAACGCCTTCTTCCTGCTGGACGAGATCGACAAGATGGGCTCCGACTGGCGGGGCGACCCGTCCTCGGCCCTCTTGGAGGTGCTGGATCCGGCGCAGAACTCCACCTTCGCCGACCACTATCTGGAGGTGGACTACGACCTGTCGCCGGTGATGTTCGTCACCACGGCCAACACGCTCAACATGCCCCAGCCCCTGCTGGACCGCATGGAGATCATCCGCATCCCCGGCTACACCGAGGACGAGAAGGTGGAGATCGCCAAGCGGCACATCCTGCCGAAGGTCACCAAGGACCACGGGCTGAAGCCGGAAGAGTTCGTGGTGCCCGACCAGGCGATCCGCGACCTGATCCGCTACTACACCCGCGAAGCCGGCGTCCGGAACCTGGAGCGCGAGCTGGGCAACCTGGCGCGCAAGACGGTCCGCGACCTGGGGCGTGAGAAGCTGCTGTCGATCACCATCGACGACGAGCGGCTCGGCCAGTACGCGGGCGTCAAGAAGTTCCGCTACGGCGAGACCGACAAGGAGGACCAGGTGGGTATCATCACCGGGCTCGCCTACACCGAGTTCGGCGGCGACATCCTGACCATCGAGGCGGTCAAGATGCCCGGCAAGGGCCGCATGTCGATCACCGGCAACCTCAAGGACGTGATGAAGGAGTCGATCTCCGCGGCGAATTCCTACGTCCGGTCGCGGGCCACCAAGTTCGGCCTCGAACCGCCGATGTTCGAGAAGACCGACGTGCACATCCACGTGCCGGACGGCGCCACGCCCAAGGACGGTCCGTCCGCCGGCGCGGCCATGGCGACCGCCATCGTCTCGGTGCTGACCGGCATCCCGATCCGGGCCGACCTCGCCATGACCGGCGAAGTCACGCTCAGGGGCCGGGTGACGGCCATCGGCGGGCTGAAGGAGAAGCTGCTCTCCGCACTCCGGTCGGGCGTGAAGACCGTACTGATCCCGGAGGAGAACGAGAAGGACCTCGCCGACGTCCCGGACTCGGTCAAGAACGGCCTCGAACTGATCCCGGTGTCCACCATGGACGAGGTGCTCAAGCATGCGCTCACCCGCCAGCCGGTGCCGATCGAGTGGAACGAGGCCGATCAGCCGCCGGTGTCGGTGGCCGATGACGCCGACGCCCCCGACGTGGGGGGCCTGATCACCCACTAGCAGCGACAGCCAGGAAAGGTGATCTTCACGTTTCCGTTCGGCTGCGCGACCGAGCATCAGCAGCGACAGCCCGGAAATGTGATCTTCACGTTTCCGTTCTGCTGCGTGACCGAGCGGTCAGGACGGCGAGACGGCCAAAGTCCGATCACATCTTGTGACAGCCGAGCGGCGCGGGAGGATTCCCGCGCCGCTCTCGTTTGACGGCCGAGCTTGTCCGGTCCTTAAATGCGAACTGGGCGACGGGGCGCAGGCGATGGCGACCCCGCTCGGGCTAAGAAGAAACAAAAAAGAGCTGGGAGGACACCAATGACCAAAGCCGAACTGGTCACCGCGATCGCCGACAAGGCTGGATTGAACAAGGCTCAGGCCAAGCAGGCGCTGGACGCCTTCATCACGTCGGTTTCCAGTTCGCTGAGGCAAGGCAAGGAAGTCCGCCTGGTGGGCTTCGGCTCCTTCGTTCCGGTCAAGCGCCCGGCCGGCACCGCGCGCAATCCACGCACCGGCGAGACCGTCAAGCGCGCGGCCTCGGCGACCTGCCGGTTCCGCGCCGGCGACACCCTGAAAAGTGCGCTCAACCGCTGAGCGACGACCCTGAAAGCCGATGACGAGAGGGCGGCCCCGGCGGCCGCCTTTTTCGTTGTGGGGGCCGCCGCCGTCCGCTAGAAGCGCGGCGTCTTCGGGGAGTAGCCGTTCGCACCTCCAGCGAAGTCCGCGTCAACACAATCGCCCGGCTTCCAAAGAGCCTCGGGCGTGGCGCGGACGCCGGATCGCCCAGCGATCCGATTGGCGAGACCGACGATGCGGACCTTCGGCCGAGGCCGGCGGGGGTCGCCGCGTCGTCGTGTCAACACCGGCCCCGAGCATCCGCCGTGACCTTCGAACCCTTCTTCACCTCCACCGCCGTCGTCGCCATCGGCGAGATCGGCGACAAGACCCAGCTGCTGGCCATCGTGCTGGCCGCCAAGTTCCGCAAGCCCGTGCCGATCATCCTGGGCATCCTGGGCGCCACGATCCTCAACCACACCTTGGCCGCCACGCTCGGCTACCTGGTCTCCGACTGGCTGTCGGGGCGGCCGTTCCGCATCGCGGTGGGCGCCGCCTTCATCGCCATGGCGGCCTGGGCGCTGATCCCCGACAAGGCCGACGACGAGGCCGCGACCAGGAGCCGGGGCGGGGTGTTCCTGACCACGCTGATTTCATTCTTCTTCGTGGAGATCGGCGACAAGACCCAGATCGCCACCAGCCTGCTCGCCGCCCGCTACCACCAGATCGCCATGGTCGCGGCCGGCACGACGATCGGCATG
>NZ_DASZBG010000083.1:0-27282 GCF_035944335.1 Phenylobacterium sp. | reverse complement strand
AAAATGGCGCGCCCGGAACGATTCGAACGTCCGACCCTCAGATTCGTAGTCTGATGCTCTATCCAGCTGAGCTACGGGCGCGCATCGCCTTGCGGCGAGGGACGGCTATCTAGCGACCGGCGCGGGCGGTTTCAACTGCGGAATTGTGCGGCATAGGCCCGCGCGAGGGCCGCGATGGCGCCGTCCCAATCCCCGAACGCCGGCTGGCGGAAGAGCCGGAGCGACGGATACCAGGGGCTGTCCTCGCGCCCCGCCAGCCAGCGCCAGTCGGTGCGGAACCAGGGCAGCAGCACCCAGCACGGCTTGCCGAGCGCGCCGGCCAGGTGGGCCGCGGCGGTGTCGATTGTGACCAGCAGGTCGAGCTGTTCGATAACCGCGGCGAGGTCGGCGAAATCGCCCAGCGGTTCGCTGAGGTCGACGAGCCGCGCGCCGGCCTCGGCCAGGGCCCGCAGCGCCTCCAAGGAGGGCAGCGAACGGTGCGTGTTGCCGGGCGTCGGGCGACCGCGCCAGACGACGCCCACCGCACCCTTGGCCGCGTGGCCGGCCCACCGGGCGCGCCGCGCCGGCGGGACCGCGAGATAGGGCGGCTGGGGCAGGGTCTCGAGCGTCGCGCCGAGCCGGCCGGGGATCGAGAGCAGCAGGGTCCAGACGTCCGGCGTCTCCACGGTCATCTTGTCCGGCGTCTGTTCGGCGATCCGCACGCCGAGGCTGGCGAACAGGACGGTGAGTTCGGGCGGCGCGGCCAGGGTGACGTCGGCGCCCATGGCCTTGAGCACCGGGGCGAAGCGGGCGAACTGGATCTGGTCGCCGAAGCCCTGCTCGGGCCAGATCAAGAGCTTGCGGCCGGCGATCGGCTCGCCGGCCCATTCGCCCGGCAGGGTCAGCCGCGGCGCGTTCTGGCTGGGGACCTCGCTGCGCGCCTCGTAGAGCGGCCAGCCGCGGGCGTAGTCGCCCTGCGCCAGATAGAGCTGGCCCAGCGCCAGCCGCACCTTGGCGTCGCTCGGCGCAAGCGCCAGCGCCGCCTGGAAAGCGTCCTCGGCTTGCGCCCAGCGGCGCGTGAGCTGGTGCAGCCGGCCCAGGTTGTAGTGCGCCCAATGGGCCTGCGGCTTCATCTCCACGGCGCGGCGCAGCTCGATCTCCCCGGCGTCGAACTGGCCCAGCTCCAGCAGGGTCCCGCCCAGGTTTGCGCGGGCCTCCGGGCTCTGCGGCGCGGCGGCGGCGATCTCGCGCCACAGGGCGACGGCCTCCTCGAGCCGGCCGGCCTGCTGCAGGGCGCCGGCGCGCATGAATTCCGACTCGATATTGTCTTGCGTCAGCCGCATGGGCCATGGGTGTCAGCGTGACAGCGGAAGTCAACGACATGGCGGCTTGGCTGGCCCGCGCCGCCGAGGCGCGCGACGCCGGCGATCTGGCCGAGGCGATGGCCCTCTACGCCGAGGCCGCGGCCCGCTGGCCGACGGAGCCCGAGCCGCACCACCATCTGGCCGGGATCCACCGCCGCCGGGACCGGCTCGACCTGGCCGAGGCCGAATACCGCAAGACCCTGACGCTCGCGCCCGGCGCGGACGCCACCGCCCGGATTCTGGGGACCCTGCTGCTCAGCCAGGGCCGCTTCGCCGAGGGCTTCGCCCTGTTCGAGGCCCGCCACCAGCTGCCGGCCATGGCCAAGCCCGCCCTGCCCTTCCCCGAATGGCGCGGCGAGCCCCTGCTCGGCAAGCGGCTGCTGATCTGGCCCGAGCAGGGGTTCGGCGACCAGATCCAGTTCGCCCGCTTCGCGCCGGTCCTGCAGGCTCAAGGCGCCGAAGTCACCCTGGTCTGCGCGCCCGCCCTGCATCGGTTGTTCGACGGCGCGCTCGGCGTGCGCACCCTCGCCGCGGCCGGCGCCATCGACTTCCCGGACCCGGACTATTGGGTCATGGCCGGGTCGCTGGCCGCCCGGCTGGGCGTGACGCCGGAGACCATCCCCGCGGAGCCCTATCTGCGCGCGCTCGATCCGGCCCCGCCGCTGGGCGAGGGCTTCAAGATCGGCCTGATGACCCGCGGCAATCCCGCCCACGACAACGACGTCCACCGCTCGCTCTCGCCCACCGACGCCCAGCGCCTGCGCGCCCTGCCGGCCCGCATCGTCGAGCTCGACCCGGCGGCCAGCGGCGCGCGCGATTTCGCCGACACCGCCGCCATCGTCGGCGGCCTCGACCTGGTCATCTCCGTGGACACCGCCGTGGCCCACCTGGCCGGCGCCATGGGCAGGCCGACCTGGGTGCTGCTGCCGGCCATCGAGACCGACTGGCGCTGGCTGCGGGACCGCGCCGACAGCCCCTGGTATCCCGCGATGCGCCTCTATCGCCAGCAGCCGGGCGAGGGCTGGGGACCGGCCATCGCCCGCCTCACGGCCGATCTCGCGCGCCTGCTCTAGGCGGGCAGGTCGCGCCAGCAGCGCACGTCGGAGCCCGGCCATGGCGTCGCCTCATAGACCGCACGCGCCACGGCGCGCGCCAGGGCGTCGGCCGCCAGCGAGCCCAGCCGCGCCACGGTCAGCTGCGCCGGCTCCGCGCAGGTCTGCCGCCCGGTGGAGAGCGCGAAGACCACGTCGCCGTCGAACGGCGCGTGGATCGGCCGGATGGCCCGCGCCAGCCCATCCTGGGCCATGATCGCCACGCGCTTGGCCTGGGCCGGGGTCAGCGCCACGTCGGTGGCCACGCAGGCGATGGTGGTGTTGCGCAGCGAGGCCGCACCCTTGGCGAGGCCCCACTCCTCCGGCGCGGCGCGCAGGCCCGCGGCGCCCAGGCCGCCGAACTCCTCGACCATCTCGAACGGCGCCGCCCAGAAGGTGCGGCCGCCCGGCGCGACCACCGAGCCCCAGCTGTTCACCGCCGCCAGCGCCCCCACCGTGAAGCCGTCGGTGGAGCGGATCGAGGCCGAGCCTATGCCGCCCTTCAGGGCGCCGGCCATGGCGCCCATGCCGGCGCCGGCGGTGCCCAGCTGGAACTGGTGCGAGGCCGCCTGGGCCGCCGCCCGGCCGAGATCGCGGTAGGGCGGCGCCTCGCCCCAGGCCTTTTCTCCGCCGTTGGCCATGTCGAACAGGATCGCGGCCGGCACCACCGGCGAGGGTGGGACCTCGGCGCTGGCCGCCAGCGAATAGCCGCGGCCCCGCGCGCCCAGCCAGGCGGTCACCCCGTCCGCCGCCCCCAGGCCGTAGACCGAGCCGCCAGCGAGCACCACGGCGTCCACCGCATCCACCAGGTTCTCTGGCGCGAGCGCGTCGGTCTCCCGCGTCCCCGGGGCGCCGCCGCGCACGTCGCAGGCGCAGACCGCGCGCTCGTCGGGCAGGATCACGGTGACCCCGGTGCGGGCCGCGGCGTCCTCGGCCTGGCCGACGGTCAGCCCCGGCACGTCGGTGATCAGATTGCGGGCGCCCGGAAGCGCTAGGCCGGCGGCGGGTTCCATGAGAAGCCGACCTCGCACACCGCAAGGTTTGTTGTCCACGCATCCGCGCCTTAAAGGTGGCGCCTGGTTTCCCGTCCGGAGCACCCCGAACCCGTGTCCTCGTTTCGTCGCGCCCTGAAATTCGCCCCCCTTGGCGCCCTCGCCAGCCTCATCACCCTCGGGATCGCCGGCGCCGCCCCGCCGGCCCCGGTCGCCGCCGCCCAGGTCCCGGCCGCCGCGCCCGTAAGGTCCGCCTTCGCACCCCACGCCATGGTCGCCGCGGCCAATCCCATGGCGGTGGAGGCCGGGCTGAAGGTGCTGCGCGGCGGCGGCTCGGCGGTCGACGCCGCGGTGGCCGTCCAGGCGACCCTGGGCCTCGTGGAGCCGCAGAGCTCCGGCCTCGGCGGCGGGTCGTTCATGGTCTTCTACGACGCCAAGACCCACAAGGTGACCGCCTACAACGGCCGCGAACGCGCTCCGGCCGGCGCCACGCCGGACATGTTCCTGAACCCCGATGGCACGCCGATGAACCACGGCGCCGCGATGGTCTCCGGCCGCTCGGCCGGCGTGCCCGGCGCCATCGCCATGCTGCACCTGGCCCAGAGCCAGCACGGCAGGCTGAAATGGAGCCAGCTGTTCGCCGAGCCCGAGCGGCTGGCCGACCAGGGCTTCCCGGTCCCCGGCCGCATGGCCGCCGCGGCCGCCTCGCGGGCGCCGCAGGCCCAGACGCCGGACGCCGTCGCCTATTTCACGAAGCCCGACGGGACCAGGTACAAGCAGGGCGACATCATCAGGAACCCGGCCTACGCCGCGACGCTGCGCAAGCTCGCCGCCGAGGGACCCAAGGCGATCCTCGAAGGTCCCATCGCCGCGGCGATCGTCGCCAAGCTGCGCCAGGGGCCCGTCCCCGGCTCCATGACCCTGGAGGACCTCAAGAGCTACCGGCCCGAGTCCGGCCCCGCGCTCTGCCGGCCCTATCGCCAATACGAGGTCTGCACCCCGCCCGCCCCCTCCGGCGGACCCTCGGTGCTGGAGGCGCTCGGCATCCTGTCGCACACCGACATCGCCGCCCACGGACCGACCGATCCGCAGGGCTGGTACCTGTTCGCCCAGGCCAGCCGGCTGATGTACGCCGACCGCGACCGCTACATGGGCGACCCGGAATTCGTGAAGACGCCCACCGAGGGCCTGCTTGACCCCGCCTACACCGCCGAGCGCGCCACGCTGATCGGCGCCGTCGCCGGGCCGCCGCCGCCCCCCGGCAAGCCCCGGGGCGCGCCGGACTTCGGTCCCGATCACACCCTGGAGCCCGGCGGCACCACCCACTTCACCGTCGTCGACGCCGCGGGCAACGTGGTCTCCATGACCACCACGGTCGAAAGCATCTTCGGCGACGGCCGCATGGTCGCCGGCTTCTTCCTCAACAACCAGCTGACCGATTTCTCGTTCTCGCCGAAGCAGTCGGACGGCGCGCCGGCCGCCAACGCGGTCGCGCCGCGCAAACGGCCACGCTCGGCCATGTCGCCGACCATCATCCTCGACCGCCAGGGCCGTTTCGTCGCCGCGGTGGGTTCGCCCGGCGGGCCGGCGATCGTCGCCTATGACCTGAAGGCGGTGGTCGGCATGGTCGACTGGAAGCTGAGCCTGCAACAGGCGATCGAGCTGCCGAACATGATCGCGGCGGGCAATTTCTACGCCACCGAGCCGGACAAATATCCGCCGGCCGTGGTCGCCGGCCTGGCCGCCAAGGGCATGAAGCTGACCGGCGGCTTCGGCGCCGAGGCCTCGGGCCTGCACGGCATCGAGAAGGTCCCCGGCGGCCTGCGCGGCGCCGCCGATCCCCGCCGCGAGGGCATTTCGAAGGGGTACTAGCTCGCGCTGCGCCCACGTCGCGGGGTCGCCACCCGCGTCGGCGCGCCGGGCAGCCGCAGCTCGAAGACCGCCCCCTTGGGGCTGTTCTCGGCCAGCGTCACGTCGCCGCCGTGGCCCTGCGCCAGCTCACGCGCGATAGCCAGGCCGAGGCCCGCGCCGTCAGGCCGGCCCGACCCGGCGAAGGGCAGGAACAGCCGCTCGCGCGCGCGCTCCGGCAGGCCCGGCCCATTGTCGGCCACGCGGATCACCGTGACCTCCCCGGGATAGGCGACGCTGAGGGTCACCACGCCCTTGCGGGCGCGACCCTCCTGGTGCTCGATGGCCTCGCGGGCGTTGCGCAACAGGTTGGCCAGGATCCGGTGCAGCTGGTCGGGGTCGGCGATGACCTGGTCGCCGGGATCGATGTCGCTCACCAGCCGCACGCCGTCCTTCGACAGCCTCGCCTCCTCGGCCGCCGCCTCGATGGCCGGCGCCAGCCGCACCGCCCGCGGCTCCGGCGCCGCCTCCTGGGTCTTGCCATAGGCCAGCACGCCCGAGGCCAGCGTCACCGCCCGGTCGAGCGCGCGTTCGAGCCTCGGCAGCGCCTGGGTCACCTTGGGGTCCTTCAGCGCGGCCAGCCGCTCCGAGGCGATCTGGGCCGAGGTCAGCATGTTCTTCAGGTCGTGGTTGATCTTGGCCACCGCCTCGCCGAGCGCGGCGAGGCGCGCGCGGGAATTGAGCGCCACCCGAAGGTCGGCCTGCATCCGGTCGAGCTCGGTCTCGGCGCGGCCGATCTCGTCGCGGCGGCCCGACAGCGGCACGCGGGCCCGCGGGTCGTCCGGGTCGGCGCGGAACCGCTCCATGGCGTAGGTGATCCGCTGCATGGGCCGCACCAGGAAGAAGTTCAGGGTCAGATAGACCAGCAAGCCCGCGATGGTGGAGACGAAGCCGATCACCAGCACCACCCGCCAGAGGTAGTCGATCAGCGCCTTCTTCAGCTCCGCGGCGGGCGCCACGAACTCCACGAAGTCGGCTTTGCGGAACCGCGGCGCGGCCATCACCCGGATCCGGCTGCCGGGCGCGCTGAACAGGGTCCGGAACGGCGCCAGCACGTCGAGGCCCACATTGCCTCGGAGGTCCACCAGATAGGGCGCCACGGCCGAGCGCGGCCCGGAGAACACCAGGCTGCGGATCTTGTCGTTGGAGATGGCCACGATCTCGACGCCCGCGCCGCGCAGCAGCTCGGTCTTCAGCTGCTCGGAGACCTTGCGGTCGGGGGCGACCTCGGGGGCGAGGGAAGCCAGCTCGGCGGCCCGCACCCGGTCCAGCAGCCACTGCTCCTCGAAGGCGGCCAGCACCGGCGGCAGGGACAGCAGGCCTCCGAAGGCCACGAAGAGGATGGTCAGCGTCAGCAGGCGCGCCGAGAGGCCGCCCGGCCAGAGGAAGCGGGGCCTTTGTACGATCGCAGGCTCCTGCGGGGCGTCCGCCATGTCCCCTTCCGATAGTCCAGCCTGCGGTTCCCGGCAAACCGCCGCCGCTCGACTCAGGGGCCGGGACCGGCCTATTTCGCGCCCACTGCGGCCTGGGCGGAAGCAAATCCGTCGGCCCGCAGGCGCGCCGCAAGGTCGCGCTTGATCCGGGTGACGAGGCCCGGCCCCTCGAACACCAGCGCCGAATAGAGCTGCACCGCGCAGGCCCCGGCGCGGATCTTGGCGTAGGCGTCCGCGCCCGAGGCGACGCCGCCGACGCCCACCAGCGCCAGCCGGCCCGCGGCCGCGGCCGCGAACTCCGCCAGCACCCGCGTCGACAGCGCCATCAGCGGCGCGCCCGAGAGGCCGCCCGCCTCGTCGCGTTGCGCCGACCTCAGCTCCGGCCGCGAGACCGTGGTGTTGGAGACCATGACGCCCGCCAGGCCGTGGGCGACCACCGTCTCGGTGATCGTCTCGACCTCGCCGGCCTGCAGATCCGGGGCCACCTTGAGGAACATGGGCGCGCGGCCTTCCGCCGGCATCGCGTCGCGCGCCTCGGAGAGCCGGCCCAGCAGCTCTTCCAGCGCGGCCTTGGTCTGCAGGGCGCGCAGGCCCGGCGTGTTGGGCGAGGAGATGTTGATGGTGAAATAGGACGCCAGGCCCCACAGGCGCTTCAGGCCCGTCACATAGTCGCCGATGCGATCGTCCGCGTCCTTGTTGGCCCCGATATTGGCGCCGACCACGCCCGCAGCGTCGCGCCGCGCCAACCGCCGGGCGAAGGCCTCCAGCCCGTGGTTGTTGAAGCCCATGCGGTTTATCACCGCCCGGTCCTGGGTCAGCCGGAACAGCCGCGGCCGCGGATTTCCGCGCTGAGCGAGCGGCGTGACCGTGCCGCATTCCACGAAGCCGAAGCCGGCCCGCAGCATGGGGGCATAGACCTCGGCGTCCTTGTCGAACCCGGGCGCCAACCCCACGACATTGGGCAAGGCGACGCCCGCCAGCGCGCCGCGAAGGACCGGATCGTCGCGGCCGCCCACCGGCCCGAGCCCCGCCTTCAGCCCGGCGATGGCCAGGCCATGGGCGTCCTCCGGATCGAGCCCGCGCAGCGCCCGCGTCGCCAGTCCATGCAGCCCGCTCAAGGAAGAACTCCGATCAGCGGGACGCCATCGGGGTCGAGCGGCGCCTCGGCCACGCCGCGCACCAGACTGGCCGGCAGGGCGCCATAGAGGTGGGGGAAGAGCTGGCCGCCGCGCGAGGCCTCCCAGCGCAAGGCGTCGCCCAGGTCGTCGACCTCGACCTCCAGCACCACCAGCCCCGCCTGGCCGCGGAAATGCCGGCTGGCGGTTTCCTGCGCCTGTTCGGCGGTCGAGAAATGGATGAATCCGTCGGCCCGGTCGAGCTCGGAGCCCTCGTAGACCTGGGCGTTCCAGGCCGCCTCCCAGTCACGGCGGGCGAGGATCTTGTAGATGCGGCTCAACCGCCGCGCTCCGGGAAGAACAGGCCGTCGAAGGCCGGCCGGCCGTTGGCGTCGATCAGGAACACCGCCGCCGCCGCCGGCGGGAACTGGCGCATGGGGCGGGCCATCACGGCCGGCGCCGCCGAGCCCTCGACCAGAAGCCGCACGGTCAGCTCCTGCAGGCCGGGATTGTGGCCCACCACCATCACCACGCCGCAGCCGCGCCCGGCCGCCTCCGCCGCCTGCAAGATGGTCCCGGGATCGGCGTTGTAGAGTTCCGGCTCCAGCTGCGTCCGGGCCTGGGGAAACGCCGGCTGCGCCGCCGCCCAGGTCTCCTGCGCGCGCGCCGCCGGGGACACCAGGGCGACGTCCGGGATCAGGCCGAGCCGCGCCAGGGTCTCGCCCATCTCCGCCGATTCCCGCAGGCCCCGCGGCGCCAGGCGCCGGTCGAAATCGTCGCCGCTGGCGCTCTCGTTCTCCGCCTTGCCGTGCCGGAAAAGGATCAGCCGATCCATGGACGCTCCACCCTGTCGGAACGCCGTCATAGCCGCGCCCGCGCCCGCTGCGAAGCATTGACAGCGCAGGGGCTTGGCCGTCCTAAGGCCACCGATGACCAAGGCGGCCGCGCAAAACGCCGAGACCGAGGACGGCGGGACCTGGCGGTTCCCGGCGGGCCAATCCCTGCGCCTGGATTCGGGGGCCAGCCTCGGCCCCCTGGAGATCGCCTACAAGACCTACGGCCGGCTGAACGCCGACAAGACCAACGCCGTCCTGGTCTGCCACGCCCTGACCGGCGACCAGCATCTGGCCTCCACCCATCCGATGACCGGCAAGCCCGGCTGGTGGGACCGCTTCGTCGGCCCCGGCAAGCCGCTCGACACCGATCGCTACTTCGTCATCTGCACCAATGTGATCGGCGGCTGCATGGGCTCCACGGGCCCGGCCTCGATCAATCCGAAGACCAAAGAGCCCTATGGCCTGGCCTTCCCGGTGATCACCATCGGCGACATGGTCCGCGCCCAGGCCATGCTGATCGAGGCGCTGGGCATCGACACCCTGTTCGCGGTGATCGGCGGCTCCATGGGCGGCATGCAGGTGCTGCAGTGGGCGGCGGACTATCCCGACAAGCTGTTCTCGGCGATCTGCATCGCCGCGGCGCCGCGGCATTCGGCCCAGAACATCGCCTTCCACGAGGTCGGCCGCCAGGCGATCATGGCCGATCCCGACTGGCGGGGCGGCGCCTATGAGGCGCAGGGCGTCCGGCCCGAGAAGGGCCTGGCGGTCGCCCGCATGGCCGCGCACATCACCTATCTCTCCGAGGCCGCCCTGCAGCGAAAGTTCGGCCGCGAACTGCAGCGCGACGGCCTCTCCTGGGGCTTCGACGCCGATTTCCAGGTCGAGAGCTATCTCCGTCACCAAGGCGCGAGCTTCGTCGACCGCTTCGACGCCAACTCCTACCTCTACATCACCCGCGCGCTCGACTACTTCGACCTCGCCGCCCAGCACGGAGGCGTGCTGGCGCAGGCCTTCCAGGCGGCGCGCAAGGTGCGCTTCTGCGTGCTGTCCTTCTCGTCGGACTGGCTCTATCCGACCCCGGAAAGCCGCGAGATCGTCCGCGCACTCAACGCCGCCGGGGCCCGCGCCAGCTTCGTGGAGATCGAGACGGACAAGGGCCACGACGCCTTCTTCCTCGACGAGCCGCAGCTCGACGCGGCGCTCAAGGGCTTCTTCTCCGCCGGCGCCCAGGCGCGGGGCCTCAAGTGAGCGCGGCTGTCCGCGAGGACTTCGCCGAGATCCTGCGGCTGGTGAAGCCCGGCTCGCGCGTGCTCGACGTGGGCTGCGAGGACGGCGCGCTGCTGGAGCTCCTGACCCGCGAAAAGGCCGTCGACGGCCAGGGGCTGGAGCTCTCGCCGGAGAACGTCGCGGCCTGCCTCGCCAAAGGCCTGGCGGTCGTGCAGGGCGACGGCGACCGCGACCTCGACTACTTCCCGACGCGGGCCTTCGACTACGCGGTGCTCTCCAAGACCCTGCAGCAGATGCGCGAGCCCCGGCACGTGCTCTCCGAGCTGCTGCGCATCGCCGACCGGGCCATCGTCTCGGTGCCGAACTTCGGCCACTGGCGGATGCGCGTCTCGCTGATGACCCGCGGCCGGATGCCGGAGACCCGCGCGCTCCCCGACCCCTGGTGGGCGACGCCCAACATCCACCTCTGCACGCTCAAGGACTTCACCGACCTGTGCCGCATCCTGGACCTCAGGATCGAGGCCTGCGCCGCGCTGACGGCCGGCAAGCCGGCCCGCGCCTTCGATCCCGCCGGCATCCTCGAGAACTGGCGCGCCGAGACGGCCCTGTTCCTGCTCAGCCAGGGCTGAACCGCCGCTCTCCGCCTCGCCGGAAGAGGCGCACCGCGTCCGACGCCAGGTCCCATGACGGCTCTCGGGCCGTTGCGGGCCACCCGCTCCGCCCCCTACTGTCGGTGGTCCAGCGGAAAGCGGGTCCTCATGGCGTTCGGAAAGCTGTTGCTGATGATCGGCGCCCTGGCGATCGCGCCCTGCGCCGCGGCATCCGGGAGCGCTCCCCTTTGGGCCACCTTCCCCGAGGCGCCGCCCATGCCGGCGGCCGACGGCAGCGGCTTCATCACCCACGACGGCGCGCGGCTGTACTACGCCGTGTTCCATCGCGGCGCCGGCCGCCCCGTCGTCCTGCTGCATGGCGGCATGGGCTCATCGGACTCCTGGAGCTTCGAGGTTCCGCGGCTGGCCGGGCACGAAGTTGTCGTCATGGACAGTCGCGGCCAGGGCCGCAGCAGCCGCTCGGAGGCGCCGCTCACCTATGAGCTGATGGCCTCGGACGTCGTGGCCCTGATGGACGCCCTGCACCTGCGGCGCGCTTCCATCGTCGGCGCCAGCGATGGCGGAATCATCGGCCTGTTGCTCGCCATCGAGCATCCCGAACGGGTCGACAGGCTGTTCGCCTGGGGCGCCAACTTCAATACCCATGCCCAGCGGCTATCGCCGCCGGACCCGGCGCTCAAGTCGGTCGGGGCGGCCTATGTCGCGCGGATGGCCGAGGACTATCGTCGGCGTTCACCCACGCCGGAGGGTTTCGCGGACCTGCGGACTTCGCTCGGCCGGCTGTACGCCACGGAGCCGAACCTGACGCCGGCAGAGCTTGGGCGGATCAAGGCGCCAACCGTGATCGCCGACGGCGAGTACGAACAGTTCATCGACCCCTCGCACACCCGCCTGCTGGCGCGCCTGATTCCCGGCGCCATCCTGGTGATCCTGCCCAATGTGAGCCACGGCGGGCCGCAGCAGGATCCCGCAGGCTTTCACGCCGCGGTCGCCGCGCTGCTGGACCGGTCGCCATAGGTCGACCTGCGGAACATGCTGACTCAACGTTGGCGGCAGGCGAGGCTAGAGCCGATCCGGGAGGAACCCCAACCATGCCAAGACGCGCCGATCCGCCGAAGGGCGAGAAACGCTCGGCCGTGCAGGCGCGGGCCGCTTGCGTCTGCGGCGCCGTGCGGTTGGAGATCGACGTGCCGGGCGTCTGGGCCTGGCACGACCATGGCGAGGCCTCGCGCCGCGCCCAGGGCTGCGCCTACGCCACCTATGTCGGCAGCTGGAAGAGCCGTTTCCGCATGCTCTTGGGCGAGGAGCTGCTGACCCGCTACGAGGACGCCGAGCGCAAGACCACGCGCAGCTTCTGCGCCCGCTGCGGCACGCCCATGCTCTATGAGCGCGCGCGGTCGCCCAAGATCGTCAACATCCCGCGCGCCCTGTTCGCCTCGCGCACCGGGCGCGAGCCGCGCTATCACATGAATCTCGCCGAGGCCGCCGACTGGGAATACGGCGGCGCGCCGCTCGCGCCCCTGAAGGGCTATCCGGGCGTGATGTGGGAACGCCCCAAGCGGAAGAAGCCAGCCGACGCCATCGACGCGCTATTTACCGCGCAGGACTGAGGCGGCTTGCGCGGCGCGCCGCCGTCGCCATTTCCAAGGTGAAGCTGGAGGGATGCATGCTGACATTCGTGGCGCTGGCCGTGGGCCTGATCGTCTGGCTGGCCCCGGAGACCCCGGTCGGCAAGCTGTTGCGGCGCGCCCTCGTGGATTGGCCCGCCGAACGCCTGTCCCGCATCCGCCCCGGACTGGTCATCCTGATCGTGCTGCTGATCGCCGCCAGCGTGGCCCTGATCGTCGTCGCCAAGAACGAGGGCGCCTTCCTGGTCGCGCAGGGCCTGCCCGAGGCGATCGCCTCGATCTTCGCCCTGGATGTTGCGACCTATCTGGACATCCTCGTGATGGCCTGGCTGGTGGCCGCTTCCGTGCGGCTGCGGGCCGTCAAGGCGGTCATCGGTTCGGCCACCGCGCGCGTCCGTCGGCTGATAGTGCGGCGGACATCGCCGCGCGTCCGCGCTCGGCGCCGCCGTCCCGCCGCGCGGCCGCCCCCCAATTCCGATGACGAGGCTTGGCCCGGCTTCGCCCTGGCGGCCTGAAGCCGTTCAGTCGTCGACGCGGGTCTCGGGGCGGTCGTCGCCGGAGGCCACCTCGTCGTGCCAGCGGCCGGCCTTGTCCTCATAGCTGATGCCGGTGGCGTTGCCGGGCTGGCGCTGTTCGGCCGCGGCGCGCGCGGCGGCGCGATGGGCGGCCTCGCGGGTCGGGAAGGTCTCGGAGAACGAGCCCTCCGCCTTGTAGGCCCAGCCCCCGTCATGCTCGACCACGTGATAGACGACCTCGGTCATGGCAGGGCTCCTTCGGACTTCGCTCAAGGGCAGCCTACCCCGCGATGGCGGCGGCGTCCCGCTCCCCGGTGCGGATGCGCAGGGCCTGCTCGAGGTCCATGACGAACACCTTGCCGTCGCCGATCTTGCCGGTGTTGGCGGCGCCCGACAGGGCCTCGATAACCCTGTCGGCCATGTCCGACGGCACGGCGATCTCCAGCTTCACCTTGGGCAGCAGCTTCACCTCGTACTCGGCGCCGCGATAGACCTCGGTCTTGCCGCGCTGGCGGCCATAGCCGCGCACCTCGGTCACCGTCAGGCCCGAGGCGCCGGCCTCGGTCACCGCGTCGAGCACTTCGTCGAGGCGGCTGGGCTTGATGATCGCCACGATCATCTTCATGCGCGGGACTCCCGGAAAGCGGCGGATACTCGGCAAGCAAGCTAAGGCTTCCGACCGCCCGGTCCAAGGGGTTGCCGGCGAACCGGGGTCTGGGAGACCGGCTGGGCGCCCGGCGCGGGCACGAGGATCGGCCTGGCGACGCGGGCGCGGGCCCGCACGCCCTTGGGCTTCACCGCGAAGGTCTGCTTCACCGCCTCCATGAGCACCAGCCCCGCGAACCCGGGCCACAGCCGCGAGCCGGCCTGCTCGAACCCCTCGGCCCAGCCGGCCAGCCAGCCGGCCGGCGGCACATAGAGCGCCCGCGTCCAGCCCGCCGGCTCCAGCTCGGCCTCCCGCAGCAGCTCGGCGAGCTGGCTGCGCGTATAGGGCCGCCCGTGGCCGAAGGGGGTCTTCTCGGAATTGGCCCACAGCCCGTTGCGCGCGGCCACCGCCACGATCACCCGGCCCGAGGGGGCCAGCACCCGCCACACCTCGCGCAGCAGGGCGATGGGATCCGGGCTCTCCTCGACGGCGTGGACCAGCAGGATGCGGTCGAACAGGGCGTTGGCGTAGGGCAGGGCGTCCTCGCCCACCAGGCTCGATCGGTTGCGCTGGCCGGCCGGCCAGATCTCCACCCCTTGCTGCGCCGGCATGCCGGCCACCACGCGGCGCGCGGCGGGGGCGAGGCTCGCCACGAACGGCGTCGCATAGCCCAGCGCCAGCACGTCCAGCCCATGGGCGTCGCCCCAGGCCTCCACGACCTTGCGGCCGACCATCAGGCGCGCGGCGCGGCCCAGGTCGGAGGCGTAGAACTGGCGGAGTTCGAGGACGTCGCGGCGCATGGGCCTTGGGCTAAGCTCGACGAAGGTCTATCGCCAACCTAAATCGCGTCTCACCCGTTGTCGCGCAGGAGGTCGTCATGCCGCTCCAGGTCCACCAGTTCCCCTGCCTGTCCGACAACTACGGCTTCCTGGCCCGCGACGAGGCGACGGGCCTCGCCGCCTGCATCGACACGCCGGAGGCCGGCGCCATCCTGCGCGAGCTGGACAAGCTCGGCTGGACGCTGGCGTTCATCCTCAACACCCACTGGCATCCCGACCACGCCGGCGGCAACGCCGAGGTCAAGGCCGCGACCGGCGCCACCGTCATCGGGCCGGGCGAGGTCACTCGCCTGACGCCGCTCGACCGCCAGGTGGCCGGCGGCGACCTGGTCGAACTGGGCGCCACGCGCTTCGAGGTCATCGAGACCGGCGGCCACACCTTGCAGCACATCACCTATTTCGATCAGGCCGACCGCATCGCCTTCGTCGGCGACACCCTGTTCGCCCTGGGCTGCGGGCGGCTGTTCGAGGGCGACGCGGCGCAGATGTGGGAGAGCCTGCAGAAGCTCGCGTCCCTGCCGGACGACACCACCGTCTACTGCGCCCACGAATACACCGCCTCCAACGCCCGCTTCGCGCTGTCGGTGGACGACGATCCGGCGCTCAAGCGCCGCGCCGATCAGGTGTTCGCCGCCCGCGAGCGGGGCGAGGCCACCGTGCCCACCACCATCGGCCTGGAGAAGGCGACCAATCCGTTCCTGCGGGCCCCCCAGCTCGCCGCGCGCGTGGGGGCGGCCGGCAAGCCCGACTTCGAGGCCTTCGGCGCGGTCCGCGCCGCCAAGGACGTGTTCAAGGGCTAGCTAGCGGTCTAGCGGTCGGGCGCCGACATCGCCGCGGCGATCCGCTGGGACGAGGGACGGCCGGCCAGGCCCAGGGCCGGCGCCACGGTGATCCTCAGCGTGCCGCGCTGCACCACCGCGGCCACCCGCTTGCCCTGCTCGAGGAACACCCGCTTCAGGCTCGCCAGCCGGTTGCGCCCCTGCGGCTGCTCGGAGAGATGCGTCACCGCCACGCTGGCCACCAGGGCCGCATCGGCGATCACCGCGGAGGAGGCCGGATTGGCCTCGGCGTCGAACAGGATCACGTGCTTGGCCGCCCGGCTGGCCCGCAAGGAGGCCTGGCCGAGCCGCTCCAGCAGCGCCTGCGGACCCAGCGGCGCGAGCCGCAGCGGCGCCCCGCCGCCCGACAGGGCCGCGGCCTCGCCGTCCGGCCGATGGCCGGTGAAGATGGTCAGCCCGCCGAGCCGCGTGGCGCGCAGCACCGGCTCGCCCAGGTCGTTCTTGTAGATCACGTCGCCGCGCGGCGCGGGATGCGGCTGCAGCGCCCAGACCTCCGGGCTGTTCTCGAACTTCAAGAGCGGCTGGTCTTGGGTCAGATCCAGGGTGAAGCTGTCGCCGTCCTCGGAGACGTAGCGGCCCACCGCAGGCGCCCCGAAATCGCGCCCGGCCGGCTGCTGACCGTGGCCGAACAACAGGTCGTGCAGGCTCTGGGCCGACGCCGATCCGGCGAATCCGATCGCTGCGCAGAAAACCGCTGCGCAGATCGACCTCGGAATCGCAGTCGGCCCGTCATCCATGACTGTCAACGAGATGCCGGTGGACTGGGGCGCTTTTTGGACTACGGCAAGGTCCTTACCCGACCATGTACTGGCCGCCGTTCAGCGCCAGGGTCGCACCCGTCACATAGCCGGCCCGTTCGCCGGCCAGGAACGCCACCATGTCGGCGATCTCGTCGCCGTGGCCCAGGCGGCCCACCGGGATCTGGGCGATGATGCTCTCCAGCACCTTTTCCGGCACCGACTGGACCATTTCGGTGTCGATGTAGCCCGGCGCGATGCAGTTCACCGTGACGCCCTTCTTGGCGTTCTCCAGCGCCAGGGCCTTGGTGAAGCCGATCATCCCGGCCTTCGCGGCGGAATAGTTGGTCTGGCCCATCTGGCCCTTCTGGCCGTTGATCGAGGAGATGTTGATGATCCGGCCCCAGCCGCGGTCGCGCATGCCCTCGATCACCTGCCGGGTCATGTTGAACAGGCTATCCATGTTCACCCGGATGACCTCGCTCCACTGTTCGGAGGTCATCTTGTGGAACACCCCGTCGCGGGTGATGCCGGCGTTGTTGACCAGCACCTCGATGGGGCCGAGCTCGCGCTCCACCGCCTCGCGGGCGTGCTGGCAGTCGGCGAAGTTGCCGACATTGCCCTTGATGACCATGACGCCCAGTTCGCTCTTCAGCGCCTCGGCCGCCTTGTCATTGCCGGAATAACCGGCCGCCACCTGCATGCCGTCGGCCCTCAGCCGCTCGACGATCGCGCGCCCGATGCCACGGGTCCCGCCCGTGACCAAAGCCACCCTGGCCATGCGTTTTCGCTCCCTGGTTCGCCGCCGGTTGTGAGCTCCGGCGGTCGTCTCTCGGTCTCTAACGCGTCAGACCTTCTCGACGCACATGGCCACGCCCATGCCGCCGCCGACGCACAGCGTGGCGAGGCCCTTGGAGCCCCCCGATCGCTTCATCTCATGCAGCAGGGTGGTCAGGATTCTTGCGCCGGAGGCGCCGATCGGATGGCCGATGGCGATGGCCCCGCCGTTGACGTTCACCTTGGCCGGATCGAGGCCCAGGTCGCGCACCACGCACAGTGACTGGGCCGCGAAGGCCTCGTTGGATTCAATGAGGTCCAGGTCGGCGACGCTCCAGCCCGCCTTTTCCAGCGCCTTGCGGCTGGCCGGGATCGGCCCGGTGCCCATGATCTCGGGATCGACGCCGGCGTGCGCCCAGGAGGCGATGCGGGCCAGCGGCTTCAGGCCCCGTTTCTTGGCTTCCTCGGCGCTCATCAGCACCAGGGCCGCGGCCCCGTCGTTGAGCCCCGAGGCGTTGGCCGCCGTCACCGTGCCGTCCTTGGCGAAGGCGGGCTTGAGGCCCGAGATGCTCTCCAGCGTCACCCCGTGGCGGATGAACTCGTCATTCTCGACCACCGTGTCGCCCTTGCGGCCCTTGATGGTCACCGGGACGATCTCGTCCTTGAAGCGGCCCGACGTCTGGGCGGCCTCGGCGCGGTTCTGCGAGCCGACGGCGAAGCGGTCCTGGTCTTCGCGGGTGATCTGCCAGCGGGCGGCGATATTCTCCGCCGTCTGGCCCATGTGGTAGCCGTGGAAGGCGTCCCACAGCCCGTCCTTGATCATGGTGTCGACGAAGCTCAGGTCGCCCATCTTCTGGCCGTTCCTGAGGTTCTGGGCGTGCGGCGACTGGCTCATGCTCTCCTGGCCGCCGGCGATGACGATCTCGGCCGAGCCGTCCTGGATCTGCTGGGCGCCCAGGGCCACGGCCCTTAGGCCCGAGCCGCAGAGCTGGTTCAGGCTCCAGGCGGGGCTTTCCAGCGGGATGCCGGCGTTGACCGCAGCCTGGCGCGCCGGGCCCTGGCCGGCGCCGGCCTGCAGCACCTGGCCCATCACCACCTCGTCCACGTCGGCCGCCGCTATTCCGGCGCGCTCGACCGCCGCCTGGATGGCGATCCGGCCCAGCTCGTGGGCGGCCAGGGTCGAGAGCGCGCCGTTGAACGAGCCCACCGGCGTGCGGGCGGCGGAGACGATGACGATGTCGGTCATGGCGGATCCTCGGAAGCTGGACGGGGCCCTCATTCATCTATCGGGAGGCGGCGCGGCTTCGGCAAGCCCGCAGCCTGCAAATATTCGACTCCCTTTGATTATCTGCTCGCATCCGCGATACTGCGGTGCGGAACGAAGGCGCTGGCGGAGGCGCCCGATGCAGGGCTTTCGGACAGGGATTTCGGATGGCTGACACCCAAGGGACCGACGCGCCTCAGGGCGAGCGGGTCGTCATCAAGAAGTACGCCAACCGGCGTCTCTACAACACGGCCTCTTCCTCTTACGTCACCCTCGAACACCTGGCCGACATGGTGAAGAAGGGCGTCGACTTCGTGGTCTATGACGCCAAGACCAACGAGGACATCACCCGCTCGGTGCTGACCCAGATCATCTTCGAGGAGGAGAGCCAGGGTCAGTCGCTGCTGCCGATCCAGTTCCTGCGGCAGCTGATCAGCTTCTACGGCAACTCGGTGCAGGCGTTCCTGCCGAGCTACCTGGAGCTGTCGCTGGCCACCTTCGCCCAGCAGCAGGAGCGGATGCGCAGTCAGTTCACCGCGCTTGGGCCCACCGCCGGCGTCGGCGCCTTCGAGGAGCAGATTCGCCAGAACCTCGCCCTCTTCGACCGGGCCATGAAGATGTTCTCGCCCTTCGCCTATACCAGGCCCGAGGAGGCGGCTCCCGCCGCCGCGGGCGCGGCCCCGAAGGCCGCCGAACCGGCCGCCGACGACGCCCTCGTCCAGCTGCGCAGGCAGATGGCCGCGATGCAGGCCCAGATCGACAAGCTGGGGACCAAGGGCTGAGCCGCGCGTTGATGGCGCAAGGTTTGCAAACGCTTAAGCATGATGTCCCGAATTGACCCGATCCGACGCGCGGTGCTGCTGCGCAGGGCCGCCAGGCCCGAGCCGGACGCCGCCGAGGAGGCCGCGTCGGCCGAGGTCGTGCGCCTGCCGGTTCCGGTCGAGCGGGTGAACCGTATCCTGCCCCGGGACGACAACAACGACGGCCAGGCCGCCTTCGCCGCCCAGCTGATGGGCCAGGACGGCGCCAAGCGCGGCCTGCGCGCCGGCCCCGAGCTCATCGACTCGGCCAAGAGCCTCTACAACCGCACCGAATGGTCGGGGTCCAAGGACCGCCGCGCGCCCACCGGCGGCCGGGCCAGGACAAAGATCTAGCGCGGCTTGTTCAGGCCCAGGGATCCGGTCCTTTTCTGGGTCAACATCGCCGGCGCCGCGGTCGTCCTCATGATCGCCGCCTACTGCTGGTTCGTGTGGACCCACCCGCACTACGCGCCGCCCTGCATGCCCGGCTACAGAGCGCACTGCCCGCCCGTGCGTGTCCCCTACCGCTGACCGCGCCGGGTCGGCCCTTCAGCGCGCTTTCAGGGCCGCGATCTCGGCCTCCAGCACAGCGACCCGACGTTCCAGCCTGTCGATCCGTTGGTCGTGCGTCCCGGCCTGACCCGGCGCCGGCGTCGACACGCCCGCCCGCGACGCCACCTCGCCTGCCGGCTCCCCGAGCAACTCGGCCATTTGCGCAACCTGCTGGGCGGAAATTTCCCGCTGGTCCTTGAACACCAGCGCCAGGTCGGCCTCGCTCATCCCCACCGCCGCCGCCAGCACGGCGCGCGAAGCCCCGCGCTCGCCAAGGCGGGCGTCGAACCATTCCGCATCGAAGAACAGGGCCATCGGGCTCCCCCGTCAGGCTTGGCGCCGGTCTTGCTTAACCAAGATCATGCAGCAATTCGCCCACCGCTTCATCGACCTCGCCCTGGTCACCCTGATCCTCAGCGCCCTGACCTAGGCCTCGTCGACGCCGGCCGGATTGCGGGCCCGCGACTGCAGCCACATCACCCCCATGAGGTCCGACAGCGAGACCCACAGCCGGCCGAGGTTGGTGTATTTCGAGACGCCGGTCTGGCGGTGCCGGTGGGCGACCGGCAGGAAGGCCGTCTGATAGCCCTCGCGCAGCATCAGGGCCGGCAGATAGCGGTGGATGTGGTCGAAGTAGGGGAGCCGCAGGAAGGCCTCGCGGCGGAAGGCCTTCAGCCCGCAGCCGGTGTCGTTGGCGGTGTCCTTCAGGAGCCGTTTTCGCACGCCGTTGCCGATGCGCGAGGCGACCTTCTTGGCCTGGCTGTCCTGGCGTTTCACCCGCTCGCCGCCGACCAGCGCCAGGCTGGGCGGACCGGCCAGCAGCGCGTCCACCAGCTTCGGCCCGTCGGCGGGGTCGTTCTGGCCGTCGCCGTCGAGGGTCACCACCACGGCTCCCCGCGCGCCGAGGACGCCGGTGCGAATCGCCCGGCTCTGGCCGCTGTTCTTGGCGTGGCCCAGCACCCGCAGCTGCGGAATCTCGGCCTGCAGCGCCTTCAGCGCGCCGCGGGTGCCGTCGCGGCTGGCGTCGTCGACGAAGACGATCTCGAAGCTGCGCCCCTTGAAGGCAGCGGCGATCTCGCGGGCCAGGGCCGGCGCTGCGCCCTCCTCGTCGAAGACGGGCACGACTACCGAGATGTCTGGCGCGGGGGTGTTGGCGGGCTTGCGGGCCATGGGCCCTCAAATAGCGGAAAAGGCGGACGAGGAAAGGATCGTGCTAATGGGGTCGTCATGACGCTTCAGGGTGAGTTGGCGCGGTGGAGCCGCGGCTGGCGGGGACCGGCGGCGGCGGCCTTCATCGCCTTGCTGGCCGGCCTGCCGGGCCTGCTGGCCCTGCCGCCGCTCGACCGCGACGAGTCGCGCTTCGCCGAAGCCACCGCCCAGATGCTCGAGACCGGCGACTTCGTGGTCATCCGCTACCAGGACCAGCCGCGCTTCAAGAAGCCGGTGGGAATCCACTGGCTGCAGGCGGCCAGCGTGACCGCCTTCTCCAGCTCCGAGGCGCGCGACATCTGGGCCTACCGCATCCCCTCCTTGCTGGGCGCGATGCTGGCGGCGGCGGCCTGCGCCTGGGGGGCGGCGGCCTTCTTCGGGCCCGAGGCGGGACTGCTGGCCGGCGCCATGCTGGGCGCCACCTTCATGCTCTCCACCGAGGCCATGATCGCCAAGACCGACGCGGTGCTGGCCGGGACCACCACGCTCGCCATGGCCGCGCTCGGCCGGATCTACGCCGCCAGCCGCGACGGCCCGCCGATCGGGGCGGGAACCCCGATGGTCTTCTGGCTGGCCATGGCCGTGGCCCTGCTGGTCAAGGGTCCCGTCGGCCCGATGGTCGCCGGGCTGGCGATAATCGCGCTCGCCGTCGCCGACCGCCGGGCCGGCTGGCTCGGCCGGCTCAACTGGTACTGGGGCCTGATCCTGGTGCTGATCGTCGTCGGGCCCTGGGCCGGCGCCGTCACCGTCGCCACCGACGGCGGGTTCTGGAGCCAGGCGCTGGCCGGCGATCTCGCCCCGAAGCTGGCCGGCGGCCAGGAGACCCACGGCGCGCCGCCCGGCTACCACACCCTGCTGGCGCCGCTGCTGCTGTTCCCGGTCACCCTGCTGATCCCCGCGGCCCTGGTGGCCGGCTGGCGGCGCCGCGCCGAGCCCGGCGTGCGCTTCGCGCTCGCCTGGCTGATCCCCACCTGGCTGGTGTTCGAGGCCTTGCCCACCAAGCTGGCGCACTACACCCTGCCGGCCTATGGCGCGGTCTGCTGGCTGGCGGCGGCGGCCCTGATGCAGCCGCTCGGCAAGCGCGTGCGGATCGCCGGCGCCGTGCTGGCCGGCCTGTTCGGCGTCCTGCTGGCGGGCGGCGTCTTCTACCTCACCTCGCTCTACGGCCACGGCGGCGATGTCGCCTGGGCGGTCCTCGCGGCGGCCCTGCTGGCGGCGGCCGGCCTCGCGGGCGCCTATATGATCGTCAAGCGGGAAAGCCCCCTGCCCGCCGTGGCCGCGGCGCTGGCCTTGGCGGTGCTCGGCCACGGCGTCCTCGCCGCCGGCCTGGCGCCTCGGCTGGATCCGCTGTGGCTATCGCGGCGGACGGAGGCGGCCATGGGCAAGGCGCAGCTCCTGCCGCGGCAGGGCATCGCCGACGCGCCGGTGACGGTCGCGGGCTACGCCGAGCCCAGCCTGGTCTTCGCGCTGGGGACCGAGACCGAGCTTGGCGGCCCGGACGACGCGGCCCAGGCCATCGCCGAGCACCGCCCGGCGGTGGTCGAGGATCGCCAGGACCCGGTCTTCCGCCAGGCGCTGGCGGCGGCCCACGCCGTCGCCCAGGAGGTCGCCGAGGTGAAGGGCCTCGACTATTCGGACGGACACAAGATGACGCTACGAATCTACAGGGCGCCCGACAGCGCGCCGCCCCCGAGAGACCAACCGGCAGGAGGCCTTCCATGAGCCACCGCATCGAGATCGTCGAGGTCGGCCCCCGCGACGGGCTGCAGAACGAGAAGGCCCTGCTGGAGGTGGATCAGAAGCTGGAGTTCATCCACCGCCTGGAGGCCGCCGGCGCCCGACGCATGGAGACCGTCTCCTTCGTCAATCCCAAGCGCGTGCCGCAGATGGCCGGCGCCGAGGAGATTTCCGAAGCGCTGCCCCATCAGGGGGGCCGCTCACGCATCGGCCTGGTGCTCAACGAGCGCGGCTGGGATCGCTGTCTCGCCGCGAAGTGCGACGAGGCCAATATCGTGGTCTGCGCCACCGACGGCTTCGGCATCCGCAACCAGGGCGCCAGCGTCGAGGAGCAGATCGCCGCCATGCAGGCGATCGCCCAGCGCAGGCAGGCCGAGGGCGGCCCGCCGATCACCGTGACCATCTCGGTGGCCTTCGGTTGCCCCTTCGACGGCGAGGTCTCGGAAGACCAGGTGCTGCGCATCGTGCGCGCCGCCGCGCAGGCCCAGGTCGACGAACTGGCGTTGGCCGACACCATCGGCGTCGCCGACCCCTGGCTGGTCCGCAAGCGCGTCGAGGCGACCCGCAAGGCCGCGCCGGGCGTGCCGCTGCGCATGCATTTCCACGACACCCGCAACACGGGCCTGGCCAACGCCTTCGCCAGCCTCGAGGCCGGCGTCGAGGTGCTGGACGCCTCCTGTGGGGGCCTGGGGGGCTGCCCCTTCGCCCCCGACGCCACCGGCAACATCGGCACCGAGGATCTGGTCTACATGCTGGAGCGCGCGGGCTTTGACACCGGCTACGACCTCGACGCCCTGATCGCCACCGCGGGCTGGGTCTCCGGCCTGCTCGGCAAGGCCCCGACCGCCGCCGTCAGCCGGGCCGGCGGATTTCCGAAGGCCAGGGACGCAGCCTAGCGGCGGATCGCCAAGTTCCGCGCTTCCCGCGGATGGGCCCTAAGCCGCCCGCCCGGTCAGCCGCCAGAGCACCGGCCGGGCCACCGCCGTGCAGACGATCAGCGGCGACAGGGCCCAGGCGATCAGCGTGCCGCCGATCCCCTTCGCCCGCTTGCGGAAATAGCGCGCCAGGCCCAGGCCCTTGTAGAGCTCGACGCGGATCAGGCTGGTATGGCTGGTATGGCCCAGGTGGATCACCTCGGCCTTGGGATGGAACAGCACGCTGCCCCCCTGCCGGCGCACGCGCCAGCAAATGTCGACGTCCTCGACGTGCAGGAAATAGCCTTCGTCGAAGCCGCCCACCGCCTCGAAGTCCTCGCGCCGCATGCAGAAGCAGGCGCCGGAGATGGTCGGCGTCGGCGCCGCGCGCTCCGGCAAGGCGTCGCCCTCCCAGTGCACCTCATAGCGCTTGAGGCCCGCGCGCTGGGCCAGGCCGCTGAGCGACATCAGGGCGTTCATGAGGGTGATCTCGCCGCGCCGCGCGCCGCGCTGTTCGGTGCGGTCGGCATTCAGCACCCGGCCGCCGACGATGCAGGGCACCGGCCGGCCCTCGATCTCGCGCACCAGCTCGGCCACGCAGCCGCCTTGCAGGAAGGCGTCGGGGTTCAGGAACAGCAGCAACTCGCCCACAGCCCGGCGCGCCCCGAGGTTCGCGCCACGCGCGAAGCCGATATTGCCGTGGCCTTCCAGCAGCACCACCCGCGCGTCACGATCGGCCAGCCGCCGCAGCGCCTGGCCCTCGCCCTGGGTCGAGCCGTTGTCGACCACCACCAGCTCGTCCACCAGCGGGTCGCGCAGCACCGACAGGACGCTCTCGGCCAGCGCCTCGCCGGTCATGTAGACGACCATGATCACCGAGACGCGGCGGCGCGCGGCGAAGAAGTGCGCCGTGCGGGCGGACTCTACGGCGACGATGGGGGCGGCAATGCCGTTCATCCAGCCTCCAATGCCCCCGCCAACACACGCGCCGGCGCCCCCGCGCCAGCCTCGCTCGCAAGATCGGGCGGAGTCGCCTCCAAGGCAAGCGCCATTGCGGCGTCATCTAGCCCCACAACCTGTTGTTGATCGGATCCGAGGCGCCTGAGCGCCACGCGACGCTCCTCGGCCTCGCGGCGGCCGACCACGGCGATCACCGGGACCTTGGCCAGGCTGTGCTCGCGCACCTTGTAGCCCACCTTCTCGTTGCGGAGATCGATCTCCACCCTGAGCCCCTTGGCCTTCAGCGCGGCCGCCGCCTCGCGGGCGTAGTCGTCCGCGTCCGACGTGATGGTGGCCACAACAACCTGAACCGGAGCCAACCAGAGCGGAAACGCGCCGGCGAAATTCTCGATCATCACCCCGATGAAGCGCTCCACCGAGCCGCAGATCGCCCGGTGCAGCATCACCGGCCGCTGCTTGGAGCCGTCCTCCGCCGTATATTCCGCGTCCAGCCGCTCGGGCAGCACATAGTCGAGCTGCAGCGTGCCGCACTGCCAGGTGCGGCCGATGGCGTCGCGCAGGTGGAACTCCAGCTTCGGGCCATAGAAGGCGCCTTCGTTCGGCAGCAGCTCGACCTCGGCGATGCCGGCCGCCTTGGCCGCCCGCTCCAGCTTGGCTTCGGCCATGTCCCAGACCTCGTCGGTGCCGAACCGCAGTTCGGGGCGGAGCGCCAGCTTCACCGCGTGGAGCTCCAGCCCGCAGTCGCGATAGACACTCTCCAGAAGCCGGATGAACTTCGTCGATTCCGCCTCGATCTGGTCCTCGCGGCAGAAGATGTGCGCGTCGTCCTGGGTGAAGGCCCGCACGCGGAAGATGCCGTGCAGGGCGCCGGACGGCTCATAGCGGTGGCAGGAGCCGAACTCCGCCATGCGCAGCGGCAGGTCGCGGTAGCTCTTCTGGCCGTGGTTGAAGATCTGCACGTGGCCAGGGCAGTTCATCGGCTTGACCGCCAGGACCTCGCCCTCGGCCGTCTCGCAGGTGAACATGTTCTGGCCGAACTTCTGCCAGTGGCCGGAGCGCTCCCACATCTCGCGGTCCATCAGCTGGGGCGCCTTGACCTCCACATAGCCGTCGGCGTCCAGCCGGCGGCGCATGTAGGACTCGATCGTGCGGTACAGCGTCCAACCCTTGGGATGCCAGAAGATCATCCCCTTGGCCTCCTGCTGCATGTGGAACAGGTCCATGGCCTGGCCGATCTTGCGGTGGTCGCGCTTCTCGGCCTCTTCCAGGCGGTGCAGATAGGCTTCGAGGTCGGCTTCCGAGGCCCAGGCCGTGCCGTAGATCCGCTGCAGCATCGGATTGCGGTGGTCGCCGCGCCAATAGGCGCCGGCCAGCTTGGTCAGCTTGAACGCCTTGCCCGCGACCTTGGTCGACGGCAGGTGGGGACCGCGGCACAGGTCCTTCCAGGCGCCCTGGCGGTAGACGCTGACCTGCTCGCCCGCCGGGATGCCGGCGATGATCTCGGCCTTGTACGTTTCGCCGATGTCCTCGAAGTGCTTGATCGCTTCGTCGCGGTCCCATTCCTCGCGCGTGATGGCCTCGTCGCGGTCGACGATCTCCTTCATGCGCGTCTCGATCTTGGCCAGGTCGTCGAGGCTGAACGGCTCGGCGCGGGCGAAGTCGTAGTAGAAGCCGTCCTCGATCGCCGGTCCGATGGTCACCTGGGTGCCGGGGAACAGTTCCTGCACCGCCTCGGCCATGATGTGGCTGACGTCGTGGCGGATGGTCTCCAGCGCCTCGGGGGCGTCGCGCGTCAGGATCTCGAACTTGCCGCCGTGCGGCAGGGGCCGGTCCACGTCATAGAGCTCGCCGTCCAGCTTGATCAGCGCCGCGCGCTTGGCGAGCGACGGGGCGATGGAGGCGGCCACTTGCTTGCCCGTCATGCCGTCGTCGTACTGGCGTTTCGAGCCGTCGGGGAAAATCAGGTCGATCATGTCTTCACTCGGGTCCGGTTCGCGCCTGGCCATCAGGCTTCTGGCCCAGGGGCGCTTTCGGGGGCGGCGCCGGGTCATAGCCCGAACCGCCCCAGGGATGACAGCGACACAGCCTGCGTGCGGCGAGATAGCTCCCGCGCCACGGGCCGTGGCCGATCAGGACGTCGGCGGCATATTCCGAGCAGGTCGGAAGGAACCGGCACTGCCGCCCGATCAGCGGCGAAAGCGTCAGCTTGTAGGCGCGCAATGCGCCCCTGACGCAGCTTTCGTAGGAAGTCATGCCGGCTACGGTCTGGAAGGTTGGCCCCAGCGCTTACGCCGAGGGCTCACGAGGCATCAAGCCGCGCCGGCGGGACTAGTTCGGGTCCCGCCTTTGGCTTCCAGGGCCCTGCGGACAGCCTCGCACACCGCCTCGAACGCGAGCAGCGTCGAGGTGTGGCGGGCCGGATAGTCCTTCACAGGCGCGAGCATCGAAAGGTCCGAAAATCGTCCGTCGGGCGCAGGTCCGCCCGCCTTCAACATAGCACGAAACTGACTGAGCGCGATTTCCAGTTCGTGGGCGGTGGCCCCGACGGCGTGGCGGCCCAGCACGGACGCCGAGGCCTGGCCCAGCGCGCAGGCCTTCACCTCCTGGGCGAAATCGGCCACCCGGTCGCCGTCCAGCCTGACATCGACGATCACCCGGCTGCCGCACAGCTTCGACACCTTCTCCGACGAGCCGTCGGCGTCCGCCAGCCGGCCGAGCCGGGGCAGGTTGGCGGCCAGCGCCAGCACCTTGGCCGAATAGAGGTCGTCGATCATCGCCTTCAGATCGTGATTTGCGGGCCGCGAGTCAATTTCTGCGGCTAGGTCGAAGCCTCGCCGCATGGCAGGCTCGGCCGATGCGGACCCGAATTCCCCTCACCCTCGCCTTCGCCGCCGTCGCCTCCACCGCGCTGGCCGCGCAGGACACCATGCAGACCATCATGGCCGGGCACGTGAACCCCGCGGCCCTGGCGTTCTGGGCGGCCGGCAACGATGCGCCGGACAATGAGGCCCCGGCCCAGGCCAAGCAGCGGTTCGCCGCGGCGCTGCAGGGCGCCCATGACATGCAGGCGTGGGGGCCGATCCTGCAGAAGCCGCCCTACACCCGCTCCGGGACCTGGAACGCCGACGCCCAGCTGATGATCGACATCGCCAAGCTGGGGGAACCCGCGATCCGCGCCCAGGACGGCGCCAAGGCCTTCGAGATCGGCGGGCGGCTCTACGACGCCTGCAACGAGTGCCACAAGCTCTACGTGCCGCGTCGCGGCGCGACGATCCCCAGGGACTCGCCGCTCAACAAGCCTTCGGCCTA
>NZ_DASZBG010000082.1:0-47731 GCF_035944335.1 Phenylobacterium sp. | reverse complement strand
GCGGCTGATAGGAGGGCTGCGGACGGCGCTCGGGCGCGACCCGCGGAGCGAGCTGCGCCGCATAGGCCTGGCGCATCGCTTGCTCGCGATCCCAGCGCGCGTGGTCCTCGCTCTGGTGATCGGCATGCCAGGCGCGCCATTCGCTATCCTGCTGCTGCTGGGCCTGCCACGCTTGCTGCTGGTCGAGGATGGCGTTGCGCCGAGCCCGCCAGGCCGCGGCATAGGCGGCCTGGCGCTGGTCGTGCAGGGCTGCGGCATGCAGGGCGCGCGCCCGGGCGAGGTAGCGCGCCGAGCGCTCCGCCGCGCGGGCGTCGTAGTCCATGGGCCGGCCCCGGGCGTCGTAGATCACCACCAGCGCGCCCTGGTCGTAGCCGTAGGCATATTGCGGATCGCGCACCAGGAAGGGCTCGTCGCTGTCGCCCGAGTAATAGTAGTCGCGCTCGCCGTCGGGCGTCGGCTCGACCACGCGGTAGTCGCCGTTCTCCGATCGCCAGATCCACGGGCGTTCGCCCTGATAGTCGACGGTGTAGTCCGGCGGGCTCTCGCCGAACGCCTGGCCCATGGCGTAGGCGCGGTCGATGTAGCTGTAGCGGGCCCGCGGCGGCGGCCGTCGGACAAGCACGGGCGGCGCGGGCGGCAGCTGATCGGCGATCGGCGCATAGGCGGTGGGCGGGGCCGCCCCTTCCGCGAGCGGCAGGCTGGCGATCGGCGCGCCGGTGGCCGGCGGCGGCTGTGCCTGGCGATCGCAGGCCGTTAGGCCGCCGGCGAGGGCGAGCGGAAGGATCAGCAGGCGTGGGCGCATGGGGCGTGGCTCCAGGACGTGGTCCGTCCAGGAGATAGAACGCGTGAACATGAACGAGGGGGGAATGGGGCCGGGCCGAACGTCCTAGGCCACCGCGCTGGCCTCGTCGCCGTCGGAGCTTTCGAGGACGGCGGAGAGGGCCTGGAAGAGGTCGGCGGCGGAGATCGGCTTGGCCACGTGGCGGTCCATGCCGGCGGCGCGGTACTGCTCCACGTGATGGGCCATGGCGTTGGCGGTCAGCGCCACGATGGCCGTGCGCCGGCGGCCGGTTTCCCGCTCTATCTTGCGGATCAGGGCGGTGGCGGCCAGGCCGTCCATCACCGGCATCTGGACGTCCATCAGGATCACGTCCCACTCGCTGGCGCGCCAGGCCTCGACGGCCGCGGCGCCGTCCTCGACGACCGTGGGCTCGAGGCCCAGCTGGTGCAGCAGGGTCTTGAGGACCAGCTGGTTCACGGCATTGTCCTCGGCGGCCAACACCCGCAGGCGCATGGGCCTGAGGTCCGTGGCGGGCGCCGGAGCGAGCTGCGGCGAGGCCCTCTCCTCGCCGATCATCGGCATCGGCAGGCGCACGATGAAGCGCGAGCCCTGGCCCACCTCGCTCTCGACGGCGATGTCGCCGCCCATCAGCTGGGCGAGCTCGTGGCAGATGGCCAGGCCCAGCCCCGTGCCGCCGTAGCGGCGGGTGGTGGAAGAATCCAGCTGATCGAACTTGTGGAACAGGCGGGCCAGGTTCTCCGGCGAGATGCCGACGCCGGTGTCGGAGACCACGATCTCCAGCACAGCGCCATCGTGGCGGGCCTGGACGCGGATCTCGCCCTGGTCGGTGAACTTCAGGGCGTTGGAGATCAGGTTATAGAGCACCTGCCGCAGGCGGGTCGGATCGCCCAGGTAGCGGCCGCGCGCAGCGGCGATGTCGAGACCGAAGGACAGGCCCTTCTTGTTGGCGAGCGCGGTGAAGGCGGAATAGGCGCCCTGGGCCACCTCGCCGAGATCGAACTCGATGGTCTCCAGCTCGAGCTTGCCGGCCTCGATCTTGGAGAGGTCGAGCACGTCGTTGAGGATGGCCAACAGGGCCTCGCCGGAACGATGGACGACGCCCAGGCGCTCGCGCTGGACCTCGCTGAGCTCGTCGGCGGCCATGGCCTGGGCCATGCCCAGCACGCCGTTGAGCGGGGTGCGGATCTCGTGGCTCATGGTGGCCAGGAAGGTGCTCTTCGCCGCGTTAGCCGCGTCGGCGGCGTGCTCGCCGAGCTGGGCCTGCTTGCGGGCGGCGCGCAGGACGGTGCGCGACCGGTCGAGCTGCCGCCGCGCCAGGAAGAAGAAGTTGACCAGGGTGACGAGCGCCGCGCCCACGGCGACCACCTCGCCGCTCTTGAGGCCGTCACGCAAGGCCAGGTCGACGCCCATGTAGAGCATCAGCATCGCGTAGGGGGTGAGCAGCAGGCGGAACAGGCCGAGGTCGGAATAGTACTGCAACAGCACATAGGCGGAGCCGACGAAGGTGCAGGTGAGCGCGAAGAAGCCGGCCACCGCATCGCCCGTGCGCCACAGCGCCACCAGCAGGACGACCTGGACCAGGGTGCCGACGATGCTGTTGGCGGTGATCGCCCGCATGGGCCGCGGTCCGCCGGACGTCGCCGCGGTCAGCCGCAGCCCCACCATCAGGCCCGTCCAGACCGCCATCAACCACAACAAGGTCCAGCCGGGGCCGACATAGCAGGCGCCCACCGCGCCGAGCGCGAGGCTGGAAATCAGGCGTGGAATGAGGTTGCGCGCCGAGACGGCGAACAGGTGTGCGCCGCTGGCGTGGTCCTTCGGCGACGCGCTTTTCCCCGCGCTGTCGGCTGAATGGCTCAACAGCCGCCTCCCCTTTTGTTGTCGGGAGAATGCCTGCGGCGGGTTAACCACGCGTCAAGTTCGACGAACGCCGTTTCAGCCGGCGGGGAACTGCGGGGCGTTCCTGGGCGGCGACCAGATGTGGGCCGCGTCGAGCGGCGCGCCGACCAGCAGGCGTCCGCCGAGGTTGGCGCGGCGCATCCCCTCGGCCTCGAACAGGCCCTCGAAGGCGTCGCTGCGGCCGGCGGCGGCCAGCAGGCCGTTGAGCGCCGCGGGATTGGTGACCGCCTCGGCGGTCTGCATCAGGCCCATGTCGCGGGCCCCGGCAAGGATGACGATGCGGTTGCCGCCGGGCCCGCGGAAAGCGGCGAAATAGCCGAGGTCGCGCTGGCTGGCCTGGCCCTGCGCGGGGCCGCCCTCCTGGCTGGCGTAGCGGCGGCCAGTGCGGGTGTCGATGAGCTCGTCATAGGTCTCGCCGACGCGAAACCTGGAGCCCGCGAAGACCGGGTCGCGCAACAGGCGCAGCGCGCTGAGATAGCCCACGTAGAGCACGTCGTCGCGCTTCAGCATCTCCGGCGTCAGGTCGGAGGCCTGGACCACGCGGACTTCGTCGTGACGGCCGGTCCGGGGGGCCAGGAGCGGCATGACGTCGCGCAGCGCCGCGGCGGTCCCCACCGGGAGGTAGAAGAGGTCGAGGTCGCGATAACGGCCGACCGCCTGGGGGTGGTCCATCAGCCAGGCGTCGAGGTCCTGGGCGGAGTTGACGCCGTATTCGCGCACCAGGCGTCCGGCGCCGGTCGCCTGATCGAGGTCGCCGAAGATGTAGTAGTCGCCGACCACCACCAGCAGCGGACGGTCGCGACCCAGGAGCTGCGCCCAGGGCGGCATGCGGCGGACGGCCTCGTAGCCGTCGCGGTGGCTGGCCCACCAGCCGGCCCAGGCGGCGAGGTTCAGCGCCGCCAGCACGGCGAGCGCCATCATCCACGGCCGCAGGCGGCGCGGCGTCAGGGAAATAGGCCGCGGGGCCTGTTCGGACGGCACGGCGATCAGCCGGTACTCGCCGCGCGGCACGGTGAGGTGGAGCGGCTCGTCGCGCCCGGGACCGGAATAGTAGTCCACGAGCTTGCGGCGTAGCCGGTGCACCGCGACGCGGACCGAGGCGTCCTGGGCGCCGTCGAAGGTGGAGTCGCGCCGGAAGACGGCGGCGGCGACCTCGACCTCCTTCGGCCTCCCGCCGGCGGCGGAAACCTTGGCGAGGTAATCGAACAGGCGGTTCATCACCTCGGACCGGCCAAGGGCCTCGGCGCCGCGCAGGCGCTCGGCCAGGATCGCGATGTCGTCCGCGGCCACCGGTGATTCCCTTGCTGTAACGTCGCTGTAACGGTCCCTGACACCGTTCTTAACCGGACACGGCCACGGTTGGCAAAGTATGCAGGCTCAGCCAAGCTGGCGGCCGTCCGAGGATCGACCTTTGAAGCGCATCATGACCTTCGCGGCCTGCGCCGCTCTGTTGACCGCCTGCTCGCCGCAGAAGCCCGCCGCGCCGGCCGCGCCTGCGGCCCAGGCCAAGTTCAACACCAGCCTGCCGACCAACGAGCTGATGGCCCACGTGGTGGACCCGGCCTCCTTCGTCTACTGGAAGGGCGCCGGCGAGGAAGTCACCGCCAAGGGCGTGCGCAAGCTGGCGCCGACCACCGACGAGGGCTGGGAGAGCCTGGAGAGCGCGGCGGCCACCCTGATCGAGGCCGGCAACATGCTGCAGCTGCCGACCCGGCCGCGGGCGCCGGAGAAGGACTGGGACGGCTTTGCCCAGCAGCTCACCGATCTCGCGATCATCGCCAAGGCCGCCGCCGAGAAGCACGATGAGAAGGGCGTCTATGACAGCGGCGCCAAGATCTACCAGGTCTGCACAAGCTGCCACGAAGAGTACGTGATCCAGCCGCAGTTGAAGGCCACGGGCCCGGCGCAGGGGAACCCCCTGCCCGACTGGCCGGCCGACGTGAAGGCCAAGCAGCAGAAGTACGCCGGCAAGCCCTGAGATGCGGCTCCAGCTGCTCGCGGCCGCCGCCTCACTGGCGGTCGCCCACCCATGCCTGGCCGACGATGCGGCGCCGGCGCCGAAGCAGCTGTCGGAGGTGGTGGTGACCGCTTCCACCCAGGACGTGCTGGGCCAGGCGACCACCGCCTCGGAGGGCGTCGTCACGAAGCAGGAGCTGGAGCTGCGGCCGGTCTACCGTGTGGGCCAGCTCTTGGAGACGGTGCCGGGCCTGGTGGTGACGGTCCACTCCGGCGAGGGCAAGGCCAACCAGTACCTGCTGCGCGGCTTCAACCTCGACCATGGGACCGACCTTGCGACCTTCGTCGGCGGCATGCCGGTCAACGAACGCACCCACGCCCACGGCCAAGGCTACACCGACCTCAATTTCCTGATCCCCGAGCTGGCCTCGGGCGTGCGGTTCACCAAGGGGCCCTACTATGCCGACGAGGGCGACTTCTCCTCGGTGGGCTCCGACCACATGGGATTGGTGCAGGACTTGCCGGCGCAGATGGCGCTCAGCGCCGGCACGCTGGGCGACCAGCGGCTGTTCGCCGGCGCGACCTTCAGGCTGGGCGAGGACGCGCGGCTGATCGTGGCCGGCGAAGGCGTGCATCTGGATGGCCCGTGGGACCATCCGGACAACCTCAGGAAGGTCAACGGCGCGGTGCGGTATGCTGAGGGCGACGCGGCCAACGGCTTTGCGGTGACGGCGCTCTACTATCACGGCCTGTGGAACGCCACGACGGACCAGCCGCTGCGCGCGATCCGCGAGGGGCTGATCGACCGGTTCGGGACGCTCGATCCCTCTGACGGCGGCAAGTCGGAGCGGTTCTCGCTATCGGCGGAATATGCCCGCGAGGACGTGGGTCCCGGGCGCATCGCGGCCAACGCCTATGTGATCCGCAACCAGCTCACCCTGTTCAACGACTTCACCCATTTCCTCGACGATCCGGTGCGCGGCGACCAGCATGGGCAGAACGATCGGCGCATCACCGCGGGCGGCGAGATCGCCTACCGCATGGACGGGACGGTGGCCGGGCAGCGGGTCGAGACGGAGTTCGGCGTGCAGGGCCGCTACGACCGCATCTATGTGGACGCGCGCCATACCCAGAACCGCCAGGACCTCGAGACCCTGATCGCCGACCGGGTGGAGGAGTGGAACCTCTCGGCCTACGGCCAGGCGACGCTGCACCTCGGCGACTATGTGCGCGCCGTGGGCGGCCTGCGGGTCGACCGCTTCCAGGGCGATGACCACAACCTGGCGGGCGGGCTGTCGGCCAACGAGGGCCAGAGCCTGGCGCAGCCGAAGGCCAGCCTGATCTTCGGGCCCTGGGCCAGGACCGAGCTCTATGTCAGCGCCGGCCGCGGCTTCCATTCCAACGACACCCGCGCCGGCACACTGGCCGACGTCGGCATCGTCGCGCGACCGCCGTTCCTGGTGAAATCGACCGGCTATGAGGTGGGCCTGCGCACCAGCGCCATCCCGCACGTGCAGGCCGCCGCCACCCTGTTCCAGATGGAGTTCGCCTCGGAGCTCACCTACAATGCCGACGCGGGCCAGACCGAGGCCGGGCGCCCCGGCCTGCGGCGCGGCCTGGAGCTGACGGCGCAGTACCGGCCGGTCCACTGGCTCGAGCTCAACGCCAATGTGGCGATCAGCCGGGCGCGCTATACCGACGGCGATCCGGCGGGCAGTCACATCGAGGACGCCCCGGCCCTCGTGGTTTCGGCCGGCCTGCTGCTGGACAACCTCGGGCCCTGGTTCGGGGCCGTGGAGGTCCGCGACCTCGGCGCCCACCCCCTGATCCCCGACAATTCGCAGCGCTCGGCCGGCTACCGGGAGGTGAACCTCAACCTCGGCTACAAGATCACCCCGAAGCTGCGCGTGCAGGCCGACGTCTTCAACCTGTTCGATTCCAAGGACGACGCGGCGGACTACTTCTATGTCGACCGCCTGCCCGGCGAACCGGCGGCCGGCGTGGCGGACATCCACGTCCATCCGCTGGAACCGCGCTCGGCGCGGATCGGAATCACCGCTAGGTTCTGACCTCGGAAGGCGGGGGCGGACATGTTCAGATCATCGGCCGAGGCGGCGCTGGTCGCCCTCGTCATCGTGGCCGGGGCCTTGCTGCCCCTGCAGGCGCTGATCAATGCGCGGCTGGGGGGTGCGCTGGGCAGTCCCCTGTGGGGCGCGGCGGCGCAGAACCTGATCGGCGCCCTGGGGATGATCGCGATCATCATGGCGTTGCGGCCCGCCACGCCGTCGCTCGCGGCCGTCGGGGCCGTGCCCGCCTGGGCCTGGCTCGGCGGGCTGATGGGCATGGTCTATGTGTTCAGCGTGCTGGTCGCCGCGCCGGCGCTGGGCGCGGGGCGGATGATGGTCTGCGTGATCGCCGGGCAGATGGTCTGCTCCATCGCCCTGGACCATTTCGGCGTGCTGCACGAGCGCCGCCCGATCAATTTCAGCACGCTCGCCGGCGCCGTCCTGCTGCTGGCCGGCGCCGCCCTGGTGCTGCGGCGCGAGTAGTGCCCGCCCTTCGTCTCTGCTAGGGCGCAGCCATGGTCGACGCAGTGGTCATCGGCGAGTGCATGGTGGAGCTCAGCCTGGCGGGGAGCGACCACGCCGAGCTGGGCTACGCCGGCGACACCTTCAACACCGCGGTCTATCTCAGCCGGCTGGGGCTTTCCGTCGACTATGCGACCGCCGTGGGACGCGGCGATCCGTTCAGCGCGGGGATCCTGGGGCTGATGGCGCGCGAGAGTCTGGGCCGCGGCCTCGTCGTCGACGCCGAGGGGCGGCTGCCCGGCCTCTATGCGATCGGCCGCGACGAGCGCGGCGAGCGCAGCTTCTACTACTGGCGCGACCAGGCGCCGGCGCGGGACTATCTGGCGCTGGTCGACCGCCCGGCGCTGGGCCGGGCCCTGGCCGCCGCGAAGCTGGTCTATGTCTCGGCCATCACGCTCGCGATCCTGCGCGAGACGGGCCGCCAGGCGCTGACCGACAGCCTCGCCGCCGCCGTGCGCGCCGGCGCCACGCTCGCCCTCGACACCAACTACCGCGCCCGACTGTGGCCGGGCCCCGAGGCGGCCCGCGAGGCTATCGAACCGCTGGCGCGCCTGGCCGGCTACATTTCGACCGCCGAGCCGGATCTGGAGGGCCTTGGGCTCGATCCGGACGGCGCCGTCCGCCGCTGGGCCGAGCCGGGATGCGAGGTGGTGCTGCGCCGCGAGCGCCGCGAGATCGAGGTGGTCTCCCGCGGCGGCACGGAGACCTTCGCGGCCGAGCCGCCGGTCACCGTCGTCGACACGACCGGCGCGGGCGACGCCTTCAACGCCGGCTATCTGTCCGCGCGGCTGGGCGGCGCGAGTGTCGCTGCAGCCATCGCCACGGCGCGCCGGCTGGCGGGCGCGGTGGTGCAGCATCGCGGCGCGATCATCCCGCGCGCCGCCATGCCGGGCGGCTGAGGGTCGCAGGGGCCGCAACAAGCGGGCGACAAAAGATCGCTTCACGATATAATTCTCGGCGGCCAGGCGACCCTCCGGCTCGCGCAAGGCCTGCCTGCGAGGTGCTCGTGAAGCGCGCGTCCGTCCCCGTCCCGACCCCACCGCGGCGCGCGCGGCTGTCGGCGGCCGACTACCAGGCGGTGGGCGCCTTTCGCCTGGCGCTGCGCCGGTTCGCCGCCTTCGGCGACGCCTCGGCCCAGGCGGCGGGCCTGACGCCCCAGCAGCACCAGGCCCTGCTGGCCATCCGGGCCCACCCCGGCCCCCAACCCATGACCATCGGCGAGCTCGCGCAATGCCTGCTGATCCGGAACCACAGCGCCGTGGAGCTGGTCGCCCGGCTGGTCGCCGCGCAGCTGGTCACCCGCGCGCCGTCGGGCGCCGATCGGCGTCGGATCCTGCTGCGCCTGACGCCGGACGGCGAGAATCGGCTGGAGGCCGTCACCCGCCAGAACCTGCGCGAACTGCGAAGCACCGCGCCGATCTTCCGCGACCTCCTCAAGACCCTGCGCCGGATCGGGCGCGAGACCGACGACTGACGCCAAAGCCCGGCTATTTCGGCCCATCGAGGTCGCTCAGCGTCGCCGCGGAGGCGGCTCCGGGCGGACCGAAACGCGCCGGGAGTCCAAGATACCGGCGTTATCCATTAACCGGATCACAACCGGATAGTGAAAGGTCCAGGGTTCATGCCCGCTGCCTCGCCCCGGACATCGCTGAAGACGCCCTTGATCGGCTTCGCCCTCGCCTTGACGGCGGAGGCGCTGCATCTGGTGTTGACGGGACCGCCGAGCCCGGCCGGCGTCGCGCTGCATCTCGTCGCCCTGGCCGCGGTCGCCGGCGTCGCGGTCTGGGCGATGGCGGGCGCGGCGGCTTCGCGGCGCGAGTTGGCCGAGACGCAGGCGCAGTTGGCCGAACTGCAGCACGCCATCGAGAGCCAGGAAGAGCTGATCGACGGCGCGGGCGAGGCGATCGTGGTCATCGACGATCAGGCGACCATCGTCACCTTCAACCGCGCCGCCGAGCGGATCTTCGGCTATGGCGCCGCGGAGATGATCGGAACCAGCCTCGAGCGGCTGATGACCGAGGGCGGACGGCGCGCCCACGCCGAATACATGGCCAGGACCGGCGTCACCGCCATGGTCGAGGCGGCCAAGCTGCGCACCGTCCACCGCGGCGTTCGCAAGCGCGGCGACGTCTTCGCCTTCGAGCTGACCATGACCGAGTGGTCGGACGCCGGGCGACGGATGTTCACCGGGGTCCTGCGCGACGTCACCGACCGCGAGCGCACGGCGGACGCCCTGCGCGACGCCAACGCTCACTTCAACCAGCTCTTCGAGGCGATCGGCGACCCTCTGTTCGTCTACGCGATCGGCGGCGACGGCGGATTCGTGCTGGATTCCATGAACTCCGCCGCCGAGGCCTTCACCGGCCGCTCCCGCTACGCGATCGGCGGCTGGGCGCCCGAGAAGCTCGCCAAGGACGAGGGCCGCGCCCTGAAGCGGGCGCTGCTCGAGTGCCTGAGCTCGGCCGCGAGCACGACGGCCGAGGTGGCGCTGCTCGCCACCGACGGCCCCCGCACCACGGCCCTGACCTTCACGCCTATGCGCAATCCGACCGGAGAAATCACCCGCGTGCTCGTCCACGGCCGGGGCGCGCAGAGGCCCGCGGCGCGGACCAAGGACGCCGCCTAGGGCAAGGCCACGCTTTCGTTGAACTGGGTGACCTCGGGCTGGGTCAGAGCCACCCGCATGTCCGCTGATCGGCCCGGCAGGGCTTAAGTCATCGACAGACCCGGATCCCGCTCGGCCCACCGCGACGTCCTGCCGCCCTGAGGCAGTGCTTCCGCCGGCCGTGACGCATGAGTATGGTGGAACCTCACAGGTCGGGGAGGACCGTTTGACGCGCGCTAAGGTCGGCCTAGAGCCACCGCCGCTGAGAACCGCCGCGCTGGCCTTCGGGCTGGCGCTGGCGGTCGCCGGCGGCGCCTGGGCGCAGGTGCTCGAGATCGCGCCCGACGGTTCGGTCACAACCTACAACGGTCCCGGCGTCTATTCATCCGGGAAATTCAGGCGGATCGCCGAATTCGACCCGCCGCCTGTGCCCGCTGAGAGATCGAGGGCCGATGTCGTTCGCGAGCTCCACGCCGCGGCCGCGCGGCATCGGCTTCAGCCGGAACTGGTCTCTGCGGTCGCCCGGAAGGAATCGGCGCTACGCCAGGATAGGCGGTCGCCCAAAGGCGCCGTGGGCGTCATGCAGCTGATGCCGGCGACGGCCCAAACTTTCCATGTGGATGCCGCAGACCTGAGCGGCAACGTCGAGGGCGGCGCGGCCTACCTCGCAGCGTTGCTCGATCGCTACGGCGGCGACGTCCGGACGGCGCTCGCGGCATACAATGCTGGGCCCAACGCAGTGCGGCGCTATGGGGGCCCGCCGCCGTTCGCCGAGACAAAGGCCTACGTCAACGCTGTCATGGCAGACTGGATCGCAACGACGCGCAAGGCGGGCGACACGAGGATAGTAAAATGAAATCGTGGACGGCCGGTCTCGTGCTGGCGCTGCTGACCGCCAACGCCGCCGCGGCCCAGGCTGCGGGTACGCCGGAGGGCGCTTCGCCCCTGGTCGGCGCGCTGAGCTGGGTGCAGGACACCTTGCTTGGCAACTTCGCCACGGCCGCGGCGGTGATCGCCGTCGCCGCCGTCGGCTTTCTGATGCTCACCGGGCGGATGGACTGGCGCCGCGGGCTGACGGTGGTGGTCGGCTGTTTCATCATCTTCGGGGCCGCGGCGATCGTCGCGGGCATCCGTTCCATGGCCACGGGCTTGCACTGATGGCGCGTCTGGCCACCGACCCAATCTTCTCGGCGCTTACCCGGCCGCAGATGATCGGCGGGGTGACCTACACCTATGCGGTGTTCAACTTGATCGTCACGGTCGAGGCGTTCCTGCTGACCCGATCCTTCTGGGCCCTGGCGCTGGCGGGCGGTCTGCACGGCGTTGGCTATGTGGGCTGCCTGCGCGAGCCGCGCTTCTTCGACCTGTGGATCGCCCGGGCCCGCGGAGCGCCCAGGGTGCGCAATTTCTGGTTCTGGCGCGGGAACGCCTATTCGCCGTGATCAGCAGTTTCCAGACGACGCGCATCGCCAAGGCGCTGGCCCCGAAGGAAACGCCGATCGGCGACCGGCTGCCCTATGCCGAGCACCTGGACGACGCCACCGTCGCCTTGCGCGACGGCAGGCTGTTGCAGGTGTTGCACCTCAAGGGCTTCTCCTTCGAGACGGCGCCCGACGAAGAACTCAACTACCGCAAGGCCGTGCGTGAGACCCTGTTGCGCAGCGCGGCCGATTCCCGCTTGGCCATCTACCACCACGTCGTCCGCCGCCAGGTCGACCCGAACTTCGGGGCCGCGCCGGGCAATCCCTTCTGCGCTCAGCTCGACGCCGAGTGGCGCACCCGCCTCGCCGGCCGACGGCTGTTCGCCAACGATCTGTTCATCAGCCTGGTACGACGCCCGACCACCGGGGGCGCGGGGATTCTCGAGCGGTTGTTCCAGGGCGGGTCCACCGGAACGCAGAACCTCCACCGCGAGCTGAAGGCGCTGCATGCGGTGCGGGAGGCTTTCGTGGCGGCGCTGGCGCCCTACGGCGCGCGCACCCTGTCGCGGTATCGCAGCAAGCGCGGTGAAGGCTCCGAGCCCGCCGAGTTCCTCTCTCTGCTGATCAACGACGCGCCGCGGCCCGTGCTGACCCCAGGCGGCGACCTTGGCCAGGCTCTGCCCATGCGGCGGTTGGCCTTCGGTTTCGACGCCATGGAATTCGGGCCCCTGGGGTCGAACGACGACCGCACCTTTGGAGCCATGGTCTCGCTAAAGGACTATCCCGCCCGCTCCGCGCCGGGGATGCTGGACGGAGTGCTGCGCCTGCCTTTCGAGCTGGTGCTCGCCGAGAGCTTCGCCTTCGTCGATCGGCAGGTGGCGCTCGACCGGATGAGCCTGGCGCTTCGCCGCCTTCGAGCGGCGGAAGATGACGCTGTCAGCCTGCGCGGCGAGCTCGCTCAGGCCAAGGACGAGGTGGGCGCCGGACGCGGGGCCTATGGTGAGCACCACCTGACAATTCTCGCCAAGGCCGCATCGCTTGACGAACTGGACACCGCGGTCGCCGAGGTCCAATCGGCGCTCGCCGAGGCCGGCGCCATTGCCGTGCGTGAGGACGTCAACCTGGAACCCGCCTTCTGGGCCCAGTTTCCAGGCAACCTGCAGTACATCGCCAGGCGAGCTCTCGTCTCGACGGCCAACTTTGCGAGCCTCGCCAGCCTGCACAACCATCCGCTCGGCCAGCAGGAGGACTTGCACTGGGGCGCGCCGGTCACTGTGCTCGAGACCACGGCCTTTGGGCCCTACCACTTCAATTTCCACGCCGGCGACCTCGGCAACTTCACCGTCATCGGGCCCAGCGGCTCGGGCAAGACCGTGCTGCTCACCTTCCTGCTAGCCCAGGCCGACCGCTTCCAGCCACGCGTCGCCTATTTCGACAAGGATCGTGGCGCCGAGCCCTTCATCCGGGCGGTCGGCGGCCGCTACGAGGTGATCGCGCCGGGCCAACCGTCGGGTTTCAATCCGCTGGCATTGCCGGATTCGGCCGAGAACCGCGCCTTCCTGATCGAATGGCTGGCGCGTCTCCTGGGCGTTGACGGAGCGCGCCTCGACGCCGAGGACCGCGCCTTGATCGCCGACGCCGTCGACGCCAACTTCGCCCAGCCGCCGCAGCATCGGCGGCTCCGCTACCTGCGCGAAGTGTTCCGCGGCGGACGACGTCCGGCGGCGGGCGACATGGCCGGACGGCTGGCCGCTTGGTGCGAGGGTGGCGAGCACGCCTGGCTGTTCGATAACGCCGAGGACCGCCTCGACCTCGACAGCCGCATCCTCGGCTTCGACATGACCCGTCTGCTTGACGCCCCGCTGACGCGGACCCCGGCTATGATGTACCTGTTCCACCGGCTGGAGCAGCGGCTCGACGGGACCCCGGCGATCATCGTGGTCGACGAGGGCTGGAAGGCGCTGGACGACGACGTCTTCGTCCGCCGGATCAAGGATTGGGAAAAGACCATCCGCAAGCGCAACGGTCTGGTGGGCTTCTGCACCCAGAGCGCGGCGGACGCGCTGGAAAGCCGGATCGCCTCGGCGATCATCGAACAGGCGGCCACGCAGATCTTCTTCCCCAACCCCAAGGCCAAGGCCTCGGACTATGTGGAGGGTTTCGGGCTCTCCGAGCATGAGTTCGAGTTGATCCGGACTCTGCCGGACACGTCGCGCTGCTTCCTGATCAAACAGTCGGACCATTCCGTGGTGGCGCGCCTCGATCTCTCGGGCCTGACCGGTGAGCTGCGCGTGCTGGCCGGCACCGAACGCGCTGTCCGGCGCCTCGATAGGCTGCGTGAGACGCTTGGCGACGACCCCACCGAGTGGTTGGAGCCGTTCATGGCCGACGGGGGCCGCGCGCCATGAGCGACATCTGCGCCGCTGCGCCCGCAGCCGGGGTGATCCGCGGGGTGATCTCCGCCGTCGACTGCCGCACGCGCGACTTTGCCGAGATGGGCTACCACAGTCTCACCGGCGCGCCGTTGTTCCAGACCGCGCTCACCTTGTTGCTGACCATCTATGTCGCCGTCCTGGGCTATCGGCTGTTGTTCGCCACCCAGGGCGCGCGGATGTCCGAAGCCCCCGGCGTCGCCATCCGCATCGGGGCGGTCCTTACTCTGGTAGCCAGCTGGAGCACGTTCCAGACCCTGGTGTTCGACCTCGCCGCCAAGGCCCCACTCGAGATCGCCGCGCTGGTCGCGGCGCCGCTGCAGGCTCAGGGCTCGAACTTGGCGGCCGATCCGGTGAATGGGCTGCAGAGCGCCTATGATGAGCTGAACGCCGGAGCTACGGCCTTCGGCAAGGTGGCGCCGGCAGTCGCCAAGTCCTTCACCAGCGCCGAGGCCGCCGCGGGTCAGGCGCTCGCCGACGCCGCCGGCGCGCTGTTCGCCACCACAGCGGGGGTCGTCTCGGTGGCGGCCATAGCCCTTGCCGTGCTGAGCGCCCTTGGTCCGGTGTTCATCACGCTCTTCCTGTTCCGCCAGACGCGGGGTCTCTTCGAGGGATGGGTGCGCGCCATGTGCGTGGCCGCCCTCGCGCCCCTGGGGTCGTGGATCCTGATCATCATGATGCTGACGGTGATCGAGCCGGGGCTCGGAGCCATGGCGCGTCAGCGCGCCGAAGGCGTGCTCGATCCACAGGCAGCCATGACGCTCTCCGCCACGGTGGCGGTCTTCTGCGCCGCCCAGGTGGCGTTGCTGGCCGGCGCCTGCCTGGTGGCAATGGGCTTCCGCTGGCCGAGCCGGGAGCGGAGCGCTGCGGCCCCCGCGCCGGGCGCCATCACCCTCGAAGCGGCGGAAACCGCGCCGGCCCTGATGCTGTCCCGCGCCCAGCGGATGAGCGCTGCGGTGCGTCAGCTCGACGGTCCGCTCGCCTTCACCTCCATTCGCAGGACCGTCGTCGTGCGCGGGCCGGGCGGCGCGCCGGGCGTGGCTCTGACAAGCTCCGAACGGATGGCCGATGGGCTCCGCCGGCCTCCAGCGGCGCCGCGGCGACGCCTCGGAGCCGCCCGATGAGGTCCATCTGCACACGCCTCACCGCCGGCTTCGTACTGCTGGTCGCCTGTCCCGCCGGCGCCGTCGTCCCACACGCCCGCGCCAATGATCCGCGCATCGGCGAAGTCCTCTATGCGCCTGACCAGGTCGTTGAGCTGACCGGGGTGCTCGGCTACCAGCTCTCCATCACATTCGATCCCGCCGAGCGGATCGAGAACGTCGCCATAGGCGACGGCCAAGGCTGGCAGATCACGCCGAACCGCGGGGCCAACCTTCTGTTCGTCAAGCCCATGGGCCGGCGGAAGGCCACCAACATGACGGTGGTCACCACCCTTCGCCGCTATGATTTCCGACTGGCGACGACCACCAACAGCCGTCGGCGCTCGCTGTTCTACAGCATCCGGTTCGACTACCCGCCTCCGGCGATCCCGGTGGTGACCCTGGCCAACGCCGCGCCCGTCGCCCCGCCTGAGCCACAGGACGTCAACCACGCCTACAGCTACCAGGGCTCGGCGCGGAACCTGCCGGAGCGGGTGTTCGACGACGGCAAGGCGACCTACTTCCGGTTCACCTCCGACGGCGACGTGCCGGCGATCCTGGTGATGGAAGCCAACGGCTCGGAATCGGTGACCAACGTCGCCATGCGCGGCGGCTACATGGTGGCCGACACCATAGCGCGCGGCTTCGTCCTGCGCCGCGGGCCCGACGTCACCCGCCTGTTCAACGACGGCTTCCAGGAGCCCGCGCCCGGACCGCTCAGCCCGAAGCCTCGCCCGAAGCCGACCCCATGGTGGCGCAGATGACCGACCCAACCGCCCAAAGCCGGGTCTTCGACCGCGATGGCGCGCGTCCCCGCGTGAGCCAGCCGAGTTCGCCCCTGACCCTCGCCGCGGGTCTCGGGGCGGCGGGCCTGATGGGACTAGTGGTGTTCGCCGTCCTCAGCCACGGCCGTCAGGCCCATGCCCAGGCCTCCCCCCCCGCGCCGGTCGCCTACCTCCCCGCCGCGACGCCGGCCCTGAATTCGGTCCCCGCAACCCCGCCGGCGCCGCTGATGCAGCCCTTGCCGGAGCCAGCCGCGCCGAGCCCCTCTCCCTATGCAGTTCAGGCCGACGCCCAGGATCTGCACGCCCCCACCATGGTCGTCGACCTTGCGGAGCCCGCGGCGGCGACGACCGCCGCGCGGATCGCTGGGCCGCCCGCCGCACGACCGGCAGATCCCGGAGCGTTGAGCGCCGAGGAGCGGTTCGCGGCGCGCGTGGCGGGGGCCAGCGTCGATGTCGCCCGGGCGACGCGGCTGCGCGACCCCTCGCGGACCATACCTCAAGGCGCCGTCGTCCCGGCGGTCCTGGAGACCGCCATAAATTCAGACCTGCCGGGCTCGGTGCGCGCCGTCGTCAGCCGCGACGTCCGCAGCTTCGACGGCCGCCAGGTGCTGATCCCGCGCGGCTCGCGTCTGGTCGGTCAGTACAAGAGCGCGGTCGCCGTGGGCCAGACGCGGGCCTTCGTGATCTGGTCGCGCGTCCTGACCCCTGACGGGATTTCGGTCGATATCGCCTCCCCCGGCGCCGACAGCCTCGGCCGCGGCGGCCTGGACGGCGAGACCGATGACCACTTCCTGCGCCGGTTCGGCGCCGCCGTCCTGCTCACCGTCGTCGACACCGCCGCAGCCGTGGCGGCGAATGGCCATTCCGGCGGCAACACCTTTGTGATCGGGTCGCCCGTGCAGGCCAACCGGGTCGCCGAGATCGCCCTGCAGAAGCAGATCGATATTCCCGCGACCATCAAGGTGGCGCAGGGCACGCCGTTGCAGGTGTTCGTGGCGCGAGACCTGGATTTCTCCGGCGTGGCGCCCTGAGCCGGTGAGCGAGACCGTCTATCTCGAAGCCTATCTCTCGCCCCTGGCCCCCTGGCTGGAGCGGCCCGACGTCACCGACCTGCTGATCAACCGGCCGGGCGAGGTCTGGGTGGAGACGGCGGCGGGCGCCATCCGCGAAGCCGCGCCGGAGCTCACCGAGCAGGCGCTCGGCCGGCTCGCTCGCCAGATCGCCGCGGCCAACCACCAGGGCGTCAGCCGGGAGCAGCCGCTGCTTTCGGCCACCCTGCCCGATGGCGCGCGCGTGCAGGTCGTGGCTCCCCCGGCGACGCGCGGCGGCCTAGTGATGGCCGTTCGCAAACATGTGATCTCCAACCTCTCGGTCGACGAACTGGCGGCGCGCGGCCTGTTCTCCGGCGGTCCGCCCGAGACGGCTCAGGACCGCAACGCCGCCCTCCAGGCGCGGCTCGATGCCGGGGACACGCCGGGATTCCTCAAGGCGGCCGTCGCCGCCCGCAAGACCATGGTCATTTCCGGCGGAACCTCGAGCGGCAAGACGACCCTGCTGAATGCCCTGCTCAAGGAAGTCGACGCCGGTGAGCGGCTAATCGCCATCGAGGACGCGGCTGAGGTCCGGCTGGACCATGACAACGCCGTCGGCCTGATCGCCGTGCGCGGCGAACAGGGGGAAGCCCGGGTCGACGCCAATGCGCTGGTGGCCGCCGCCCTGCGTCTGCGCCCCGACCGCATCCTGCTCGGAGAGCTGCGCGGCGCCGAGGCCTTCGCATTCCTGCGCGCCGTGAACAGCGGTCACCCCGGCTCGCTGACCACGGTGCACGCCGACAGCTGCGACGCGGCCCTCGACCAGATCGCGCTGCTCGCCCTGACCAGCGGTCTTGACCTCGACTATGTGCGGGCTCGCGCCTACGTGGCCAGCGTCGTCGACGTGGTGGTTCAGCTCGAGCGCGCGGGCGGAGCCAGGCGGGTCAGCGAGGTACGCTTTCGCCCACGCGAAGCGTCCGCTTCGGCCGCGGCGGAGCCGCGGGCATAACCCCGTTCATCCTGCGTTCAAATTACTGAGGCGCAGCTTAGCCATAAGTTTGAATGTGGCCGTAAGCACGCTGGGGCTAGCGTGCGACAAACCGGCGTTAACGCCAGGCTTGAAAAGAGCCTAGCCTGGCGTCGTGGGCATGGGGGCCGGCATGGCCGAAGACGGCGCAATCAACGTCAAGACCGCTGGCGGCGTAGCTGTTGTCGGGGCCGCCATCGCGGCGGCGGCGGTGATCGCGCCCAAGATTGGCGGGGCCCTTGGCGGCTTGACCACCTCGGACGCGAGGGCGACAGCGGCCGGATTCCTCAATCGCGCGACCTTCGGGTCGACCGACGCCTCGGTGCAGGCGCTGGCGGCCGCCACGACCGACGCCTGGTTCTCGACTGAAAAATCTGCCGCGCCGACCCCTGGCGGCGCGCCCGGATTCTGGACCTCGCCAGCCAATTTCCATCTGGGCTGGGTCATGCGCCGGCAGGCGGACTTCGACGCCCAGTACAAGCTGGACCTCGCCGCGGCCGGATCCGATCCAGCCGCCCAGAAGAAGGTCAACCACCGGCGCGTCGACCGAAATCAGTTCCAGGAGAGCTTTTGGGCGCGTGCGGTCACAGGCGACGACCAGCTGCGTCACCGCATGGCCCTAGCCCTCTCCGAGATCTTCGTTGTCTCGTTCCAGGGATCGACCATCACGCCACGTATCGCGGGCTCCTGGTACGACATGCTGAGCGCGCGGGCCTTCGGCTCGTACTTCGACCTGCTGAAGGCCGTCACCCTTCACCCCGCGATGGGCCTATACCTGAACATCGTCGGCAACCAGCAGGCCGACAACAATCCCGCGCGCCACCCCGACGAGAACTACGCCCGCGAGATCATGCAGCTGATGTCGATCGGGCTGGTGCAGCTCAATCCTGATGGCACTGCGAAGACGGACGCCACGAATACGCCGATCCCGACCTACACGCACAACGACATCGCCGGCCTCGCAAACGCTTTCACAGGCTGGGGTTGGTATGCGGCCAAGCCGACGGCGAGCACTTTCGCCAAGCAGCCCGGCGACGGAGCCGACGCGGCGGCCGCCGACGTGCAGAACCTGATCGCCTACCCCGCCTACCATTCGCAGCTGGCCAAGACGTTCCTGGGCGCCACCATCCCGGCCTATGCCGGCCCGGCGGCCACCACTACACCGGGCATGACGGCCCTCCGCGATTACCAGACCCAGGGTCTCGACGCGGCGCTCAAGGTGATCGCAGCGCATCCCAATGTCGGGCCGTTCATCGGACGGCGGCTGATCCAACGCTTCGTCACCAGCAATCCGAGTCCAGCCTACGTCGGCCGTGTGGCCGCGGCCTTCGCAGGCGACCCGAAGGCCCCGGCCAGTAGAGGCGACCTCTTCGCGACCTTGAAGGCCGTGCTGACCGACCCCGAGGCGCTGAACCGCGACGTCTCGCTCGCCTCACCGACCGCCGGCAAGCTGCGAGAGCCGACACTGCGGATGGCGCACTGGCTGCGCGCCTGCGAGGCGGTCTCCAAGCCCACCGCCACCTCGGCGGTCGGCAACTTCGTGCAGTTCGCCGACCTCGGCGATCCCGCCCAGCTCGCCCAAGCGCCCCTCGAAGCGCCGACCGTGTTCAACTTCTGGGATCCCGACTACACCCCACCGGGCTCGACGATCTCGGCGGCCAAGTTGGTTGCGCCGGAGTTTCAGGCCGTCGATGTCCTGACGGTCGCCGCCTACGCCAACCTGATGTCCTCGGTGGTGGAGCAGAAAGGCTGGCCCGGCGGGGATGTCACGGTCACCTACGCCAAGGAGATCGCCGCCCTGACGCCTGCGACCGCCGGCGCGGCGGACCTCAATAGCGCCCTCATCGACCGCATTAACCTGCTGTACTTCGGCGGCGCCATGAGCCCGACCCTGCAGGGCCGGCTGACCCGGGTGCTCAACGGCACGGCCTCCACCGCCAGGACGCCCACGGCGGCGCAGATCGCGGCCGTGCGGCTGGACAAGGTGCGCAACGCCCTGCTGCTCACCCTCACCGCCCCCGAATACATCGTGTTGCGCTAGGAGAGCCGAGATGGACCGTTCCAGCCTCTCCCGCCGCGCGCTGCTCGCCTACGGCGCCGGCGCGCCGCTCGCCCTGAACCTCGCCGCCATCGGCCGGGCCGCCGCCGACACGCCGGACAATAGCGGCTACCGCGCGCTGGTCTGCGTGTTCCTGCAGGGCGGCAACGACGCTAACAACCTGCTGCTCGCCACGGACGCCGGCAGCTTCAACCAATATTGGACGGCGCGCCTCGCCGGCAGCGACCCGATCGCCCTGATGCCGCCTGGAACCGCGCCGGTGGCGATCGGCCAGGTCTCGCCGCTCACCAAGCGGACCATCTCAACAACCGACATGCCGGAGCACTGGGGCGGCGTGTTGCCGATCACGCCTGCGACCCCGCAACTTGTGCCGGCCGCCAACAAGACCACGACCGCGCCGCAAAACCGCACCTTTGCGCTGCATCCGATGCTGACCGGGGTCCAGGCGCTGTTCCAGGCCAAGCGCGCCGCGGCCATCGCCAACGTCGGAACCCTGCTCGCCCCCCTGACCAAGGCGCAGTACCAGAACTCCGGTCAGAATGGCGCAATCATCCCTCAGCGGCTGTTCTCTCACGCCGACCAGCAGTCGGCCTGGCAGTCCGGCCAGGTGGACGGCTCGGCGACTGGCTGGGGCGGGCTGATGGCCGACACCTTCCAGGCCTCCGGGTCGGCGGTGCAGTTCGAGGCCATAACTACCGCCGGGAACACGGCCTTCCTGTCGGGCCTGACCACGCGCTCGTTCCGGGTCAACTACACTGGCAATAAGTCCATCGCCCAGACCATCAACCTCGTGGGCATGAAGGGCCGCTACAACTCTTCCGACATCTTCCTCGACGAGATGCGCCAGAACCTTCAGGAGGGCTCGCTGGGCTTCACCCAGTCGAGCGACATGGTGAAGGATTACGCCGCGGCCGTGGGCCGTTCGATCCAAGCCTCGGTCGTGTTCGACAGCGCCCTCGGCGCGGCCGGCGGCCCCTATGCGCTGGTCCCAGTCCCGCCGCCATTCACCAACCCGATTACCGGGAAGGTCATGGACAACCCCTTGGCCGACCAACTCGAGGCGGTGGTCCAGACCGCGGTCGCCCACGCCGCGCTCGGGATCGGCCGGCAGGTGTTCTTCGTGCAGCTTGGCGGATTCGACACCCACGACGGCGAAAACCCTCGCCAGGGTCTGCTGATGGCCCAGCTGGACCATGCGCTTACCTACTTCGACACGGCCCTTACGAAGGTCGGCATGGGCGATCAGGTCACCGCGTTCACGGCGTCGGACTTCAACCGCACGTTCGTGACGAACGGCGACGGCACCGACCATGCCTGGGGCGCCCACCACCTGGTGGTGGGCGGCGCAGTGAAGGGCGGCGACATCTACGGGACCTACCCGACGCTCGGCGTCGACAAGCCGGCCAGCGGCGGGACACCCGCCTTCGCCAATCCGGACGCGGTCGGCAACGCGCTCATCCCGACCACCTCGGTGGAGACCTACCTGGCCACGATGGCCACATGGTTGGGCGTGAAGCCCGCCCAGATGACGGCCGTCTTTCCGCGTCTCTCCGCCTTCCCCGTCCAGAACCTGGGCTTTATGGCCGCGTAGCCATCGAACCCCAAAAGCTGGCGGAGGGCGTGCGGATCGACCGATCCGCGGCAGGACCTATACACAGACGTTTATCTCTGGTTTCTCAACAACTTATAAGATCTCAGGTTTGAGAATACCCACGGGCGCACCAACCCCGGAGCCGGATGCTATTGAAGGTCCCAGGCGCCCACCACTTGTCGCGTTGGATGGAAGGGCCTTTTCGAATGGCGCGAGAGTGTCGCTACCCATCCGGCAAGGGGTCGGCGGCCACGTGCATGGCTGCGGAGCTCACCGACACCAGGGCCTGGAACCGGCTCAGGCAGAGTTCTGCTTCACGCCGTCCCGCAACGAACTGGACGTCGATGCTCAGACCGCCGGGGCGGCCATAGGAGGTCAGGACGAGCGGCGTCAGGTCGAGGAGCGCCATCACGCCGACGACGCGGCTAAGATTGCCCGCGCCGCCTTGGGTCTCGATGTGGGCTTCGAAGCGCAGGCTCATGGCGCCCTTCTCAGGCGGCCAGGCCCGCGGCTCTCAGCGCCTTCTGGATGTCGCCGGGGGCCGCCAGGAAGGCCGGCGTCGGCTTGGATCCCCCGTCGGCATTGATGATCATCGCGATGGTCAGGCGATCGTCCGGCAAGGTCTCCAGGTTGGAGGCGAAGCCGTGGATGTTGCCGCCGTGGGCGACGGCGCGGTGACCGTCGATCGGATTGAGCGCGATTCCGAATCCGTAGCGGACCGCTGTCTTCTCGCCCTTGCGGCCCGGCTGCATGGGCAGGGAGCCGTCGGCGAGCGTCGCGGGCGTCAGCATCGCGGTCAGCATCGCGGGTTGCAGCACCTTGCCGCCCAGCAACGCGACGTGCCACGCGCAGAGATCCTCGCATGTCGAACGGATCGCTCCGGCGCCGCCCGGATAGCTCATCGAGACGAAGGAGGCGTTGTCGAAACCGCTCGGCGCGGCGGGGTCGTTGCTGTAGCCGCTGGCGCGATGGGGCAGGACCTCGGCGGCTGAGTCGACGGAGGTCCGCGCCAGTCCCAGCGGGCCGAACAGCCGCGTCTGCATGACGTCCCGATAGGACCGGTCGGCGACCTTCTCGATCACCAGGCCCAGCAGTACGAAGCCGTTGTTCGAATAGCGGTATCCGGTCCCGGGCTCGAACAGCAGCTTGCTGCTGGAGGGACGCATCAGCTCCAGCAGCTCGGCCGAGGTCCTGTCGATCCGGCTCTCCTGCCAGACGAGTTCCGGCGGCGTCGTTGCGGTGTAGTTGCCGAGACCGGCCGTATGGCTGAGCATCCGCCGAAGCGTCAGGCGATCGGCATTGGGGAAATCCGGGAAAAACCGCGACAGCTTGTCGTCGAGCGACAGCTTCCCGTCCTGGGCCAGGAGAAGGACCGCCGCGGCCGTGAACTGCTTGCTGACCGAGCCGATCCTGCAGACCGTCGTCGGTGTCATGGGCATGCCCCACTCCAGGTTCGACTTGCCGAATCCCTCGGAGAAGACCACCGCTCCCTTGCGCCGGACACAGACCTGCAGGCCGGGCGTGAGGCGATCGGCGACGGCCTTCTGCGCAATCGCCCGGACCCGGGACCAGGCGCCGCCCGGCTTGGCCGCAGCAACCGCTGAACCGGTCGTCAGCGCCAGCATGGCCCCCAGCGATGCGCGTCTGCTCAGTTCCATCTGCCTAGCCCTCAGCCCTTTGTTTTCCGATCGGGAAAATCTGTCCCGCGTTGAAGTAGCGCTACGGCGCCGCCGTCATCGCACCTCGGTGTAGACGTAGTCGTGCTGGCTATCGTGGATGGTCAGGGTGCGAACCCCGTTGCCGTTGCCGATCAGGGCGTCGACGCCGATGCCGCCTGGGGCGATCGACACGAGGGAGGTGCTGCCGTCCGCATTCTTGCGCGTGGCCACCGGGCCCTCGATGAAGCCGGCCTTGATCCATTTGGCGCCGTTGCGCTCGGTAAGGGTGATCGTATTGCCGATCTCGGGGTCATGGTACTTCGCCGCCAGGCTCGCAAGCACCGCCGGATCGCCCGGCACTGTCAGCTTCGCGCGGCGGGCCTTGGCCTGGACCTTGAGGCGCGCGGCGGCAGAGGCCACCTGCTGCGCGGCCTCCGGCTTGCCGTCGTACACGACCTCCATCAGGCGACGCAGGAAGGGCCCCAGCAGGGCGGGGCCGGAGTCCGAATTGGTCAGGATGACCGCGCCGATCCCGGTCCCCGGCAGCACCCACCAGTCGCTGTGGAAACCCTGCAGGGTGCCGCCGTGGGTGACGACCTCCACGCCGGAGATGACCTCGTCGAAGAGGCCCATTCCGTACCAGGCGTCCTCGCCGGTGGGCACGCCGCGCTTGCGGCGCTCCAGCAGGCTGGCCTGGCTCACCAGGCGCTTGCCGTTCGGCATCACCCCCTTGGACAGTTCGAGCTGGGCGTAGCGCGCAACGTCGGCGGGGCTCGACCAGGCGCCGCCGGCCGGACGATAGGGCGTGATCAGATGGTTGAAGTAGTTCGACATCTCGACCATCCGGCCGTCGACGTCGTAGCCGTGGGGCCGGGCCCAGTCGCCGCTCTCGCCGACCTTGAAGTCGAAGGTCGTGTCATGCATTCCCAACGGCCCGAAAATCCGCGTCTGCATCGCCTTGTCGTAAGCGGCGCCGAGCTCGAGCCTGGGATAGGCGAGCGAACCGCCCAGGTACCCCGCCGCCGCCGCCATCAGGTTGCTGTACTGGTACAGCTCGCCGAAGGTGCTGGTGGGCTGGGTTTCCGAAAGTTGCCGGAAGGTGTCGGTGGCCGGCAAGCCCTCGTCGGCGAGGATGAACGCATAGTCCCTGCGCGGCATACCGGTGCACGCGCAGACCAGGTGGCGGACCAGGGTCGCGTGGGTCGTGGCGTCGCTGCCCAGCCGGAACGACGGGTAGAGGTCGGTCACCTTCTGGTCCCACCGCAACTTGCCCTCGTCGGCCAGGATCGACAGCAGCAGCGTCGACATACCCTTGGTGTTGGACGCGATCATGAACTTGGTGTGCGCATCGATCGGCGCGGGCGAACCCAGCTCGCGCACGCCATAGCCACCCGCGTAGACCACCTTACCCTGGTCGATCAGGGCGATCCCCACGCCGGGCACCTCCAGGCTCCGCGCCGACTCGGCCACGAAGTCCCGCAGCGCCTTGATCCGCGCCGGCGTCAGCCGGTGGGGCGTCCTGCCGGCGAAGGTCTCGCGCACATAGCCGGCCGGCCGCAGGCTGCCCTCGATGAGCGCGGCCGCCGCGGCGCGCTTGTTCATGGTGGCCTCCGCGCCGTCGACGATCGCGACGGTCCAGGAAGTTCCGCTGCGCATGGCCAGCGCCGACACCGCCGCGCGTTCGCTGGGCGAAGTCTCGTAGACGATGCCGACGCGCTCGTCCCAGCCGTCCCCCGGGGCGCCGGGGGCGACGAGCCGCACGGCGCGCTCCGCATTGGGCTTGTAGAGCGACCAGGCCTTCGCCGCGGCCGCCTGGGCGGTCGGCGCGGTCCCGCCGTCGATGACGGCGATGTTCAGATTTTCCTCGGGCGCGACAAAGATCGTCGCCGCGCCCTGCGCCGTCACCGCCCAGTCCTTGGGTTGGGTGTAGGCGATGCCGGACGCGGTCTTCCCCGGCGTATCGGCCGCGGCGCGGACCTGGGCGAGCAACGCCGTCGGCGCGCTCAGCAAGGCGAGGACGATCGCAAGCTTCAGCGCTAACCTGTTCATTTGATCGCCGACCCCGAGAAGACGTGAGTGTTGACCCACATGTCTAAATCGGAAAATCTCTTTGCCATAGTAGAAATATGGTCCAGACCGCGCCGTACGGATCGAGTTCGAGGGAACGCCAATGTTCAGACAAACCCTGCTCGCCGTCGTCGCCGGCGTGACGATGATCGTCGCCCTCGACGCGGCCGCGGCGCCCGGTCCGCGCGCCACGCCGCCGGCGAACCTCGAGCGGTTCCTGGCTTACCCCTTCCTCAACGGGCTCACGGCCTCCGAGGGCGGCGACCGGATCGCCTGGATCGAGACCAAACAGGGCCGGCGCAACATCTGGATCGCCGAGGCGCCGGACTTCCGTCCCCGCCGCCTGACAGACGGGACCGCCGACGACGGCATGGAGCTCGCCGAGCTCAACTTCTCACCGGACGGCAAGACGCTGGCGTGGTCGCGCGGCGGCGGTGAGGGGAACGGCTGGTCGATCGGCATGCCGCCGCCCAATCCCGCTTCCGCGGTCGACGAGCCGCACAAGGAGATCTGGGCCTCCGCGGCCGGGGCGGCGCCCATGCGCGTGGCGCCCGACGGCGAAGAGCCCGCGCTCTCGTCCACCGGCAAGCTGGCTTACCTGAAGGACCGTCAGGTCTGGACGGCGGACCTCACCGGGAAGGAGAAGCCGAAGCGGCTGTTCTACGATCACGGCAAGGCGAGCCAGCTGGCGTGGTCGCCGGACGGCTCGCGGCTCGCGTTCGTGTCGCGGCGGGGCGACCACAGCTTCATCGGCGTCTACAGCGGCCCGGACCATCCGCTGACCTGGCTGGCGCCGGCCACTGCCTTCGACAGCAACCCCGTCTGGTCGCCCGACGGCCGCCGCATCGCCTTTTCGCGCGTGGCGGGCATCGCCGGACCGCTGGCGTCGTCTCTCGTGGAGGCGCCCAATCCGTTCTCGATTTGGGTGGCGTCGGCGACCGACGGCGCGGGTGGCGCCGTGTGGCGCAGCCCGGTCAGCCTGGAGGGTTCCTTCCCAGAGGTTCCTGACGGCCTCTTCCTCATGTGGGGCGCCGGAGACCGGCTGACCTTCCGCGCTGAGATGGACGGGTGGCCCCACCTCTATTCGGTCTCGGCAACGGGCGGCGAAGCCACCTTGCTGACGCCCGGCCCGTTCATGGTCGAGCACGTCGTCATGACGCCGGACCGCCGCGCCTTGCTGTTCAGCGCCAACAGCGGCGGAGCGGAGGGCGATATCGACCGGCGGCACCTGTTCCGCGTTGCGGTCGATCGTCCGGGACAAACGGCGCTGACGCCCGGAACCGGCCTCGAGTGGACGCCCGCGCCGCTCCAAGATGGCCGCATCGCCTACATCTCGTCGACCGCAAGCAAGCCCATGCAGGTCGCGATCGCGGGTGGTGACGGACGCGGGGCCAAGCCGCTGGCGCCGGCGGAGGGCGACTATGCCGCCAAAGGGCTCACCGTCCCAAGGCCGGTCACCTTCAAGGCCGCTGACGGCCTGCCGATCCACGGCCAGCTCTTCATGCCGCCCGACGGCAAGGCAAAGCATCCCGCCCTGATCTTCGTGCATGGCGGGCCGCCCCGGCAGATGCTGCTCGGCTGGTCCTACATGGACTACTACACCCACGCCTACGCGATGAACCAATACCTGGCCTCGCGCGGCTTCGTGGTGCTGTCGGTGAACTACCGTCTCGGCATCGGCTATGGCCGGGCCTTCCAGCACCCGAACAAGGGCGGCCCAGCCGGCAATTCGGAATACCAGGACGTCGTGGCCGGCGCGCACTTCCTGCAGGCCCTGCCCCAGGTCGACCCCACGCGCCTCGGCATCTGGGGCGGGTCGTACGGCGGACTGCTGACCGCCCACGCCCTGGCCCACAACAGCGACATCTTCAAGGCGGGCGTCGACTTCCACGGCGTGCACGACTGGTCCCTGACACCGGGTCTCGCCGCGCGTCCGCAGCGGTACGAACAGGGCGACTACGACGCGATGATGAAGACCGCCTTCGAGAGTTCGCCCGAAGCCGCCATCGCCGGATGGAAGTCGCCGGTCCTGCTGATTCACGGAGACGACGATCGCAATGTCCGCTTCGACCAGACCACGGACCTGGCCCGGCGCCTGGCGGCGCAGGGAACCCCCTTCGAGGAGCTGATCCTGCCCAACGAGATCCACGGCTTCCTGCGCTACGACAGCTGGCTCAAGGCCGACACCGCCACCGTCCGTTTCCTCGAGGACAAGCTGAAGCCCTGAGCTCCCGCACGCCCCGCGGCGCTGGCGCGAATGCCGGTTCCCGAAAGAGCTTGGCCTGTGCCATGGTGAATTTGCCAAATCGGCAAATTGAAGAAACCGGGGGTTTTTCGATGGCGAACGGGCGCGCGCGCAAGGTCATGGCCGGCCTTGCCATCACGGCCCTGGTCGCCGGACTGGCAATGGCGGCCCCGGCCGCTGCGGATCCTGCCGCCGACGCGGCCCGCCTGGACCGGATCCTCGCCCAAACGCCGCTGATCGATGGGCACAATGACCTGCCGTGGGAGCTTCACGAGCGCTACGCCGACAAGGCGGCGCTGATAGACCTCCAGCACGGCGCGGGCGCGCTGATGACGGACATCCCGCGCCTGCACATGGGCCGTGTCGGCGGACAATTCTGGTCTGTGTACATCCCGGTGGAGATTCAGGGGCCGGCGGCGGTTCAACTGACGATCGAGCAGATCGACCTGGTGAAGTCGCTGGCCCGGCGATACCCCGCCGACCTGGAGATGGCCTATTCCGCCGCCGACGTGGCTCGCATCCACAAAGCCGGCCGAGTCGCCTCGCTGATCGGGATCGAGGGCGGGCACCAGATCAACGACTCGCTGCCGGCGCTCCGGCAGATGTACGCGCTCGGCGCCCGCTACATGACGCTGACCCATACGCGGAACACCGCCTGGGCGGACTCGGCCACGGACAAGCCCGTGCACCATGGCCTGACGCCCTTCGGCCGCGAGGTGGTGCGCGAGATGAATCGCCTGGGCATGCTGGTGGACCTCGCCCACGTCTCCGAGGACACCATGAAGGACGCCCTGCAGACGTCGCGGGCGCCGGTGATCTTCTCGCACTCCTCGGCGCGCGGCCTTGTGGACAATGCGCGCAACGTCTCCGACGAGGTGCTGCGCCTGGTCGCCACGAACGGCGGCGTGGTGATGGTCAACTTCTATCCCGGCTTCGACTCCGACGCCCGGTTCCGCTGGACAGCCGCGCGGGCCGGCGAGCAGGCCCGGCTCAACGCCCCCACCTTCGGCATCGATCTCGGCCAGCCCGAGAAGGCCGCCGCGGCGCTGAAGGCCTGGGAGCAAGCCCATCCCGAACCGCCGGTGACCATCGCCGACGTCGCCGATCACATCGACCACATCCGCGCGGTCGCGGGCGTCGATCACGTCGGCCTGGGATCCGACTTTGACGGCATCCCCGAAGCCGTGACCGGGCTGGGCTCGGTGGATCAGTTCCCTGCCCTCTTGCTGGAGCTCATGAAGCGCGGCTGGACCGACGGCGACATCGCCAAGGTCGCCGGCGGCAACGTGCTGCGCGCCATGACCCAGGCCGAGCAGGTCGCGGCCCAGCTCCGGGCGCGGGAGCTGCCGTCTACCGCGACGCTGGAGGATGCCGACGGCCCCGGCGCGCGGCCCTGACGCGCTGCGCAGCAAGGAGCTAACCTCGTGAGCGAGAAGACCGGCTGGTTCCAACGGTGGCTGCTTCCAGGTCTCGCCTTCAAGGCGGTGGTCATCGGCGGCGGCTACGCCACCGGCCGGGAGCTGGCCTCCTACTTCTTGCCTAGCGGGCCCTGGGGCGGGCTCTACGCCATGCTGCTGTCGACCGTGATCTGGAGCACGGTCTGCGCGGTCACCTTCCTCTTTGCCCTGCGCACCTCGAGCCAGGACTACCGGACCTTCTTCAAGAACCTGCTGGGCCGGTTCTGGCCGGTCTACGAGGTCGCCTATCTGGCGGCGCTGGTCGTCATCCTGGCGGCATTCGCGGCAGCGGCCGGAGCCATTGCGCAAGCTGTGTTCGGCCTGCCGCCCATCGCCGGCGCCCTGGCGCTGATGGCGATGATCACCCTGGTGGCGGCCTGGGGAAACGACTCGGTCGAGCGGCTCTTCAAGTGGGTCTCGTTCCTGCTTTACGGCACCTACGCGGTGTTCCTGACCCTCTCGCTGCTGAAGTTCGGCGACCGTATCAGCGGGGCCTTCGCGACGCAGACGCCCTCGACCGGCTGGGCGGTCGGAGGCCTCACCTACGCGGGCTACAACATCATCGGCGCGATCATCATCCTGCCGGTCACGCGCCACCTGACCTCGCGCAAGGACGCGGTCGTCGCAGGACTGCTGGCGGGGCCCCTGGCCATGGCGCCGGCGGTCCTGTTCTTCATCGTCATGGCCGGCTTCTATCCGACGATCCAGCGGCAGGTGCTGCCGTCGGATTTCCTGCTGGGACAGCTCGGCCTCCCGGCGTTCCGGATTCTCTTCCAGGTGATGATCTTCGCCGCCCTGCTGGAGAGCGGCACCGGCGGCGTGCACGCCATCAACGAGCGTATCGCCCACGCCTATCAGCGGGGTGACGAGCGGGTCTTCAGCAAGCCCATGCGGCTGGCGGTGACGGTGGCGATCCTCGCGGGCTCGGTGTTCGTCGCCGATCGCGTCGGCTTGGTCTCACTGATCGCCAACGGCTACCGCTGGCTGTCCTACGTGCTGCTGGCGATCTACGTCGCGCCGCTGCTGACCTACGGGCTGTGGCGGCTGTCCCGGCCGCGGCTCGCCGCCGGCTAGTTTGCGTTGCAGAAATTTAATATCGGTTTTAGAAAATCACGTGCCACGAACGGCTTCTTTCGCGCTGGGCCGCGCGGTCCTCTTGAGAGCTTCGTCATGAAAAAACGATCGATGGTCGCCGCCCTGATCGCGGCCGTGGCGTTCGCCGCCGGCGCCGGCGCCCAGGCGCCTGCGCCGAAGTCGGCGGAAAAGCCCGCGGCGGTGCAGGGGCCCAAGACGGCGACAGGGCATGAGCTGACTGCAGTGGACGCCGAAGCCTGGCTGGACGGCCTGGTCCCCAATGCGCTCAAGACCGGCCAAGTCCCCGGCGCCGTGATCGTCGTGGTGAAGAACGGACAGGTGCTCGTCGAGAAGGGCTATGGCTTCGCCGACAACGAATCCCGCGCGCCCGTCGATCCGAGGGCCACCCTGTTCCGGCCGGGGTCGACCTCCAAGCTGTTCACCTGGACCGCCGTGATGCAGCTGGTCGAGGCCGGGAAGCTCAACCTCGACGCCGACGTCAACACCTACCTGGACTTCAAGATTCCCGCCTACAAGGGCTACCCCGTCACGCTGCGTCAGATCATGACGCACAGGGCCGGTTTCGAGGAACGGGCCAACGACACCATCGGCTTCGGCAAGCCGCCGGCGCCGCTGGGCGACTTCCTCAAGAAGTACGTTCCGCCGCGCATGTTCACGCCGGACGAAGGGCCCGGGTACTCCAACTATGCAACGGCGGTCGCCGGCTATATTGTCCAGAGGGTCTCGGGCGAGCCCTACGACGACTATATCGAACGCCACATCCTGACCCCGCTCGACATGCGGAACTCGACGTTCCGCCAGCCCCTGCCGGCCGCGATGCGGCCCCACATGGCCACCGGCTATGTCACTTCGGAAAAGGTGGGCTCCGGATATGAATTCGTCGGGCCTGGACCCGCGGGAGCCCTCGCCTCGACAGGCGACGACATGGCCCATTTCATGATCGCGCACCTGCAGCTCGGGCGGTATGGCGACACCCAGATCCTGAAGCCGGAAACGGCGAAGTTGATGCAGACCACCGTGACCCGCGCGATGCCCGATCTGAACGGCAACCTGCTGGGCTTCATGGAGCGCAACATCAACGGACACCGGGCGATGGGCCACGCCGGCGACACCAACTACTTCCACTCCGACCTGGTCCTGTTCCCTGACGATCAGGTCGGGTTCTTCATTTCCGTCAACGCCCCCGGCAAGGGCGGCGCGGGCGCGATCCTGCGCGATACGCTCATGCAGGAGTTCGCGGATCGCTACCTGCCGGCCGCCGCCACGGTGACCACGCGGGTCGACACGGCCACCGCCAAGAAGCATGCCGCGATGATGGCCGGCGCCTACAACAACACCCGCGGCGCGAAATCGACCTTCCTGTCGCTGCTCGGCCTACTCTCGCAGAACACGGTGACAGCCAATCCCGACGGCACCATCACAGCGCGGCCACTCTACTATCCGGCCAAGTTCGTCGAGGTGAAACCGTTCCTCTGGCAGGAGGTCGGTGGACACGACCGCATCGAGGCCCTCGTCAAGGACGGCAAGGTGGTGCGTTGGGCCAGCGATGGCGTGGCGCCCATCGAGATCTATGTGCGCCCGACGGGGTTCGCCGCCACGGGCCTGGAGAAGCCGCTGTCGATGGCCAGCCTGGCCCTGCTGGCCCTGACGGCGCTGCTCTGGCCCGTCGTCGCCTTCGTCCGCTGGCGCTACGGCCGGTCGTTCGAACTGACCGGAGCGCGGGCCCATGCCTATCGGGCGGTGCGCGTTGGCGCGGTTCTGTCGATCGCGGGCATCTGCCTCTGGCTGTTCGACTTCACCCAGGCCCTGTCCACCAAGGGCGCCAACCTCAACCTCTTGATCCACCTCGCCCAGCTGACCTGCCTGCTCGGTTTCGCGGGCGGGCTTGTCGCGGCGATCTGGAACCTGACGCTGGTGTTCAAGCCGGGAAGCAGCTGGTTCGCCAAGCTCTTCGCGGTGCTGCTGGCGCTCGCGTTCGGCTTCATGCTGTGGATGTGCCTGCACTACCACCTGATCGGCACAGGCGTGATCTTCTAGGATCCGCCGAGGCGGCGACCGCGGCTACTTCGCGGTCGCCGCAGTGCGAACGAAATCGAGGTCCTGGAAGTCGAAACTGAAGTCGGTGGTGGGCGAGAGCGGCGCCATCGTCATGCCGCTGACCTTGCCATCCATCCCGGTGCGGAAGTTGACGAGGGCGTCGGCCTTCAGGGTCTTGTCGTCCCAGCGCACTGCGAAGACATTGCCCTTCATCACCTGCATGTCGCCGGCCATGTCCGAGGTCCGGCTAAACACCATGCGGAGCTTGTCGCCCTGCTTCCTGACCGTCACGTCGCCCCGCCAGGAGTCGTGATAGACGCCGACGTAGGCGTCGAGCGGCAGGAAGGCGCGGCCGCCGGCTGACTTGATCGCGGCCTCCGCGTCGCGATCGGCGGCATCGGCGAGCTTGGCCTGTTCGGCTTGTCGATCCGCCCAGACCTTCACCCAGTCCTTGGCCGGCTTGCCGAGGAACGGGTCGAGCAGCGACTGCATCATCGCCGACATGGCTCCACCGCTCTGCTGGTTGGTAAGCACGATGACGCCCAGATGCTGTTCCGGCAGCAGGGAGACGTAGCTCACCATTCCGACCAGGCCGCCGGTGTGCGTGATGCGCAAGGCGCCCTGATAGTCCTCGATGAACCAGGCTAGGCCATAGTTGCGGAAGTGGGTCTGGGTCGCCGCGGCTGACTCTGGCAGGGGCGCGACGATGGTCTGCGGCATCCACATCTCCTTCTGCCGAGCCCGGGTGAACAGCGCAGACCCGTCCCTGAACTTGCCCCCTGCCAGCTGAAGCTCGGCCCAGGCGGCCATGCCGCTGGCGTTGCACTGGATAGAGCCGGCCGGGTCGTAGGCGGTGCTCGGGTCGGGGGTGACCACGGTCATCCTGTCGCCGACCACCACGTGCGGCATGGCCACATTGCGCCCCGCGATCAGGCTGACCGTCGCGGCGCAACCGGTCCCCAGCCGGTCCAGGATCTTCGTCTGGACGAAGGTCTCCCAGCTCATCCCGGTGACCGCCGGCACCAAGTCGCCGGCGACGATGTAGAGCAGGTTGTCGTAGGCGAATTTCGACCGGAAGCTCGAGGCGGGCGGCAGATACCGGAGATTGTGGATGATCTCCGCGCGGGTGAAATCGCTGACCGGAAACAGCATCAGGTCCCCGGAGCCGAGGCCAAGCCCGCTGCGATGGGTCAGCAGGTCACGGACCGTCAGCTCGCGCGTCACATAGGGATCGTAGAGGCGGAAGCCCGGGAGCCGGTCGATGACCTTGTCGTCCCAGCTGAGCTTGCCCTCGTCGACCAGTATCGCCAGCGCCGCCACCGTGAACGCCTTGGTGTTGGAGCCGATGCCGAAGAGGGTGTCCGCATCGACCTTGTCCGGTTTGCCGGCTTCGCGCACGCCGTAGCCCTTGGCGAACAGCACCTTGCCGTCCTTGACGATGGCGACCGACATGCCGGGCACGTCGAAGGTCTTCTGGATGCGCGCGGCGAGCCGGTCGATGTCCTGTGGCTGCGCGCCCACGGGCAAGGCCGGGGAGGTGGGCGTCGCGGCCAGGCCGGGCGTGGCCAAGGCGAGCCCGAGGACGCAGGCGAGAGCCCCGCCGAAGAGGCGCTGGCGCGGGGTCGAAGCGGTGCGTGGAACTTGCATGGCGATCGTCCGTCCTCGTGGTCTAGCGGCGCGCGGGCTGCGAATGCAGATGCCTGGCGAAGAAGTCATCGGTGGCGTGGAAAAACCTGTTCCAGGAGGCCGCGCGAAGCAGGTCATGGATCTCGTCGGGCAGGACGATCTGCTCGAACTCGACGTTGTGCCGCCGCAGGCCCTCGACCACCTCGACGGTCTGCGAGAACGGGACGTTGCGATCGTCGTCGGCATGGATCAGCAGCACCGGCGACTTCCACTTGTCGATGGCGCCCATGGGCGAGGACTTGAGGGCAAGGTCGGCAGCGGGGTCCCCGGCCCCCGGCCCGAGCCGACCCCCGATGGTGCTCCAGTCGTGCACGCCCGCGTAGTCGACGCCCGCGGCCAGCAGGTCAGAGTGGCGCGACAGGCCCAGCGCGGTCATCAGCCCGCCGTAACTCCCGCCCCAGATGCCGATGCGCGCGGCGTCGACATCGGCCCGGGACGCCAGGTATTTGGCCGCTCCGACGATGTCGTTGTCCTCGCTCGCGCCCTTGGCGCCGAAGGCCTTGGCTTCGCGGAAATCAAGGCCGTAGCCGCTGCCGCCGCGGTAGTTGACCGAAAGGACCACGTACCCCTCGTCGGCGAGATACTGGTTCAGGCCGTACATGTAGGCGTAGGCGTCCATCGGATGCCAGCCGAGCAGCATCTGTCGGGTCGGGCCGCCGTGGAAGAACAGGATCGCCGGACCCCGTCCGGTGCGCCCGGCCGGGGGCAGGAACAGCTGGCCATGGACCTTCACCCCGTCGGGTGAGATGAAGACAACCTGCTTGGGTTCGGTGAGCCGCGCGGCCGGGAAGTCTGCCGGCATGGCCGCGGCCGCAAGTTCGACAAGCTGGCCCGCTGCGGTCAGCGAGACCGGGCGGATCGGCTTGCGCCAATCCCCGTGCAAGGCGACGATCCGGCCGTCACTGGTCACCGCCGGACTGTCCTCGATGGTGGCGCCGCGCGTGAGTTGCCGAGGCGTACCGCCGGCGAGCTCCCAGAGGTGGCGGTGATCGATGTCGCCCTCGTTGGAGGAATAGACGATCCGCTTGCGATCGGCGCTGAGGCTGGCGCTGAACACCTCGAAGTCGCCATGGGTAAGCCGGGTCGGCTCCCCGCCCGCCGGCGAGATCGAATAGAGCTGCAGCCAGCCGCTGCGCTCCCATGGGAAGACCAGCCGGTTGTCGGCCGTCCACATCAGGTTGGTTTCCGACTCCAGCGGATGGAAGGCGCTTCCGGCCCCCGCGCTCGCGGTCCACACGGCGGTCGCGGCGCCCGTGACGGGGTCGCCGACCCACAGCGACCAAGGCTGCGCCTCATGGCTGTCGGCAAAGAGGCCCGCGTTGCTCGCCGCGATGCGGGCGTAGGCGAGGCTCCGGCCGTCAGGCGACCAGGTCGGGGCGACGTCGCGGTCGACGCTGGGACTGAGCCAGACGATGGTCTTGGCGGCAAAGTCGTAGACGCCGACCAGGCTGTGGTCGCCACGCGAACTGACAAACGCCAGGCGCGAACCGTCCGGCGACCAGGCGATCTGCCCGCTGCGGCCGCGGTCGTGGATCAGCTGCGTAGGTTGCCCGCCCGCCGCCAGCGGCGCAACCCAGACCTGGCCGGCCTCGATGTAGGCCACGACATCGTCGCGGGGCGACGCAGCCGCCGAGTGTCCTGGCCCGATGCGGCGCGTCGCGGTCCCGTCGACCGAGGCGACCCAGATCTCCTGGCCCAGCGCGCCCGAGGGTTTGCTGAGGACGTTCACCGGACCGCCGCCCTCCAGGCTGCCGCCTCGCGAATAGACGACGTGGCGGCCATCCGACGTCCAGTCCAATTCACCGAGATCGACCCCGTCGTCCCCGGCATAGGCGCTAATCGGATGGGCCGTGAAGGCGCCGTTCGCCCCGGGCTCGGCGACCCAGACATTGCGGCTGCCGTCCTTGTCGAACACCCACGCCACCCGGCCGCCCTGCCCAGCCGCGACAAGGCTGGAGGGGAACGGCGCGCTGAGCACCTGCTCGATGGTGAAGCCGTGGGCCGGGGCGCGCGGGGCGGCTGTCGCGGGCCACGGCGCCAGGATCGCAGCGACGGACACGGCGGCGGTGGACAGGCGCATGCGGCCGGGAAGCTTGAACATCATCGGACACCTTCAAGGACGGTTCGAGTTTCGCGGCGCCACGCCCGGAGGGCGCAGCTCATGCGAGGGCCTGATAGACGTACCAGCCGCCCCACAGATCCTGGGCGACGGAACCGAGGGACTTGTAGGCGGTGATCTCGGAGGCAGATCGGCGGCCTTCGACCTTGCCCGCCAGCACCTCGCCTATCTCCCCGGCCACATGGCCATCGTCGATGCGGCCGGACTCCACGGCGCGGCGGAGCTCCGTGCCTTGGGAGAGCACATTGGCGCGGCTGTCGGCGAAGTAGCGGGCGCGCACGACCAGGTCGTCGTCGACCTCAGTGGGCCCCAATCGGCTGGAGCCGACGATGTTCACGTGGGCGCCGTCCTTCAGCCAGGCGCCCGCCAGCACCGGTTCGGCCGACGCGGTCGTCGTGCAGAGGATGTCGGCCTTGGCGGCGGCGGCGGCAAGGTCCTCGGTGGCCTCGACCGCCAGACCGTCCTCCTCGGCCAGCGCCTTGGCCAGCCGCCTGGCGTGCTCAAAATTGCGCCCCCAGAGCACGACACGGCGCAGCGTCCGGACGGTGGAAATCGCCCGGATATGGGCCTCCGCCTGCTCCCCTGTCCCGAGGACGAGCAGGCTGTCCGCGTCCGGCCGAGCGAGAATGTCGGTGGCCAGCGCGCTGGCCGCGGCGGTGCGGATGCGGGTGATTTCGCCCGCGTCCAGCACACAGACCGGTGCGCCGGTCTGCGGATCGAACAGCACCACGACGCCCTGGTGCGACGGAATCGACGATCCAGGGGGCTGCTGGAAGGCGCTGATCAGCTTGGCCCCGAAGCGGTCGTCAGCGATCACCCCGGACATGACGCCGAACACCCCCTTGCCGCTGGGCAGGGGCAGGATCTGGCGCGGCGGCTGGTTGATGCCGCCAGTCGAGACCGCGATCATCGCCTCGCGCATCAGCGGCACACAGGCCTCGAAGGTCAGCGCGTTGCGGATCTCCTCGCGGCCGATGAATCTGAGCTCCATATGAGGCCTCAATAAGCGATGTTCGGATGGATCAGGCGCAGGGTGACGATGAACCAGATGCACGCTAGGCAGGCCGCCGCAATCGCTGCGCTCGACACCTTGGCGGGCCAGCCTCGGGCCGGATCGGCGAACACCGCCCCTGCGTTCATCAGCGGCGCGAGCGTCCCGACCACGCAGACCACCCCCAGGAGCTGGATCAGTCGGACGATCCAGTCGTCGCCGCTGGAGGCATGCCCCCCGCGGTTGAGGAGCCACCACCAAAGATATCCGAAGGCCAGGTAGGCGCAGCAGACCGCCCTGGTGGACCGGTAGAGCGTCGCCGCTCGCCCGGCCAACGCGAAGCTGCAGCCGTAGCGCCTGCGGATGATGGCGGCCAGCGGCCAGCTGAGCGCTGCGATCGCGAGTATACCGCCGCTCAGATACAGGAGCGGCAGGTTCCAGGCCGCCGACAGGCTGGCCGGCACGGGTTGCAGCGCCTCCACCGGCGGGTAGTCGTCGCGCATGATCAGGCTGACCCTGCCGTCCCGGACGAGCGCACCCATCCGGCTGGCGCTGCCGATCGCCTGGTACTGGAAGGGTCCGATCTCGCGCCAGCGCTGGAGCTGATGGCTCACGCCGCGATAGGAGGAGACGGTGACCACCCCATCCTTGTCCGAGGACACCTTGGTCTGGCCGAGCAGGAAGCTGCGGATCCTGACCCAGCTGGCCTCCGAGCGCCCGGTGTCCATGTAATAGCCGGCGAGCACCCGACCATCGGCCTTGGCGTTCGCCCAGGTAGGCGGCGTGGCCTTTGGCGCCGGGAAGTAGCGGTTGGTGAACCCCTTGAAGACCGAGGTGCGCAGGCCGGTCCCCAGCGCGCCCGCGCCGCCCGTGCCGGCGCTGTTCAGCGAGATGTACAGGCCGACGTGATCGTCGAGAAACAGGTGCAGGTCGCTGTGGAACAGGCCGGTATCGCCGGCGTGACCGATCACCCGGTGTCCATTGGCGGGCTCCTGGTAGAAGCCCAGCGCCATGCCCGGGAGCCCCGGCACCGGCTGGAACTGCAGGCCGTGCATGTATTGCGCGGTCGCGGCGCCCAGGATGTGCTGACCCTGGAATTCCCCGTCCTGCAGATGGGCGATCATGAAGCGGCCGAGGTCAGAGCCCGTGGTCGCCAAGGCGCCGGCCGGCGGCATCTGGACCAGCTCGTACGGCCCAGGGTGGCCCGAAGCGGTGCGGTAGCCCTTTGCCATGTCCGCGGACCAGCCCTTCGGCAACGGCTGCTCGAAGGTCGAGTGAGTCATGCCGAGCGGCGCGAAGATGTGGCGTGCGATGTAGTCTTCGAACCGCTCGCCGGACACCCGCTGCACGATGTAGCCGGCAAGCGAGGCGCCGTAGTTCGAATAGGCGGGCGTGGTCCCCGGGGCGAATATCCGCGCGGGCATGGCGACCTCGCCCATCTGGCGCATCGTCTTGAGGTGCTTGATATCGGGGGGGAACAAGTCCTTGGAGGCATCTGCGAAGCCCGCCGAATGGGTCATCAGCTGCCGCATGGTGATCGGCTTGCCGTCGTAAGGCGGGACCTTGAGATCGAGGTACCGATTGATGTCCGCGTCGAGGTCGATCTTGCCCGCCTCGACCAGCTGCATGACGGCCGTCCAGGTGAACAGCTTCGAGATCGAGCCCGGGCGGAACAGGGTCTTGTCGGGATCGACCGGCCGCCCTGCCGCGACGTCCGCAAGACCGTAGCCGCGTTCGAACAGGGGCTGGCCGTCCTTGACGACGACAACAATCACGCCGGCGATATCGGCGCGCTCCATCTCGGGGGGCAGCATGCCGTCGAGATATGCGGAGAGGTCCTCGGCGGTCAGCGGGTGTGCGCTCGCCGGCGCGGGCGCAGCGATGCGAGCCGGCGCGCTCACCGGGGCTGGGGCAAACCCGCAAAGCGCGATGAACAGCGCGCCTAGTGCCGCGAACCTGGATCGTAGCGTCATCCGTCCAACCCCCTGGCGCTGCGCGAGATCCGCCCCACTGAAGACCGGGAGCCCGTGGACAGGAGCGTTCAAGCGCCATCGAGGCCCGCCGGCCGCCATCACGATCAGTTCATACGATTTCTCATTCCGCAAGCTGTTTCAGGTTTGGATATAATGCCGCTTTCCGGGAAATTTTCCCTGTGTAGAGCCGCGGATCCGCAGGGCCGGGATGGGGCGAATTGGACCTCGGAACCCGGCGCGTAGTAGGGTGCGAAAAGCAGATGTGGAGCCGAGCGCGCGTGAGCACCAAAGCAAAGCCGGGGTCAGTCCTGAAGAGCCTGAGACTCGCGAACGGCTGGACATTGTCTGAGGTCAGTCGGCGGACCGGGTTGCCGGTTTCGACCTTGTCGAAGGTCGAAAATGACAAGATGTCGCTCAGCTACGACAAGCTCGCACGGATCAGCCGGGGGCTGGAGATCGACATCGGAGTGCTCTTCTCGTCGGAGGTCGCAGCCCCGCTGAGCCTCGTCACCGGACGCCGCAGCATCACTCGGGCCGGCGAAGGCCGGCTGATCGAGACCGAACCTTACGAGCACGTCTATCCGGCGGCGGATCTGCTGAACAAGCGCTTCGTGCCGATCGTGGTGGAGATCCGCGCCAGGTCGATCTCGGAATTCAGCGAGCTCATCCGCCATCCCGGCGAGGAATATACCTACGTCCTCGAAGGCACGGTGGAGCTGCATACCGACGTCTACGCCCCGGTCACCCTCAACGTGGGGGACTCGATCTACTTCGACAGTGGCATGGGCCACGCCTACCTGTCGGCGGGCCCCGGCCCCTGCCGCGTCCTGACCATCTGTTCGGGCGAGGAATCCCAGCTGATCGCCGCGCTCGGGCAGGAGACGGCCGCGCGTGCGGAGCCCACCAGCGCGCCGCTGGCGCCCGTCGACACCATCAAGGCCGTCAAGCCAGCGGGTCGGCGACGCGCGGGTAGAAGTTGAGGTCCGACTTCTTGACGTAAGGCAGTGTGGCGAAGTCCATCTGGATCGCACCCGACGTGGCGGCCCGGATCACCTTCGCCGCGATCGGCGCGAACCCGCCATAGAAGTGTTGGCTCGACTTCACCGCGACGATCTTCTTGTCCTGCAAGTCGATGCCAAGCCCGGTGAAGGCGTCCGGTGAAAAGACCTGGGTGCGGGTCGAGATCAGGACCACGTCGATCCCGGCGACCTCGATCCACACGGACAATCCCATGGGGGACCGAGCCGTCCCCAGACCCCCTTGGTCGTGCGCCTCACGGACGGCCCTTACCGTGGCGTCGACGTCCAGCGGCTCGCCTGACGAGGCCCCGGACTTGCCGCCGATCCGCAGTCTCAGAGTGGCGCCGACGCCTGCGTCCGCACACACCGAAGCCGCGATCGGGTCCCAGATGGCGGCGAGCGCGGCCGCGCGGACGCCGCGGTCCAGCATGGCTTTCAGCAGGCCCGTGTTGTCGCCGGGGGCGCCTCCCCCGGCGTTGTCGGCGGTATCGGCCACGACGACCAGCCCCGGGGTCTCGACAGCTTCGGCGAGCGCCGCCTCGACACTTGGAAACCGCGGCAGCAGCTCGTCGCGGGCGGCGTAGATCTCCAGGCCGATCTGCTGGCTCAGCCGCGCGGCAAGCGAGCGATCTCCGTCGGTGATGACCAGCACCCGCGAACCGGTATCGGGCGTATCGCCCCACGGAAAGCCGTGCGCGAAGCTCACGGACAGGACGCCCGATTCACGCTCGATCATCTCGAAGCGCGCGACGAAGGAGGCCATCGGCTCCTGCGTGGTGGGATAGAAGCCGACCATCCGGCAATCGAACAGCGCCGAGGTCGGTCGCACCTCGCCCCGCGCCTTCGCCGTGCACAGGCTGTAGAGCTCGACCGCACGCTCCAGATAGTCGTCGTGCGGATAGTGCTTCATGAGGATGACCGCGTCGGCGGCATCGACGAGCGCCTGGGTCAGGTGACAGTGCGGGTCGAGCTCGACGCCAATCACCGCCGCGGGGCCGACGATCTCGCGCACCCGGCCGACGAGATCGGCCTCGCAGTCATCGCACCCCGACGAAACCATCGCCCCGTGCAGGAAGAGCAGGACGACGTCTGCCGGCCCTCCCGACCGGAGGTCGGACAGGATCTCTTCGCGAAACCCCTCGTAGACGGACTGCACCATCGGCCCCGACGGTTGGGCCCAGGCGAACAGGCTGGGGGTAAAGTCGTGACCGTCGCGGACGCACAGCTCGCGCCACAGCTGCGCCGTCTTGTGGTCGGACCCCGAACCTTCCAGCACCTCGTCGCCGCGGCGAATGCCCGCTTCCTCGAACGCCCTCGCGCCCGTGGGCCAGGGGGCGAAGGTATTTGTCTCGAGCTGCAGGCCGGCTGCGAACACGCGCAAACTCGATCTCCTAGATTTCGGTTGTGGAAAATCGTTTTCACATATGCCAAATCGTAACCTGACCCTAGCGACCGACACAACCGATGATGACCACTCCGAACATCGATGGCTCGCTGGCCGGGGAAGCGCCTTGGCCGGCGCCCTCGCGCGCCTGGTGGGCGGTGGGGGTGTTCTGCATCGCGGCCGTGCTGTCCTATAGCGACCGCCAGATCCTCAGCCTGCTGGTTGATCCGATCCGCGCGGACCTGCATGCGACGGACGTCCAGATCGGCCTGCTGCAGGGCGCCGCCTTCGCCTTGATCTATGCCGTGGCAGGGGTGGCCCTTGGCCGCGCCGCCGACGTCCTGCCGCGTCGGCTGGTGATCGTCGCGGGCATCGTCATCTGGAGCCTGGCGACGGTGGCCTGCGGCTATGCGACCTCGTTCTGGACCCTGTTTGCCGCGCGCGCCGCGGTTGGCATTGGTGAGGCCGCGTTGGCGCCGGCCGCGATGTCGATCATCACCGACAGCTTCCCCGTGAACCGCCGCGGTGCGGCGACCGGGACTTTCCTGATGGGCATGATCGTCGGCGGCGGCGTCGCGCTGGCTCTCGGCGGAATTATCCTCCAGGCGGCGCAGTCCGGAGCCCTGCGCGGCCTGCCGATCGTCGGCGGGCTTGCCCCTTGGCGGGCGGGCCTGGTGATCCTGGGTCTGCTCGGACTGCCGGCCGCGACGCTCGCCCTCACCGTCCCCGAGCCGCGGCGCCGGCACCTGATCGCCGGCGCCACCGGACGCCCCGTCCCGCTGCGTGACGCCGCCCGGCGGCTGGCGCTGCTGTGGCCGGTCCTGCTGCCGCTCTATGCCGCCATGGGCCTGAGCAGCCTGTGCGACTTCGCCATCCTGAACTGGACGCCGACCTTGCTGTCGCGGCGCTTCGGCGTCGGCGTCGCCGAGATCGGCGGCGTCCTTGGCGCGGTGGTGATCGTCGGCGGCGTGCTGGGGTCGGCCGGCGCCGGGGTCGTGGCCGACCGGATGGTGAAGCGGGGCGGCGCCTCCTCGCGACTGCTCCTCGCGGTGGGCGCGATGGTTGCGGGAATCCTCAGCACGCTCTTCGTCCTGGCGCCCCTGCCGGCGGTGATCTTCGCCCTGGCCGGCGTCTGGATCTTCGCCTCGACCACGGGTCAGGCGGTCGGGATCACCGTCCTGCAGGAACTGGCGCCGGGCGACGCCCGCGGGCTCAGCGTCAGCATCGTCTCGCTGATCAATATCGGCGTCGGCCTTGCCCTCGGCGCCGCGCTTCCGGCGTTGATCCTGGAACACGTTCTGCACGACCCGGCGGCCGTGGGGGCCGCGATCACCGCCGTGGCCTTGCCGTGCGCCGTTGTCGCGACCCTGCTCTATCGTCTCGCTCTGTCCGCCGCCCGAGAGATCGACAAGTCATGAAGACGATCGCCGCCGACGTTGTTGTGATCGGCGCCGGGATCGCCGGCGCCTCGGCCGGCGCGGCGCTGGCGGAATCCCACAAGGTGGTCGTGCTTGAGCGCGAGGCGTTTCCCGGCATGCACTCGACCGGACGCTCAGCCGCGCTGTTCTCCGAGATCTACGGAAGCGGGCCGATCCGGGCCCTGTCCCGCGCGAGCCGCGATTTTCTCTATTCACCGCCGGAAGGATTCGCGGCCGCGCCCATCGTCCATCCTCGCGGAGCCCTGCACATCGCCTCTCCGGCCCAGATGGCGAAGCTCGACGCCTTCTGCGCCCTGGCCGATGTTGCGCCGTCGATCCGCCGCCTAACCGCCGCGGAGGCGCGAGCCCAGTGCTCTGTCCTGCGGCCCGACTATGTCGCCGGCGCCGCGCTCGAGACAGGGTCTGCCGACGTGGATGTCGACGTCCTGCACCAGGGCTGGCTTCGCCAGCTCAAGGCGAGGGGCGGCGAGGTGATCGTCAACGCCGAGGTCGTGCGACTGTCCCGTTCGAAGGCGGGGTGGCGCGTGGAAACGCCGGACCTGCAGATCGACGCGGCGACGGTGGTCAACGCCGCCGGCGCCTGGGCCGACGCGATCGCCGGGCTCGCGGGGGTGGCCCCAGTGGGGCTGCAGCCAAACCGCAGGACAGCGCTGATCGTCGCCGCGCCGGAAGGGTCGAACAGCGACGAATGGCCGATGGTGATCGACGTCGACGAGCAGTTCTATTTCCGGCCGGACGCCGGCGCGCTCCTGCTGTCGCCGGGAGACGAGACGCCTACGGATCCCTGTGACGCCCAACCGGACGAGTGGGACGTGGCCACTGCCATCGACCGGGTTCAGACGGCGACCACGCTGCAGGTGCATCGCGTCCGCAGAAGCTGGGCAGGCCTGCGCAGCTTCGTCGCCGACCGCAGTCCCGTGGTTGGCTATGCCCCGGACGCCCCCGGATTCTTCTGGCTGGCGGGCCAGGGCGGTTACGGCATCCAGACGGCGCCGGCGATGGGTGAGCTTGCCTGCGCCCTCGTTCGCGGCGAGCCCACGCCCGAGAACCTCCTGCGGTTTGGCGTCGAGGCGCGAGACCTTCGGCCGGATCGCTTCACCGAAAGCCGGGCCACCGTTCAAGCCGACTGACGCCTTGTACGCCGCGTCAGATGTGGATCGCCCCCGGGGCCTTCGGCGTTCGGACCGGTCTCGGGAGAGACCGGGCGTGGAATTTCACGCGCCTGCGGCCGCGTCGCGACCCATGCGGTGCGGTGCTTCGCGCCCCGGTGCTGACGGGCGAGATTGGTGGCCGACAGCCGGGCCGCCAAGTGGTCGTTGAGGTCGGCCTTTCCCAGTATGACCAGGTCTCCGGACCGCAGTCCGTCCGCGCGATCGAGCGCCTGAAGACGTTCGGGCAAGGACGCGAGGTCGGCGGGCGAGGCCGAGAGGCCCGGCGCCAGATCCCCGAACTCGTCCCGCGTGACCACGGCCGGGCAACCGCGCTCATCCTCCAGCAGCACATAGCCCAAGATGCTGCGGAATGGGTTGCGGCGACCGGTCAGGGACGTCCCGATGACGGCGGCCAGCTGCCGTGCGCCCGGCGGACCGGCCCCCGGGATCTGCAGGATCCGGCTCAGCAGGGGTCGAAGGCTCGACAGGGGTTCTGCGATGGGTCGGACTCTCCCGGTCCTGGGCAGGGCCCAAACGCCTTCCCCGCCCGCGATGCGCGCGCTCCAGGCGGTCAGCTCGCCGGCGATATGGCGCACCACACCGTCGTCTTCGTCGACCACCGCCCAACTAGGTTGCTCCCCGTCGAACCGAACCAACTGCACCTGTGAGCTCCGAGCCAGCCATCGATGCGGCAGGATAGAGCCGGCGCCGGACTGGGTTTGGGCGTTCTTCCGACATTGCCATGCTTTCACGCATAGATAAGAGTGCCGAAGAGGTATTTCGTGGATAATTCCAATCTGAACTTGGACGATATCGACCTGCGCATTCTGGATGCGCTGCAGAAGGACGCCTCCCTCTCCACGAACGATCTTGCGGAGGTGGTCGGGCTTTCGCAATCACCCTGCTGGCGGCGGCTGTCGCGTCTTCGGGCGGCGGGGTACATACGCGGCCAGGTGATGCTCCTGGACGCCGAGAAGCTCGGCATCAACACGGTGGTCTTTGCGAGCGTCCGGCTCTCCGCGCACGGTCGCGCCAATCTCACCGAATTCTCGGAAGCCATCCGGCGATTTCCCGAAGTCGTTGAATGCCATGCGATTATGGGGCCGTTCGACTTCCTGTTGCGGATCGTGACGCGGGACGTGAGGGCCTATGAGCAGTTCGTGTTTGGCCGCCTGTCGACACTCCCCACGGTCCAGGAGATCAACTCCACGATGACCTTGTCCGAAATCAAGTCGACCACCGCCTTGCCCCTACGAACGCGCTGAGCAGGGCCTCACCGAGCGCTGCGACGCCTCGACATCGCGGACCCCTGACGACCTGCGACTTGATCAATCCAAGGATCGTCGTTTGGCGCGTTGATGGGCCCTCCCTGGATGGGCGCGATGCCGCCGCCGGTCGGCCCCAGACCCACCGTTATCCCGGTGAAGCGACAGGACTTTCAGTTCCGACGTATCGAGCTCCGCATTGGGAGGCGACGTGCAGATTTTGAAAGCATTTGCCAGTTCTGCAAAAACATTGTCATCATCGGGTCAGGGACTATCAGGGGGATTTCATGAACGCCGTCACGAAGCTGAACTTGCTTGCCGGGGCCGCCTTCGCCGCCCTCACGCTTCCGGCCGTGAGCCATGCCGCCGACGCGTCATCCGGCTCCAGAGCCAACACGGTCCAGGAAGTCATCGTCACCGCCGAAAAGCGTGAGGAGAACCTGCGCGATGTTCCGCAATCGGTGACGGCCATCTCCGGCGACGCGCTGGACCTGAAGCGAGCAACCACCTTCGAAGACTATGTCACCACCGTTCCGGGCATGAACCTGATCTCGTCACAGCCGGGGGCGACCCGGCTGGTGCTGCGGGGCATCAACGCCGGCGGCGTAAGCGCCACCATCGGGACCTATGTCGACGAAACCCCCTACGGCTCGGTCACCGGCCTGGCGAACGGGGCGGTCCTCGCGCCCGATCTGGACACCTTCGACATGCAGCGCGTCGAGGTCCTGCGCGGCCCGCAGGGCACCCTCTACGGGGCCAGCAGCCTCGGGGGCCTCCTGAAGTTCGTGACCAACGCGCCGGACCCCTCGCGCTTTGCGGCGAGGGTCGAGGCGGACGCCGAGGACACCGCCTCGGGGTCCACCGGGGGGTCGGTAAAAGGCATGGTCAACCTGCCGCTCAGCGACAAGGCGGCCTTCCGCGCCAGCGGCTACTACAGCAATCAGCCGGGCTTCGTGGACGACCCCGTGCGCCACGTCAAAGATGTCGACTCGGCGAAATTCAGCGGCCTGAAGGCGAGCGTCCTCTTCCACCCGACCGAGAAATTTTCCGTCCGGATTTCGGCCGTGGGCCAGGACATCACCAGCAAGGGCACGTCGACCGTGGACGTGAACGCCGTAACGCTGGCGCCGATCTTCGACGACCTGTCGCACAGCCGTACCTTCGACCAGCCCAACAAGGTCACCTACCGGATCTACAATGCGACGGAAAACTACGACTTCGGTTTCGCCAATCTGCTGTCAGCCACCAGCTACGCGACGCTCCGCCAGACCGGCGATCAGGACGGAACGGTGCAACTGGGCGGACTGCTGACCGCGCTGTTCAGCCCTGGCACGCCGATTGGCGCGGGTCTCGCGCAGGACCTCAGGCAGAAGAAGTTCACGCAGGAAATCCGCCTGTCCTCCCCCGCGCAGACCTTCGAATGGCTGGTCGGCGCCTTCTACACCCATGAAGAGAACGAGCTTCACCAGAACCTCAGCGGCATCAGCCTGCAAAACCCGCCCGCGATCGTGCCGGCCGCGGCAGGGGCGGAGGTGATCGCGCTGCCGTCCGACTACAAGGAGTACGCTGCCTTCGCGAACGTGGACTACCACTTCACCGATCGCTTCGATGTCAGCGTCGGCGGCCGCTACAGCCACAACAAGCAGTCCGAAGTCCAGACCACGGTTGGCCGCGGCCCGCTGGCCGCCATCTCCTCCGTCTTCCCGGGATCCTCGTCCGAGGGCGTATTCACCTTCGCCGTGGCGCCCAAATTCAAGCTGAGCGACGACGCGACCCTCTATGCCCGGGTCGCCAAGGGCTATCGTCCTGGCGGTCCCAACGCCGTGAACCCGGCCGCCGCCGCGGCGGTGCCGCGCAGCTTCCAGTCGGACACCATCGTCAACTACGAAGCTGGGGTGAAGGCGGACCTCTTCGAACGCACCGCCTCCGTCGAGCTGACCGCCTTCTTCATCAAATGGGATCGCATCCAGCTGCTGGCCAACGTCGCCGGATTTGGCGTCAACACCAACGGCGGGTCCGCCGAAAGCAAGGGCGTGGAAGGCGCGTTCACCGTTGTGCCGACGCCGGGCCTGACCCTGTCCGTCAACGGAGCCTATACCCAGGCGAACCTCACGGCGGACACACCCGCCATCCTCGGCGGCAAGAATGGCGATCACCTGCCTTACTCGGCGCCGATCAGCGGCTCGGTGAGCGCCGACTACGCGACCCCCATCGGTAACGACATGCGCCTGTTCGTCGGCGGGAGCGTCCGCCTCGAGGGCCGCCGGCACTCGGACTTCGCCCCCTCCGGCCAGGTATCGGTTCCGGCCTACACCAGCATCGATCTTCGCGGCGGCGTGGAATGGAGCAACTACCGCGCCGAGCTTTACGTGAAGAACCTCGGTGACGAGCGCGGGATCCTGTCGATTGGGGGAACGGGCAACACGCCGAACGGCGCGCGTGCGGAAGGCATCATCCGGCCGCGCACGATCGGGCTGTCGCTCAGCGCCAGCTACTGACGGATAGCCGGCGCGGTGCGGATGGTTGCGGCGCGGGAGAGCCGACCGCCGCCAGCTTAGCGCAGGTGAGACTGCGGAAGCTTCGCCTGTGGCCTTCACGGGCGCCGCCAATGGTCAGGGCGCAACAGGACCGTCCGCGGAGCGCTGCTGGTAGGCCCGGCAGGACTTGAACCTGCAACCAGACCGTTATGAGCGGCCGGCTCTAACCATTGAGCTACGGGCCCCCGCAGGGAACCCAGCGCGGTTAGCATGGGCGGCACGGGCCTTAAAGCTTGCGTTCAGAAAGCGACGCGCAGCTTGTCGGCGAAG
>NZ_DASZBG010000081.1:0-13806 GCF_035944335.1 Phenylobacterium sp. | reverse complement strand
CAACGCGCTCGCCGAGGCCGGCCTGCTGGCCCGCGCCTTCGCGCCCGGCGCCGCCGCCGACGAGCTGGAATCCATGGCCCGCGCGCTGTCCAGCGGGGCCCGCGACCGCGACATGGACCGCAAGCACGCCCGCCGCCTCGCTGCCGCCCTTCGCCGCATCGCCAGGCGCCGCGCGGCCTAGCGCAAAGAATCCTTCTCCCCTTGCGGGAGAAGGGAGGGGTTCATGGCGATTGTTGGAAGGCCCGCGCCCTACTCCGCCGCCGCCACCGTGGTGGGCTCTTCCACCTTGGCGCGCGGACCGCCCTCGGCCTTGCGCTTGCGGCGCACCGGCTTGTCGAGGATCTTGCGCAGCTTGGCGGCCAGGGCGGCCGTCTCATAGGGCTTGTCGAGCAGCGGGAACTCCGCCGTCTCCAGCACCGCGCCTTCGCCCATGAAGCCCGAGGTCAGCAGCACCGGCAGGCCGGGCCGCAGCTCGCGCGCCGCGCGGGCGAGTTCGAGGCCGCTCATCCCGCCCGGCATCACCACGTCGGTGAACAGGATGTCGAGCGTGGCGTCCGAGCGGATGATCTCCAGCGCCTCGGCGCCGTTGGTGGCGGTCTGGGCGCTGTAGCCGAGCCCGCTCAGCATATCGAGGGTCAGGGCCAGCACGGTCGGATCGTCCTCGACCAGCAGGATGCGCTCGGAGCCGCCCTGCACCTCGGCCGGCCGCGCCTCGCTGCGCACCACCTCGGCGGGCGCATCGGACACCGGCAGCCGCAGCTGGAACGAGGCGCCCTTGCCGACCTCGCTCTCCAGCCGCATCTCGCCCTCCGACTGGCGCATGAAGCCATAGACCTGGCTGAGGCCCAGCCCCGAACCCTTGCCCACCTCCTTGGTGGTGAAGAAGGGCTCGAAGACCCGCTCGCGCACCTCCGGCGACATGCCGGCGCCGGTGTCGCGCACCTCGATCACCACGCGGTCGCCCGCGGCGGTCTTCTCGCGCGAGGTGGCGATGGTCAGCACCCCGCCGCCCGGCATGGCGTCGCGGGCGTTCACCGCCAGGTTCAGGAGCGCCGTCTCGAGCTGCGTCGGGTCCACGTGGGCGCAGAGCCCCTTGCCGGTCAGGTGGACATCCAGGGTCACAGCCTCGCCCACCGCCTGGCGGATCAGCGGCGTGAAGTCGGCGATCAGGGCGTTGACGTCCAGGCTCACCGGCGACAGGTGCTGGCGGCGCGAGAAGGCCAGCAGCTGGCGGGTCAGGTCACGGCCGCGCTCGGTCGCCTGGCGGATGGCGTCGATCCGGCGCAGCCGCCGCGGCTCGTCCTCGGCCTTGCGGCCGAGCATGTCGATGTTGCCGAGCACCACGGTCAGGAGGTTGTTGAAGTCGTGCGCCACCCCGCCGGTGAGCTGCCCGACGGCCTCCATCTTGCGCGCCTGCGCCAGCTGCTCTTCCAGCTGCTTGCGCTCGGTGGCGTCGAGGATCACGCCGAAGATCTCGCGCGCCGACCCGTCCTCGGTGGGCGCGACCACGCCCTGGTCCTGCAGGACGCGATACTGGCCGTCGGCGCAGAGCATGCGGAACTCGACGCTGTAGGCGCCCGTCTTGACCGCGTTGGCGACGCGCTGGACCACCATCTCAAGGTCTTCAGGATGGATAAGGCTCGACCCGAAGGTCGGATCCTCCACGAACCGCGAGGCCGGATAGCCGAGCATCCCTTCCACCGCGTCGGAGACGAACTGCGGGGCGTAGGGCGGCTCGATGCTGCGCGAATGGATGACGATCGGCAGGCTCTTCAGGATCGCTTCCTGCCGCGCCTCGGTGACCCGCAGCGCCCGCTCGGCCTTGTCCTTCTCGGCCTTCACCCGGGCGTGCTCGTCGAGCAGCCACTCCTGATAGGACGCCTGGCGCTTCACCTCTTCCGTCTTCAGGTAGAGGTCCACCAGGACCTGCACCTTGGACTTCAGGATGAACGGGTCGACGGGCTTGAACACCACGTCCACCGCCCCGGCCGAATAGGCCTGGAAGACGTGCGCCTCGTCGCGGAAGATCGCCGTCACGAAGACGATCGGCGTGCGGGCGGTGCGCTTGCGCGAACGGATGAACTCCGCGGTCTCGTAGCCGTCCATGCCCGGCATGTGCAGATCGAGCAGGATGACCGCGAATTCCTCGGTGAGCAGCCGCTTCAGCGCCTCCTCGCCCGAGCGCGCCACCACCAGCTCGTGACCCAGCTCCTCCAGCGCCTGGACGGCCGCGAACGCGTTTCGCTCATCGTCGTCGACGATGAGGATCCGCGCCATGATCGGCGTGTCCGGATCGGGCGGAGCCTGGGGCTCCGCCCGCCAGGAGAGGGGCAAGAGATTGGCCTTCGCGGCTCGGGTCACGTCAGCTCGCTTGCGGGATCAGGGAAACCACCGTGTCGCTGGCCAGCCGGATCGCGTCGGCCCTCTGCATCGAAACCCGCAGCACCGAAACCAGGTGGTCGATGTCGACCGGCTTGGAGACGTAGTCCGAGGCGCCGGCCTGGATGCACTTCTGCCGGTCGCCCTTCATGGCCTTGGCCGTGACGGCGATGATCGGCAGATCGGTCAGCCCGACGCGGGAGCGGATCTCGCGGATGGTCTCGTAGCCGTCCATGTCCGGCATCATGATGTCCACCAGCACCACGTCCACGTCCGGCTGCGCCTCGAGCACTTCCAGACCCGCCCGGCCGCTTTCGGCATAGCTCAGCTCCACCCCATACTCCTCGAGGGCCGAGGCCAGGGAGAAGATGTTGCGGATGTCGTCGTCGATGACAACGATCTTGCGGCCGGCCAGCATCGGATCGTCGAGCTTGCTCTGGCTGAGCTTGGCCTTGGCGGGATCGGACATGCGTTCCAGCGGTTCGTGCAGCAGCAGGCTCGCCTGGTCGACCAGCTGGTCGGGCGTGCGGGCCAGCCGGATCAGGCCGCCGAACACCGCCAGCCGCAGCCGCCGGTCGTCCTCGGGCTCCACCTCGTCGGGGGCATAGACCACCGCCGGGACGCAACGGCCGTCGGCCTGTTTCATCAGCTCCACGATATGAGCCGCCGACGCCGCGGAGGCCTCGATCATCAGGCCGTCCGGACGCTCCGCCGCCGGCCGGGCGAGGACTTCCTCCAGGTCGGCCACCAGTTCCACCTCGGTGAAGCAGGCCCGCAGCAAGTCGGCCGCCTCGCCTTCCTTGCCGACCAGCACGATGCGCCGGTCGACCCGGTCGACGAAGCTCTTGACGCCCTGCAGGGTCGAGACCACCACCTCGCGCTCCACCGGCTTGTGGGTGAAGCCGAAGGCGCCCATCGACAGGCCGAGCCCCTTCTGGTCGTCGGCCGAGATGACGTGCACCGGGATGTGCCGCGTCTCGGGCGTGCGCTTCAGGAGGTCGAGCAGCGCCAGGCCGTCCATGTCCGGCAGGCCGATGTCGAGCATGATCGCATCGGGCCCGAAGCGGCGCGCCAGCGACGGCGCGGCCGAGCCCTCCCCGGTCACCACGCCCTTGAACCCGCTCTCGCGGACCAGGGACAAGAGGATCGAGGCGAAGCGCGGATCGTCCTCCACGATGAGCACCACCGAGTCGGTCGAGTCGACGGAGTCACGGTCGTCGGCCACGGCTTCCACCGGCTCTTCGGAGAAGGCCGAGGGCATCAGCATCGGCCGCGGCATGGCCGCCGCCGCGGCGCGGGCCGCCGCGCTCGGCGCCTGGGCCGGGCTGAAGTTCAGCGGCAGGAACAGGGTGAAGGTCGAGCCCTTGCCGGGCACGCTCGCCACCTTCAGCTCGCCGCCCAGGAGGCGGGTGATCTCGCGGCTGATCGACAGGCCCAGGCCCGTGCCGCCGTACTTGCGGCTGGTGGTGCCGTCGGCCTGCTGGAAGGCCTCGAAGATGATCCGCTGCTTGTCGTCGGGGATGCCGATGCCCGAGTCCTCCACCGACAGCGCCAGCACCTGGCCGGCGGTGTTGAGGTGGTCGTTGGACACGTTCCAGCCGGCGTGGACACGCTCGACCTTCAGCTTCACATGGCCCTTTTCCGTGAACTTGAAGGCGTTCGACAGCAGGTTCTTGATGATCTGCTGCAGCCGCTTGTCGTCGGTGTACATCGAGCGCGGCAGGGCCGGATCGAGGTCGACGACGAAGTCCAGCTTCTTGTCCGCCGCGATCTGGGAGAAGGTCCGGTCGACGTGGTCCTTGAGGCTGGCGAAGGACATCTCGCCGATATCCAGGGTGACCGTGCCGCTCTCGATCTTCGATAGGTCGAGGATGTCGTTGATCAGCCCCAGCAGGTCGGTGCCCGCGTCGTGGATGTTGCGGGCGAACTCCACCTGCTTGTCCGACAGGTTGCCCTGAGCGTTGTCGGCCAGGAGCTTCGACAGGATCAGCAGGCTGTTCAGCGGCGTCCGCAGTTCGTGGCTCATATTGGCCAGGAACTCGGACTTGTACTTCGAGGTGAGCGCCAGCTGTTCGGCCTTCTCCTCCAGGGCGATCTTGGCCTGTTCGACCTCGCGGTTCTTGGCTTCCACCTGCTGGTTCTGGATCGACAGCAGGTGCGCCTTCTCCTGCAGCTCGGCGTTGGTCTGCTGCAGCTCCTCCTGCTTGGTGCGGAGCAGCTCTTCCGATTGACGCAGCGACGCGGCCTGTTGCTCGAGCCGGTCGTTGGTCTTCTTCAGCTCCTCCTGCTGCGCCTGCAGTTCCGACGTCAGCAGCTGCGACTGCTTCAACAGGCCCTCGGTGCGCATGTTGGCCGCGATGGTGTTGAGCACGATGCCGATGGATTCCATCAGCTGGTCGAGGAACTGCTGCTGGGTGTCGTTGAACTCGCCGAAGGTGGCCAGTTCGATCACCGCCTTCACCTCGCCTTCGAACAGGGCGGGCAGGACGATGATGTTCGACGGCGGCGCTTCGCCGAGGCCGGAGTTCACCTGCACATAGTCCTGCGGGACGTTGGTCAGCAGGATGCGCGACTTCTCATAGGCGCACTGCCCGATCAGGCCTTCGCGCAGCGCGAACTGGTTGGCCAGGTGCTTGCGGCTGTTGAAGGCGTAGGAGGCGGCCAGGTTCATCACCATCGCGCCTTCCTCGTCCCGGTCGGAGACGTAGAACACCGCGTGCTGGGCGTTGATCAGCGGCGCCAGTTCCGACAGCACCAGGTTCGACACCGTCGACAGGTCGCGTTCGCCCTGCAGCATCCGGGTGAACCGGGCGAGGTTGGTCTTCAGCCAGTCCTGCTCGGTGTTCTTCAACGTCTGATCGCGCAGGTTCCGGATCATCTCGTTGATGTTGTTCTTCAGCTCCTCCACCTCGCCCGAGGCTTCCACGGTGATCGAGCGGGTGAGGTCGCCCTTGGTCACGGCGGTGGACACCTCGGCGATGGCGCGCACCTGGGTGGTCAGGTTGGCGGCCAGTTCGTTCACGTTGTCGGTCAGGTCGCGCCACAGGCCGGCGGCGCCGGGCACGCGGGCCTGGCCGCCGAGCTTGCCTTCGATACCCACTTCGCGGGCCACGTTGGTCACCTGGTCGGCGAAGGTGGCGAGCGTCTCGATCATGCCGTTGATGGTGTCGGCCAAGGCCGCGATCTCGCCCTTGGCGTCCAGGGTCAGCTTGCGCTTCAGGTCGCCCATGGCCACCGCGGTCACCACGTCGGCGATGTTGCGGACCTGACCGGTCAGGTTGGCCGCCATCATGTTCACGTTGTCGGTCAGGTCCTTCCAGGTGCCGGCCACGCCGGGCACCTGCGCCTGGCCGCCGAGCTTGCCTTCCGTACCCACTTCGCGGGCCACGCGGGTCACTTCGGAGGCGAAGGCGTTCAGCTGGTCCACCATGGTGTTGATGGTGTTCTTCAGCTCCAGGATCTCGCCCTTCACGTCCACGGTGATCTTCTTGGAAAGGTCGCCCTTCGCCACCGCGGTCGTCACGTCGGCGATGTTGCGCACCTGGCCGGTCAGGTTGCCGGCCATCAGGTTCACGTTGTCGGTCAGGTCCTTCCAGGTGCCGGCGACGCCGCGCACCTGAGCCTGGCCGCCGAGCTTGCCTTCCGTACCCACTTCCCTCGCCACCCGGGTCACTTCGGAGGCGAAGGAGTTCAGCTGGTCCACCATGGTGTTGATGGTGTTCTTCAGCTCGAGGATTTCACCGCGCACGTCCACGGTGATCTTCTTGGACAAGTCGCCCATGGCCACCGCGGTGGTCACCTCGGCGATGTTGCGCACCTGGCCGGTCAGGTTGGCGGCCATGAAGTTCACGTTGTCGGTCAGGTCCTTCCAGGTGCCGGCGACGCCCTTCACCTGGGCCTGGCCGCCGAGCTTGCCTTCCGTACCCACTTCCTTCGCCACCCGGGTCACTTCGGAGGCGAAGGAGTTCAGCTGGTCCACCATGGTGTTGATGGTGTTCTTCAGCTCCAGGATCTCCCCGCGCACGTCCACGGTGATCTTCTTCGAAAGGTCGCCGTTGGCCACGGCGGTGGTCACCTCGGCGATGTTGCGCACCTGGCCGGTCAGGTTGCCGGCCATCAGGTTCACGTTGTCCGTCAGTTCCTTCCAGGTGCCGGCGACGCCCTTCACCTGGGCCTGACCGCCCAATTTCCCTTCCGTACCCACTTCCCTAGCAACACGTGTCACTTCGGAGGCGAAGGAGTTCAGCTGGTCCACCATGGTGTTGATGGTCTGCTTCAGCTCCAGGATCTCGCCGCGCACGTCCACGGTGATCTTCTTCGACAGGTCGCCGTTGGCCACCGCGGTGGTCACCTCGGCGATGTTGCGGACCTGGCCGGTCAGGTTGGCGGCCATGAAGTTCACGTTGTCGGTGAGGTCCTTCCAGGCGCCGGTGACGCCTTCCACGCGGGCCTGACCGCCGAGCTTGCCCTCCGTACCCACTTCGCGGGCCACCCGGGTCACTTCCGAGGCGAAGGCGTTCAGCTGGTCCACCATGGTGTTGATGGTGTTCTTCAGCTCCAGGATCTCGCCCTTCACGTCGACGGTGATCTTCTTGGAGAGGTCGCCGTTGGCCACGGCGGTGGTCACTTCGGCGATGTTGCGGACCTGGCCGGTCAGGTTGCCGGCCATCAGGTTCACGTTGTCGGTGAGTTCCTTCCAGGTGCCGGCGACGCCCTTCACCTGGGCCTGACCGCCCAATTTCCCTTCCGTACCCACTTCCCTAGCAACACGTGTCACTTCGGAGGCGAAGGAGTTCAGCTGGTCCACCATGGTGTTGATGGTGTCCTTCAGCTCCAGGATCTCGCCCTTCACGTCGGCGGTGATCTTCTTGGAGAGGTCGCCGTTGGCCACCGCGGTGGTCACTTCGGCGATGTTGCGCACCTGGCCGGTCAGGTTGGCGGCCATCAGGTTCACATTGTCGGTCAGGTCCTTCCAGGTGCCGGCGACGCCGCGCACCTGCGCCTGGCCGCCCAGCTTGCCCTCCGTACCCACTTCACGCGCCACGCGGGTCACTTCGGAGGCGAAGGAGCCCAGCTGGCCCACCATGGTGTTCACCACCTTGCCGATGCGCAGGAATTCGCCGCGCAGCGGCCGCTCCTCGTTCTCCAGGTCCATGGTCTGACTGAGGTCGCCCTTGGCCACCGCGTTGATCACGCGGGCCATTTCGGCGGTCGGGTGGACCATGTCGGCGATCAGGGTGTTGACCGCATCCACGCTCGCCGCCCAGGAGCCCTGCGCCGCGGGCAGCCTGGCCCGGTGGTTGATCTTGCCCTGCCGGCCGACGATCTCGCCCAGCCGCTCGAATTCCTTGGTCATGCGGTCGTTCATCTCGACCACGTCGTTGAAGGCCTCGGCGATCTCGCCGTCGATGCCGGTCAGGCCCTTGGGCAATCGTACCGAGAAGTCCCCGCGCCGGAAGGCGCGCAGCGCCCCCAGGAGCTCGTTAACGCCCGACGGCGAGGTCGCGGTCGGACTGGGGCGCGGAACTCGCGCCGACTTGGTGACGGACTTGGCAGCGGCTGACGGCATGGTTCCCCCGGGAACAGAGCGATTGCGACCCTGGGGATGCATGCTGGCAATGACCTGATCGAACTCGAACGTGAGACGCTCAGGCCGGAAACAAGACACACCCCCGCCTGTCCTGCGAACGACCAAACGGGCCGCCCGGTTCCAGGCTGCGGACGATTTTTTTGCTGTTTTTTTGGGTCCCGGCCGTCTCGCACGCAACCGTGCTGCAATCCCGGAACCGGCCGCGACTATCTCAGAGGGCGCAAAGAACTTCAAATCAGAACAATGGCTAAGCTTGCCGCCTGCGTCACTCGGCCTCGCGCCGGCGGAACCGCGGGCATGGGCCGCCGTTTCCGGCCAGGGCGCCTATCCCAGCCCCCGCCGGAGCGTCCAAGCCCTCATGTCCCAAGCGCCGCCAGACGACGCGTTCGAGCCGCCCCCCGAGGCCGAGGCCTTCTACGCCGAGAGCCTGCGGCTACTGAAGGAGTCCGGCATCCCCTTCCTGCTGTCGGGCACCTACGCGGTCACCGCCTTCACCGGCATCGTCAGGCCGACCAAGGATCTCGACGTCTTCTGCAAGGCCGGCGACTACCCGCGGATCCTCCGCTACTTCCAGGACCGCGGCTACCGCACCGACGTGGAGGACGAGCGCTGGATCGCCAAGGTCTGGCAGGACGACCACTTCTTCGACGTGATCTTCGCCATGTCCAACGGCGCGGCCCCGGTCACCGACGAGTGGTTCCAGGGCGGCGACACCATCACCGTCTATGGCGCGGAGGTGGGCATCACGCCCCCCACCGAGCTGATCGTCTCCAAGATGTTCATCCAGGACCGCTATCGCTACGACGGCGCCGACGTGGTCCACGTCATCCTCAAGGCCAACGACCGCATCGATTGGAAGCGCCTGCTCCGCTACATGGAGCCCTACTGGGAGGTGCTCCTGGTGCACCTGCTCAACTTCCGCTTCGTCTATCCCACCGAGCGCGACCGGGTCCCCGCCTGGATCGTGGAGGAGCTCACCGGGCGCCTGCAGGCCCAGATCGGCCTGCCGCCGGCCCGCATCCGGGTCTGCCGCGGCCGCCTGTTCAGTCCGCGCGACTATGTCACCGACATCACCGAATGGGGCTTCGCCGACGTGGTCGGCAAGGGGCTCGAGGAACGGCATGAGCCGATCGCCTGATCCCGCCCCCGCCCCCATCGACGGAAACGGCGCCGGCAGGCTCCGGCTGGCGGCCATCGGCGATCTGCACGTCGTCGAGACCCACCGCCATCCCTACCGCGAGCTGTTCTCCCGCATCTCCCAGGAGGCCGACGTGCTGGCGCTGTGCGGCGACCTGACCAACTTCGGCAAGACCCCGGAGGCCGAGATCCTGGCCGAGGACCTGCAGGCCTGCTCGATCCCCGTCGTCGGCGTACTCGGCAATCACGACTACGAGTGCGGCCAGCCGCAGGAGGTGACCCGCATCCTCCACCAGGCCGGCATGCGCTGCCTGGAGGGCGAGCCCATCGAGGTGAACGGCGTCGGCTTCGCCGGCTCCAAGGGATTCATCGGCGGCTTCGGCCGCTACATGCTCTCGGCCTTCGGCGAGGCGGAGATCAAGACCTTCGTCCAGGCCTCCATCGACGAGACCCTGAAGCTGGAAAGCTCGCTCAGGATGCTCAAGACCGAGCGCACGGTGGTGGTCCTGCACTACGCCCCGGTCGAGGACACCGTGGTCGGCGAGCCGCAGGAGATCTTCCCCTTCCTGGGCTCCGCGCGCCTGGGCGAGACCATCGACCGCTTCGACGGCGTCCGCTGCGTCGTCCACGGCCACGCCCACCGCGGCGCCGCCCAGGGCAAGACCCCGCGCGGCATCCCGGTCTACAACGTCGCCAAACCGGTCCTGAACCGCGACCTCGGCATCGAATTCGCCCTCATCGAGGTTTGACACCGCCCCCGCCAATGGGCGGTGGGCGTCCGAAGGGACTCTTGTCCGGACGCCCGCCGCGAGTTGGAACCGAGGGGTTTGGGAACCGTCGCGTCGGCTGCCGGATCCGGCAAGCGGGTGATTGTTCTCCGCATCGCCGACGCGCCGGATCGTCTTAGGGCCGGACAAAGGCGAGCATGTGGCGCAGCTAAACCGTAGGGCGCAGTAGGGCGCAGTGGCCCGCTCCTCTGGACCACCCTAGCGATCGAGCAACGGCGCCATCGGCCGCCGCCAGACCAGCACCACCGCATCGCCCTGCGTCAGCCGCTCGGCCGGCGCCCCGAACTGGGCTCGCGCCGCCGCCTCGCAGGCGTCGGTGGCAGGACAGCCCTCGATGTCGCTGCGGATCACCAGGAACGGGCTCGCCCCGGCCGGTTCGGCGCCCGGCGCGTACCACAGGCTGGAGGTCTCGACCGGGCGTCGGGCGACCCGGCCGTTCTGGAACACCACCGGGCGCACGGTCACCGCTCCGCCGGTCAGCGTGTCCATCGCGAGGGCGTTCGCGCCCCAATAGGGGCCGTAGCCGTAGGTGAGGTGATGGGCCTCGAGCAGCTCACCCAGCGCGCGGGCCTGCGCCGGTTCCGACGACGGGATCGGGCTGGTCCAGTCCTGCGGGGCCATGGCGGCCGCCGACGCCATGAACAGCGCCGCATAGATCGCGACCAGCCCTTTCAGGGCCCAGGGCCACGCGCGCCACCTCTCCGCCGCGACCGTGGCGATCAGCAGGGCGCCCAGGAAATAGAGGTTGGGGAAGAACCGGGCGACGTACATCCCCGTATTCGGCGGGCCCAGAAGGTAAAGCGCGGTCACCGCGCCGATCGAGAGGATCGAGACGGCGCCCGTCAGCTGGCGGCCGGGACTGGCCCTGCGCCACCCCAGCAAGGTCAGCACCGCCGCCCCGCCGACCATCACCGCCAGCGCCGCCAGCGAGACGATCTTGGTGCGCGGCTCGTCGAGGTTGGCGCCCGGCGCGATGTTGAACATCACCGACAGCGCGCGATAGCCGAGGCTCAGGTTGGTGACGAGGGCGTCCCAGCCGCCGGGCTGGAAATGGCCCCTTCGCAGGAACTGCAGCAGGCCGAACGGGTGCTTGTAGGCCGCCCACAGCGCCAGCGCGGCGACGAGGCAAAGCGCCCGGGCGCAGCCGCCGAGCCGCGTGCCGCGGTTCAGCACCGCCAGGGCGCCGCTCGTAAGGATCAGCGGCGCCGCGATCGCCGCGCTCGCCCAGGGGTCCGAAACGGCGTCCAGGTAGAGCATGACGCCCGCCGCGAGGCAGGGCCCATAGAGGCGTCGCTCAAGTCCCCAGTAGGCCAGCAACAGGACCACCAGGCCCCACGCCAGGGACACGTTGTGGGTGATCGGATAGCCAAGGAATCCGACGTGGCCCAGGGCGTGGTAGTTGGCGAACAGCAGGACGACGGCGGTCGCCAGGCCGGCTCGCCACCCGGCCATCCGCGCGGTCAGCCACCCCGTCAGCCCGACGGAGGCCACGAAGAACAGCCAGCCCACCAGGGCCGCCACACGGGCCGTGGCCCCGAACACCGAATAGATCAGCGACGAGACGGGCAGCAGGGAGAACAGCCAGTTGTCCTCGGTATAGGTCCAGGTCTTCAGGAACCCCAGCCCATGGTCCTGCGCGCCGCGCCACAGCGCGACGCTGACGAAGATGTCGGGATCGGCCTTCCAGGCCACCAGGCAATAGTGCAGCGAGATCCACAGCCCCGCGCAGATCAGGGCGGCGGCGCCGAGGATGTAGCCGGCCCGCCGCGGCCGAGCGCGGTTTTGTGGGGCCTCCCTCATGGACCGCGCGGCTCTCCTCGAACCCGCTCGCGCGTCAGCGCGCGCTGAGCGACCGGGAGACCGTGCGCGCTATCGCGCATCTGGATCTGCGAGAACCTGGAAGCTGATCGCCTTGCCGGTCTTGTCCGTGCTCAGGGCGACCACGCGGGTATCGCCGGGCGGGCCGACACGGAAGGCCGAGCTGGTCGCGCCCTTATCGTCAACGCTCCGCTTCACCAGGACGAGCGGGCTCGCGGCCCAAGCCCGAGGCAGGGCGGCGCGGAACTCAGCGCCGTCGTCGGGCTTGAAGGTGTAGCCGCTCTTTGCGACGAACTCGGGGCTGAGGTCTGATCCGGCGACCGCGGCGACCATCATGCGTCGCGCCTTGGCGGCGATGGCCGGGTCGGTGTCGGTGATCGGAGACAGGGGCGTCGGCATCAGCGCCGGCAGCACCGTCCCCGCCACGACGTGCTCGATCTGCCCCGGCCGCGCGTGGTCGGAGTCGAGGTTGGCCAGCACCACCACGGTCAGTCCGTCATCGACGTAGCGGGAGATCTGGGTGGTGAACCCCTGCCACGACCCGCTGTGCCGGATCACCTTGTGGCCGTTGACCTTCCCGATCCCCCACCCGAAGCCATAGCCCGCGCTGTTGGGCTTGCCGTCGTTCAGGACGAAGGGCGTCCACATCCGCTGCAGGGAGGCGCGCTTGAGCAAAGCCTCTCCATAGAGCGCCTGGTCCCACTTCTGCAGGTCGCGCACGTTGAAATAGAGCGCGCCGTCCGCCGTGCGATTGAAAGTGGGCGAGACGTAGCTCTGGTTCCGCAGGCGCCCGCCCTTGATCTCGTAGCCCGCGGCGCGGCCCGGGATGATGTCGGCGTCGGAGATGACGCGCGTCCTGGTCATGCCGAGGGGCGCGAAGATGCGGTCGTGCAGGACGTCGCCGTAGAATCGGTTGGTGACCTTCCGGACCATGAAGCCGAGCAGCACGTAGTTGGTGTTGCGATAGTCCCATCCGGCGCCGGGCGCATATTCGATGGGCAGGGCTTCGATCTTCTTCAGCAGCTCCTCGTCGGTGAAGTCGAGGCGCAGGTCGAAGGGGCCGCCCGGCTCGGCAAGGGCGCCTTCCTCGTACTCGGCGAGGCCTGAGGTATGCGAGAGAAGGTTCTTCACGCGGATCGGCTTCCAGCTCTCCGGAGCGTCCGGGAAGTACTTCACGATGGAGTCGTCGAGACCGACCTTTCCCTCCTCCACCAGCATCATAACGGCGGTGGCGGTGAACTGTTTGCCGACCGACCCCGACTGCATCACGGTGTCGGGCGTGACCTTGGCGCCCCACTCGATGTTGGCGAGGCCATAGCCCTTCTCCAGCAGCGGTCGCCCGTGGCGATAAACCCCCAGCTCAAGGCCGGGGATTCGCTCCCGCGCCATTTCCGCGGTGATGTAACGATCGATGGCGGCCTGCTGTTTGGTCGTCAGGCCCGGCGGCGGCTTCGCGAAGCTTGAACCCGCAACGCAGAACGCGGCCGGCGCCACCGCCGCGATAAGCGCGGCCGTTCCCGCGATCCCGATCCGCTTCATCCCGCGACCCTCTTCCCGCTTGACCCGCGCCAGCTTCGCTGTTGACGGGTGGCCAAGCAAGGTCGGCCTACGAGGCCGCCCGCGGGCATGCCCGCCGTCTCGGCCGCGAAGGCCCCCGTCGTCCGCGTCGTTCCGACGAACGCAGGACGTTGATCGGGTCCGGTCCAACTCACGGAACCCACGGACCTTTCCGGGGCACGGCCGCTTCGGTGTCCATCCGTACAGTCCGTGGTTCAAAGAATCCTTTTGACTCCCGACCCGTCTCGTGTTCTACTTTTGTTCTCATGAAGCCCTCGGTAGTGGGTGAGTTTGAAATTCGCCGCCGCGCGTGAGGCTTGAGCGCGCGGCGGCGGCGGTTCATGCTCGTGGGGTGAAAACCGAGCCCGCAACCTTCGTGTTGATCGCCGTGGGCGCGGGAGCAGGTTTCTTCTTGGGAAGAGCCCTGGGGCACGAAAATATCGGGATGGCGCTTGGCGCTGGTCTCGGGGGTGGCCTAGGCAGGTATCTTGCGATGCGTTCCGAGAGAGAGCGGCCCCCGCAATGAAGACCCCCAAG
>NZ_DASZBG010000080.1:0-133044 GCF_035944335.1 Phenylobacterium sp. | reverse complement strand
GCTGCATCGAATATCCCAAGGACAAGAAGTCCGGCGACAGCTTCGAGGTGACCGGTCCGCAGGGCTCGGCGACCGTCACCATCAAGTAGCCCGGCCTCGGCGCGACGGCGTCAGAAGGCCCCGCCGCGGCCCTCGCCGGCCGCAAAACGGCTGGCGCCTTCGCGCGACTGCCCGGACCGCAGGGTCTCCATCCCGAGCCTGACCTCATTGGCCTGGGCGCCTTCCCAGTCCAGCGACCACTGGGCGATGGCCGAGAGCCGGTCGTTCCTCATGCAGAGCTGCGGGAAGGCCGAGAGTTGCCGCGCCAACTCCAGCGCCGCCGCCAGCGCCCCGTCCCTGGGCGCAAGCCGGTTGGCGAGGCCGATCTCGAACGCCTCCCGCGCTTCCACCGGCCGGCCCGTGAGGATCAGGTCCATGGCGCGTGAGCCGCCGATCAGCCTGGGCAGGCGCACGGTGCCGAGATCAATGAGCGGGACCCCGAAGCGCCGGCAGAAGACACCGAACACCGCCCCCTCCGCCGCGACCCGGAGATCGCACCAGCAGGCCACCTCCAGCCCGCCGGCCACCGCGTGGCCCTCGACCGCGGCGATCACCGGCTTGCTCAGGCGAAGCCGGGTCACGCCCATCGGTCCGAAGTCGCCTCCCGAATGCACCGGATTGCCGCCGCCCTCGGAGATCGCCTTCAGGTCGGCGCCCGCGCAGAACGTCCCGCCGCGCCCCGCGAGGATCGCCACGTCGAGCCCCTCGTCGGCGTCGAAGGCCTTGAAGGCCTCGTAGAGCAACCTGGCCGTCGCCCCGTCCACCGCATTGCGCCGCTCCGGCCGCTCGATGGTCACGATCGCGGCGCGGTCCTGCGTCTCAACGCTGATGGTGGACATGGCGGGCTCCCTGTTCGAGCACCCATCGTCACGCTTGCGGCCCCACGGAAGGCAAGGGCTAATGGCCCGGGACAGCTTCCGGAGCCTCGCCATGGATCAGATCCCCGCGCCAAATCCCTGGGCTTTTCCGCCGAGCGGCTGGCGAAGATCGACCGCTTCCTGCAGGAAAAATATATCGGCCCCGGCAAGCTGCCCTGCGCCCACTTCACGCTCGCCCGGCAAGGCCAGGTGGTCCACCAGACCGTGCTCGGCCAGCAGGATCCGGAGCGCGGCGTGCCGCTGGCCGACGACACCGTCTACCGCATCTATTCCATGACCAAGCCGATCGCCTGCGTCGCCCTGATGACCCTGGTGGAGGAGGGGCTGATCGCGCTGGACGAGCCGGTCGCCAAATACATTCCCGCCTGGAAGGACCTGGGCGTGTTCGCCGCCGGGACCGGGCCTTACATGACCACCCCGCCCGAGCGGCCGATGCAGGTGGTCGACCTTCTGCGCCACACCTCGGGCCTGACCTACGGCTTCCAAAGCCGCACCAATATCGACGCCGCCTACCGCAAGGCGAAGGTCGAGAACATGTTCGGCGAACATGATCTCGAAGGCATGATCGCCGAGCTCGCCAAGCTGCCGCTGGAGTTCTCGCCCGGCGAGGCCTGGAACTATTCCGTCTCCACCGACGTGGTCGGCTACCTGGTGCAGACGGTGGCCGGCAAGCCGCTGTCGCAGGTGCTGGCCGAGCGGATCTTCGCGCCGCTGAAGATGGTCGACACCGGCTTCTTCGTCCGCGAGGACCAACGCGCCCGCTTCGCCGCCTGCTACGACGCGGTCCCCGGCGGCAAGATGAAGCTGCAGGACGATCCGGCGACCAGTCCCTACCTCAAGCCGCCGGCCCTGGAATCCGGCGGCGGCGGCCTGGTTTCCACGGCGGCCGACTATCTGCGCTTCACGACCATGCTGGTGAACGGCGGGGTGCTGGAGGGCGCGCGCATCCTGGCGCCCAAGACCGTGCGGCTGATGGCCTCCAACCACCTGCCGGGGGGCAAGGACCTCACCGAGCTGTCGCGCTCGCTGTTTTCGGAGAGCACCAACGCCGGCGTCGGCTTCGGCCTCGGGTTCGCCGTGGTGTTCGATGCGCCGAAGACCCTGATCCCCTGCTCGAACGGCGAATTCTACTGGGGGGGCGCGGCCTCGACCGCCTTCTGGGTCGATCCGGTCGAGGAGGTCACGGCGGTGTTCATGACCCAGCTCCTGCCGTCCTCGACCTATCCGATCCGCCGCGAACTCAGGACCCTGGTCTACGCCGCGCTCGAGGAGACCAACGGCTAGCGCGGCTCAGGCCTTGGCCGGCTGGGGGCCAAGCGCCCGTTCCTCGGCGTCGGTGATCGCCTCGCTCTCGTCCATCATCGGCTGGCCCAGGCCGGTGTCGGGCGCATCGGCGCTCGGTCTCGTGTCGAGCATGCGCGCCTTGCGCCAGCCGCCCCAGCGGTAGTAGGCGCCGGCCAGGACGAGGGTCGTCAGGCTGCCCAGGGGGAAGCTCAGCCAGACCGCATCGGCGCCCATCGTCGGCAACAGGAAATTGGCCAGCGGGATGCGCACGCCCCACAGCGAGATGATCATCGCCAGCAGGGGCGGCCAGACCGCGCCGGTGGCCCTGACGACGCCCGAGAAGATGAAGGCCATGCCGAAGAAGATGAAGCCCCACAGCACGTAGGAATTGATGTGCACCGCGATCGGCAGCGACGGGCTGGTGGCCGGCAGGAAGACGCGCAGCACATAGGGGTCGGCCAGGTAGATCGCCAACACCGGGACAGAGGTCATCAGGAAGGCGTAGCCGGCGCCGATCAGCGCCACCTTTTCCACCCGATCCATCCGGCCGGCGCCGACGTTCTGGGCGGCCATGGAGGAGACGGCCGCGCCCATCGCCATGGCCGGCATCTGCACATAGGTCCACAGCTGCGCCGCCGCGCCATAGGCCGCCGAGGTGTGCACACCGAACTGGTTGACGAGGCTCATCATGGTCACCGCCGCCAGGCTGATGACGATCATCTGGAAGCCCATCGGCAGGCCCTTGAGCACCAGGTTCCTGATGATCGCGAGGTCGGGGATCAGCAGGTGGAATTCCGAGGGCCGCAGCACCAGGATCGAGCGGCTGCGGTAGAGGTAGACCGCCATCCCCACCAGCGTGATCGTCTGGGAGATCAGGGTGGAGGCGGCCGAGCCGGCGATGCCCAGCCGTGGGAACGGTCCGATCCCCATGATCAGCAGCGGGTTCAGCACCACGTCCATGGCGACCGCCATCAGCGAGAAATAGAACGGCGTGCGGCTGTCGCCCGTGCCGCGCATGGCCATCATGACGAAGGAGAAGAAGTACATGAACGGCATGGCCGCGAAGATCACCCGCAGATAGGCGATCGCATCGGCCCGCGCGTCGATCGGCGTGCGCATGGCGTCCAGGATGTGCGGGGTGAGCAGGAAACCGGCGACGCCGACGCCCAGCGACAGCACCAGGAAGAAGGCGGTGCAGGAGCCCACCACCTTCTTGGCGAGCGCCCGGTCGGCCGCCCCGATCGCCTGGCCGATCATGATGTTGGCGGCCATCGAGACGCCGAACACCGCACCCAGCATCAGGAAGAGGATCTGGTTGGCGTTGGAGGTGGCGGTCAGCGCCGCCTCGCCGAGCTGGTGGCTGACCCAGAAGGCGTTGGCTGTGCCGTTGAACGACTGCAGGATATTGGAGCCCAGCACCGGCAGGGCGAAGGTGACCAGCGTCCTGCCGATCGGCCCCTTGGTCAGGTCCGGCCCGCCGCGCCGCCCGGCTGGACCGCCCGGGCCCATCGGCGGCGGCCCCGGCGGCCTGGGGCCTCGTCCTGCGGCATTGGCGCGCGTCGGCTGCAAGGCCTCAAGTCCCTCTCCGCCCACGCAACGCGCAAGCCTGCTGCCGGGCCGCACCCGGCGCGGACGCCCGAGTCACCGGAAACGCCTGGGAATGGTAGGTACGCGAAGCTGCGCCTTCAAGCGTGCGGCGCAAGATCGCGGCCATGCCCACGCTTGAGCCGGCCGGGTTTCGATGTAAGACCGGCCGCGGGGACCCAATGCGGGCGCGGGGCCGCAGCCCAGGCTAGAAAGACCGAATGAAGATCCTGATCACGGGTGGCGCCGGCTTCATCGGTTCGGCTGTGGTGCGCAAGGCGATCGCCGAGGGCCATGCGGTGGTCAACCTCGACGCCCTCACCTACTCGGCCAATCTGGAGAACGTGGCGAGCGTCGCCCCGAGCCCGCTCTATGCCTTCGAGCACGCCGACGTCGCCGACGAGCGCACGGTGGCGGCCATCTTCGCCGGCCATCAGCCCGACGCGGTGATGCACCTGGCCGCCGAGAGCCACAACGACCGGGCCATCGAGGCGCCCCTGGACTTCGTGCGCTCCAACGTCACCGGCACGGCGGTGATGCTGGAGGCCGCCCGCGGTTACTGGGCGAAGCTGCCGGCCGACCGGAAACAGGCCTTCCGCTTCCACCACGTCTCCACCGACGAGGTGTTCGGGTCGCTGGGCGAAGACGGCGCCTTCAACGAGGCCACGCCCTACGATCCCAACTCGCCCTATTCGGCCTCCAAGGCCGCCGCCGACCACCTGGTCCGCGCCTGGGGCCGCACCTTCGGCCTGCCGGTGGTGCTGACCAACTGCGCCAACAACTACGGCCCCTACCAATTCCCCGAGAAGCTGATCCCGACGGTGATCAGCCGGGCGCTGGAGGGCAAGTCGATCCCGGTCTATGGCGACGGCCGCCAGGTGCGCGACTGGCTGCACGTTGACGACCACGCCGAGGCCCTGCTGCTGGTCCTGGCCAAGGGCCGGCTGGGCGAGACGTACTGCATCGGGGGTGTGCCCAATCGGCGCAATCTGGAGATCGTCCAGCTGCTCTGCGCCGCCCTCGACAAACATGCGCCCGCCAACACCCCCCACGCCGAGAAGATCGAGTTCGTGGCCGACCGGCCGGGCCACGACTTCCGCTACGCCATCGACGCCGCGAAGCTGAAGGCCGAGCTCGGCTGGGAAGCCAGGACATCGCTCGAGCAGGGCCTCGATGACACCGTCCGCTGGTACGTGGACAACAAGGCCTGGGTCCAGGCCATCCGCGAGCGCGGCTTCCATTCCGAACGCCTCGGGCTGGTGAAGGCGTGACCCTCCTTCGCCAAGGCTTCGGAGGGCCAGGACCCGTCCTGCGAAGCTCCGCCAGGAGCGAGGCCGGATGAGCGTGCGCGTCCTGCAGTTCGGGACCACCGGCCAGTTGGCGCGTGAGCTGATCCGCCAGGCGCCGGCGCACCCGCTCGAGCTCACCGCCGTCTCCCGCCAGGACTGCGATTTCGAGGATCCGGAGAAGGCCGCGCGCATCGTCCACCAGACCAAACCCGACCTGGTGATCATCGCCGCGGCCTACACCGCCGTCGACGCGGCCGAGGCCGACGTGGAGAGCGCTTTCCAGATCAATTCCGACACCCCCGCCGCCATCGCCGGCATGTGCGGCGCGAACGGCCCGGCGCTGGTCAATTTCTCCACCGACTACGTCTTCGATGGTCTGAAGGGCGCCCCCTATCTCGAGACCGATCGGCCCGAGCCGCTGGGCGCCTATGGCCGCTCCAAGCAGCACGCCGAGCACCTCGTCACCTCGACCTGCCCACGGGCGCTCGTCCTGCGCACCTCCTGGGTGGTCTCGGCGCACGGCCGGAACTTCGTGAAGACCATGCTGCGGCTGGCCGGCGAGGGCCGCCCGATCCGCGTCGTCGACGACCAGTTCGGCCGCCCGACCTCCGCCGCCGACCTGGCGGCGTTCGTGCTGTCCCAGGCGCCGCAGCTGGCCGCCGCCCCGGCTGGCGACCCGCGCTTTGGCCTGTTCCACTTCGCCAATGCCGGCGAGACGAGCTGGAAGGCGTTCGCCGAGGCGATCTTCGAAGAGGCCTACGGCCCCGAAGCCCCCGTGGTGGAGGGCATCGCCACCGCGGGCTACCCCGCCGCCGCGCCGCGCCCGCCGCGCGGCACGCTGGACACCCGCAAATTGGAAACCGTCTTCGGCTATGCCCCCAGACCCTGGCGCGAGGCGCTGGCCGAGATCGTGGCGGAACTGAAGGTCACAGCATGAGGCGCGGAGTCATCCTGGCCGGCGGCGCGGGCACGCGGCTGCATCCGCTGACGCTCGCCGTCTCCAAGCAGCTGCTGCCGGTCTACGACAAGCCGATGATCTACTATCCGCTGTCGGTGCTGCTGCTGGCCGGCGTGCGCGAGATCCTGATCATCACCACGCCCGAGGACCAGGCCGGCTTCAAGCGCCTGCTGGGCGATGGCTCGCAGATCGGCGTCCGCTTCGAGTACGTCGTCCAGCCGACGCCCAGCGGCATCGCGGAGGCCTTCATCCTGGGCGAGGATTTCCTGGCCGGCGAGCCCAGCGTGCTGATCCTCGGCGACAACATCTTCTTCGGCCAGAACTTCCGCCAGATGCTGGCCAGCGCCGCGGAGCGCGAACACGGGGCGACCGTCTTCGGCTACCAGGTGCAGGACCCGGAACGCTATGGCGTGGTGGAGCTCAGCCCCGACGGCCGCGCGCTGGGCATCGAGGAGAAGCCCCAGGTCCCGAAGTCCAACCACGCCGTCACCGGGCTCTATTTCTACGACGGCCGGGCCAGCGCGTTCGCCAAGACCCTCACCCGCTCGGGCCGGGGCGAGCTGGAGATCACCGCGCTCAACCAGATGTACCTGGAGGCCGGCGAACTGCATGTCGAACTGCTCGGACGTGGCTTCGCCTGGGAGGACGCCGGCACCCACGACAGCCTGATCCAGGCCGGCGAGCTGATCCGCACCTTCGAGCAGCGCCAGGGCCTGCGCATCGGCTGTATCGAGGAGATCGCCTTCCGCAGCGGCTGGATCGACGCCGCCCAGCTCAGGAAGCTCGGCGAGGCCCAGGCCAAGAGCGGCTACGGCCAGTATCTGCGCGAGCTCGCCGAGGCCGGCCCCGGCAGCGACGAACCGGCGGAGTAGCTACGCCGCCGCCAGGGCGCTCTTCGCCCGCCCGTAGATCAGGTAGACCACCACCCCCAGCGCGTTCCAGGCGAAGAAGAAGGCGATGGTCTTCGCCGACAGGCTGGTGAACAGGTAGATGCAGCCCAGCACCGCGGCCGGGCCGATCACCCAGATCAGCGGCGTCACGAAGGGCCGATCCAGCTCGGGCGAACGGCGGCGCAGCACCATCACCGCGCTGGCCGTGGCGATGAAGGCCGCCAGGGTGCCGGCGTTGGCGAGCGAGGCGATATCCGACAGCGGCAGGGCGCCGGCGATCACCGCGGCGATCACCCCGGTCAAGAGCGTCACCGCCACCGGCACGCCGCGCTTGTCGACGCCGGCTAAGGAGCGGGGCAGCAATCCGTCGCGGGCCATGGCGAAGAACACCCGGCTCTGGCCGAACATGAACACCATGATCACCGTCGGCAGGGCCACCACCGCGGCGCCGGCGATCAGCGAGGCCGCGCCCGGCCGGCCCAGCTGGCGCAGCACGAAGGCCAGCGGCTCCGGGCTCTTGGAGAAGACGTCGTAGGGCTCGGCGCCCAGGGCGCAGGCCGCCACCACCATGTAGATCAGGGTGCACAACAGCATCGAGCCGATGATGCCGATGGTCAGGTCGCGCCTGGGGTTCTTGGCCTCCTCCGCCGCCGTCGAGATGGCGTCGAAGCCGTAGAAGGCGAAGAAGATGATCGCCGCAGCGCCCATCACCCCATACTTCTTGCCGTCGATCTCATGCGCCGCATAGCCGAACGGCGCGAAGGGATGGAAGTGGCTGGCGTCGAAGCTCGGCAGGGTGAAGGCCACGAACCCCGCCAGGGCTGTCAGCTTGACCAGCACGAGCACGAAATTGACGGTCGCGCTTTCCCGCGTGCCGACCAGCAGCATGCCGGTGACGACCAGCGCGATGAACACCGCCGGCAGGTTGACCAGCCCCCCGGCGTCGGGCCCGGCGAGCAGCGCCTTGGGGACGCCCCAGTGCGCCTGCTCCATCAGCCCGGCGGCATAGCCGGCCCAGCCCACCGACACCGCGCTGCAGACCAGGGTGTATTCGAGGATCAGGCTCCAGCCGATCACCCAGGCGATCAGCTCGCCCAGGGTGACGTAGGAATAGGTGTAGGCGGACCCGGCCTGCGGGGTCAGGCTGGCCATCTCGGCGTAGCAGAGCGCCGCGCAGGCGCAGACCGCGCCGGCGATGGCGAACGACAGGATCACCGCCGGGCCCGCCAGGCCCGCCGCCACGCCGGTCAGGGTGTAGATGCCGGTGCCGATGATCGCCCCGACGCCGAGCGCGATCAGGTGATACCAGGAGAGCGTCGGCTTCAGCCGGTGCGCGCCGGCGGCCGGGGCGGCGGGCTGGACCGGCTTGCGGCGCGTCACGAAACTCATCGGCGGTCCCTCGGGCCTGATCAGAAGCGCCACCATGGCTTGCGCCGCGCTCCGCCGACAAGTGTTGGCGCCGGGCGCGAGCTGGGCGAGCTTGGCCGCGTCTATCCTGGGGGTCCTCGATGCGTCGCCTGATGTTCGCACTCGCGCTTGTCCTGTTCGCAGCACGCCCGGCGCTCGCCGACGATCGGCCGCTCAACGCCGTGGTCGCCGCCTACGAAGCCTGGGCCCTGGCCGACGATCCCTTCACGGCCGGGCGCGAAGGCGACAAGGCCGCGCTCTCGCGTCTCGCCGACGTCACCCCCGCCGCCGACGCGGCCCGCAAGCGCGGCCTCGAAGGCTTCCGTGCCCGGCTCGCGACGGTCGATCCGAAGGGGCTGTCGACCGAGGCGCGCCTGAACCGCGACTTCCTCGACTGGACGCTGGACCGGCGGCTGAAGAGCCTCGGTTTCGACGAGGCCCGCCTGCCGTTCAATTCCGACGGCGGCTTCGATCAGGACCTCAACTATTTCGCCTCCACGACCAACCTCGACAGCGAGGCCGAGGCGCGGGCCTGGATCGCCCGGCTGCAGGCCCTGCCGACCTTTTTCGCCGACAACCTCGCCAATGCCCGGCGCGGGATCGCCACCCGGTTCACCCAGCCGAAGTCCACCACCGAAGCGGTGATCCTGCGCGTGAAGACCGCGCTGGCCATCCCAGTGGAGGCCGATCCGCTCTTGAAGCCCTTCGCCACCCTGCCCGCGAGCGTGCCCGCGCCGCGTCGCGCCGCGCTCCGCGCCGAGGCGGCCGCCATCGTCCAGACCCGCATCCGTCCCGCCCAGCAGGCCTTCCTGGCGTTCCTGCAGACCGAGTACCTGCCTGCCTCGCGCCCCGCGCTCGGCATCCGCAGCCTCGCCGGCGGCGAGGCCTACTACCGCTGGCTGGTCGCCGACCACACCACCACCGACCTGACGCCGGATCAGATCCACCAGATCGGTCTGGACGAGGTGGCCCGCATCCGCGGTGAGATGGACGCCGTCATCGCCGCCACAGGCTTCAAGGGCGACAGGGCTGCCTTCGTCGCCATGCTGCGGAAAGATCCGCGCTTCTACGCGACCTCCCGCCAGGATCTGCTGGAGAAGGCCTCGGAGATCGACAAGCGGATCGACGACAAGCTGCCGCGCTACTTCGCCACCCTGCCGCGCCTGACCTTCGGCGTGCGCCCCGTGCCGGCCGAGATCGAAGACAGCTACACCACCGGCCGCTATTTTGGGGGGTCGCCGAAGCAGGGGATCGCCGGCGGGTACATGGTCAACACCAGCCACCTCGACCAGCGGCCGCTCTATGAGCTGACCGCGCTGACCCTGCACGAATCCGTCCCCGGCCATCACCTGCAGATCGCCCTCGGCCAGGAGCTGGAGGGCGTGCCGTCCTTCCGGCGCAATGCCGACGTCACCGCCTACACCGAAGGCTGGGGCCTCTACGCCGAGCAGCTGGGCGTCGAGATGGGCATCTACCGCAACCCCTACGAACAGTTCGGCCGGCTCTCCTACGAGATGTGGCGCGCCTGCCGGCTCGTCGCCGACACCGGCCTCCACTGGATGGGCTGGAGCCTGGACCAGGCCCGCGCCTGTTTCACCGAGAACACCGCGCTCAGCCCCCTGAACATCGAGGTCGAGCTCGCGCGTTACGTCGGCTGGCCGGGCCAGGCGCTGGCCTACAAGGTGGGCGAGTTGAAGATCGTGGCGCTGCGGCGCAAGGCCGAGGCGGCGCTCGGCCCCGGTTTCGACATCCGAAAGTTCCACGACGCCGTATTGCTGGCAGGACCCCTGCCGCTCGATCTGCTGGAGCGGCGCGTCGACGCCTGGGTCGCAATGGAGAAACATTAACTTGACGCAGGCGTCACCGAAATATTGATGCAACAGCGGTATGCTTTTAACGAAAGCTGAACGGCGTTAAGATACCGGCTCCCCATATGCGGAGCCGTGGGTCGTGCTTGGCGCCCGCGACACGGGAGGAGATTTAAGATGAAGGCGCGTATTAGCGTGCTGGCGGCGCTCGGCGGCGCGGCCCTGATCTACGGCTTCACCAGCGATGGTCTGGTGGGCCAGGCGGCGCACAAGGCGGTGGCCGCGGAATCCGCGGCGGCCCAGCCGATCCGCGTCAGCAACTTCATGCTGGTCGACCAGGACCTGGGCGCGCACGAGCTCTACCGCATGTCCGACAAGTCGGCGATCGTGCTCATCACCCAGATGAACGGCTGCCCGATCTCCCGCAGCCAGGCCCCGGCCTACAAGGAGCTGCAGGCCCAGTTCGCCGGCAAGGGCGTCGAGTTCATGATGCTGAACTCCGCTGCGCAGGACACCCGTGAGACCATCCAGAAGGAGGTCAAGGACGCCGGCTACGACATGCCCGTCCTGATGGATTCCAACCAGCTGGTCGGCGAGCAGCTCGGCGTGCAGCGCACGGCCGAAGTCTATGTGATCAACCCCAAGACCTGGCAGGTGGTCTACCACGGCCCGGTCGACGATCGTTCCGACTACGGCGGCGGCCAGAAGAAGGTCGAGCACCGCTACGCGGCCGACGCGCTGAGCGCGGTGCTGGCCGGCCAGACCGTGCAGCAGGCCTCCCTGCCGTCCAAGGGCTGCCTGATCGACTTCCCGGCCAAGGCCAAGGTCGCGCAGATCTCCTACGTCCACGACGTGGCGCCGATCCTCGAAAAGAATTGCGTGAGCTGCCACGAGAAGGGCGGCATCGGCCCGTTCGCCATGGACCGCTACGAGACGGTCAAGGGCTTCTCGCCGATGATTTCCGAGGTCGTGATGACCCACCGGATGCCGCCGTATAACGCCGACCCGCACGTGGGTAAGTTCTCGGACAACAAGAACCTGACCCCGACCGAGATCAAGACGCTGGTCCACTGGGTGGAGGCCGGCTCGCCGCGTGGCGAAGGCCCCGACCCGCTGGCGGCCAAGACGCACGTCGCCTCCGATTGGCCGCTCGGCAAGCCCGACCTGGTGCTCGACGTGCCGGCCTACACGATCCCGGCCAGCGGCGTGGTGGACTACCAGCACCCGTGGGTCGCCAATCCGGAGACCAAGGGCCACTGGATCCGCGCCTCGACCATCAAGGTCGAGCAGCGCGCCGGCGTGCACCACCTGCTCACCGGCTACATGAAGGACGTTCCGGCGGCCGGCCAGCCGGCCTACGAGAACCGCTGGGGCGTTTCGGTCGGCGGCTACGCCGTCGGCGCGGAATCCGAAGTCGATCCGAGAAACGTCGGTTCCTATCTGCCGCCCGGCGGCGCGATCGGGATGCAGGCGCACTACACGCCGTTCGGCAAGGAAGCGACCGATCACTCCAAGATCGGCATCTACTTCTACAAGGACAGCGAAACGCCCAAGTACGTGATGCACGGCGGCGTGGTGGTGAACAACGCCATCGAGATCCCGGCCGGCGAAGCGCGCCACAAGGAGATCGCCTATCTGACGATCCCCCACGACATGCTGCTCTACGCGGCCTTCCCGCACGCCCACTACCGCGGCTACGCCGCGGACCTGTGGATCCGCTATCCGGACGGCAAGGAGAAGCTGTTGCTCAGCCTGCCGCGCTACGACTTCAACTGGCAGCGCGACTACACCTTCGCCGAGCCGCTGAAGGTGCCGGCGGGCTCCAGGCTGATCGCCCACTGGGTCTACGACAACTCGAAGGAAAACCCGGCCAACCCGGACCCGACCAAGACCATCACCTGGGGCGAGCAATCGTGGCAGGAGATGTTCTACACCGCGATCCGCTATCGCTGGCTGGACGAGACCTCGGCCAAGCAGCTGCCGCAGTACGACCAGGACCTGAACAAGGACCGCATGATGGGGATGATGGACTCCAACATGGACGGCAAGCTGCAGAAGGCGGAACTCAAGGGTGAGGTCGGCCACATGCTCGCCAAGTACTTCGAGGTGCTCGACAAGGACCACGACGGCTCCCTCGACGCGGCGGAGCTGGCGGCGGCTCAGAAGATGATGCCGCAGCATCGTCGCCAGGCGCCGTCGACGGCGGCGGAGGCCTTCTCGTCCGCCGAGAAGAGCAGCACCAAATAGGCCTCGCGTCCGTCCCCGGTCGTACGCGAACACCGGGGACGGACCGATGCGCCTGCTGATCTACGAAGCTTCCTACCGCCGCCTGCAGGCGGCCATCGACGGGCTCGGCCGCGAGGTCGAGCCCGTTCTCATGGACGCCGCCGCCGCCTTGAGCCTGGACGACGCGCCCGTGTCCCTCGAGGACGCGGCCATCGAGGCCGCCTGGGCCAACAACGAAACCTTCTTCGGCCCCGTCGCCCGCGACTTCTCCCGGGCGCTCCTGAAATCTCCCACGCTGAAATGGCTGCAGAGCGGGGCCGCCGGCTTCGACCATCCGATCTTCGGCCAGCTGGTCGAGCGCGGCGTGCGCCTGGCCACCAGCCACGGCCAGGCCGTGGGCATCGCCGACTACGTCCTGTGGGGCGTGCTCGACCACCTGCAGCGCGGACCTGAGCGGCGCGCAGCCCAGGGCGCCGCCGACTGGAAGCGCGGCCTGCGCTTCCGGGAGATCGCCGGCGGCGAGTGGCTGGTCATCGGCTTCGGGGCCATCGGCCAGGGCGTGGGGGCCCGCGCCCGGGCCTTCGGCGCGCGCGTCACCGGCATCCGCCGCGACCCGTCTCCCCATCCGGCCGCCGACCTGATCGCCGGCCAGGCCGATATCGCGGCCCTCCTGCCCCGCGCCGACGTGGTGGTGCTTTCCGTCCCCCTGACCGCCGAAACGCGCCATCTGGTCGACGCGGCGTTCCTGGCCGCCATGAAGCCGCGCTCGGTGCTGGTCAATGTCGGCCGCGGCGGCCTGATCGACGAGGCGGCCCTCCTGGCGGCCCTGGAAAAGGGCGTGCCCGAGCATGCCGTGCTCGACGTCTTCGACACCGAGCCCCTGCCGGAGGACAGCCCGTTCTGGAGCCACCCACGGGTGACCGCAACCTCGCACCTCTCCGGCGCCACCGAGGGCCAGGCGGCGCGCAACGACGAGGTGTTCCTGGAGAACCTGCGCCGCTACCTGGCGGGCGAAACCCTGATCAGCGAAATCGCGCCCACTGACGTGCTGGCGGCGCGCTGACCTCCGCGGCTACTCGGTCCACAACTCGTGGACGTCGCCCTTGCGGTTGAGCATGCGCACGGCGCGCTTGACCACCTCGATCAGCCGCTCGCGCCGGTCGTCCACGTCATAGGTCATGGCGCCCTTGGCCAAGCCCTCCAGCAGGAAGCGGCCGAGGTCGCGGCTGGTCTGCGAGCGGGCGTCGGCGCCGGCCTGGATCATCGCCCCGAAGCGGCTACCCACCTGGGCGTGGTCGAAGGCGCTCTGGGCGGCGGCCAGCCGCTCGCGCAGCATGGGATCGGTGCGCGCGGCGGCCTCCAGCTCGGCGAAGGCCACGAACGGGACCTCCCTGAGCAGCGCCCAGTAGGCGTCGATGGCGTGCTCGGCCGCGTCCACGCCGGCGGCCGGCGCCGCGCCCGCCCGCTCGAACAGCTTGGCGCGCTCCAGCTCGATATGGGCGATCGCCGCCTCCACCAGCTGCTCGCGGGTGGCGAAGTGATACAGCATGGCGCCGCGCGTCAGCTTGGCGGCCTCGGCGATCAGGGCGTTGGTGGCGGTGTGGTAGCCAACCTCGGCGAACAGCCGCATGGCGGCCTCGAGGATTCGCGCACGGGTGCGCAGCGACTTCGGCGTCGCCTTGGCCGGATAGGTTCGGGCGTCCATCTGGACCTTGTTGTCTGGGCGACCTGGGGAGGGCCTGCTCTAGGCGTTAGGTAGTGCACTAAACCGCCCGACGCCACACTCCAGCGGGCGCGCTTCGCCGAACGCGGCTCATTGACAGGGCCGCCGCAATCCTGACAGGTGGGCTGCCACGATCTCCTGGCAGTGGGGCTGTCATGAAACCGCCGTCTCCGAGCCTGCGCGATCGTCAGCGCGAGGAAACCCGCGAGCAGATCCTGCGCGCGGTCGGCCGCCAGCTGGAAAGCGCGCCGCTGGAAGACGTGAGCTTCGCCGACATCGCCAAGGACGCCGGCGTCGGGGAGCGGACGGTCTACCGCTATTTCCCGACCAAGGAGGCGCTGCTGGGCGCCTTCTGGGCCTGGCTGCAGAACCAGGCCGTGGCCACCACGACGCCCGAACGCCCCAAGGGCCCCGCCGTCCTGCCGCGCATCCGCGAGGCGATCACCGCGCCGCGCGACGCCCGGCGGCCCATGCGCATCCTGGTCGCCACCGACGCCTGGGAGCCGCAGGTCAACGGCGTGGTCCGCACCCTCACCCGCACGGTCGCTGAGTTGCGCGCCATGGGCCATGCGGTGGAGGTGATCTCGCCGGACCTCTTCAAGACCTTCCCCTTGCCCACCTATCCGGAGATCAAGGTCGCCATCGGCTGCTACGAGCCGGTGCAGGAGCGCTTCAAGGCCTTCGAGCCGGAAGCCATCCACATCGCCACCGAAGGCCCTATCGGCCTGGCCGCCCGGCGCATCTGCGTGGAGTGGAAGCTGCCCTTCACGACCAGCTACCACACCCGCTTCCCGGAATATGTCTCGGCGCGCCTGCCGTTACCACTGGCCGCCGGCTACGCCTACATGAAGTGGTTCCACAAGCCGTCGGGCCGGGTGATGGTCGCCACGCCCACCATGCGCGACGAGCTGGCCGGCCACGGCTTCCGCAACATCTCCTCCTGGTCGCGCGGCGTCGACACCGAGGTGTTCCGGCCGCGCAAGTCCGGCGAGCCGGACATCTTCGAGGGCCTGCCGCGGCCCATCTCGCTCTACGTCGGCCGCGTCGCCGTGGAGAAGAACATCGAGGCGTTCCTGGGCCTCGACCTGCCCGGCGCCAAGGTCGTCGTCGGACCGGGGCCCTCCAAGGACGAGCTCGCCGCCAAATATCCCGAGGTGGTGTTCACCGGGCCCAAGTCCGGCGCCGACCTCAGCGCGGCCTACAACTGCGCCGACGTCTTCGTCTTCCCCTCGCTCACCGACACCTTCGGCCTGGTGATCCTGGAGGCCATGGCCTCGGGCACGCCGGTGGCGGCCTACCCGGCGCCGGGCCCCATCGACATCATCCCGGGCTCCGGCGCCGGCGCGCTCGCCCACTCGCCCACCGAAGGCCTCAAGGAAGCCTGCCTGGAAGCCCTCAAGCTCGACCGCAAACAGGTCCGCGCCTTCGCCGAGAAATTCTCCTGGCGCGCCTGCGCCGAGGATTTCGTGCGCAACCTGCAGCCCTATCCCGAGCCCGAGAAGACGCGATTCTGGCGAAGGCTGCGCCGGCTGGCGCGGGTGAGACGGCGCAGGCCGGAAGCGGCGTAGCGCCTACATCAACCTCGCCCGCATGGCCTGCGACAGGAAGTCGATCAGGGTCACGGCGACGATGATCACCACCACGATCGCCGAGAGCTGCGGGTACTGGAAGCCATTGAGCGCATCGAACAGCAGCTGGCCGATACCACCGGCGCCGATCAGGCCCAGCACCGTCGCCGAGCGGGAGTTCGATTCGAAGCGGTAGAGGGCATAGGAGGTCCACAGCGGCGCCACCTGCGGGATGACGCCCCAGATGATCTCCTGCAGCCGGTTGGCGCCGGTCGCCCGCACGCCCTCGATCGGGCCCTTGTCGATGGACTCCACGGCCTCCGAGAACAGCTTCGCCAGAACGCCGCCAGTGTTGACGGTCAGCGCCATGACGCCGGCGAAGGGCCCCAGGCCGACCGCCACCACGAACACCAGGCCGACCACCAGGTCCGGCACCGAGCGCAGCAGGTTCATCAGCAGGCGCATCGGCTGCTGCAGCCATATGGGCGAGATGTTGCGCGCGCAGGCCAGGCCGAAGGGCACCGCGATCACCACCGCCAGGAAGGTGCCCCAGATGGCGATCTGCACCGTCAGCCACATCTGGGCGACGTAGAGCTTCCACTGGGTGAAGTCCGGGTGCAGGAAGCCGCGCCCGAACTCCTGCATGTTCTGGCTCTGGGTGAAGAGCTTGGTGACGTGGCCGATCTCCACCGGCCTGAAGGCGATGCCGAGGAACAGGATCAGCCCGCCCCATAGCAAGAGGCCCGGGACCTGCTGCAGCAGGGTGCGGGTCGGCGGCGGCGGCGCGTCCGCCGCGGTGACGGCCGCAGAGCTTGTGGGCGCGCTCATCAGACGTCCGGCTGGGCGGCGCGCTTCTGGGCGTTGGCGGCGCGCAGCTGGTCGAAGGCCTTCTGCGCGGCGTCGATCTTGGCCTTGTCGTGGCCCCTCTTGGCCTCAGCCAGCGTCTGGGCCGCCTCCATCTCGCGGACCGGATCGAGATAGGTGTCGTCGGCCGGCCGGAAGCCGCCGTAGGCCAGTCCCGCCAGCACCTTGCGCTGCTTGTCGGCCTGCGGGCCCGCGCCCACGCCGTAGGTCAGGAAGAACTGGCGGATCTTCTCCTTCAGCGCCGGATCCATGTCCTTGCGAACGATGATCGAGGATTCCGGCAGCGGCGGCGATTTCCAGATCACCTCGATCTTGTCGAACATGGCCGGGTTCTGGCGCTTGTAGAACAGCAGGCCCACCGTGTTGTTGGTGGCCACGTCCAGCACGCCGGTCGCCACCGACAGGAAGTTCGCCTGGTGGCTCGCCGAGCGCACCACCTTGAAGCAGTTGGTGGGCTCGATGCCCTTCGGATCGAACAGATAGGTCATGGGCGCCAGAGTGCCCGAGGTCGACTTGGCGTCGCCGATCCCGAAGGCGTAGCGCTTGCCGCAGGCCAGCACCTTGTCGACGGTGATGCCGCTGCCCTTCTTGGCGATCAGCACCGATTCGTAGCTGGCCTCGCCGCCGGCATCGACCACGCGACCCAGCACCTCGGCGTTGGCGCGCTTCACCGCCTCCAGCGCCGGATCCGCGGAGAACCAGCCCAGCTGCACCTGCTTGAAGCGCATGGCCTCCACCAGCGAGGTGTAGTTGGTGGCGAAGTAGGGCTTCACCTTCACCCCGATCTGGGCGGACATGTCGTCGAGCAGGGGCTGCCAGAGCGGCGCCATGGACGACTGGTTCTCGGCCGACAGGATCGAGAAGGTCAGCTCCTTGGGCGTCCCCCCCGCGGTCGAGGCCTTCTCGCTGCAGGCGGCCAGGCCCAGGGCGGCCAGCAGGCCCAGGGTCGCCCCGACGGCGGCCCCGACGGCGGTCACGCGACGGCGACGGATCATTTCGGGGCTTCCTCCCAGAACACGTCCTCGAACTCCGGACCGTAGATGTCGATCAGCTGCGTGCGCTTCAGGCCCGTGGCCTTGCCGTCATAGACGATCTTGCCCGCCTTGAGGGCCACCACGCGGTCGCAGTAGCGCAGCGCATAGTCCACCTGGTGCAGGGTGACGACCACCGTCAGCCCGTCCTCGTGGTTGAGCGTGCGCAGGGCCTCCATGACCCGGCGCGCCGCCACCGGGTCGAGCGAGGCCACCGGCTCGTCGGCGAGCACGATCTTGGCCTGCTGCACCAGGGCGCGGGCGATGGCGGCGCGCTGCTGCTGGCCGCCGGAAAGGGTGTTGGCCCGCTGGGCGGCGTAGTCGGCCACGCCCATCCGCGCCAGGGCGACCATCACCGCGCTCTTGGTCTCCGCCGGCCACAGCCCCAGGAACCCGCGCAGCGCCCCGATCCGGCCCAGCGAGCCCAGGGCCACGTTGGTGAACAGGGAGAGCCGGCCGACCAGGTTGAACTGCTGGAAGATGAAGCCGATGCGGGTGCGGATCTTGCGCACGTCGGGGCTGATCTTGCCGTTCTCCTGCACCGGCGCGCCGAACGCCTCGATCTTCCCGGCCCCGCCGTCGATGGTCTGCAGGGCGCTGATCGAGCGCAGCAGGGTCGACTTGCCGGAGCCGGACGGGCCGATCAGGGCGATCATCTCGCCGCGTCCGACCTCGATGGAGACGCCGTCCAGCGCCTGGCGCTGCCCGAAGGTCTTGGAGGCGTTCCGTATGGACAGAACGGCGTCGGACATGGCCCCCAGACTTCCCCCAGATCGAGCGCGCGCGCAGGCGGCCAAACCCCCTGGATGGCGCAGGGGTGCGACGGCTTCATGACACGTGCGGCCTCGTTTGGTCCAGCCGCTCAGCACGCTCCAGATTCGCCGCGGCGGGCGCCAGAAGAGCCCCAGTGGAGCCGTTTCGTCGACCGCCGTTCGGCAAGTATGACAGCGCGCCGCACGGTAAGACTCTTTACATCACCGGCTGATACCCCTATCTGCGCGAATTCCGGCGGACCCGATGTCCTGAAAAGCGCTGCTAACGCCGGTCTGGGTTCAACAATTCCTTGGGGGTTGCGTGAATTGCACGCTTACCAATCACCCCTGGACCTGGTCCGTGAGCGGTCCCCGGAACGTCCCGTCGCCCTAGCGCGACCGGATGCGGTGGCGGCAGCGGCGCGCTGGTTCCAGGTACAATTCAAGGGTGACGTGTTCTACGCCGTGAAGGCGAACCCTTCGCCGTGGGTGATCGAAACCCTCGCCGCGAACGGGGTCACCTCCTTCGACGTGGCCTCCATTCCCGAAGTCGAGTTGGTCGCCCGCCACGCGCCGGGCGCGCGGATGGCCTTCATGCACCCGGTGAAGAGCCGCGCCGCCATCGCGGCCGCCTACTTCGACCACGGCGTGCGCACCTTCGCCCTCGACACCCACGAGGAGCTGGCCAAGATCCTCGAAGCGACCGGCAATGCCGACGACCTCGCCCTGATGGTCCGCCTGGCGGTCTCGGCCGATGGCGCGGCCTATTCCCTCTCCGGCAAGTTCGGCGCCGACATCCACGAGGCGCCGGGCCTGATGCTGGCCGCCCGCCGAGCCACCCAGGACCGCATGGGCGTCTCCTTCCACGTGGGCAGCCAGTGCATGCGCCCCACCGCCTTCCAGGCGGCCATGGCCCAGGCCAGCCGCGCCATCGTGCGCGCCGGCGTCATGGTCGACGTGGTCGACGTGGGCGGCGGCTTCCCGAGCGTCTATCCCGGCATGATCCCGCCGGACATGGCCTCCTATGTGGATTCCATCCAGCGCGGCTTCGCCGAGATGATGGTCCACGAGGACACCGAGCTGTGGTGCGAACCCGGCCGGGCGCTGGTCGCCGAAGCCTCGTCGATCCTGGTCAAGGTCGAGCTGAAGAAGGCCGACGCCCTTTACCTCAACGACGGCAGCTACGGCTCCCTGTTCGACGCCGCCCACACCAAATGGCCGTTCCCGGTGAAGCTGTATCGGAGCGAGGGCGCCCAGGCCTGCGAAGTGGAAGGGCCCCTGAAGCCCTTTCGCTTCTACGGACCGACCTGCGACAGCCTCGACCACATGCCGGGCCCGTTCTGGCTGCCGGAGGACGTCCGCGAGGGCGACTACATCGAGATCGGCATGCTGGGCGCCTATGGCGTGGCCATGAACACCCGCTTCAACGGCTTCGGCGACGCCGAGACCGTGGTGGTCGCCGACGCTCCCATGGCCTCGATGTTCGGCCTCGCCGGCCGCAGCATCCGCCTGCCGCGCGAGCAGCAGGAGGACGACCGCAAGGTAGTGCGCCTGTCGCGCCCCAAGGGCGCGGCCGGCAAGAAGCGCCGCAAGCGGTAACCAGCTCTTGGGCTGATCAGTTGAAGGCGCGGCCGGTCGCTCCGTCCCGGTCGCGCTCCTGCTATTGGACGGGCGCTCAAACTCTTGAGGAACCTTGAGAATGAACGCTGACGTTCAGAAGTCGAACCGCAAGGCCGAGCTGCTGGCCAATACCGTCGAGCACGTGGCGATCGACCAGTACGACGCCCGGCCGATCATCGACGCCATGCGCAAGATGAGCTTCACCAGCCGCGACACCGCGCGCGCCGCCGACATCTGGGCCATGTCGCTCGAGGACGCGTCCTGCTCGACCTGGCTGACGCTCGCCGGCTCCACCAGCGCGGCCGGCTGCATGCACATCTACCGCGACATGGTCAGCCACGGGATGATCGACGTGATCGTCGCCACCGGCGCCTCCATCGTCGACATGGATTTCTTCGAGGCGCTGGGCTTCAAGCACTACCAGGCGCAATCGAACGTCGACGACCGCGACCTGCGCGACCTCTACATCGACCGCATCTACGACACCTACATCGACGAGGAAGAGCTGCAGAACTGCGACGGGACGATCTACGACCTGTGCAACGCCCTCGAGCCGCGCCCCTATTCCAGCCGCGAGTTCATCCACGAGATGGGCAAGTGGCTGGCGGCGGACCATGCGAAGAAGCCCGGCTCGCTGGTCCAGACGGCCTTCGAGGAAGGCGTGCCGATCTTCTGCCCGGCCTTCACCGATTCATCGGCCGGCTTCGGCCTGGTGAAGCACCAGGTGGAGCGCATGAAGGCGGGCAAGCCCTATCTCACCATCGATAGCGTCGCCGACTTCCGCGAGCTCACCGACATCAAGATCGCGGCGGGGACCACGGGCCTGTTCATGGTCGGCGGCGGGGTGCCCAAGAACTTCGCCCAGGACACCGTCGTCTGCGCCGAGATCCTCGGCCACGAGGCGGAGATGCACAAATACGCCGTGCAGATCACCGTCGCCGACGTCCGCGACGGCGCCTGCTCCTCCTCGACGCTCAAGGAGGCCTGCTCCTGGGGCAAGGTCGACGTCACCTGGGAACAGATGGTCTTCGCCGAAGCCACCACCGTCGTCCCCCTGATCGCCTCCAACGCCTGGCACAAAGGCGCCCACAAGGGGCGCAAGAAGCCCCGCTGGGCGGAGTTGTTCAAAAGCTCACCCGCCAGGTAGGCGGGGGATTTTACTCACAAAATATCCGCACCTTGGTCTTCTCCTGGTCCACGTCGACCCGCAGATCGCTGAGCTGGTCGATCAGGTCCTCCAGGTTCTCCGGCTTCAACTGGCCGATGTCGAAGGGCACGCCGTTCTTGGCCAGCTCGGCGTTGACCTGATCTCGGGCCTGGGGCGGGATCAGGCTGGTCAGCCGCACCCCGGCCCTGAGCAGCGCCATGGGCACGCGGATATTGACCTTGGTCGGGCCCCCCTCATCGCCCGGCTCGTCGGTGTCCACCGAGACGCGCAGGTACTTGGGCGCGCCGTTGGCGCCCGCAGCGGCCGGCGGTCGCGCCGCGGTCGGCTCGCTGCGGTCCAGGGCCGACAGCAGGCGTTCGGCCTCGTCGGCGGTGATCTTGCCTTCGGCCAGCATCTGCAGGATCGAGCGTCGATCGTCGTTCATGGGATCAGCTCCTAAAGGATCTTGAGGCGGACGTAGGCGTCCGGGGTGTCGACGAGAATCTCGGTCCCGCCGAGCGCGAGCAGCAGCGCGCCGATCGAGACGGCGGCGATAAGGGGGTCGGGCCGGAGCCTGGGCGGGACGAAGTAGCCCACGAGCGCCAGCACCAGGGCAAACGGCGCCAGCAGCAGGAACAGCGGCGTCAGCGGCAGCCACAGCCGCACCACCGTGCGCCGCCGCCGGACGCCGGGCGGCCGCGGCGTTTCCGGCGAAAGGGCCTCGCCGGTCGTGACCTCGCGGGTTCGGGCCGCACGGCCTTGCATGGCCGCCAGGCCAAAATGGCTGACGGCGCGGGGATAGGCGGCGGACATCTAACGGCCCTCCAGGTCGGAAATCGCCTGATCGGCGGTGATCTCGCCGCGCTTCAGGCGCTCCAGCACCTCCGCGCGGCTCGGTTTCGGATCGATCTCCACCAGCTCGAGCGCCTCGGAGATGCGGTTCAGGCGCGCCTTCACGGTCGGGTAGGAGACGCCGAACGTCGCCTCCATCTCCTTGATCGAGCCGTGGCTGCGCACGAAGGCGGCGACGAACACCTGATCCTCCGACGACAGCTGGGCGAGCTTGGGCAGCTCGAAGCTGCCCTCGATCGCCACGTCGCGGTCGGTCAGCCGCACCCGCTCCACCACCATGGGCCGGCCGCGGGTGAGCTCGCTCAAAGCCTGCCAGTCTTGCGTTTTCGTCGTCGTCATGACCATGAACTTAAGTTTCTCAATCTGTGAGTCAAGTTTTTTAATTTCGGGGGTAAAACGGACTCGACGCCCATTGGCCGTGGTTGAATCCGCCCCCCAAGCCTGCGACACCCAGGGTCAGGTACTTGGGGAGTTTGCGATGAAGCTTGGCGTGCTGGCGGCGGGGGCCGCCTTGATCCTGGTCACCGGCGCCGCAGCCCAGCAGGCGGCCCAGCCGGCCATGGCGCCAGCCGCGAAATTCTCCGGCTACCTCGGCGAGGCCGCCCCCGACACCTACGCCATCCTGCCGCCGTCGCCGACGCCCGGCGATCCCCGCGACCAGGCCGACCGCGCCATCTTCAAGGCCACGCGCGGCTATGAGCACGATCCCCGCTGGCCCATGGCGCAGAACGACGCCAATTCCGCGGGCATCGTGAAGGACCTTGCCTGCGCTTTGGGCGTCGAGCTGACGCCGCAGAACGCGCCGCGCACCCTGGCCCTGATCGGCAGGGTGGGCCCCGACGCCAGCCGCGTCACCAACCGGCCCAAGGACATCTACAAGCGCCCGCGCCCCTACCTGCGCGACGCGGGTACCATCTGCCTCCCGAAGGATCCGGCGCTGGCCGCGAGCCCCGACTATCCGTCCGGCCACAACACGTGGAGCTGGGCGGTCGGCCTGATCATCGCCGAACTCGCCCCCGACCGCGCCGCCCCGATCCTCAGCCGCGCCCGCGCCTTCGGCGAGAACCGCCTGGTCTGCGGCGTGCACTCCCTGAGCGCTGTGGAAGCCGGCCGCGACAATGGCGCGATCCTGGTCGCGGCCCTGCACGCCTCGGCGCAGTTCCGCGCCGACATGGACGCCGCCCGCGTCGAGATCGACCAGGCCCGCGTGCGCGGCCCACAGCCCGACGCCGGCGCCTGCGCCAAGGAAGCCCAGCTCTACGCCAAGAGCCCGTACTGACGGCCCCGGTCAGCCGTAGCTGACCACCTCGTATTCGATGCCGTTGGGATCGAAGAAATAGAATCTGCGCCCTGGTTCGTAGTCGCCGTGACTGAAGGGCTCGAGCCCGGCGGCGACCACGCGGGCTTCGGTAGCGTCCAGATCGTCGACTTCGACGCCGATGTGGTTCAGCGGGCGGCCCTTCGGGAAATCCCTGGCCGGCGTGGCCGCGCCGCGCGGGGCGTAGAGCGCCAGATACTGGCTGTCGGATCCCACGTGAACCGTGCGGCCTCCGTCCATGGCGGGTCCCTGCCAGCGCACCCGCCAGCCGAACAGCGCCTCCATCAACCTGGCGGCGGCGTCGGGATCGACCACGGTGACGTTGACGTGCTCCAGCTTCGATGAAGGCATCTTTCTTGTCCTTTCGCCCGCGCCGGATCGGCGTGTCTTGTCGGTCGTACAACCTCAAGCTAACTTGAGGTCAAGCTTTGATATGCGAGGCAAGCCCATGACGCCGGACCGGCTGCTAACCATCGGCGATCTCGCGCGACGCACCGGCCTTTCGGTCTCGGCGATCCGCTTCTACGAGAGCCGCGGCCTCGTTCGCGCTGTCCGCACCGGCGGCAATCAGCGGCGCTTCCTACGCTCGGACATCCGCCGGCTATCCTTCGCCTTGATCGCCCAGCAGCTGGGGCTGAAGCTCACGGAGATCGAGGCGGAACTCGCGACCTTGCCGCTCGACCGGGCTCCCACCCAGGGGGACTGGCGCCGCATCAGTGAGCGGGTGCGCGGCGTGCTCGATGGCAAGATCGCCGTGCTGCAGCGTACCCGCGACAAGCTCGACGGATGTATCGGCTGCGGCTGCCTCTCGCTGGAGAGATGCGCTCTCTACAACCCTGACGACCGCGCCGCGCTGGCCGGCCCAGGTCCGCGGTTCGTGCTGTCGGATCAGGCCTCGGCCTAGATCCCGGCGTACCACTCGTAGCCGCGGTCTTCCCAGAAGCCGCCGTTGCCGCGCCCGATGTGGGCGAAGTCCGCCACGGCCTCCAGGCGCATCACATATTTGGCCTGTTTGTAGCCGAGCTGGCGCTCCACCCGCAGCCTGAGCGGCGCGCCGTGGGCGATCGGCAGCGGCTGACCATTCATGGCGTAGGCCAGGATGGTCTGCGGGTGGTAGGCGTCGATCAGGTCGATGCTCTCGTAGTACTGCCCCGTCCCGTCGAGGGTCTGCTCCAGGGTGTCGGCGCAGTGCAGCACGATGTAGCGCGCATTGGGCTTCAGCTTCGCCTGGTCGAGCAGGGGGCCCAGCCTTGCGCCTGTCCAGCCGCCGATCGACGACCAGCCCTCGACGCAGTCGTGGCGGGTGATCTGGCTGCGCCCGGGGAGCTTCTTCAGGTCGTCCAGGCTCAGCGACAGCGGGTGTTCCACCAGCCCGTCGACCACCAGCCGCCAGTCGGCGAAGCCCTTGGCCGCATGGGCCACATAGTCGGGGTCGTCTGGGTTGGTCGAGCCGTTGGCCTTGAAGTCCGGCGAGACGTCGGCGGGGGTGAACTCGCGGGCCAGGGCCTTGCGGTCGACCACCAAGCGCTGGGCGCGCCGCGTCAGGCCCTCCGCGCTCTTCAGCACCGCGGCGGACCTGGGGTTTTCGGTGAGCTTGTCGCAGGCGGCCAGCCACAGGCCGGCCAGCGAGGCGCCGGCCGCGGTCAGCCAGCGGCGGCGGTTGGGCGCGTGGGTCATGCGGCGTCTCCGGTCGCGGCGGGCGTCGCAACCCCCGGCTCGGCTTCGATGGCGTATTTGCCCGTGATCATCGAGCGGATGTTGTTCCAGGTCCCGGACGCCACCACCATCGCCAGGTGGACGACGACGAAGGCGACGATCAGGTTGGCGGAGATGAAGTGGATCGAGCGGGCCGACTGCCGGCCGCCGAACAGGTCCAGAAGCCAGGGCGCGGCCGAGTCGAAGCCCGGCGACATGGTCAGGCCGGTCGCCACCATCAGCGGCAGCAGCACCACGATCACCGCCAGATAGGCGCCCTTCTGCAGGATGTTGTAGGTTCGCGCGTCCTCGCCCTTGGGGAACTTGAGCTGGGCGTGGGTGACGATCTCACGCCACACATGCGCCGGTTGAAGCTGCCAGCCCTTGGGCCACAGGTCGCGCTGGATGTGGCGGTTGATCAGGCTCATGGCCCAGTAGACCAGACCGTTGATCACGAACAGCCAGGCGAAGAAGAAGTGCCAGCGCCGGCCGTCGGCCAGGTCGCGGTAGGACGGGATGGTCGCCCAGGCCGGAAAGCCGCGCGGCTCGGCCTTGTCCCCATGCCCGGAATAGCCGAACAGGCCGGTGGTCTCGAACTGGTGGCTGCCGACCATGGTCACGCCCACCGGCTGCCCGCCCTTCTCGCCCGGGACCATAGCCAGCCACGGATGGCTGAACGCCGACTTGGCGCCCCAGTAGAGCGCCGGATGGGCGTTGAAGATCTGCAGGCCGCTCATCAGCAGCAGGGACAGCGCCAGCACATTGATCCAGTGCGTCGCGCGGGTGACGCCCGCGTGGCGATAGACCAGCAGCTTGGCGGGCTTTGCGCCCTTGTCGTGCGTCATCCGCAATCTCCCCCGAGGCGGCCAAGTCTGCCACAGCCTGAGTTCGGCGGCGACCTCGCTGAGGTTACATACGGCCGCGTTTGCCCGGCGGACGCCGAGGCTCTCCCGCTCCCCTGAGCGAGCCTACGCCGCGACGGCCGCCCTCAGCGCCTGGGCCACCACGTCGGGGCGCTCCATCGGCAGGAAGTGGCTCGTGCCGGGCACGGTCTCGATGGTGATCCGGCCGTCGGCGACGAGTTCAGCCTCGTGTCCCGCGATGCCGCAGGTGGAGCCTTCGGCGGCCAGGCGGATGTCGATCGGGCAGCGGCTCGCCGCGAAGGCGGCCCACGGGTCGTAGTTGTGGGTGCGGAAGTTTGAGGCTTCCCACGCCGGCGTGCAGGTCAGGGTCACCTCGCCGTCCGGCGTCTCGCGGAAGCCCGCCTCCACATAGTCTGCGACCATCGCCGGGGTCCAGCTGCGGAACGCGCCGCGGCCCGTATAGGCCTCCACCGCCGCCGGCTTGCTCGGGAAGACGGCCCGACGGCGCAGCGCGCCCTGGATCAGCGGCGATTCCGTGATGGGGACGCCATCGGCCATGGCCTCGCGAGGCTTGATCACCGGATCGAACAGCGCCAGCCGTTTGACCCGCGCCGGCTCCACCGCCGCGGCCAGCAGGCTGCTCGTGCCGCCCATCGAATGGCCGGCCAGCACCACCGGCGCCTCGGTCGCGGCCGCCAGGAAGGCCAGCAGGTCGTCGCGGAACTCGGCCCAGCCGTCGCGGCCCTCGATCACCGTCGGCAGGGTGCTCGCCCCGTGGCCGCGCAGGTCGATGGCCAGGATCCGCATCTCGCCGGCCAGCGGCTCGAGGAGGGTCCGGTAGGTGCGCGCGTTGAAGCCGTTGGCGTGGGAGAAGACCACGTCCACCGGCCGGTCCTGCGGCCCGAAGTCGAGGAACGCCGTAGCTCCGCCGCGGCTTTCCAGGGCGATATGGCGCTGGCGGGGTGAGCTCACTTTGGCGTCCATGCAGCTTCCCCATATAGCGTTGACCCGACGGAGGCGAACCCATGAAGCGGCTGGCGACGATCGGCTATGAGCGCGCGACCCAGGCCGAGGTGATCGGCAAGCTGAAGGACGCCGCCGTCGAGGTGGTCATCGACGTTCGCGCCGTGGCCGCCTCGCGCCGCGCCGGCTTCTCCAAGACCCTGCTGGCCGCGAGCCTGGCCGAGGCCGGCATCGACTATGTGCATTTCCGCGACCTGGGCACGCCCAAGCCCGGCCGCGACGCCGCCCGCAAGGGCCATGTGGCCGAGATGCACGAAATCTTCGAGGCGCACATGGCCGAGCCCGCCGCCCAGCTGCAGCTGGCCCAGGCCACCGAGATCGCCACGGAGCGCAAGGCCGCCTTGCTCTGCTACGAGGCCGACGCCGCTGGCTGCCATCGCCGGATCGTGGCCCAGCGCATTCAGGGCGCGACGGGGATTGATGTCGAGGACCTCTAGGCGCGACAGCCGGAAGAGTGGAGACCGCTTTTGCGTCCGACTACGCGACCCGTAAGCGCTAGCTCTCCATCTCCGCGCCGGTCAGATCGCAGCCGGCGACCTTGGCCTGGGTGAGGTCAGCCTCCAGGAAGCGGGCCCGCCGGGCCGTGGCGCCGCGCAGGTCGGCGGCGCGCAGCGAGGCGCGGGTGAAGTCGGTGCGCACGAAGCGGCCCTCGGAGATGGTCAGGGGCCCGAGCTTGGCGCCGCGAAGATCGGCGCGGGTCAGCTGCGCGCCCACCAGCTTGGCGCCGCGCAGGTCGGCTTCCCTCAGGTCCGCGCCGCGGAAATCGCAGCCGGTGAGGTCCGCGCCCTGCAGCTCCACCCGCTGCATATCGAGGCCGAAGAAGATGCACTCCGGCGCATTGAGGCCGGTCAGATGACGCCCGCGCAAGGACCGCAGCGGCCGGAAATCCACCCCAGGCAGGGTCATGATCCCGCCCTTCGCCCCGCCGCTCTCGCAATAGGCCTCGTGGTCGGCCAGCACCTCGTCGAGCGAGCGGTCGTCCACATAGACCACCGGCGGCGGGCCGCGCAGCACCGCGGACATGTCCACGTCGTCCAAGAGGGTGTGGTCGAGGTTCGCGCCGGCCACCACCGTACGCTTCATCGAGGCGCCGGAAAGATCAGCGCCGCCGAGGTCCGCGCCGGAGAGGTCCGCGCCGTCCAGCACCGCGCGCATCAGCCGCGCGCCGGCCATCTGGGCCCCGGCCAGGTTGGCGTCGGTGAAGTCGCTGGCCATGGCCACCGTGGAGGTCATCTGGGCGCCGGCCAGGTTCGCCCCGGTCAGGACGGCATAGTTCAGCTCCCCCGGCCGATGCTCGTGGCGCAGGATGCGGAAGCCGTCGAGCTTGTCCTGCAGGGCGATGCGGCCCTCTCGCAGGTCGCAGCCGGCGAGGTCGGCGCCGGCCAGGTTCGCGCCCCTGAGGCAGGCGCCGCGCAGGTCGGCGCGCTTGAAGTTGGCGCGGCGCAGGTCGGCCTCCCGCAGGTCGGCCCCGAACAGGATGGCCCGCGAGAGATTCACCTTCGCCATGCTCGCGCCGGTCAGCTTGGCGCCGGCCAGGTCCGCCTCGCGCAGGTCGAGGCCTTCGAGCGAGCAGTTGGAGAGGTCGGCATAGGTCAGCGCCAGCCGGCGGCCGCCGGAGCGCCCCTCCAGATATTTCTGGTGGGCCTCGACCGCCTCGCGCAGGCTCTGGGCGTCGAGCGCCAGATGATAGGGTTCGGCTTGGGACGACATGGCGGACCTGCGGGCACCTTGCCGGCGCCGCGCTTAAGGAACGGTTGCGCCGCCCAGGAAATCTCGTTTTCCGCGGCAGAGGCGAACCGATGCAACCGGTAGGTGTGGTGCTCGCCTTAGTTCGCGTCGCCGCCGCCGCGCGTCACCTGGGCGATCAGGGCCGCGATCCGGTCGGTGGAGTCCGCCGCGTGGTTCAGGATCGACAGCGGGCCGGTCCCGCCGGGCCGGACGGCCGAAGCCACCTGGCTCGCCGCGCTCTGGGCCATGGCGATGGCGGTGTTCTCGGCGCGGGCCAGGCCGGACGAGGCCATCACCTTGGCCTGGGCGTCCTGGTAGATGAAGCCATAGGTCGGATAGGTCGAGCCGCCGAGGTCGCGATTGGGGTCGTACCAGACCTTGACCATGCTCCAGTCGCCCGCCTGGCTGACGTCGATCAGGGTGACGTCCTTCTCGATCTTGCCGCGCGAGCCTTCGATCGGCGACCAGTTGGCGTGGGTGATCTGGATCACGCGGTCGGTCAGCACCTGGCTGACCACGGCCACGTGGCCGAGCCGCATCCGCTCCGTGGGCTTGAAGCACAGGACGGCGCCGGCCTTGGGCTGGAAGCCCGTCTGGTAGCGGCCGATGGCCTGCTTCCACCAGGTGTAGGCGTCACCGAAGATCTGAATGCCGGAGGCCAGGCGCGCGAACGTCGCGCACTGCCAATAGGTGTCCGCAACGGCGCCGGAGGTCGGCGCCAGGATCAGAACGGCCGCGACGGCCAGGGAACCCCAGAGGGTCCGCGGTCGTTTCGACATGTTTTGCGTACTCCCCGACACTACGGGCGAAGGAATAACCCTATCTGTCGAGGAGTGAAAAGAGGGTTTAAATCGAATCGCCCAGGGGGACCGGAGCGTCAATCCGCCATCCTCAAGCGCTGCGGCGGCAATAGTTTCGAGTCCGAAGAGTTTAAAAGACGAAATCCCTAACGACCAACCGGCGGAAAAGGCAACTATGCCCGAGGTCTCGTTTTCGCGTCCAGCCTTAAGCTGCTAGGTTGAGGTTTAGACTTCAAATTATGTGAGACAATGCGGCGTTTTATTTCGATCACGCGTTTGTAACGCAGTGAAACACGCCGGCGCAAAGGAACAGCGGGGGCCATTGGGCGCGCGCCGGTCAGGATGACGCAGGCGCTTCACAAAACTGCGAGCCGAGGCGGGGGGCGCCGGGCGCCTGGAAAGCTGGCGCCGGGACCTGAGGCCGCGCGGAGCGGCGGTTGCCGCAGAGCGCGACGCTCCTTAGCCTCGCGAAGGCGGCGCGAATCAGCGCGCGGCAGCCCGGCCCCGCCGGGACGGGGGCGAACGTGCCCATTTCCTACCTCTCCACCGCCCAGATCGCCGGCCTCAGCCTCACGACGCTGCAACGGCTGTCGACGACACAGATCGGCCAGCTGCGGTCGACCCAGGTCGCGGCCCTGACCACCGACGAGATGGGGGCTCTGAACGCCAGCCAGGTGCATGGCCTGGGCGCGACCCTGGTGCGGTCGCTGACGGTCACCCAGCTGCCGCATGTCGCCGACGGCATCGTCTTCGACACCAGCCAGCTCCTGGCGCTGAACGGCACGCAGCTGAACGCCTTCACCGACACCCAGGTGGGCGAACTCGACGCCACCCATGTGGGCGCCCTGGCGGCCAGCCAGATCGGCGCCCTGTCGGCGACCCGCATCTCCGGCTTCACCCTCACCCAGGTCGGCGGGCTCAGCACCGCCCAGGTCCGCAGCCTGACCACGACCCAGCTCGCCGGGCTCACCGCCACCGACGTCGGCGAGTTCTCCGCGACCCAGGTGGGCGCGTTGACCACCGCCCAGGTCGCCGGCTTCTCGGCCACCCAGGCGCAGGCCCTATCCATCGGCCAGCTCGGGGCCTTTTCGGCCCTCCAGCTCGGCAGCCTCACCGCCACGGCCTTCGCCGCCCTCGACGCGACCCAGATCGGCGCGCTCACACACACCCAGGTCCAGGGCATCCGGGCGGTCCAGCTGGCGCCGCTCGACGCCACCGGCTTTGGCGAATTCACGCCGACGCAGGTGGGGGGCTTCACGCCGGTCCAGCTTTCCGCCCTGTCGCCCGGAAATCTGTGGTCGCTGTCGGCGAGCGCCATTGGGACCTTCTCCACCACTCAGATGGCCGGGCTCAGCGCCACCCAGTTCGCGGGCCTCGGCGTCACCGACTTCCCGAAGCTCAGCGAAACCCAGGTCGAGGCGCTCGGGCCGGGCCAGCTCGGCGCGCTCACCGCCGACATCCTGGCGGCCTTCACCGACACCGAGCTCGCGGCCCTCAGCCCCGCCGAGATCCAGGGGCTGAGCCCCAGCCAGATCGCCGCCCTCAGCGTCACCGACTTCACCCGCTTCGGCCGCACGCAGATCGCGGCCCTCACCGGCGGTCAGATCGCGGCGCTTTCGACCGCCGATTTCGCCGCCCTCGACGCAACCGCCCTCGGCGCCCTCACCACCAGCCAGGTCCGCGCCCTCTCGGCCTATGTCACCCACACCCTGTCCGTGACCCAGATCGGCGAGCTCTCCACCACCCAGGTGGCCGCGCTGGCGCCGAACCAGCTGGGCGCCATATCGGCGACCAGCCTGGCCTCGATGAGCCCCGATCAGTTCGCGGCGCTGTCGCCGGCCCAGGTCGGCGGCTTCGCCACCACCGCGCTGGCCGCGCTGAGCCCGACCCAGGTGGCGGCATTGAACACCACGCAAACGCAGGGCCTTAGCCTCGGCCTGATCCAGGCGCTGCAGCCCGCCGACTTCGCCAAGCTCACCGCGACCCAGGTGGGCGCCTGGCTCGGCCCGCAGCTCGGCGCGCTGTCGGCGACCAACCTCGCCTCCCTGACCGCGACCCAGGTGGGCGCGCTCGCCACCACCCAGGTCCGCGGCTTCGCCACCACCCAGCTCGCGGCCTTCGGGACCACCGACTTCGCGCGCTTCACCACAGGCGAGATCGGCGCGCTCACGGCGACCCAGCTGCAGGCCCTGCCGCCCGCCCTCATCGGCGGCTTGACCACCACCCAGGCGCTGGCCCTGCTGCCGGCGCAGATCCCGGCGCTCACGGCGGCCCAGGTGCAGCAGTTCACCACCACGCTGCTCGCCGCCATGACGCCGGCGCAGCTCAACGCCTTCACCGTCCAGCAGGTGCAGCTCCTGCCGTCGTGAGGCGTCAGAGGAAGCTATAGGGATCGATGTCGATGGCGACGCGCGTGGCGCCCTTGGGCCGCACCCGCGCGCGCCAGGCGGCCATATAGGCCGAGAGGTCGACGGCTCGGTCGGCGCGCACCAGGAACCGCTTGCGGCGGCGGCCCCGCACCAGGCCGAGCGGCGCATCGGCCGGGCCATAGACCTCGACGCCAGGCGTATTGGGCGCAGCCTCCGCCATGGCGCGGCAGAAGTCGTCGAGGCGTCCCGCATCCACGTCCGAGGCGATCACCGCCGCCAGCCGGCCGAACGGCGGCAGGCCGGCGAGCTCACGCTCGGCCATCTCGGCGGCGACGAAGGCCTCGCGGTCCTGGGCCTTCAGCGCCTGCATGACCGAGTGGTCCGGCGCATAGGTCTGCAGCAGGGCGCGGCCCGCGTGCGCCTTGCGCCCCGCCCGGCCGGTCGCCTGCGCGAGAAGCTGATAGGTGCGTTCCGCGGCGCGCAGGTCGCCGCCGCGCAAGCCGAGGTCCGCATCCACCACGCCGACCAGGGTCAGCTTCGGGAAATTGTGGCCCTTGGCGGCGGCCTGCGTCGCCACCAGCACGTCGATCTCGCCCGCCGCCATGGACTCGATCAGCCGCTTGGCCTCCCGGGCGTCGAACGCCGTGTCCGAGGAGAACACCGCCACGCGGGCCTCGGGGAACAGGCTGCGCGCCTCCTCCTCCACCCGCTCTACCCCAGGGCCGATGGAGACCAGGCTGTCCTTGGCGCCGCAATGCGGGCAGGCGGCGGGCTTGGGCATCGAGAAGCCGGTGAGGTGGCAGACGAGGCGGCCGGAATAGCGATGCTCCACCAGCCAGCTGTCGGTGTCCGGCGCCGTCATCCGCTGGCCACAGGCCTTGCAGAGCACGAGCGGCGCATAGCCCCGGCGGTTGAGGAACAGCAGCACCTGTTCGCCGCGCGCCAGGGTCTCGCCCATGGCCGTCACCAGCGGCGGCGACAGCCAGCGGCCCGCCTCGGGCGGCGTCTCGCGCAGGTCGACCAGCTCGATGTCCGGCAGCTTGGCCGAGCCGTGCCGGGCGATGAGCTTCAGCCAGTGGTAGCGGCCGGTCTCGGCGTTCCGGAAGGTCTCCAGCGACGGCGTCGCCGAGGCCAGGACCACCGTGGCCGCCTCGATCTTGCCGCGCGCCACGGCCAGGTCGCGGGCGTGGTAGATGAAGCCCTCCTCCTGCTTGAAGGAGGCGTCGTGCTCCTCGTCGACGACGATCAGCGCCAGCTTGCGGAATGGCAGGAACAGGGCCGAGCGGGCGCCGACCACGATCCGGCAACGGCCCGACAGCACCCCGTCCCAGACCCGCCGCCTGGCCGGCGGCGCCACGTCGGAATGCCATTCGCCCGGCTCGGCGCCGAAGCGGGCGGCGACGCGGGCGATGATCGCCTGGGTCAGGGCGATCTCCGGCAGCAGGATCAGCACCTGGGCCTCCGGGTCGCCGGCCAGGGTCGCAGCGGCCGCCTCGAGATAGACCTCGGTCTTGCCCGAACCGGTGACGCCGTCGAGCAGGGCCACCTGGAAACCGCCCTCGGCCACGATGGCCTTCAGCGCCTGCGCGGCCGCGGCCTGGCTGGGGTTGAGCGCCGCGCCCTGGCGGCCCGGATCGGGCGTCTCGAAGCTGGCCTCCGGCTCGATGGTGCGCACCACGAGCACGCCCTCGTCGATCAGGCCCTTCACGACGCCCGCCGAAACGCCCGCCGCGCGGGCCAGCTCGGCGCCGCCCAGCGCCCCGGCGGCGGCGGCCTCCAGCACCTTGCTCCGGGCCGCCGTCGGCCGTGTCGGCTGCGCGCCCGTCGCCGCCACCACGCGCAGCGGCTTGGCCTTCGGCGCCCGCGCGCCGCGGAGGGCGATGGCCAGCGGCATGCCCGGCGCGTCCACCGCGTATTTCGCCGCCCACTGCACGAACTCCAGGGTGCTGGCCGGCAGCGGCGGGTCGTCGAGCCTGGCCTGCACCGCCTTCAGCGGCCGGTTGTGGCCGGCGCCGTCGCGCAGGGCTGAGACCACGCCGCGCATCAGGTTCGGCCCGAGCGGGGCGGCCACCTGGTCGCCGATGTTCAGCGCCATGCCCTCCGGCTCGGCGTAGTCGAAGGCTTCCGGCAGCGGCAGCGGCAGCAGGACCGAGGCGATGCGGCTCATCCCCAGATCCTATCCTGGCCTTTTGCGCTTTGCCCTGAGGCGGCTACAAGGCGCGTTCGCAACTCCGGGGTCTTCTCGATGCAGCTCTTCCTCGATTCCGCCGACGTGACGGTCCTCAAGGACCTCGCCGCCACCGGCCTGGTGGACGGCGTGACCACCAATCCCACGCTGATCGCCAAAGCCGGACGCCCCATGCTGGAGGTCATCGCCGAGATTTGCGGCATCGTCGAGGGTCCGGTGAGCGCCGAGGTCGCCGCCACCGAGTCGCAGGCCATGCTGGCCGAGGGCCGCAAGCTCGCCGCCGTCGCCACAAACGTTGTCGTGAAGGTCCCGCTGACCCGCGAGGGCCTGATCGCCACCCACGCCTTCGCCCGCGAAGGCATCCAGACCAATGTGACCCTGTGCTTCTCCGCGCCCCAGGCCCTGCTCGCGGCCAAGGCGGGCGCCAGCTACATCTCGCCCTTCGTCGGCCGGCTCGACGACCACGGCGCCGACGGCATGGAGCTGATCCGCGAGATCCGCGCCATCTACGACAACTACGACTTCGACACCGAGATCCTCGCCGCCTCGATCCGCAACGGGGTGCATGTGACGCAGGCGGCGATCGCCGGCGCCGATTGCGCGACCATTCCGCCCGACGTCTTCGCCGCCCTCTTCAAGCACCCGTTAACCGAGAAGGGGCTTGATCAATTCCTCAGCGATTGGGCGAAGACCGGCCAATCGATTCTGTGAGTTGAAGCGGGGGCTGCTATGGACGGGTCGCAGGGCGAGATCGAGGGCGTTCCTCTCGAACCCACGGCGGTCCGCCGCTTCCTGTCGGACAACCCGGAGTTCCTGCGCGACGACCATGGCTTGCTGGACGAGCTCGGCCTGAAGGTCGCCGCCGGCAATGTGGTCGACTTCGGCCCCGCCGCCCTAGCGCGCGTGCACGCCGCCCACCAGCGCGAGTCCGAGCAGCGCCAGCAGATCGAGGCGACCGCGCGCGCCAACTTCTCCGCCCAGGCTCAGACCCACGGCGCGGTGATCGACCTGCTGGACGCCCGCAACCATTCCGACCTCGCCTGGCGGCTGGATGAGCTCGCCCAGCACCGCTTTGGCCTGGCCGCCGGCATCATCGTGCTGGAGGACGCCGAGCGCGCCCCCGCCGGATGGAAACGCCTTGTCGAGGGCCAGGTCGACATGATCCTCGGCGGCTCCCAGCGCTTGGCCCGCATGGGCTTCGCGCCGACCGCCCTGCCGCTATTCGGCGAGAAGGCCGAGGCCATCCGGTCCATGGCCATGGTCCGCATGGCGATCTGGGAACCCTCGCGCCAGGGCCTGCTGGCGTTCGGCTCGCCCGATCCGGAGGGCTTCACCGAGGACATGGGGACCGAGCTGGTGGCCTTCCTCGCCCGCGTGGTGGAGCGCACCGCCGAGCGCTGGCCGATCCTGTGACTGCTGAAGGCGCGCTGGCGCTCTGGCTGGAGCACCTGGCCAAGGAGCGGCGCGCCTCGCCCCGGACGCTCGAGGCCTATGGCTTCGCCGGCCGGCGCTACATCGCCTTCCTGGGCCAGTATCGCGGCGAGGAGATCGACCTTCAGGCCATGGGCGGCGTCAGCGCCGGGGAAATCCGCGCCTGGCTCGCCCACCTGCGCCAGGGCGAGCGTCCGCTCAGCCCGCGCTCGCTCTCCCAGGCCCTGTCGGCCATCCGCACCTTCCATGGCTATCTGGACCGCCGGCTGGACACGCCCAACGCCGCGCTCGCGCTGGTGCGGGGTCCGAAGGTCAGGCCCGGCGCGCCGCGCCCGGTCACCGAGGACCAGGCGCTCGGCATGATCGCCGAGCCGGCGCTCGATCCCGATCGCGACGGTTGGGAGGTCGCCCGCGATCAGGCGGTGCTGACCCTGCTCTATGGCTGCGGCCTGCGGATTTCCGAGGCCCTGTCGCTGAAGCGGTCCGACGCGCCCATCCCCGACACCTTGCGGATCACCGGCAAGGGCTCCAAGACCCGCATGGTGCCCGTCCTGCCCGCCGTGCGCGAGGCCATCGATGAATATCTGAAGGCCGTTCCGTTCGGGCTCGACGCGGACCAGCCGCTGTTCCGCGCCAAGCGCGGCGGAGCCTTGAGCCCGCGCCACGTGCAGGCCACCGTGCAGCTGCTGCGCGGGCGCCTCGGCCTGCCGGCCAGCGCCACGCCACATGCGCTGCGCCACTCCTTCGCGACCCACCTGCTGGGCGCCGGGGCCGATCTGCGCTCGATCCAGGAACTGCTGGGCCACGCGTCGCTGTCGACGACGCAGCGCTATACCGAGGTCGACGCCGCGGCCCTATTGGGCGCGTACGCCAAGGCCCACCCGCACGCCTGAAGGCTAGTTTCCGGAGCCCGCCGCGAAGCGCCCGTCGCCTTGCACTTCGTAGCTGACGATCAGCGGCGCGGCGCAGCCCGACACGGTGCGATTGATCGCGATTTCCCAGTGCGCTTTCGGCAGGTCGCCGAGACGCTCGATCTTCGCCGCGCCGCGATCCTGCGGTCGTAGCAGCGCCGCCGCACTGGGTCCGGCCGCCACGGTGACCCCCGCGCGGCAGGCGCTGGGGATGAAGTTCAGCCCGTTGCGGGAGATCAGCGGCTTGTCGACGGCGATGGCCGGCGCACCGGCCGTGGCGATATGGGTGGCCATGAGAAGCGCGAGCATGTTGGTCTCCGTTCCCGTTGTGGGCGAAGCCTGCCACCGCGGCCGTGGCGAGGCAAATCAACTCGCCGCGGGGTTTCCCGGGCGGTCGCGCACCAGCCGCAGCCAGGCCACCTCGGAGCCCGGATCGCGGCCCCGCTCCACGCAGCTGAAGCCTTCGCGGGCATAGAAGCGCTGCGCCCGCCGGTTGGGCGCCTGGACCTTCAGCGACACCGGGCCGCTGGCCTCGGCGCAAATCCGGTCGAGCAGGGCCTTGCCCACCCCCTTGCCGCGGGGGCCGACGTAGAGCGAATGCAGGAAGTTCTGCGGCCGGAAGAAGGCCGCCAGGCCCAGGATCTCTTCGCCCTCGACCGCCACATAGATCTCCTCGTCGCGCGCGGCGCGCAGGAAGTCCTCGCGGTGGTGCCGCTCGGGCGGCTGCCAGGTGAAGGTGTCGCGCAGGACGCGGACATAGAGGTCGGCGCAGGCCGCAAGCTCCTCCGGCCGGGCGCGTCGGACCTCCACGGCCCCGCTCACGCGGTCAGGCCTGCATGGTCCACCCTTCCACGCCCATGGCGGCCTGGCGCAGGGCTTCGGATCGGGTGGGGTGCGGGTGGCAGGTGCGGGCCACGTCCTCCGACGCGGCGCGGAACTCCATGGCCACGCAATATTCGCCGACCATCTCCGAGACCTGCGGGCCGATCATGTGCACGCCCAGCACTTCGTCGGTCGTGGCGTCCGCCAGCACCTTCACGAAGCCCTCGGTCTCGTGGTTGATCCTGGCGCGGCTGTTGGCGGTGAAGGGGAACTTGCCGGCCTTGTAGGCGCGGCCCTCGGCCTTCAGCTCCTCCTCGGTCTTGCCGACCCAGGCGACCTCCGGCCAAGTGTAGATCACGCTGGGGATCACGCCGTAGTTCACGTGGCCGGCCTTGCCCGCAAGGGTCTCGATGCAGGCCACCGCCTCCTCCTCGGCCTTGTGCGCCAGCATGGGCCCGAGCGTCACGTCGCCGATCGCCCAGACGCCCTCGGCCGAGGTCTTCCAGTGGTCGGTCTCGATGAAGCCGCGCTTGTCGGGCGCGATCCCGACGCTCTCCAGCCCCAGCCCCTCGGTGTAGGGCCGGCGTCCGATGGCCAAGAGGACGTAGTCGGCCTCGATGGTCTCCGCCGCGCCACCGGCCACCGGCTCGACGGTCAGGGTGACGGATTTCTTCGAGGCCTTGGCGCCGGTGACCTTCTGGCCCAGCCGGAACTCCATGCCTTGTTTGGTCAATGCGCGCTGCAGGGTCTTGGAAAGCTCTGCGTCGGCCCCGGGGGTGATGCGGTCGAGGAACTCCACCACCGTGACCTTGGCGCCCAGCCGGCGCCACACCGAGCCCAGTTCCAGGCCGATGATCCCGGCCCCGATCACCACCAGCGATTTCGGAACCTCCGGCAGCGACAGGGCGCCGGTGGAATCGACGATCCGCTGCTGGTCGACCGTTACGCCGGCCAGGCCCGCGGGCTCTGAGCCGGTGGCGATGACGATGTTCTTGGCCTCAAAGGTCTGGCCGCCCACCTCGACCTTGCCGGCCCCCGCGATCTTGCCGGCGCCCTTGATCCAGTCGACCTTGTTCTTCTTGAACAGGAACTCGATGCCCTTGGTGAGACCCGCCACCGACTCGGCCTTCTGCTGCATCATCTTGGCGAGGTTCAGCTTGGGCGTGACGTCGATGCCGAGGCCTGCGAAATCCTTGGCCGCCAGCTCGAACAGCTCCGAGGCATGCAGCAAGGCCTTCGAGGGCATGCAGCCGACGTTCAGGCAGGTGCCGCCCAGCGCCACGCCGCCGTTCACCCCCTTGTCGACGCAGGCGACCTTGAGGCCCAGTTGGCCGGCCCGGATCGCGGCGTTGTAGCCGCCCGGGCCGCCGCCGATGATGATCACGTCATAGGTGGTTTCGGCCATGTGCGCGCCCGCTCAGGAGAGGTGAGGCGCAGCTAAGGCGCGTAACCGCCGAGGTCAACCGCCCAGCGGGGCTCAGGCCGAGGCCGGGCCGCCCAGCGCGGGGCGCTCCACCCACCAGATCGCGGCGCCCACGACCGCCATGCCGAGCACGGTGTCGTAATCAAGCTGCACCTCGGCGGGGGTGAACACCTGCTGGTAGGCCGCGCCCGAATGCATGATCCACCACAGCGCCGTGTCGCTCACCAGGGCCACCAGATAGAGGCCGAGCGCCGGTCGGCCGCGGATCAGCCGCCAGGCGATCGCCAGGAACAGACCCACGATCGCCGCCCAGACGCCCAGCTGCCACCAGGGGGTGGCCGCCCACAGCGGCGCCATCCGCGCGCCGTCGCCGTCGGGATGCGGCATGGCGCCGGCCTTGTAGGCGACGTTGGTCACGATCGGGAAAAGGCAGAACAGGCCGTAGGCGCCGACCACGACACCCAGGGCGAGGCGCAGGATCTTCATGGCGTTCCCCCCAGAACGGCCCGCGCGGACGCGGGTCGCCGAAAGTTGCGCCGGAAACCGCTTTTCGTCGAGTCCGACTACAGGTCGAGCAGCAGGCGCTGGGGATCCTCGATGGCTTCCTTGACGTGCACCAGGAAGGTCACCGCGCCCTGGCCGTCGACCACGCGGTGGTCGTAGGAGAGCGCCAGGTACATCATCGGCCGGGCGACGATCTGGCCGCCGACCACCATCGGCCGCTCCTGGATCTTGTGCATGCCCAGGATCCCCGATTGGGGCGCATTGAGGATCGGCATCGACATCAGCGAGCCATAGACCCCGCCGTTGGAGATGGTGAAGGTGCCGCCCTGCAGGTCTTCCAGCGCCAGCTGGCCGTCACGCGCCTTCTTGCCCAGCGCCCCGATGGTCTTCTCGATCTCGGCCAGGCTCATCTGGTCGGCGTCGCGCACGACGGGCGTGACTAGGCCGCGCTCGGTCCCGACCGCGACCGAGATGTCGTAGTGGTTCTTGTAGATCAGGTCCTGGCCGTCGATCTCCGCATTGACCGCGGGCACCATCTTCAGGCCGTGGATCACCGCCTTCACGAAGAAGCTCATGAAGCCGAGCTTCACGCCGTGGGTCTTCTCGAAGGCGTCCTTGTACTGGGCGCGGATCGCCATCACCGCGCTCATGTCCACCTCGTTGAAGGTGGTCAGCATGGCGGCGTTGTTCTGGGCCTCCTTCAGCCGGCGCGCGATGGTCTGGCGCAGGCGGGTCATCTTCACCCGCTCCTCGCGCTCGCGCACCGCGCGCGGGGCCTGCGGGGCTGGCGCCGGCGCCGGCGCATTGCCGCGGGCTTCCAGGGCGGCCAGGGCGTCGCCCTTGGTGATCCGGCCGTCCTTGCCGGCGCCGGCGATCTTCGTCGGGTCGAGCTTGTTCTCCGCGACGATCCGCTGGGCGGACGGCGCCATCACCGGCTCGGCCGCGGCGGCCGGTTCGGAGGCCGGCTTTGCGGGAGGGGCCTTGGCGGGCGCGGGCGGCGGCTCCGCCTTGGCGGCCGGGGCGGGGGCCGGCGCCTCGGCGGGCTTGGCTCCGCCATTGGGTTTGGCCGCGGCCGCGCCCTCGGCGATCTTGCCCAGCACCGCGCCGGGCTCGACGGTCGCGCCTTCCTCCGCGGCGATCTCGCTCAGCACGCCGTCGGCCGGGGCGGCGACCTCGAGCGAGACCTTGTCGGTCTCCAGCTCCACCAGGATCTCGTCCTTGCGCACCGCGTCGCCGGCCTTCTTGGTCCACTTGGCGACCGTCGCCTCGGTGACGGACTCGCCCAGCGCCGGCGTCATGATGTCGGCCATTTCGATGCGCTCCTCAGATCCTCAACACACACATACAGGCTTGGTCAGGCGAAGGCTTCCGTGAGGAAGCTCTCCAGCTCCTTCAGGTGCCGGCTCATCAGGCCCGCGGCCGTCGAGGCCGACGCCGGGCGGCCCACGTAGCGGGCGCGCTTGGCCTTGATGTCCAGGCGCTCCAGCGTCAGCTCCAGCCACGGGTCGACGAACTGCCAGCCGCCCATGTTCTTCGGCTCTTCCTGGCACCAGATCAGCTCGGCGTTCTTGAACCGCTTCAACTCGTTCGACAGCGACTTCAGCGGCCAGGGATAGAACTGCTCCAGGCGCAGCACATAGACGTCGTCACGGCCGGTCTTCGCCCGATGGTCGATCAGGTCGTAGTAAACCTTGCCCGAGCAGAGCACCACGCGGACGATCTTGTCGTCGGCCTTGAGCGTGACGCCGCCCACGTCGCAGCCGGCTTCGGCGCCGTCCACCATCACCCGGTGGAAGCTGGTGCCGTCGGCCATGTCGGCCAGGTTCGACACCGCCCGTTTGTGGCGCAGCAGGGATTTGGGCGTCATGACGATCAGCGGCTTGCGGAACTCGCGCAGCATCTGACGGCGCAGGGCGTGGAAGTAGTTGGCCGGCGTGGTCGGATAGACCACCTGCATATTGTCCTCGGCGCAGAGCTGCAGATAGCGCTCGAGGCGCGCGGAGGAGTGCTCCGGACCCTGGCCCTCGTAGCCGTGCGGCAGCAGCATGGTCAGGCCGCTCATGCGCAGCCACTTGCGTTCGCCCGACGAGATGAACTGGTCGACCACGACCTGGGCGCCGTTGGCGAAGTCGCCGAACTGGGCCTCCCACATGGTCAGCGTATTGGGGTCGGTGAGCGAGAAGCCGTACTCGAAGCCGAGCACCGCCTCTTCCGACAGCGCCGAATCCAGCACCTCGTAGTGGGCCTGGTTGGGGCCGAGGTTGCGGAGCGGGAACCAGACCTCCTCGGTCTTCTGGTCGACCAGGCCGGAGTGGCGCTGCGAGAAGGTGCCGCGCACGCTGTCCTGGCCTGACAGGCGCACCGGATAGCCCTGGTCCAGCAGGGTGGCGAAGGCCAGCTGCTCGCCGGTCGCCCAGTCGAGGCCTTCGCCCGCCTCGATCGCCTCGCGGCGGCCCTCGATCACCCGGGCCACGGTCTTGTGGGGCGTGATGGTCCCCGGGATGGTGGTGATCTTGCGGCCGAGGTCGAGGAGTTTCTGCTTGGCGACGCCGGTGACCCGGCTCTCCTCGACGCCCGGCAGCTTCAGCCCCGACCACTTGCCGTCCAGCCAGTCGGCCTTGTTGGCGTGGTAGGCCTTGCCGCTGTCGAACTCCTGGTCGAGGAAGTCGTCGAAGTCCTTGATCCAGCCGTCGATCTCGGCCTGGGTGGCGACGCCCTCGGCGACCAGGCGGTTGGTGTAGAGCTGCCGGACCGACGGGTGGTCCTTGATCTTCGCGTACATCAAGGGCTGCGTCATCGTCGGATCGTCGCCTTCATTGTGGCCGAACCGGCGGTAGCAGAACATGTCGACGACCACGTCCTTGCCGAACAGCTGGCGATATTCGGTGGCCACCTTGGCGGCGAACACCACCGCCTCCGGATCGTCGCCGTTGGCGTGGAAGATCGGGGCCTCGACCATCAGCGCCACGTCCGACGGATAGGGCGAGGAGCGGCTGTTCTTCGGGCTGGTGGTGAAGCCGATCTGGTTGTTGACGATGAAGTGCATCGAGCCGCCGACGCCGTAGCCGCGCAGCCCCGAGAGCGCGAAGCATTCGGCCACCACGCCCTGACCGGCGAAGGCCGCGTCGCCGTGCATCAGCAGCGGCATCACGTGGCTGCGGCCACTGGTCGGGGTCTCGCGCAGGGTGAAGGCCTGCTTGGCGCGGGCCTTGCCGATGACGACCGGGTTGACGATCTCCAGGTGGCTGGGGTTGGCGGTCAGCGACAGGTGCACGCTGTTGCCGTCGAACTCGCGGTCCGACGAGGCGCCCAGGTGGTACTTCACATCCCCCGAGCCCTCGACGTCGGAGGGCAGGGACGAACCGCCTTGGAACTCGTGGAAGATCACGTGGTAGGGCTTGCCCATCACCGCGGCGAGCACGTTCAGCCGCCCCCGGTGCGGCATGCCGATGATGATGTCCTTCACGCCCAGCGCGCCGCCGCGCTTGATGATCTGCTCAAGCGCCGGGACCAGGCTCTCGCCGCCGTCCAGACCGAAGCGCTTGGTGCCGGGGAAGCGGCGGTGCAGGAACCGCTCGAAGCCCTCGGTCTCGATCAGCTTCTTGAGGATGGCGACCTTGCCCTCCTTGGTGAACACGATCTCCTTGTCGCGACCCTCGATGCGCTCCTGGAGCCAACCCTTCTCCTTGGGGTCGGAGATGTGCATGTACTGCACGCCGACGTTGCCGCAGTAGGTGCGCCGCAGGATCTCCAGGATCTCGCGGATGGTGGCCGTCTCCAGGCCCAACACATAGTCCAGGAAGATCGGCCGGTCGAAGTCGGCCTCGGCGAAGCCGTAGGTGGAGGGGTCGAGCTCGGATGCATCGCCCGGCGTGGTGGCGATGCCCAGCGGATCGAGGTTGGCCTTCAGGTGGCCGCGCATCCGGTAGGCGCGGATCATCATGATGGCGCGCAGCGAATCGAGCGTGCGGGCGCGCACCTCGTCGGCGCCGACCTCGGGCTTGCGCTCGGCGATCCGGGTCTCGAGCTTGGCCTGCACCGCCGGCCACAGGCCATCGAGCGCCGAGAGCCAGTCGGGTCGCGCGGCCGGCGCCGCGGCCTGGGTCCAGGCGGGCCGCTCGGCCTGGCGCTTGGCGTCGGCGGCCGGGTCGTGCAGCGAGGCGAAGAAGGCGCGCCACGAGGGCTCGACCGAATTGGGGTCCGTGGCCCACTGCGCGTAGAGGTCCTCCACGAAGGCGGCGTTGCCCCCATAGAGGAAGGAGGTCTCGGCGAGCACCTCGTTGATCAGACCTGCGTCGTCGGCCATGTCGTCCGCTTCCCGGGCGTGGGACCCGCGGAGCTTCTCGAGAAGAAGGAGCCGAGCGCGGACCGCCCTAAACTAAAATCCTGTCCTCAGGCCGATCCCAGCCAAAGTGGGTACCGGTTTGGCGCCCGGGATCGGCCTAACTATTCAATCCACGGGCCTTCCGGTTCTTCGAACCGGCAGGCCCTAGGCGCCTTTCAGCACCTCGACCAGGGTGGTCCCGAGGGCCGCCGGAGAGGGAGAGACGCGGATGCCCGCGGCCTCCATCGCAGCGATCTTGTCCTCAGCCCCGCCCTTGCCGCCGGAGATGATCGCGCCCGCGTGACCCATGCGCCGGCCAGGCGGCGCGGTGCGTCCCGCGATGAAGCCGACCATTGGCTTCTTGTTTGGTGAATTCTTAATGAACTCGGCCGCGTCCTCCTCGGCGGAGCCGCCGATCTCGCCGATCATGATGATCGACTCGGTCTCGGGGTCCTTGAGGAACATGTCGAGCACGTCGATGAACTCGGTGCCCTTCACGGGGTCGCCGCCGATGCCCACGGCCGTGGTCTGGCCGAGGCCCACCTGGGTGGTCTGGAACACAGCCTCATAGGTAAGGGTGCCGGAGCGCGAGACAACGCCCACCGACCCCCGCTTGAAGATGTTTCCCGGCATAATGCCTATTTTGCACTCATCCGGGGTCAGGACGCCGGGGCAGTTGGGCCCGATCAGCCTGGATTTCGAGCCTGAGAGCGAGCGCTTCACCTTAATCATGTCGGCCACCGGGATGCCTTCGGTGATGCAGACGATCAGGCCGATCTCGGCGTCGATGGCTTCCAGGATCGAGTCGGCCGCGAACGGCGGCGGCACATAGATCACGCTGGCCTCCGCGCCGGTCTCGCGCGCCGCCTGGCCGACCGTGTCGAACACCGGCAGGTCCAGGTGCTTGGTCCCGCCTTTGCCCGGGGTCACCCCGCCGACCATCTTGGTCCCGTAGGCGATGGCCTGCTCGGTATGGAAGGTCCCCTGCGCCCCGGTGATCCCCTGGCAGATGACGCGGGTGGATTTGTTGATCAGGATCGACATCGAGTTAAGCGGCCTCCCGCACGGCCTTGACGATCTTTTCGGCGCCGTCGGCCAGGTCGTTGGCCGGGATGACGTTCAAGCCGCTGTCGCGGATGATCTGCTTGCCGAGCTCGGCGTTGGTGCCTTCGAGGCGCACCACCAGCGGCATGGCCAGCCCGACCTCCTTGACCGCGGCCACGATGCCCTCGGCCAGCAGATCGCAGCGGGCGATGCCGCCGAAGATGTTGACCAGTATGCCCTTCACATTGGGGTCGGCCATGATGATCTTGAAGGCCGCCGTGACCTTCTCGCGGGTCGCTCCGCCGCCCACGTCGAGGAAGTTGGCGGGCTCGGCGCCATAGAGCTTGATGATGTCCATGGTCGCCATGGCCAGGCCCGCGCCATTGACCATGCAGCCGATATTGCCGTCGAGGGCGATGTAGGAGAGGTCGTACTTGGAGGCCTCGATCTCCTTGGGGTCTTCCTCGCTCTCGTCGCGCAGGGCGGCGATCTCTGGGTGGCGGAACAGGGCGTTGTCGTCGAACGACACCTTGGCGTCGAGCACGCGGAGCTGGTCATCGGCGGTGACGATCAGCGGGTTGATCTCCAGGAGCGCCATGTCCTTGGCCACGAAGGCCGCATAGAGCTGGCCCAGCAGGGTGCGCGCCTGCTTGGCGAGGTCGCCCTTGAGGCCCAGGGCGTCGGCCAGCATCAGCCCGTGGTGCGGCCACACCCCGGTCGCCGGATCGATGAAGAAGGTGTGGATGCGCTCCGGCGTCGAATGGGCCACCTCCTCGATGTCCATGCCGCCTTCGGTGGAGGCCACCACCGCCACGCGGCTGGTCTCGCGGTCGACCAGCAGGGAGAGGTAGAACTCCTTGGCGATCTGGGCGCCTTCCTCGATGTAGAGGCGGTTCACCTGCTTGCCCTTGGGCCCGGTCTGGTGGGTCACCAGCACCCGGCCGAGCATCTCACTCGCGTTGACGCGGACCTCCTCGACGCTCTTCACCACCCGGACACCGCCCTTGGCCTCCGGCCCAAGGCCCTCAAATCGCCCCTTGCCGCGGCCGCCGGCGTGGATCTGCGACTTCACGACGAAGACGGGGCCGCCCAGCTTGGTCGCCGCCTCGGCGGCTTCATCGGCGGAGAAGGCGGGATAGCCGCGCGGGACCGCCACGCCGAACTCGGAGAGGACGGCTTTGGCTTGGTGTTCGTGGATGTTCATGAGGCCTTTGAGGCGCTTGCCAAATCGCTTCGGCCCCAGAGTCGCCCCTGAGCCGAGTGGCCGGGGTTATAGGCGCCGCGTCCGGCGATGACAACCGCGTCAGGGGCGTAAAAACGCCGGGAGTTTCGAGCGCGCCGCGGCCAGCAAAACGGCGAGGCGTCCCGGGCGTGGGCCGCGCGTGCGCAATCCCATCTTCGGATCGCTCTCCAGGGCCGCGGTGGCGCGCCGTTCCAGCTTGCCCCAGCCGACCCGCGCGCCGTTCAGCGCCGCGTCCAGCGAGCGCACCACCACCGAATACATCAGCTGGCGGTAGCCGAACCGCTGGACCGGCATCCACAGGATGTCGCCCCAGGGCGCGCGGCGCTCCAGGGCCATCCCCAGCGCGCCGGCCGACAGGTCGAGGAAGATGAACGCCGCCCAGTAGGCGAGCGGCCGGATCAGGTCGTCGGGCGACCACTCCTGCGGATGCCAGGCCCAGCTGTAGGCCGAGGAGATCAGGCTCCAAATGATCGCCAGGTCGACCAGGGGCGCGATGGCGGTGAGCAGGATCTGGAACATCCAGATCTGCGGCAGGGCGACGAAGCCCAGCACCGGATGCTTCAGGTCGAACAGGCCGGCGCGGTGCTTCCAGATGCACTGCAGGGTGCCGAACGACCAGCGGAAGCGCTGCTTGAGGAGCCCCGCCACCGTCTCCGGCGCCTCGGTGTAGGCGCGCGCATCGGGATCGAACTCTACCCGCCAGCCGGCCCGTTGCGCGGCCAGCGTCAGGTCCTGGTCTTCGGCGAGGGTGTCGGCCGGATAGCCGCCGAGCGCCTCCAGGGCCGAGGTCCGCCAGGCGCCCACGGCGCCCGGCACCACGGTCACCGCGCCCAAGGCGGCCAGGGCCCGGCGCTCCAGGTTCTGGGCGGTGACATATTCCAGCGCCTGCCAGCGGGTGATCAGGTTGTTGCGGTTGCCCACCAAAGCGTTGCCGGCCACCGCCCCGACCCGCGGATCGACGAACCATCGGGCGAGCTTGGGAATGGTGTCGGGCGGGAACAGGGTGTCGGCGTCCAGCGCCACGATCACCTCGCCCTTGGCCTCGGCCATGCCGCGGTTGAGCGCCCGCGCCTTGCCGCCGTTCTCGAAGGTCATCAGTCGCACGCGCGCCTCGCCGGCGAAGGCTTCGCGGACCACCTGCGAGGTGCCGTCCTTGCTGCCGTCGTCGAGCACCAGCACCTCCAGCCGGTCCCAGTGGGAGGCCAGGATCCGCCGCACCGAGGCGACGATCACCTTCTCCTCGTTGAAGCAGGGGATCAGCACACTGACCCAGGGGCCCGTCGCCGGGTCCAGGTCCTCCGGCCGGCGCCGCGAAAGCCAGGCTCGGTGCAGGACGGCGAGCGGCGCCAGGAACAGCAGGCGCAGCACACCCAGCGCGATCGCCGCGATGAACAGGGTGGAGAGGATCATCTCCACGTCGTGGAAGAAGCCGAAGCCCAGCCGGTCGAGCATCAGCTCCACGTTCGAGCGCGTGGTCGGCGGCATGGCCTGCTCGGGCGTCATGCCCGCCAGTTCCGCGACGGTCACCAGCCGGTAGCCGTGCGCGCGGATGGCGTCGATCAGGGCGGGCAGGGCGGCCACCGTGCGGCTGCGATCGCCGCCGGAGTCGTGCAGCAGCACCACCTGGCCGGGACGCACCGTGTCCTGCAGGCGCGCGAGGGTGGTGTCGATAATGTGCTGCGGCTCCGGCTTCTTCCAGTCGTCCGGGTCGATGCGCAGGCCCACCGATAGGTAGCCCTGGGCCTGGGCCTGCAGGATCGGCGCGACCTCGCGCGGAGTGGACGGCTCGGCGTCGCCGAAGAACGGCGGCCGGAACAGGCGCGTCGAACGCCCGGTGATGGTCTCGAACAGCCGCTGGGTCGCGGTCAGCTCCACCGTCGTCTGGGCGGCGGGGATTTCGGCGATGTTCGGGTGAGTCCAGGAGTGGCCGCCCACGTCATGTCCCTCGGCGACCTCGCGGGCCACCAGGTCGGGGAAGCGCTGCATGTTCTTGCCGATGACGAAGAAGGTCGCCGGCGCGTGCTTCTCCTTCAGGATGTCGAGGATCTTCGGCGTCCAGCGCCCGTCGGGCCCATCGTCGAAAGTCAGCGCCACGAGGCCGGGATGGAAGCCGTAGCGCTGGATCACGTAGGAGGTCGGTAGGGCGTCGTAGGTCTCGCCGGAGATCAGGCCGGTGTCCGGGTCGAACTCCAGCCCACGGTGACCGGGCCGCGGCACGTCGGACACATGCAGCACCTCGCCCTGGCCGTCGAAGTTGACGTCCTGGCCCGGCTGCAGGACGTCCAGGCCCTGGGGGCTCGCCTGGCCGAAGCCGTGGCGCAGCAGCTTCCAGATCAACTGGTCCTCGCCGCCCATCCGCCACAGGGCGTAGCCCATGGGCCGGAAGCCATCGGCGACCTTGATCTGATTGAAGAGGGTCGAGGCGTCGAGGAACCACACCGTGTGGCGTCGGCCGTCCGCGTCATAGTCGAAGTGCGGATTGAGCTCGGTGTCGTCCATGATCGGCTGGGCGCCGCTATCGTGGGCGATCTGGGTGGCCTCGTTGAAGGTCACCGCCTCCGCCTTGCCCGGGTCGGCGCCCTTGGGCAGGGTCCAGTCGTAGCCATAGGCGCCCAGCGCCAGCACCGTGCGGGCGGGATCGAGCTCGGCCATGCGGCCCTCCAGCTCGTGCTCGAACCATTGCTGGCCGGCCGCCGGGCCTGCGGCCCCGGTGCCCCAATGCTGGTCGTAGGCCATCAGCACCACGGCGTCGGCGGCGGCGGCGAGCTGCTTCAGGGGCCAGCTCTCGTCGGCGAACGGCGCGGTGACCCAGACTTCGCGGCCCAGCGGCTTCAGCGCCGCGCGCGCCTCGGCCACCAGCGAGGGATAGGCCTGGGCCGCGGTCGGCGAAAGGTTCTCGAGATCGAAGACGTAGCCGGCGTAACCGCGCTTCGGCGCCAGGTCGACGAGGTTCTGGATCAGCCGCTTGCGCGCCACCGGATCGAGCACGACGGCGTCGGCCGCCGGGCCGTTGAACACCCCGTCCTTGGCGTTGTGGATGCCGGGCAGGATCGACGGCGGCTTCTTGGCCGAGCCGATGATGGCGCGGGCCTGCGCGTCGGAGGTGATCTCCAGCTCGCCCTTGGAGCCGGCGAGCGCGAGCCACTGCGGCGACACGACGTCCAGCTGGTCGACATGGTCGCGCAGGGATTCGCGGCTGTTCTCGTCCCACGAGACATAGAAGCCCACCGCCAGCGGGCGGGCCGGGCCGCCGGTCGCGACGTTGCGGGGGTGGGGGATCTTGGTCCACTCCCGCCGCCCCTTCAGGTGCTTGGTGTTCTCCTGGTGCAGGGCCTGCAGGACGCGCGGGTCCTTGAGCGTCAGGCCGGGCAGGCGCGGGGCGACGGCCAGCGTCGCGAAGAAGGCCGCGACCATCAGGGCGGCGATGGCCAGCATCGCGCCGCCGGACAGACGGACCAGGCGCTGGCGGCGCCCCGTCGGATCGTGGAAAATCAGCTCGGCCATGACGCCTGGAATAACCCCAGTTGCGGCGCGGGCATATGGGCCTCGACGGCGTCAAAAGCTAGGCGCGGCTCGACCGTGGCGCACTGGGATGACGCCGCCGCCATCGCGTGGCCTCAGCAGAGCGTGGCGCGCCTTGCGACATCGTGCCGCCACGCCAGGGAAGCTGCGGTTGACAGGGCAGGGCGCGACACTTCTCCTCCGGGCTCAGACCGCGACGCACCCCTTGCGTGGCGGCCGACCTGCCGGAGCGAAGGCGAGCGTGCAGCAGAGCTTGGCGGACAACCCGTCCGAACCTCACGCCTCGCCGGGCGAGGCGGCCGGTGCGCCGCGTCCGAACCCGATCACCTGGCCGCTGGTGCTCCGGGTGCTCGGGGTGGGCGCCGCGGTCGCCACCTTCCTCAGCCTGTTCGGCCCGTTCAGCGTCCCCCTGCGCGAGGCGGTGGTCAGGACCACGCTATATTTCGCCTACAGCTGGCTGGGATCGTTGCTGGGTCTGGCGGGCGCCCGCATCGCTTGGCGCCTCGGCCTCTGGCCGCGCGGGCCCATCGTGGTGGGTCTCGCCACCGGCCTGATCATGGCGCCGCCCATGACGCTGGTGGTCTGGCTGAGCCATATGCTGGCCGACGGTCGGCCTCCGCCCGCGGCGATCTTGCCGAACATCCTGTGGGACGTGGTCCTGGTCTGCGTCGGCGCCTCGGTGGTGGCGATGTTCGCGAGCTGGCGGCGCCGCCAGCTCTCGACGGTCGCCGCCCCGCCCAAGTTCCTCGACCGCCTGCCGCTGAAGTTGCGCGGCGCCGAGGTCTGGGCCGTCGAGGCGGAGGACCACTACCTGCGCTTGCACACCTCGCGGGGCCAGGACCTGATCCTCATGCGCCTCTCCGACGCGGTCGCCGAGCTGGAGGGCCTCGAAGGCGCCCAGGTGCACCGCTCCTGGTGGGTGGCCCGCGACGCGATCGCTCAGGCGGAGCGCGGCGACGGCCGGGCGACCCTGACCCTGAAGGACGGCGCGGAGGTCCCGGTCAGCCGCACCTACGCCCGCATGCTGCGCGAGAAGAACTGGATCTAGGCGGGCTTCCTGGCCTGCCACTGCGCCCGGCTCTGCCCCCAGATGCCCACCGGATGGTCGTCGTAGGGGGCCGGCAGCCAGTCCTCGCGCAGGTAGGCCGACCCCAACCGCTTCGCCACCTTCTGCGAGTTGAGGTTCTCCGGCTCGATGCAGTGGATCACCTCGTCCCAGCCGAGCACGTCGAAGACGTAGTCGATGGCCGCCGTGGCGCCCTCCGAGGCGTAGCCCTTGCCCCAGCAGTCGCGAACGATGCCCCAGCCCACCTCCGTGCCCGGCCAGCCCTCGGGCTGCCAGGGGCCCAGCCGCCCCACCCAGCGGCCGGTGGCCTTCTCGATCACCGAGAACATCGAATGGCCGCGGATCGCCCAGGCCCCCGTCACGCTGCAGATGCCGCGCCAGGCGACCGCGCGCGGCTGCACGCCGCCCAGGTGGCGCATGGTGTCCTCGTCGGCGGCGAACACCGCCCAGGCCTCGAAGTCCTCCGCGGCCGGCGGCCGCAGGATGAGACGATCGGTCTCTAGCTTAGGTTCTGGCGCGGCCATGGCTTTTCTGGCTTAACTTGGGGCGGGAGAGAGATCGACGCTCCGCCAGCTTAGCCGTGGGGACGGCTGGCCGGCCAGGACTTCGAGACGCCGAGGGACCTGCGTTGGGGAGAGTTTGCCCATGGTCCGAGACGAACACGACGACACCGCCGCCTCTCGCCCGCGCGCCGCGACCGGGCGCATCGCGCTGTTCACCGGCGTGGCCGGCGCCTGCGTGTTCGGCGCGGCGCTCGGCCTGTGGGCCCGCCCGTCGGACCTCGAGCGCCCCGGCGCGGCAAGGCCGGCCCCCGCGGTCGTCACCCCTGTCTCCACCGGCCGCCGCATCCCCATCGTGGTCGACGACGCCCCCGCGCCGATCGGCACGCCGATGGACGTGCTCTCCCAGTCCCCGCCCCGCCCGGCCGTGATCCCCAGGCGCGCCGAGGCGCCCGACCGGGTCCGGCCCGTCGCGCCCGATCCCCAGCTCCTGGCCCCGAGCCGCCCGCCCAGCGGCCTGGTGCGCGTCGACGCCCCGGCGCCCGGGCCCATGGCCGCGGTTGCGCGCAAGGCGCCGCCCATCGCCGCGCCCGTCATCGCCGTGGCGCCGAAGCCGATCGCGCCCAAGATCGATCGGGCCAAGCTGCAGCAGGCCAAGCTGGAGGCCGCCCAGGCCCACGCCGCCAAGCTGGCGGAAGCGAAGGCCGAACGCGCCCAGGAGGCCGCCGACCGGCGCGCCGAAGCCCGCGCCGAGGCCAGGGCCGAAGCCAAGACCGAGAAGCTCGCCCAACAGAAGGCCCGCCGCGACCGGGCCAAGGCCCATCAGATCGAACTCGCCGAAGCCAAGGCCGTGGCCGACGCCAAGGCCCGGCAGCGGCACGGCATCCTCGCCCTGCTCGCCAAGCTCGCGCCGCATCACGCCAGGCCCGAGCCCGAGGTCCACGCCGACGCCCGGCCCGACCGGCGCCACAAGACCGCCCACGAGACGGCCCGTGAGATCCGGCTGGCCAAGGCCTCGCCCAGGTCGCACCCGCCGCGCGGCGAGCCCTCGGCAGCGCCCTTGATGGCGCGCGGCGCCGGCCCGATCCGGGTGGCCAATGTCACCACCCGCTGCGCCTCTCCCGATCCCGGCGAGGCCCTGGCCTGTGGCGATCCCGCCCTGGGCGCGGCGCAGCGGCGCCTGACGCGGGCCTATGCCGAAGCGGAAGCCGCCGGCGTGCCCAGCTCCACCCTGGAGCAGCAGCAGACCCGCTGGCGCGCGGCGCGTGCGGCGGCGGCCCGCGAGGCGCCCTGGGCGGTTCGCGAGGTCTATCAGGCCCGCATCGCGGAACTGCAGGACCTGACCCGCAACGCCAAGGGCGAATAGACCGCGAGCGCCACTGTCTGCAACGACGAGGCCGTCGAAGGGGTTAGACCTGCAAGGGACCGCAGGAAAGACATCCGCAATGCCCACCGACCGATCCGGCGAACCTTGGCCGGAGACGACCTACCACGGGTTTGCCGGCGGCCCGCCGCCGCCGCGTCGGCGGTTGCCGCGAATGACGGGTCGCAACCTGGCGATCGGGGCCGGCGTCGCCATCGCGGCGGGCCTGGCCTTCGGCCTGTGGGCGCGGCCGGACCTGGGCAAGGATCCCACCGCCGCCGCCGAGCGCACCGCGCCGCCGGTGCCCATCGAGATCGGCAAGCCTGCGCCGGAAGCCCTCGGCTCGGCCGGCAAGCTGGAGGTTCTGTCGCCCGACCAGGCGGCGGCCGCCCGCGCCAATAGCGCCGCGCCGCCCGCCTACATCCCCGCGCCCCCGCCGCCGCTGCCGCAGGTCACGGGCCCGTCGTCCCAGACCAGCTATGGCCAGCCGGCCCCGCCGCCCGCGATCCAGCAGGCGCCGACCCGCGCCGGCTTGGATTGTTCGGGCGCCCGCAGCCCGGCGGAGGCCATGGTTTGCCAGGATCCGGACCTGGCGGCGGCGGATCGCGAGATGTCTCGCGCCTACCGGCGGGTCCTGCAGTCGGGCGCCGTCCCGCCTGGGCAGGTGCGCGCCGACCAGCGCGACTGGCTTTCCATTCGCGAAGACGCGGCGCGCCACTCCCGCCGCGCGGTGGCGCAGATCTATCAGCAGCGCATCGATGAGCTGAACGCCATGGCCGACGGCCGCGACGAGGGCGACGGACCGGGGAACTAGGCCAGCAGCTCCTTCACCGTCTCGCGCTCGGAGACCAGCTCGTCGTTGGTGATCTTGATCTTCGACTTGGCGAAGTCGTCCATCTGGTAGCTGTCGATGACCTCATAGCCGGTGGCCGTCGAGCGCACCGGCATGCCGGCCCAGACGCCCTCGGCGAAGCCGTAGCGGCCTTCGGAATTCACCGCGACCGAATGCACCTTGCCAGGCGTGGTCAGGTCGCGGACGTGGTCGGTCAGGGCGTTGGCGGCCGAGGCCGCAGATGACTGGCCGCGCGCCTCGATGATCGCCGCGCCGCGCTTGCCGACCGTCGGCAGGTATTCGGTCTCCAGCCACGCCCGGTCGTTGATCACATCGGCCGCCGCCTTGCCGCCGATCTTGGCGTGGGTGAAGTCGGCGAACATGGTCGGCGAATGGTTGCCGTAGATGAACAGGTCCGAGACCTCGTCGATGGCGACGCCGGCCTTGCGGGCCAGGAGCGAGCGGCCGCGGTTCTCGTCCAGCCGCACCATGGCGGTGAAGCGGTCCTTCGGCAGGCGCTTGGCCTGGTTGGCGGCGATCATGACGTTGGTGTTGCAGGGGTTGCCGACCACCGCGATGCGGGCGTCATCGGCGGCCACCGCGTCGATCGACTTTCCCTGGGCGATGAAGATCTTGCCGTTGTCCTTCAGCAGGTCGGCGCGCTCCATGCCCGGGCCGCGCGGCTTGGAGCCGACCAGCAGACACCAGTTCGCGTCCTTGAAGGCGACGTCGGCCTCGCCGGTCAGCACCATGTCGGTGAGCAGCGGGAAGGCGCAGTCCTCCAGCTCCATGGCGACGCCCTTCAGCGCCTTCTGCGGGCCTTCCACCGGAATCTCCAGGAGCTGCAGGATCAGCGGCTGGTCCTTGCCGAACATCTCGCCCGAGGCGATGCGGAACAACAGGGCGTAGCCGATATTGCCGGCCGCGCCGGTCACCGCCACGCGGATCGGCTGCTTGGTGGCCATGATGCTGCTCCTTCGAGAGGTCTGAGAGGTCTATGGGAGGTGGCGGGTGCGTAGCCCAGCGGCCCGCACGCCGCAATGCCGCAAAGCTCACGATGCCCGCGCCCAGCTTGGCGGCGACCCCGGTTCGTGGTGAAGCGGGGCATGACCGCGATCGACCCCGCCTTCGTCGCGACCTCCGAGCCGCTCGGGGATCTGGCGCTCTGCCACGCCCGGCTGCAGGCCGACGCCCGCTATCCCTGGATCGTGCTGATCCCGCGCGTCGCGGCCGCCCGGGAGCTGGAGGACCTGTCGCCCGACCAGCGGCGCCTCTTGATGGACGAGGTGCTGGCCGCCGGCCACGCGGCGCGCGCCGTCGGCCTGGCGCTGCAGCGCCCGGTGGAGAAGCTCAACGTCGGCCAGCTCGGCAACCTGACTCCGCAGTTGCACGTCCACGTCGTCGGCCGTCGCCGCGACGATCCCGCCTGGCCCGGTCCGGTCTGGGGGTTTGGCTCGGCCGCCGCCTACGCCTTGGACGAACTCGCTACGGCCATCGCCGCGGCGAAGCTCTCGCTCGGCCTCTAGCGGCTGCGCCGGAGCGCCACGTCGAACAGCTCGTCACCCCGCCACAGCTTGCCGCTCCAGCGCCCGTCCGGTCCGGCGTGCACGGTGAGGCGGAAGACCAGGCCGTCGGCGCGCCGGAAGCTCAGGTCCAGCGAGTCGCCGGAGGCGGCGACCGGATCGATCAATCCGGAGGCGCTGGCGCTCAGGCCGCCGAGCAGGTCGCGCCAGGCGCCTTCCACCTGGCCCTTGCCCTTGTCGACCAACTGCAGCTGCAGCAGGTCGCGGCCGCGGGCGCTCGCGGTCCAGCCGCCGTCGAGCCGGCCCTGGAAGGACTCCGCCGCGGCGAAGGACTGCCGCACGCGGCTGTCATAGGCCTCCGTCGAGGCGTTGGGATTGATCCGCGCGCCCGGTGCGGCCGGAGCGGGCGGCTCGGCGGCGGCGTCGGGCTCGCCCTGGGGCGGCTCCTGGGTTGGCGGCGGGGTCCCTTGCGGGGCCGGCTGGGCCAGGGCCGCGCCGGTCCAGGACATGAGCGCCAGGGCGAGCAGGGCGGCGCGCATCACGTCACCCGCTCGGCGATGGCGTCGGCGACGGCGATCAGCCGTTCCGCCTGGCCCAGATGCAGCCGCTCGACCATCCGGCCCTCCACCTTGATCACGCCGGCCCGCGCGTTCTCCGGGGCGGCGTAGGCCGCGACCACGGTCCGCGCCCAGGCGACCTCCTCGGCGGCCGGCGCGAAAGCGGCGTTGGCGGTCTCCAGATGACTCGGATGGATCAGGCTCTTGCCGTCGAACCCCAATGACTGGCCCTGCGCGCACTCGGCCGCCAGGCCCTCCAGGTTCGGGATGTCGTTGTAGACGCCGTCGAGGATCGCCAGGCCGTGGGCGCGGGCGGCCATGACGGCGAGCGCCAGCGCCGGGCGCAACGGTGCGCGATCCGGGCCCGGCGTGCAGCGCATCTCCTTGACCAGGTCGTTGCCGCCGATCACCCAGACGTCCACTCCATGCGCCCGGCTCGCCGCCCCCAGGGCGTCCAACCGGAAGATCGCCTGGCAGGTTTCGATCATGGCCCACAGCCGGGTGCGGCCCCGCACCGCGCCGGCGCAGGCCGCCAGGTCCTCCGGCGAGGAGACCTTGGGCAGCAGGATGGCGTCGGGGCCGGCCGCGGCGGCGGCCTCCAGGTCCGCGTCGCCCCAAGGCGTATCGCGCCCGTTGATCCGCACCACCACCTCGCGCGGGCCGAACCCGCCGGTCCGCACCGCCGCGGCCGCCAGGCTCCGGGCCTCGACCTTGGCGTCGGGGGCCATGGAATCCTCCAGGTCGAGGATCACCGCGTCGGCCGGCAGGGTCTTCGCCTTCTCGATCGCCCGCGCGTTGCCGGCCGGCATGTAGAGGGCGCTTCGGCGCGGGCGAGGGGCGGTCATCGGGTTACCGTGGCGCATTGGAGGCCGCTCAGGTTAGCCGCTACAGTGGTCCCATGACCACACGCTACGACCCCTCGGCCCGCAATGTGCTCGGCGGTGTGCTGGAGCCCTGCTCGCTCGATCCCCTGACCGGCTTCTTCCGCAACGGCTGCTGCGAGACGAGCCACGAGGATGTCGGCATGCACACGGTCTGCGCGGTGATGACCGCCGAGTTCCTGACCTTCTCCAAGGCCGCCGGCAACGACCTCTCGACCCCGCGCCTCGATCTCGGCTTCGAGGGCCTGCAGCCGGGCGACCGCTGGTGCCTCTGCGCGCCACGCTGGAAGGAGGCGCTGGACGCCGGCGCCGCGCCCCAGGTGGTGCTCGAGGCGACCCACGAGGAGACCCTGGCCATCGTCCCCCTCGGAATCCTCAAGGACCACGCGGTCCCGGCTTAGGTCAGAGCAAATACTCCGCCTCCAGCCGGTAGACGGAGCCCTCCTTGGTCGGGTGGCTGGAATAGAGCCCGAAGCGGTCGATCCAGACCGGCGGGGACTTCAGGAGGTTGTTGGCCTGGATCCAGGCGGCGACCTCGGCCGGGTCGGGGTGGCGCAGGTAGGCCAGCGTCACGTGCGGCCGGTAGTGGCGGCTCTCGGCCTTCAGCCCCGCGCGCCGCGCGGCGGTCTCGCAGGCCCTGGCCAGCCGCGCCAACGCCGGCGTCTCGACCACGCCCGCCCAGATCGCGTGGATGTCGCGCCCCTCGCCGAACGCCCCGGCGCCGGCCAGCTGCAGCTCGAACCCGCCGCCGCCCACGATCGAGAGCTCGCTGTCGAGGTCGCGGGCCACGTCCTCGCGCACGCCGCCGAAGAACCTCAGCGTCACGTGCAGCGCCTCGGGCGGACGCCAGCGGGCGGTGTCCACGCCGGTCTGGCGGCGGACCAGGCCGGCGGCGATCTCCGGCGGGAGCGCCAGGGCGGCGAACAGTCGGATCATCGGTCCCATCTCGTCTCGTAGGTCCCGCCCCGGAAGGCGAACAACCCTGCAAACTATAGGGCCTTGCTTCCGCCTCACGCGGACCCGATATTTCGTATGCGTCCGACTTGGACGTTCGAATCAGAGGGCTATGCCTCAAATGAGCGACTTCAACCGCGGCTATGCGCGCCCGATCCCGACGGATCGCGCCGACATGTCGGTTGATGCGGGTCTCCGCAGCTTCATGCTCGGCGTCTACAACAAAATGGCGCTGGGCCTCCTCCTGTCAGCGGGCCTCGCCTGGCTGACCGGATCCTTCGCACCCGTCCGGGACATGATGTTCACCGTGGCCAATGGCCGGGTGGGCTACAGCGTCCTGGGCATGGTCGTGGCCTTTGCGCCGCTGGTCGTGCTGCTGTTCTCCGGCTTCGCGATCAAGAACCAGACCCCGCGCACCGCCAACATCACCTATTGGGCCGTCGTCAGCCTGATCGGCGCGTCCTTCGGCGTGCTGGTCCTGCGCTACACCGGCGCCTCCATCGCCTCGACCTTCCTGATCACCGCCACCGCCTTCGGGAGCCTCAGCCTGGTGGGCTACACCACCAAGCGCGACCTGACCGGCTTCGGCAGCTTCCTGATCATGGGCCTGTGGGGGCTGATCATCGCCTCGCTCGTGGGCATGTTCTGGCACCCGGCAGGGTTCAGCCTGATCATCAGCGTGCTGGGCGTGCTGATCTTCGCGGGCCTCACCGCCTACAACACCCAGCAACTGAAGATGACCTACTACCAGCTCGGCGGGAATGAGGCCGGCATGTCGGTGGCGACCAGCTATGGGGCGCTCAGCCTCTACCTGGACTTCATCAACCTGTTCCAGTTCCTGCTGGCGATCTTCGGCAACCGCCGCTAGCGCACAGCCGAACGCCTGAAACGAACGAGCCCCGGCGGGACACCGCCGGGGCTTTTTCTTGCCCTTCCCGTTCACGGGAAGGGGGGACCGCACGCCGACGCCTGCGCGAGCAGGCGGAAGAGCGGGTGGTGGGAAGGGCGAGGGTTCTGCAGTGCGCTTGGCTCGCCCTCTCCACCATCGGCTCTTCGCTGCGCTCGGCCGACGGTCCCCCTCTCCCGCTTCGCGGGAAAGGAAGAGCTACTCCACCACGCGGAATCGGCCGCGGTCGAAGAAGCGAAGCACCTGCTCCAGCTCGTGGCCGCGGCGCAGGATCAGGCCGCCCTGGCCGATCACCGCCCAGGCGCCCTGCTTGCGGGCCAGGCTGGGGCGTTTCTCGATGCGATAGAGCGGCGCTTCGGAATGGCGCTTGAAGACCGAGAACACCGCGGCCTCCCGTAGGCCGTCGATGCCGTAGTCGCGCCATTCGCCGGCGGCGACCATGCGGCCGTAGAGGTTCAGCAGCCGGTCGAGCTCGCGTCGCTCGAAGAATACCTGCGCCGCGCCCGGTGAGCCGGGGCGCGGCGCGGACTGCTGAGGCGGATCGAAAGCCATCTGAGGGTGAGCCTAGACTCGAATCCGGGGTTCGCGGAAGAGGCCGTGAGCCGGCTCCGACGCCGCAGGCGCGGGCTTGCAGACCCGACACCAACGGCCCCGCCGCGCCGTGAAATGACCTTATTTCGGGCACGCGCGCGCCTGATCGGGCCCCCAGATTGGCAGGGTCGGTTGATCGGAACTGTTCGGTCTTGGATCCTGAACAGCCCCCCCAGCCCCCCTGGATCGACAGCCCGGTCGACCGACGCACATATCTCCCAAAGCGCGAGCCCGCGCGGCCCCTCTCTCCAGGCCGCGCGGGCCTTCCGCGTCTTGCGTCATCCCGGAAGCGGCGAAGCAGCTATCCGGGACCCCCAGCTCCGGATGATCGGGGGATCGCGGCGGCCTCGCCCGCGCCGTCGATTGAAGGATCGGGCGCGAGGGGTCCCGGTCTTTGGCTTTCAGCCAAAACCGGGATGACAGCTATTTGGACTTCGCCTGCGCGACGCCCAGGATGCGGCCGCCGTGCGCGGCCTGCACCAGGATCACGCTCTTCAGCCCCTCTTCCGAGGCCGCCGGCAGCCGGAAGCTCACCGGCCTGCCCTTCCAGGCGCCCAGGCGCTTGACCTCGCGCACCACGTTCTTCTGGACGATGGTCTGGCCCTTGTTGTCGCCGCTCTTGACGGCCACGTCCTGCTCGCGCGGGTCATAGCGGACCAGCCACACCTCGGACCCGCCCTTGGGCGCCTTGGCCGAGCCGACATCGATGCGCTTGCCGCCGGAGATGAAGCGGATGTCGGGCGGATCGTGCGGCGCCTTGGCGGCTTCGGCGACCAGCTTGTCGACCCGCTCGGTCTTGATCGCGGTGGCCTGCACGCGGCCGTCGATCACCACCTGGGGCGTATAGGGCTCGCGCAGCGACAGCTTGGCCACATAGGCCTTCTGGCGGTCGGCGAACTCCGGCTTGGCGAAGGTGTCCGACCAGCCGAGATAGTCCCAGTAGTCCACCGGGAAGGTCAGCACGAGGGTCGCCGGGCGCTCGGCGAGCTTGGCCACATAGGCATTGGCCTCTCCGCAGGCGCCGCAGCCCTGGGCCGTGTAGAGCTCCACCACCACCGGAGTCCTGGCGGGCGGCCGGGCGGCCGCAACCGCTGGCCAAAGGGCGAGCGGGCCGGCGAGGAGCGAGAAGAGAAGCGCGGCTTTCCGCATCGCGGCGCACTTAACCGGAGTTCCTGACGGGGTCACTTTCAACAAGGTGTGAGTGGCAGCGGGCGACCCGTTCATGCAAGCCGCCCGCCCCTCAAGCCCTTAGGCCGCCTGCCGCGCGAGGTTGCGCAGCACGTAGTTGAGGACGCCGCCGTTCCTGAAGTACTCGAGCTCGGTCGGCGTATCGATGCGGCAGCGCACCGGGAAGCGCGCGATCCGGCCGTCGGACGGGCGGTAGAGCTCGACGATCAGCTGTTTGCGCGGACTGAGGTCGCCGAGGCCGCGGATCGAGACGATCTCCTCGCCGGTCAGGCCCAGCTTGTGCCATCCTTCCTGGAGGAACTGCAGCGGCAGCACGCCCATGCCCACCAGGTTCGAGCGGTGGATGCGCTCGAAGCTCTCGGCGATCACCGCCCGCACGCCCAGCAGCTTGGTGCCCTTGGCCGCCCAGTCGCGCGACGAGCCGGTGCCGTATTCCTTGCCCGCGAACACCACCAGCTGCCGTCCCTCGGCCTGGTAGCGCATGGCCGCGTCGTAGATCGACATGACCTCGCCGGACGGGAAGTGCTTGGTCACCCCGCCTTCGATGTCGGGGGTGATGCGGTTGCGGATGCGGATATTGGCGAAGGTGCCCCGCATCATGATCTCGTGGTTGCCGCGGCGTGCGCCGTAGGAGTTGAACTCCGACTGCGGCACCTGGTGCTCCCTGAGATAGACCCCGGCCGGCGAGGTGGCCTTGATCGAACCCGCCGGCGAGATGTGGTCGGTGGTGATCGAGTCGCCGAACACGCCCAGCACGCGCGCCTCGATGACATCCTTCACCGGGGCCGGCTCCATCTGCATCCCCTCGAAGTACGGGGGGTTCTGGACGTAGGTGGAGCCCATTTCCCAGGCGTAGGTCTGGCCGCCGGTGATCTTGATCCCCTGCCAGGCCTTGTCGCCCTTGAAGACGTCGCCGTAGCGGGTCGCGAACATCTTCTCCGTGACGTGCTTGCGTTGCAGGGCGGCGATCTCGTCGGAGGCCGGCCAGATGTCCTTGAGGTACACGGGCTTGCCGTCCTTGCCCTCGCCCAGCGGCTCGTTGACCAGGTCGATCTGCATGGAGCCAGCCAGCGCATAGGCCACCACCAGCGGCGGCGAGGCCAGGTAGTTGGCGCGCGTGTCGGGGTTGATCCGGCCCTCGAAATTGCGGTTGCCGGAGAGCACGCTGACCGCCACCAGGTCGTTCTTGGTGATCGCGTCGGAGACCGGCTCGGGGAGCGGGCCGGAGTTGCCGATGCAGGTGGTGCAGCCATAGCCCACCAGGTTGAAGCCCAGCGCGTCCAGGTGCTTGGTCAGGCCCGCGGCCTTCAGATAGTCGGTGACCACCTGTGATCCCGGCGCCAGGGAGGTCTTCACCCAAGGCTTCACTTTCAAACCCTTCTCGACGGCCTTCTTGGCCACCAGGCCCGCGGCGATCAGCACGCTGGGGTTGGAGGTGTTGGTGCAGGAGGTGATGGCGGCGATCACCACGTCGCCGTTGCCGAGGTCGAAGTTCTCGCCCTCGACCTTCACGCGCTGGCCCGAGCCTTCGCCCTTGCCGAACTCGCCGGCCAGGGCCTCCTTGAACTCACGGCTGGCGTCGCTGAGCAGCACCCGGTCCTGCGGCCGCTTGGGGCCGGCGAGCGATGGCAACACCCCGCCGAGTTCGAGCTGCAGCGTGTCGGAGAACACCGGGTCCGGATCGGCCGGATCGCGCCAGATGCCCTGCTCCTTGGCATAGGCCTCGACCAGCGCCACCCGGGCCTTGTCGCGATTGGTGGCCTTCAGATAGTCGATGGTCGACTGGGTGACGGGGAAGAAGCCGCAGGTGGCGCCGTACTCCGGCGCCATGTTGGCGATGGTCGCCTGGTCCTCGATGGTCAGGAAGGCGAGGCCGGGGCCGTAGAATTCCACGAACTTGCCGACCACGCCCTTCTTGCGCAGCATCTGGGTGACGGTGAGCACCAGATCGGTGGCCGTCGCGCCCTCCGGCAGCTTGCCGTCCAGGCGGAAGCCCACGACCTCGGGGATCAACATTGGGATCGGCTGGCCGAGGATGGCGGCCTCGGCCTCGATGCCGCCCACGCCCCAACCCAGCACCGAGAGGCCGTTGACCATGGTGGTGTGGCTGTCGGTGCCGACGACGGTGTCGGGGTACGCGGTCGTCACGCCGTCCGCGTCATTGGTCCAGACGGTCTGGGCCAGGTACTCGAGGTTCACCTGGTGGCAGATCCCGGTGCCGGGCGGCACGACGCGGAAGTTGTTGAAGGCCGAGGAGCCCCAGCGCAGGAAGCGGTAGCGCTCCATGTTGCGCTCGTACTCGCGCTCGACGTTCTCGCCGAAGGCCTTGGCGTTGCCGAAGTAGTCGACCATCACCGAGTGGTCGATGACCAGGTCCACCGGGTTCAGCGGATTGATCTTCTCCGGGTTGGCGCCCAGCGTGGTCATGGCGTCGCGCATGGCGGCCAGGTCGACGACGGCCGGCACGCCGGTAAAATCCTGCATCAGCACGCGGGCCGGGCGGAAGCTGATCTCGTGTTCGACGCCGCCCTTGTTGTCGATCCAGGCCGCGATCGCGCGCAGGTCATCCTCGCCGACCGACTGGCCGTCTTCGTTGCGCAGCAGGTTCTCCAGCAGCACCTTCATCGAGATCGGCAGGCGCGAGACGCCCGAAAGTCCGGCTTCCTCGGCGGCCCGAAGGCTGTAGTAAGCATAGGTCTTGTCGCCCACCACGAGCTCGCGGCGGGTTTTCAGGCTGTCGACTGACGCCATCTTGGGGGATCCTTCTTCTGTTCCCGGCCACACCAGGATCGACCCAGGGATCGCGCGCTTTTAGAGGCGGAAACACAGGTTCCGGCTCCGCGCGGCGTACGTCCCCCGAGGCGACGGCGGCCGGGCGCTTCATAGGCCGAACCGTTCGCCTCGTCCATGCACGGGCAGGTTGGCTTCCATACCCGCAAGGTCTGGCTCGCCGGCCCGGCGAGACGCCCCGATGATCGCCGGCCTTTCCCTGCGCAATCTGAGCGTTCGCCGCGGCGGCCGGCTGCTGTTCGAGGACCTGTCGCTGGCGCTGGCCGCGGGCGAGGCCTGCGCGCTCATCGGGCCCAACGGGTCGGGCAAGACCAGCCTGCTGCGCGCCGTCGCGGGCCTCGTGCGGCCCGAGGCCGGCGAGATCGGCTTCGACGGGGCCGAGCCCGAGGCCGCGCGGGGGCAAGGCGTCCATTTCATCGGCCACCATGACGGGCTGAAGCCGGCTCGCACGGCGCTGGAGGAACTGCGCTTCTGGACCCGGTGGAGCGGCGGGGCGGAGGTCGATGCGCGCGCCGCGGCGCAGACCCTGGAACTGGTCCCGCTGCTCGACCTCGAGGTCCGTAGGCTGTCGGCCGGCCAGCGGCGGCGCCTCGCGCTGGCCCGGCTGATCGCGGCCCCGCGGCCGCTGTGGCTGCTGGACGAGCCGCTGAGCCCGCTCGACGCCCGCTGGCGCGGCCGGTTTGCCGAGATCATGGCCGACCATCTGCGCCGCAAGGGGCTGATCCTGGCCGCCGTGCACGACCCGCTGCCGGGCGCGACACGAACGCTGGAGATCCCGGCTTGACCCTCCTTTGCCAAGGCTTCGGAGGGTACATCCTTCTGACAGGGCAAGTCCTGCGCAGCTCCGTCAGGAGCGAAGCCGGATGAGCCCGCTTCGCGCCCTCTTCCGCCGCGAGGTGGCGCTGGCCTGGGGCCGCGGCGGCGGACCGCTGGTGACGGTGGGCTTCTACGCCGGCGTCGCCACCCTCCTGCCGCTCGCCATCGGGCCGGAAGCCCAGCGGCTGGCGTCGGTCGCCACGGGCGCGGCCTGGGTCGCGCTGGCGCTCGCGTCTCTGTTGTCGCTCGACCGGCTGTTCGAGCGCGACTACGAGGACGGCGCCCTGGACCTGCTGACGCTCTCGGCCACGCCGCTGGAGCTGACCTGCGCGGTCAAGTGCCTGGGCCAGTGGATCGCCACCGGGGCGCCCCTGGCGCTGGCCGCCCCCATCGCCGCCATTGCACTGGGCGCCGAGGTGCGGCTGGCGCCCCTGATCTTCGCCTGCGCCCTGGCCGGCGGCCTGGCCTTCGCCTTCATCGGCGGCATCGGGGCGGCGTTGGCCCTGGGCGCCCGGCGCGGCGGCCTGCTGACCGCAGTGATCGTCCTGCCGCTGTTCACCCCGCCGGTGATCTTCGGCGGCGGCGCGCTGGCGGCCTATGGCTCGGGGCTGCCATGGCAGGCGGGCATGGCCCTGCTCGGCGCCTATGCCGCCGCGGCCGTGGCGCTCGGACCCATCGCCATGGCGGCGGCCTGCCGCAACGCGCTGTCGTGACCCTCTGCGACGGAACGTAGATCGCTCGCCGTGCAAGGCGCAGGGACGTCAAAAGGACCACCGATGAAACTCGCTTCTATCTCCATGGCCGCCGCGCTCGCGATCTGCGCCGGCTCCGCCAGCTTCGCCCAACCCGCGCCGCCGCCCGCCGGCTCGCACGCCGAGGGCCACCACTGGCAGCGCCCCGACCCCGCCCAGATGGCCGAGCGCCACGCCCAGCACCTGCGCGACGCCCTGCAACTGCGTCCCGATCAGGAGCCGGCGCTGCGAGCCCTGGTCGCCGCCATGCAGCCGCCCGCGGGCGAGCGCGAGCACATGCGCAAGGACCACGAGGAAGGCGCCGGGCTCTCCACGCCGCAGCGGCTCGACCGCATGGCCGCCCGCATCGCCGAGCACGAGGCGCGCTTCCGTCAGCACGCTGACGCGGTGAAGCGCTTCTACGCCCAGCTCTCGCCGGCCCAGCAGAAGGCCTTCGACGCCATGCCCATGAAGATGGGACACGGCGAGCACCAGCACGGCATGGGTGGCGAACATCACGGCCTGCATGGCGGACCCGAAGGCCACGACCACGGCGCGCCGCCGCCGCACGGCGACTGACATTACGAAGGTTTAAGGCGAGGCGCCCGTCCGCGGGCGCCTTTTCGCCCTTTTTGCCGCCGAGCTTCCGGGCTCAGCCATTCATCTGGAGGACGGCGATGTCTCGGCAGTTCAGCATTCTCTTCGCGGGCGCGGCCCTCGCGCTCTGCGCGACGGCCGGCGCGGCGGCCTACGCCGAACAGGCGGCCCCGGCGCCCAGGACCCAGTCCCAGACCATCGTGCGCACGGACACCGACGGGGTGACGCACGAGGTCCGGGTGATCCGCGACGCCTCGGGCAAGGTCACCGTCACCCGCGACGGCAAGACCACCGTGGTCGACCCGCACGAGGCCATGGCCATGGCCATGCGCCACCATCGCGACCCGGCCGAACACCTGCGCAACGCCCTGCAGCTGCGGCCCAACCAGGAAGCCGCCCTGACAGCCTATCTCGCCGCGCTGCATCCGCAGCACAGCGCCATGATGCTTCACGCCGACGACCACGACGGGCCCAAGACCACGCCCGAGCGGCTCGCCGACATGGAGAAGATGCTGGCCGAGCACGACGCCATGGTGAGGGCCCACATCGCCGCCACGCGGACCTTCTACAACCAGCTCGACGCCGGCCAGAAGAAGGCCTTCGACGAGATGGAGGGCGCCGGCCACATGGGCATGATGCAGCAGATACGCTTCGTGCACGCCGTGCCCGGCATGCCGCCGATGCCGCCCATGCCGCTCCCGCCAGTTCCCCCGACGCCGCCGAGCTTCTAGCCGTCCAGATCGCGACAGAGATTGCCGCACGTCGCGGCGGGGGCTAATCGGCGGACATGATCGCGGCCCCCGCCTTCCTGGCCAATCCGGAACGCTTCATGGCGTTCTCGCGCTGGGCCGCGCCCTTGTTCGGCCTGATCGCCGTGGCTCTGGCGGCCGCGGGCCTGTGGCTCGGCTTCACCGCGCCGGAGGACTACCAGCAGGGCGCCACGGTGCGGATCATGTTCATCCACGTGCCGGCGGCGATCATGTCGATGTTGGTCTATGGCTGCCTGGGCGTGGCCAGCCTGCTGGCGCTGGTGTTCCGACACGTGCTGGCCGACTGCGCGGCCCAGGCCGCCGCCTTCCTCGGGACCGGCTTCACCTTCCTGGCCCTGGTCACCGGCTCGCTCTGGGGGCGGCCCATGTGGGGCGCCTGGTGGGTGTGGGATGCGCGCCTGACCTCGGTCTTGGTGCTGTTCCTCTTCTACATCGCCTATCTGGCGCTCAGGGCCTCCATCGACGACGAGGCCAAGGGGGCGCGCGCCGCGGCGATCCTGGCGCTGGTGGGCCTGGTGAACCTGCCCATCGTCCACTTCAGCGTCTATTGGTGGAACAGCCTGCACCAGGGTTCGACCATGCTGACCCCCGGCGCCCTGGCCCCGGTCTATGCCGCGCCGCTCTATCTGATGCTGGTGGCCTATCTGGCGGGCTTCGGGTCGCTGTGGCTGATCCGCATCCGCGGCGAGGTCTGGCGCCGCCGCGCCGAGGCCGCGGCGCTGCGCGTGGCGAGGGCTTGAGCATGGTTGGCAAGTACGCGGCGTTCATCTGGCCCGCCTATGGCGTCACGGCGCTCACCTTCGCGATCATGATCGCCGCCTCGCTGGCCCACGCCCGGCGCTGGAAGCGACGCGCCGAGGACCTGGCCCGCAAATGAGCCTCCGCGCATGACCAGGTGGCTGCCCTTCCTGCCGCTGGTCGTGCTGGCGGCGCTCGGCCTGCTGTTCGGCCTCTTCGCCCTGAACCACAATCCACACGTCGAGCCGCACGCCATGGTCGGCAAGCCGCTCCCCGACGTGACGCTCGCCTCGCTCGACGACGGCCGGCCGGTGAAGCTGCGCGACCTCGCCAGGGACGGCCCGGTGGTGATCAACTTCTTCGCCTCCTGGTGCGCGCCCTGCGAGATCGAGGCGCCGGTGCTGATGCAGATGAAGGCCGGCAAGGTCCGGATGGTCGGCGTCGCCTACAAGGACGCGCCGGAGAACACCCAGGGCTTCCTGAACCGGCTCGGCGATCCCTTCGCCCAGCGCCTGGTGGACCGCGACGGCCGGGCCGGCATCGAGTTCGGGGTGACCGGCGTGCCGGAAACCTATCTGGTCGGCGCCAATGGCGTGATCCTCGACAAGCACACCGGGCCGCTGGAGCCCGCCGACGCCAAGGCGCTCGCGGCGCGGGCGTTAACCGGCCGTTGAGACGCGGCGCGGCAAGCTCGCATTAACCATGTTGTCCCGGCTTCCCGCATGACCGCGATCCGTCCCCAGGCCTTCCCGCCGCTGCAGGGACCAACCAGCGCGCCGCGCGCCGATCAGGCCAAGCTCGCCGCTCAGAAGGCCTTCTTCGACGCGGCGCTCGGCAAGACCGCAGCGGCCGCGCCGGCGGCCGCCATGGCCAAGCCGGCGCCGGTTGCGGCCCCGCTGCAACGGATTCCCGACGCAGCCGCTGAAAAGCCTGAGAAAATCCTGCGGCCAGGCTCGCTGCTCGACATCCGCGTGTAACCGGCTTCAGCTAAGCCACTGAAACATTAACTATTCTTATTGCGGAACAGGCCCTCCGCCCGGGGGTTCTTCCAGGCATGAAAAACCGTGATCAAAGGATCCAGGACGAAGCCGCAGCCCTTTGGCGCGAGCTGTTCGGCGAGCCCCCGCCGATCCGCGCCGATGGGCCGACCATGCTCGACGCAATCACCCGCAGCCTGCCGCAGCGCGACTACGACCGCCTCGCCTCACCGCACCTGCGGCCGGCTCAGATCGACCGGCCGCGCGCGTCCGCCAACTCCTGAGGCGCCCGACGCCTAAGGCGTCTCGTCCTTCGCCGGTTCGTCGTCCGGCATGTGTTTCATCATCAGGGGCGCCTGGCTCATGGCGAAGAGGAAGATCAGCACCGCCGTGCCGGGGAACTTGTAGAGCGCCCAGACGCGGTTGGACTGGGTTCGCCAGATCACCTCGTTGGCCGCGGCCAGGGCGAAGAAGAACAGGGCGTAGCGTAGCGTCAGGGTCCGCACGACGGGATCCGGCAGATGGAAGGCCTCGCCCATCAGCGCCTTCAACGGATTCTTCCCGCGCAGCGCGCCGGTGACCAGGAAGGCGCCCAGGGCCGCGTCCAGGATCGTCAGCTTCATCTTGATGATGCGTGGGTCATGGAAATAGATCGTCGCCCCGCCGAAAATCACCCCGAAGATGGCCGTCACCAGCGGGATGGGCGCGAGCCGCCGCTCCAGGGCGAGGCCGACAGCCAGGGCGGCCAGGGAGCCGCCTACCACCGCCCAACTCGCCAGGATCGGCGCCCTGTTCGGATCTGGGTCGCGCACCACCAGCATGGTCACGAGGAAGGCCGCCAGCCCCGCATAGTCGACGAACAGGCGCACCCAGCGCCCCATTTTCGGGCTCATCGCGGCATCTCCGAAAGGCCCACCAGGGAGCGGGCGAAGGCGCGAGGATCGAAGGGCTGCAGGTCGTCGATCTGCTCGCCCACGCCGATCAGCTTGATGGGCGAATCCGACGCCTGGGCCACCGGCACCAGCACCCCGCCGCGCGCGGTGCCGTCGAGCTTGGTCATGACGATGCCGGAGACCCCGATCTGGTTGCCGAAGATGTTCTCCTGGGCCAGCGCATTGCGGCCGACCGTGGCGTCGAGCACCAGCAGGGTCTCGTGTGGCGCCTCGGGGTCCAGCCGCTTGATCACCCGAATGATCTTCAAGAGCTCGTCCATCAGCCCCTGCTTGTTCTGCAGCCGGCCGGCGGTGTCGATCAGCACCACGTCGTAGTTCTCGGCCCGCGCTTTCTCCACGGCGTCGAAGGCCAGGCCCGCGGCGTCGGAATTGGCCGGGCGGCTCATGAAGTCGGCCTTGGCGCGGTCCGCCCAGACCTTCAACTGCTCGACGGCGGCGGCGCGGAAGGTGTCGCCGGCCACCACCATCACCTTGGCGCCGCGCGCGGTCAGGTCGGCGGCGATCTTGCCGAGCGTCGTGGTCTTGCCCGAGCCGTTCACGCCGATGAACAGGACGACGTAGGGCCTGGGACCGGCCAGGGGATCGAAGTGGCCGACCCGGGCGGCGAGCTCGTCGCCGATCGCGGCGGCCAGGGCTTCCTTGATCTCCGCCTCGTCCACGTCCTTGCCGAACTTTTCGGCGGCGAAGCGCTCGGTGATGCGGGCGGCGGAATGCGGGCCGAGGTCGGCCTCGATCAGCATCTCCTCCAGCTCGTCGAGCTTGGCCTGGTCCAGCGGCTCCTTGGCCACGAAGACCTGGGTGATCTGCTCGCCCATCTGCTTGGAGGTGCGGGACAGGCCCGCCGTCAGGCGCTGGAACCAGCCCTTTTTCGGTTCGCTCATGGGGCGGCCTTCTAGCTGGCCGCTTGCGGCGCGTCACGCCTCACCGCAGGGTCTGCGCCGTGGATGTCCTCGCACAGGCCCTTTCGGCGCTCGACTACGCCGCCGTCGCCGTGTTCGGCGCGACCGGGGCGCTGGCCGCCGCGCGGCGCAAGCACGACATCGTCACCTTCGGCTTCTTCGCCGCGGTCACCGGCGTCGGCGGCGGCACCCTGCGCGATCTGCTGATCGGGGCGCCGGTGTTCTGGGTGGCGCGGCCCGCCTACCTCGCCGTCACGCTCGGGGCCGCGGCCGCCATCTGGCTGTTCGGCTGGGGCCGCCGGGGCGAGCGGATTCTCACCTGGCTCGACGCCGTCGGCATGGCCGCCTACGCGGTGGTCGGCGCGCTGAAGGCCTCATCGCTCGGCGCCCCGCCGCTCTCGGCCATCGTCATGGGCGTGCTGACCTCGACCTTTGGCGGCATCATCCGCGACGTGCTGGCCGAGGAGCCGTCGGTGCTGCTCCGGCGCGAGCTCTACGTCACCGCCGCCCTGGTCGGGGCCACGGCCTTCGTGCTGCTGCAGATCGTGGGCGTCGCCATCATCCCGGCCGGCCTTGCGGCCTTCGCGCTCGCCTTCGCGATCCGCGCCGGCGCCATCATCTTCCGCTGGACCCTGCCCGGATTCCCCGGCCGAACGCCGGACTAGGTGGACCCGTCGTCGGGCTGCTGGCGGGAGACCACGCCGGCGAAGGTCCCGGCGGCGTCCTGGCCGGTCTTGGGGTTGGTCCAGGCCGCTAGCTCGCCCAGGTGATCGACGTAGGAGAGTTTCTCGGGAAACAGCAGTTGGGTCGCCGGCGCCGCCTGCTCCGGATCGTCGAGGACGCCGATCATGATCCCCACATGGCCCTTCGATTCGAAGCTGAGCGGCGTGCCGCAGGCGGCGCAGAAGCCGCGCCGCACCGCCTCGGAGCTCTGGAAATAGGCCGGCGGACCCTTGGTCCAGACGAAGCCCTCGGTGTCGACATAGGGGCCAAAGAAGCCGCCGGTCGCCTTCTGGCACATGCGGCAGTGGCAGATGCTGGAGGCGCCCAGCCGCTCGGCCGAGAACCGGATCGCGCCGCACTGGCAGCCGCCGGAATAGCTCATCGCGCGCACCTCATTCCGCCGCCTCGAGAACCGCCGCGCGCGCCTGGGCGCGAACCCCGTCGTGGCCGGTCACCTTCAGCGCCACGATCTCGCCCGGCTGGGCCTCGCCCGCAAACGCGATTTCGGTGAAATCCTCGGCGCGGGCCACGCCGCGGCGCTCCACCAGGCCCATCAGCGTGCGCCCGACCTGGCGCTGCAGATGCCGCGCCAGGGCCGCCTCGCCCGCCGCCCGCAGCCGCGCGGCGCGGGCCTTCACCTCGGCCTTGGGAACCGGCGGCATCCGCGCCGCCGGCGTGCCCGGACGCGGGCTGAACGGGAAGACGTGCAGGAACGACAGCCCGGCCTGCTCCACGAGCTGGAGGGTGTTCTCGAACATCGCCTCGGTCTCGGTGGGGAAGCCCGCGATCAGGTCGGCGCCGAACGCCGTCTCGGGCCGCACGGCGCGCACGTCGGCGATCAGCTTCAGCGCGTCTGCTCTCGAGTGCCGTCGCTTCATCCGCTTGAGGATCATGTCGTCGCCGGCCTGCAGGGACAGATGCAGGTAGGGCATCAGCCGCGGCTCCTCGGCCAGGCACCGCAGCAGATCATCGTCGATCTCCGCGGCGTCGATGGACGATAGCCGCAGCCGGGGCAGTTCGGGGACCAGCTTCAGGATCCGCGCCACGAGCTGGCCGAGGCTGGGCTGGCCGGGCAGGTCAGCGCCCCAGCTGGTGATATCGACCCCGGTCAGCACCACCTCGCGGTAGCCCTGGGCCGTCAGCCGGCGCACCTGCTCGACCACCTCGCCCGCCGCCGCCGAACGCGAGTTCCCGCGCCCGTAGGGAATGATGCAGAAGGTGCAGCGGTGGTCGCAGCCGTTCTGCACCTCGACGTAGGCCCGCGCGCGGTCCTTCAGACCCCCAATGTCCCTGGCGATGAGATGCCCCGCGGTCTCGCGCACGCTCATGATGTCGTTGACCCGCACCCGGCCGAGCTCCGGCGCCGCCAGATAGGCGCCGGGCGCGCTCTTCTCCGCATTGCCGAGCACCAGGTCCACTTCCGGCATGGCCGCGAACGCCGCCGGGTCGATCTGCGCCGCGCAGCCGGTGACGATCAGCTTGGCGTCCGGCCGCTCGCGCCGCGCCCTGCGGATCGCCTGGCGCGCCTGACGCACCGCCTCGCCCGTCACCGCGCAGGTGTTGAACACCACCGCGTCGGCCAGCCCGTCCTCCGCGGCCCGCTTGCGGATGACCTCGCTCTCATAGGCGTTCAGCCGGCAGCCGAAGGTGACAATTTCGACGGCTCCGCCGGCGGAGTTGTCATCCCGAAATGGCGCGTCCGCGCCATGTCCGGGATCGAACAACTCCTTGGGGTCGACGTCGCTGGTCATGGCAGCTCGCCCGCGAAATCGACGGCGGCAGGGCCGGTCATGATCACATGGTTGTCGGTGCGCCAGTCGATGAGCAGCTCGCCGCCGTCCAGCTCGAGCGTCGCCGTGCGGTCGGTGAGGTCGCGCCGGGCCGCCGCGACCAGGGCCGCGCAGGCGCCGGTGCCGCAGGCCTTGGTCAGGCCCGCGCCGCGCTCCCAGACCCGCAGCTTGATCCGATGCCGGTCGATGATCTGGGCGAAGCCGACGTTGACCCCGTCGGGGAACAGCGGATGGCGCTCGATCGCGGGCCCGGCTTCGCGCACGGGCGCGGCGTCCAGGTCGGCCACGAAGAACACCACGTGAGGATTGCCCATGGAGACGCAGGCCGGCGGGCCGCAGAGCCCCGGATGGTCGTAGAGCGCCACGTCGAGCGCGCGGGTGTCGTGCGCCGCGGCGAGCGGGATCTCTCGCCAGTCCAGCCTGGGCTCGCCCATGTCGACGCTGACCAGCCGCTCGCCGGCGCGGCTCGCCCTGAGCAAGCCGGCCTTGGTCTCGATCGTCGCCTGGTCCTTGCCCGAGGCCTGCATCAGGAGCCAGCCGACGCAGCGCGTGCCGTTGCCGCAGGCCGCGATCTCCGCGCCGTCGGCATTCCAGAACCGCACGCGGGCGTCGACCCCCTCACCCGGTTCGAGCACGATCAGCTGGTCGCAGCCGATGCCCGCCGCGCGGTCGGCGATGGCGCGCACCTCGGCCGCCGTCGGCTGGAACGGCGCGGTGCGGGCCTCGACCACGACGAAGTCGTTGCCGAGCCCGTTCATCTTCAGGAACGGACGGCTCATGGCCGCGGACATATAGGCGAGAACGCCTCCCGAAGCACCTGGGGCGAGACAGGGCCGTTGCGGCGACGCTAAGAAAGCCGGCATGAAATCATTGCTTTGCGGCCTGGCCGCGCTCGCCTGCCTCGTTCCAGTCTTCCAAGGGCCGGTCGCCCACGCCCAACCGCGGACCGCGACCTCCGCAACCCCCGACGATCCCTTCCAGTGGCTGGAGGACATCGAGGCGCCGAGGTCCATGGCCTGGGTCGAGGGCCAGAACGCAAGGACCGCCAAGCGGCTGGAATCCGATCCGCGCTACGCGGCGTTCCACAACGAAGCCCTGGCGATCTTCACCGCCAAGGACCGCATCCCGAACCCGCGCTTCCGGGCGGGCGGGATCGACAACTTCTGGCAGGACGGCGCCCACGTGCACGGCGTCTGGCGCCACACCAGCCTCGCCAGCTATCGCACCATGGCCCCGACCTGGGAGATCCTGCTGGACCTCGACGCGCTGTCCAGGGCCGAGGGCAAGAACTGGATCTGGAAGGGCGCCGACTGCCTGCGCCCGGCGCAGAACCTGTGCCTGGTCAGGCTTTCGGACGGCGGCTCCGACGCGGTCGAGGTCCGAGAATACGACACGGCCACACGGCGCTTCGTGGCTGGGGGCTTCCGCTTCGCGAGCGGCAAGCAGAACCTCGACTGGCTCGACGCCAATACCCTGGTCGTCGACCGCGAATGGGTCCCGGGCGAAGTGACCAAGTCCGGCTATGGCTATGTGGTGAAGATCGTGCCGCGCGCGGGTGCGCCGCGCGAGGTGTTCCGCGGCAAGCCCACCGACGTGGGCGCCCAGGGGATCGTGCTGCACGGCGTGGGCGGCCGGACCGATGGCCTGATCATCCGCCGCAGCGTCACCTTCTTCGAGAACGAGTTCAGCCTGCTGCGCCCGAAGGGGCTGCTGCGCCTGGCCTTGCCGCCCAAGGCGGAGTTCGAGACCTATGTCGACCGCCAGGTGGTCTTCGCGCTGAAGGAGGCCTGGCGCGGATTCGGCGCCGGGGCGCTGATCGCCTACGACCTCTCCGACCTCGACCGCGACCCGGCCACGGCCAAGCCGGCGCTGGTCTTCCAGCCCGGCCCGCGCCAGGCCGTCCAGCAGGTGGAGTCCACCCGCGGCCGGCTGGTGGTCGACCTCCTGGAGGACGTGAAGGGCGCGGTCGATGCCTACGTCTTCCAGGGCGGCCACTGGATTTCGCATCGCCTGCCGCTGCCGAAGGACGCCAATCTCACACTGGTGGCCGCCGACGACGACGGCGAGAGCCTGTTCGTCGACGCCGAGGGCTTCCTCGACCCGACCGCCCTGTGGCTCGCCGACGCCGCCTCCGGCGCGGCCCAGCCGGTCAAGGCCCTGCCCGCCCGCTTCGACGCCTCGAAGGACGTGGTCGAGCAGTATTGGGCGACCTCGAGCGACGGGACCAAGATTCCCTATTTCGTGGTGCGCCCGAAGGGGGCCAGGCTCGATGGCTCGACGCCCACCCTGATGTACGGCTACGGCGGCTTCGAGGTGGCCAAGCCGCCGGTCTACCTGCCCGAGATGGGCAAGATCTGGCTGGAGCGCGGCGGCGCCTATGTGATCGCCAACATCCGCGGCGGCGGCGAGTTTGGTCCCGCCTGGCACGAGGCGGTGCTGCGCGAGAAGCGCCAGCTCGCCTTCGACGATTTCGCCGCCGTGGCGAAGGACATGACCGCCCGCGGCATCACCTCGCCGCGGCGCTTGGGCATCTACGGCCGCTCCAACGGCGGCGTCCTGACCACGGTCTCCATGACCCAGCATCCCGAGCTGTGGAACGCCGTGGTCGTCGAGAGCCCGCTGATCGACATGCTGCGCTACCACAAGCTCTCGGCCGGAGCCTCGTGGATCGGCGAATATGGCGACCCCGACGTGCCGGCCGACCGCGCCTTCATCGCCAGATATTCCGGCTACCAGAACCTGAAACCCGGCGTGAAATACCCGGAGGCCTACATCACCACCAACACCCGCGACGACCGCGTGCACCCGGGCCATGCGCGGAAGTTCGCGGCCAGGCTCGAGGCGATGGGGATCCCCTACCTCTACTACGAGCAGACGTTCGGCGGTCACGCCAACGACGCCGACCCCGAACTCAACGCCCGCCGCTGGGCCCGGCACTACGTCTACCTGGCCCAGAAGCTGATGGACTAATTCAACCACGTCATCCTCCGGTCGCCTGCAAGGCGATCCGGGGGACCCATGCTGCGCTTCGAGCTGGCGCGAAAAGTGCGATTTCGGCTTGGGTCCCCCGGATCAGCCTGCGGCTGACCGTGGGATGACGCAGGTTTGAGCTCAGCTCTTCTCGATCGCCGAGGCGGTGTCGTCGAGGATGCTCACGATGCGGTCGATCTCCAGCGCCGTGATCGGACGCTGGGAGAGGCGGTTCTGCAGGGCCATGCCGAGGTTGGCCATGGCGCGGGCGATCCGCGGGCGGCTGGATTCCGAACTCTCGGCGACCTCGGCCATCCGGGCGAACACGGCGTCCACGTGGTTGCGGTTTTGCTCGACCTCGGCCTTACCGGCGTCGGTGGGCTCATAGAGCTTGCGGCCGACCTCGCCGCCCGCGGGCCGGACCAGGCCCTCGTCCTCGAGCATGGCGAGCGTCGGATAGATCACCCCGGCGCTCGGCCGATAGGCGCCGCCGGTGCGCTCCTCGAGCTCCTTGATCAGCTCGTAGCCGTGGCGGGGCTGCTCAGCGAGCAGGGCCAGGACGACATATCGCAGGTCGCCGTGCTCCAGCAGGCGGCCGAGCCGGCGGCCGCGCATCCGGCCCCGGGCATGGTGGCGTTCCAGGTGATGGCGCATGCGCCCTTCATAGCGGTCTGAATGGTGGTGGTGAAACAATTTTCGCTCCTATCGAGATATATCGATATCCCAGATATATCGGAATGCGATCGGCGCGCAAGCGATTTCGATACAGTCTAAATAGGTCTGACTCTAGCCGGCCTTTGCAGCCGGCTCGGCGTCTCGCGGCTCCAGCGCCGCGGCGATGGCGCCGATCAGCTGTTCGATCTGGATCGGCTTGGGGGCCAACCCATCCATGCCCACCGCCACATATTCCGCCGCCTGGTGCGACATGGCGTTGGCGGTCAGGGCCAGGATCGGCGTGCGCGCCCGGCCCTCGGCGGCTTCCAGCTCGCGGATGCGGCGGGTGGCGGCCAGGCCGTCCATCACCGGCATCTGCACGTCCATCAACACCACATCCCAGGTCCCGGTGCGCCAGGCGTCCACCGCCTGGGCGCCGTCGGCGACCACGTGCGGATCGATGCCGACCTGGCTCAACAGGGTGCGCAGCACCAGTTGGTTGGTTTCGTTGTCCTCGGCGACCAGCACCCGCAGGTCGGCCTGCGGGGCCTCGTGGACGGGCTCGGCGAGCATCGGGGCTGCCGCCGCCTCGGCGCGGGCCAGCGGCAGGCGGGCGGTGAACACCGAGCCCTGGCCCGCCTCGCTGTGGGCGGTGATGTCGCCGCCCATCAGCCGCGCCAGCTCGCGGGAGATGGCCAGCCCCAGGCCCGATCCGCCGTAGCGCCGCGAGGTCGAGGCCTCGGCCTGGATGAACCGCTCGAAAAGGGTCGGCAGCTGGCTCGCCGCCACGCCCAGGCCGGTGTCGGCCACGCGGATGGCCAAGGCGCCATCGTCCTCCACCCGGAAGGCCAGGGTGACGCCGCCCCGGTCGGTGAACTTCACGGCGTTGGAGAGCAGGTTGTAGACGATCTGCCGGACCCGCGTTGCGTCGGCGCGCCACAGGCCCAGCGCCGCCGGATCGGCCTTGATGGCCAGCGTCAGCCCCTTGCCGGCGGCAAGCGGCGCGAAGGCGGCCTGGGCCTGGGTCGCCAGTCCGCCGATGTCGAGCACGCCCATCTCGAGCTCGAGCTTCGCCGCCTCGATGCGGGAGATGTCCAGGAGGTCGTTGAGCAGCATCAGCAGCACCTCGCCGGACTGGCGGATCACCTCCAGCCGCTCGCGCTGCGCCTTGGGGAGGCGGTCGTGGCCCATGGCCTGGGCCATGCCCAGGACGCCGTTAAGCGGGGTGCGGATCTCGTGGCTCATGGTGGCCAGGAAGTCGCTCTTGGCGGCGCTGGCGTCCTCGGCGCGGGCGCGCTCGGACCGGGCCTCGGTCAGGGCCTTGTCGAGCTCGACGGTGGCGCGGCGGTTGCGGCGGATGGCGATCACCAGGTGGGCGATGAACAGGGCCGCGCCCAGGCCCACGAATCCCATGGCCGCGCGGTTGACGCCCGGCTCAAGCACCAGCGACAGGATCGGCAGGCTGACCAGGTAGAGCGCGTGCGGCGTGCAGCCGGCCCACAGCAGCCGCTTCGAGGACTGCGCCTGCAGCCCCACGTGCACCAGGCCCGAGGCCGGGATCAGCAGGGCGTACAGATGGCCTTCCAGCCCGCCGGTCAGCCAGCAATAGGGGCCGATGATCCCCCAGACCAGGACGGTCGTCGCCATCAGGCCGAGGTAGCCGGCCTCCTGCCAGGCCGTCGGCGCGAAATCAGGATTGCGGCGCATGGGGGCGGTGAGCGCCAGGTCGAGGAACTGCACCGCGACCACCAGGGCGAACCAGGCCGCGGGCCAGGCGGTGCGGGTGATCGCCCACACGCCGGCGGCGATGATCAGCGCCAGGCCGATCCGCATCCCCAGCTCATTGGCGCGAGTGACCGCGACCCTGTGATAGCTGACGCCGTTCTGCATCGGCTCCCCCGAAGCGGCGCAACATGCCCCAGGGGGGATTTAGACAACCCTAATGTCGTCCATCCGATACCGCCGCCCGCGCCGCTAGCGCAGGGTCTCGGCCAGCAGCTTGCCCTCGGCGGCGCGGCTCGATCCGGCGCGCCAGGCGACCACGATCTCGCGGCTCGGGTGGTCGGCGGCGATCGGTCGGATGGCGACGGGGGCGGTGTCGGTGAGCCCGGCCTCGACCGCCATGGCCGGCAGGAAGGTGACGCCTAGGCCCGATCCCACCATCTGCACCAGCGTCGGCAGCGAGGTGGCGGCGAACACCTCCTCGCCGGGCGGCGGCTTGCGCAGCGTCAGTCCGCAGGCCGACAGCGCGTGCTCGCGCAGGCAATGGCCGTCCTCCAGCAGGATGATGTCCTCCTGCTCCAGGGCCGCGATGGTCGCCCGCTTCTGGCCGGCGATCGGGTGGTTGGCGGGCACGGCGGCCAATAGTTCGTCGTCGGCGACGTGGGCGTAGTGCAGGCCCGCCAGGTCGTAAGGCAGGGCGATCAGGGCGGCGTCCAGCTGGCCGGCGCGCAGGCCCGCCACCAGCCGGTGGGTCAGGTCCTCGCGCAGGAAGAGCCTAAGCTTCGGAAACCGTTCGCGCAGCAGCGGCAGGGCCTTGGGCAACAGGAACGGCGCGACCGTCGGGATGACGCCCAGGCGAAAGCGGCCGGACAACGGCTGGTTGGCGCTCTTGGCCGCCTCCACCAGTTCGTCCGTCTCGTTGAGGATGACCCGCGCGCGGCGCAGCGCCTCCTCGCCGACCGGGGTCAGGATCACGCCCGACCGCGCGCGCTCCACCACCGGCGCGCCGAGACAGCGCTCCAGCTCCTGGATGCCGGCCGAGAGCGTCGGCTGGGTCACGTGGGCCGCCTCGGCGGCGCGCCCGAAGCTCCCGTGCTCCACGAGCAGCTTCAGATAGAGCAGTTGGCGAAGGGTCGGCAGCATGGCTCTGATATATAGAGCGCGCCTATACGATTCCCATCGCCTATCGAGAGTACCCTATGGGCGGCCGTCAGGGCTTGGCGGGTTTCGGCGGCTGGATGGCCACGAACACCGCGACCAGCTTGCCGTCCGTGGCGGTCTGGGCCGCGGCGGTCACAGAGGTCCCCGGCTTCAGCGCCGTCACATCGGCCGGGTTCATCCGCGTCACCGGCGTATTGGGCGGCACGACCACGTGGCGGGCGCCTGTGCCATAGTCGACGTCCATCTCCTGGCCCTTGCCGGTGGTGGCGACCGACTTCACATGGCCGTTGGTCATCATCAGGCCCGTGCCGGCGTTCATCACCGAATGGACGTTGGGGCCATTGTCGGCCAGGTGCACTTCGGTGGCGCGGCCACCCTCCTCGGTGGTGACATTGGCCGTCCCCAGATAGGCGCCCGGCTTGATCTCCGAGGACGAGGCGGCCTTCAGGAGGACGATCCGCGTGGTGGGCGCCAGCACCAGGTCCACGTCGCCCGTGGCGCCGGTGATCACCAGGTGGCCGGCGGCGAGCGACTTGACCGTTCCGGCCAGCCGCTGCTGCGGCGCCTGGGCGACGGCGGCGCCGACCGCGAGGGTCGCCACGGCGGCGGCGAGGGTGAGGCGGGCGAACATGGGGACGTCCTTGCGGGGGCCTGAAGCGCCAGCCTTAGCGAACGGCCCGCCGCCGCGCCAGCCTTTGGCGTTCATTCCGGCTTGCCGGTCTCCAGGTATCTCTTCAGCCGCCTGAGCTGTTCGCCGAGCACCTGGTCGACGGGCGCGGCATAGGTCTCGGCGAGGCCGCCCTTGGCGTAGCCGCCGACGTCGTAGCTCATCACGACATCGGTCCCGGCGCCCGCCGGCCTGAGGGTTACGCCGAAGTGGCCCGAGGCGCCGGTGAACTGCAGCGGTCCGAGCGCGCCTTCCATCCGCAGCTGTGACTTGCCGTCGGCATAGACGATGGTCAGGTGCCGCACCGCGCCCCTGGGCAGGGTCTCGCAGAAGCAGCCGGAGGCATCGATCGTCAGGTTCTTGGCGTCGCCCGACCAGCTGTGCTGGCTGCTCCACCACCGGCTTGGCCGCATCAGCGCGTCCCAGACCTTCGACGGCGGCGCGGCCACGCTGGCCCGCTCGACGACCTCGAAGCCGGCTACGGACTTGTCGGTCACCTCGGCGCGCGCCGCGCCCGCGACCAGCGCGGCGGCCAGCCCGGCCGCCAGACCCCATTTCATGACATCGCCTCCCTCGGTGGGCGGACCCTAGCCGCGTTTCAGGCCTTTTCGAAATGCAGCGGCGAGCCCCAGAAGGTCTCGATCAGGCCGTTCTGGGCGCCCGGCGCCCCGGTGGTCAGGAAGCGGCGCGCCCCGCCACGTCCCGGGTCGTACTCCGGGTGCCGTTCGAAATAGCGGGCCATGGCGTCCGCGGTGGCGGCCGGCTGGTGGATCACCGGCGTTCCGGCCGGAAGGGCCTGACCGAACAGGTCGGCGACGATCTCGTAGTGGGTGCAGCCGAGGATCGCCCGGTCGGGCGCGCGGCCTATGCGGCGCTGCAGCGCCTGGGCGTGGCCGGCCACCACCGCGGCCAGCTCATCGCGCGGGGCGTTGGTCTCGATCATCCGCGCCAGCTCGGGGCAGGGTTCTGAGAACACCGCCACGTCCTGGCGGCGCTTGTCGATCTCGATCTCGTAGACGCGGCTGGCGGCGGTGGCGGGCGTCGAGAACACCCCGAGTATGTCCAGCTTCTCGACCTTGTCGCCGCGCCGCTCGGCCTCGTGCTCCCAGGGCAGGCCGGTCGCCGCCTCGATGGTCGGCACGATGATGCCGATGACGTTCACCGGCCGCCCGAGCTCGCGCCGATAGCCCGGCAGCCAGGTCTGCTGCAACCGGCGGAGCGCCACGGACGCGGCGGTGTTGCAGGCCAGCACCACCACGCTGCAGCCGTCGCCGAACAGCCGCTCGCACCCGGCCCGCGTCAGCTCGACGATCTCCTCGCCCGGCCGTCCGCCATAGGGCGTGTTCGCCTGGTCGGCCAGATAGACGAAGTCGGCGGCGGGAAACCGCTCCACGAGCTTGTGGTGGACCGACAGTCCGCCCACCCCTGAATCGAAGACGCCGATCGCCATGGCTTCTCGTTAGCGGGGGTCGCAGGCGGTGTCATCACGGGCATGTCGCGCTATGGTCGCCGCGGGCGCGATCAGCGGGGCGGCGCGTGGGAACCTTCGAATATCTGCTGCTGTTCGCCGCCGTCATCCTGGGGCTGGCGATCTCGGACCTGGCCATCAGCCTGCATCGCCTGCTGGGCGCGGGCCGGCGCGTGAAATGGGACTGGCTCGCACCGCTGGCGGCCCTCGTCGCCTTCCTGAAGATCGTCACCCAGTGGTGGACCTGGCACGCCGCCGAGGCGCTCGCCCGCGGCCTCACCTTCGAGATGTTCGTTGTCGAGCTGGTGGGGATCGTGCTGCTGTTCCTGCTGGCCGCAGCCGCCCTGCCGGACGAGGCGCCACGCGGGGAGCCGGTCGACCTGGCCGCCCACTACGCCGCGGTCTCGCGCCGTTACTGGATCCTGTTCCTCGCCCACTGGCTGGTGCTGAACGGCGTCAACAGCTGGGTCCAGATGCAGATCGAGGGGGCGCGGTTTAGCTGGTTCGCGCCGGCCTATCTGCTGGCCCCGCTGGCGCTCGCCCTGATCTTCATCCCCAACCGGTGGGTCCACACCGTCGTGCTGGCCGGACTCGTGGTCGTGTATGTCGGCCAGTTCTTCGGCCGGGCGCTGACCTAGGCGAACAGGTCCGCCTGGGCGGCGGCGGCCGCGCCTTCGATGGCGAGGAGCTGGAGCTTGGTGTTCACCCCGCCGCGCGCCGAAAATCCGCCAAGCTTGCCGCCGGCCGCCACCACCCGGTGGCAGGGCACCACGATCGGCCAGGGGTTCCTGCCGAGCGCCTGGCCCACGTCGCGCGCCAGGAGCTTGTCGCCGAGCCGCTCGGCGATCTGGCCGTAGGTCAGGGTCTCGCCGGGCGGGATCGCGCGGGCGATCTCATAGACGCGGGCGTGGAACTCCGGCGTCCGCGACAGGTCGAGCGGCGCCTGCGTCAGGTCCGCGGGCTTGCCGGCCAGGAGCTCCCGGATCGCCGCGACGGTCGTGGCTGCGTCGAACGTCGGCTCGGCTTCGGCGGCGTCGGGGAAGCGCCGCAGGAACCCGCGCCGGGCGCGCTCCGGATCGTGCTCCGGCAGGTGGACCGCGACCAGGCCCGCCTCGCCCCAGGCGATGCCAGCGGTTCCGATGGCGGTCTCGAACAGGGCGTATTGGGTCATGGCCGCAACATAGCGCCGATGGCCGACAACCGCTGGCGGCTTTCGGACATGGATCGCCCGCCGCTAGGCCGTCGCGTCCGCCGCCTCGGCCCCGGCCTGGGCGGCCGCCTCGATCGGCATCTTGAAGGTGAAGCGGGTCTGCGCGACGTCGGAGGTCACCTCGAGGGCGCCGCCGTGCGCGCGGGCGATCTCGGAGGCGATGTAGAGTCCCAGGCCCAGGCCCTCGCCATGCGGCCTGGCGCTCGACCGGACGAAGGGCTGGAACAACCGCCGGCGCGCCGCCTCGCCGATCGGCGGACCGCCGTTGGCGACGCTGATCTCGAAGTGCTGCGGCCCGGCGGTGGCGCGCACCCGCACGGGCTCGGCGTCCGAGCCATGGGTGATGGCGTTGGCCAGCAGGTTGGACAGCAACTGCGCCATGCGCCGCTCGTCCACATGCACCGCGCGCGAGATGGCGATCTCGGCGGCGATGTCCCGGTCCGGATGGGCCAGGCGCAGCTCCTCGACCACATGGGCCAGGGTTTCGCCGAGCGACGCCGCGGGGCTGCGATCCATGTCCAGGCCCCCGCCGAGCCGGCCGCGCGCCAGGTCCAGCACATTGTCGATCAGGCCGGCCATCCGGACGACGCTGTGGCGCATGGCCGCCAGCAGCTCGCGGGCCCGGTCGTCGATCGGGGTCTTGGCGATCAGCCGCGCGGCCCCGTCGATGGAGGCCAGCGGATTGCGCAGGTCGTGGCCGAGCACGGCGATGAACTGCTCGCGCAGCTCGCCCACCTGGCGGGCGTCGAGCAAGGCGGCCTGGCTCTCCGCCAGGCGCTCACGCGCCGCCAGGTGCTGGCCGATCAGCTCGGCGAACAGCTCGAACATCGCCGGCGCACTCGAGTCCTTCAGCACCATCGGCCGCGGATCGAGGGCGCACAGGGTGCCGAAGAACCGGCCGTCGTAGACGATCGGCACCGAGATATAGCTTTGGAATCCATACTTGGCCGGCGTCGGGTGGTTGCGGAACCGCGGATCCTCGGCGACGTGGTCGATGATCACCGCCTCGCAGGTGTCGCGGACCTCATCGCAGAGGGTGGTGGCGATCTCCAGTTCCCCGCCGGCCTCCAGCCCGAACGCGATCTCGTCGCGCACCGCGCACGCCACCCACCGGTCCTCAGTGACCCGCGCGACCGCGGCGAAGCCCATGCCGGTCGCCCGGCAGACCACCTCCAGCAGCTTCGGCACCGCATCGATAACGCCCACGGCGGCGACGTCGGCCTCGATGGTCTGCGGCACGGATGAGCTCCAGAAGGACGAGGCGGGTTCAACCTCCAGGGGATTCTAGGCTTGGCCGCACGCGCGAGTCTCGCCGGAACGCGCTGAAGCTCGTTCACTTTGTTGCGCCGCACCCAAGACAGGCGCCGCGGGGGCTGCTCGACGCCGGGCGCGGCCGGCGACCTGACGCGCCTCCGGCTTCATCCAGCCGCCGTGTGGTCCTCGACTGACGAGGAGCGATCGCCCGGCAGGCTGGCGGCCTCCGCGAGCGCCGCGAACAGCTCCTCCACCTGGATCGGCTTGGCGACGACCAGGTCCATCCCCACCGCCCGGTAGCTCTCCAGCTGGTGGGTCATGGCGTTGGCGGTGAGCGCGATGATCGGCGTCCGGGCCCGGCCGGTCAGTTGCTCGCGGCGGCGGATCTCGAGCGTCGCGGCCGGCCCGTCCATCCGCGGCATCTGCACGTCCATCAGGATCACGTCCCAATCGCCGTCCGCCCAGGCGGCGACCGCCTCCTCGCCGTCGTCGACGATGGTGACCTCGGCGCCGGCCTGGTTGAGCAGGGTCTTCAGGACCAGCTTGTTCACCGGATTGTCCTCCGCGGCGAGGATGCGCAGCGGGCCCGACTGGAAATCGACGGGGGCGGCCTGGGCGTCCTCGTCCGCCGCGTCGCCCACCCGCGGCAGCGGCAGGTCGACGGTGAAGCGGCTGCCCTGGCCCGGCTGGCTCTCCACCCCGATGGCGCCGCCCATGGCCTCGCAAAGCTCGCGGCAGATCGCCAGGCCAAGCCCCGTGCCGCCGAAATTGCGGGTGGTGGTGGAATCGGCCTGCACGAACTTGTCGAACAGGGTCGCGAGGCGGTCGGCGGGGATGCCGATGCCGGTGTCGACGACGCTCAGCCGCAGGCCGGCTTCCCGCCGCTCGATGATGAGCTGGACTTCGCCGTCGGCGGTGAACTTCAGCGCGTTGGAGACCAGGTTGGAGATGATCTGGCGCAGCCGCACCGGATCGCCGCGGTAGGCGCCGCCCACCTCCGGCCCGAGCGCCAGGCTGAGGTCCACGGCTTTCTTGTCGGCGACGGCGATGAAGCTGGCGTGGGTCTTGCGCACCAGCCGCTCGAGATCGAACTCCACCTCCTCCAGTTCGAGCTTCCCGGCCTCGATCTTGGAAAGGTCGAGCACGTCGTTGAGGATCGACAGCAGCGCCTCGCCGGACTGGCCGATGACCTCCAGCCGGCCGCGCTGCTCGTCGGAAAGCTCGCCGGCCGCCATGGCCTGCACCATGCCGAGCACGCCGTTCATCGGCGTGCGGATCTCGTGGCTCATCATCGCCAGGAATTCGCTCTTGGCGCGGTTCGCCGCCTCCGCCGCCTCCTTGGCCAGGCGTTCCTGTTCGATCTGCGACCGGTCCTCGAGCTGCTGCTCGGCCGCCTGCCGCTGGCCGGCCTCGACGGTGTCGCGCATGCGCAGCACATCGCGCATCAGCCGGGCGAACTCGCCGCCGCCGGTCACCTGGACGTCCTGGCCGTGTGCGCCGCGCTCCACGGCCAGCACCACCGTGCGGGCCCGGGCCAGGGCGGCGAGGATGCTCTGCGACAGCAGGAAGGCCAGCACCCCGCCGGCGATCACGCACGGCGCGGCGACCAGGACGATCAGGTCGTGGCCCTTGGCGGCCGTCTCGCGCATGGCCAGCCGGCCCATCAGCACGGCGTTGGTCTGGCCGTCCGCGGCCCGTCTCAGGAGGGTATTGAGCCGGGTCATGGCCGCTGGGCCGGGCTCGCCGCCCAGCGCCGCGCGCAGCCCGGCTTCGGTCTTCAGGACGTCGCTGCGGATCGCCGGGTCGCTTACGCGCCCGCTCTCGTCCTGCAGGTCACGGGCGATCTTCTGGCCAGTGGCCTGGAAGGCCGCGGCGGCCCGGGCGTCGCCGGGCGCCGGCACGCGGAGGGTTTCAAGGCCGATCAAGGTGGTGCGAAGGTCGTCGAGGGCGGCGACCTCGGTGTCGTCGAACCGGTCGCGGGCGGCGCCGGAGGCGCGGTATTCGCCCGCCGCATAGAGGCCTGCAGCGGCGCTCAGCGCCAGGATCGCCCCGCAGCCCAGGCCCAGCTGCACGGTGAGCGGCACCCGGTTGACCAGGCGGTCGGCGCGCGGCCGGGCCATCATCCGGCCCAGGACCGAGGACCGGCGGAAAACCCCATTGAAGACCACCGCGGCCAGATGCAGGCCGATCAGGCCGATCAACGCCTCGGCGGCGCCGCGGTGGGCGAGCTTCAGCGCCATGGCCTGGTCGTCGGTGAAACTCATCAGCTGCGGCAGCTTCAGGAGGCCCACCACCAGCACCGCGTCGCCCCGCGACCAGGCCTGCAGGACGCCGATCACCGGCTGCACCAGAAGCAGGACGATCAGGCCCAGATGGGCCAACCCCGCCGCCACCCTTTGCCAGACGGGAAGCTGGCTCTCGGCCTTGGGCGGCCGGACGGCCAGGCCCAGGCCGAGCCGCATCGCCACGACCAGCCAGATCGCCGTGCCGCACGACCGGTGCAGGCTCAGGACGAGGCTGGCGTACTCCACCGAATCCAGGCGGCGCAGCACCAGGATCAGGGTCAGCTGCAGGCAGACCAGAACCGCCAGGCTCCAATGCAGCCACCGAAGCGGCCACGGATAGCGGGCGCGGGGCGTGTGCGCCGGCGTACGGCTGGCCTCGGAGGGGGACGCCTGGCTCACTGGACCACGATGGTCATGCGCATGTTGGGATGGATCGCGCAGCTCACCTTGTAGACGCCGGGCTTCACCAGCGGCGCCTTGAAGGGCTGCCCGGGGGCCTGCAGGCCGCTGTTGGCGACGAAGTCCGGGCCGGCGATGGTGATGTTGTGCGAGGTGTCGTCGCTGTTGGTGAATTCGACGACGTCGCCGTGGGCCACGGTCAGCAGCTTGACGCTGAACTTCAGGTTCCGCTGGTCCACGGTCTGGACGCTCGCCCAGGCCGCGCCGGCCAGTGAGCCTGCGGCCATGGCGGCGAGCGCGAGGGCGGCCTTGCGCAGCGGGCCGAGCCTCATCGTTTCACCAGGCCGCCGAGCGGGGCCACGGCCATGTTGACGCCCAGGAACAGGGTGTCGTTGGCCGAGGCGCCGGCGCTGCGCCCGTTGAAGCGGGTGTAGCCCACCCAGCGGGCGGTGAGCCGCAGGTTCGCCCAGGTCACCGGAGACGACGTCTTGCCCCAGGGCGCGTAGGCGAGCTCGACCACATAGCCCGTGGAATCGGGGCTGCCGTCCGGCGTGCGGAAGAATTTCGGGTCGCGCGTGCCGTTGGTGCGGAAGACCTCCGCGGCCGGGGTCCAGGTGTCGTCGACGCTGTAGATGGCGTCGGCGCGGTAGCTGTCGAGGCGGTCCGAGGCCCGCGCGCCGGTGAGCCGATGGCTGGCGTCCAGCCGCTCGGTCTCGCGGATCCAGGTGACGTGGCTGGCCAGGTAGCGGCGCTTGCTGCCGATGTATTGGTAGGTCGCGTCGAGGCCGACGTCGGTGAGCCGGTCCTCGCCGGCCGTGCGGATGCCCGACGGGAACCGCCTGGCGGTCAGGCCATAGGCCCCGACCTCGAGATAGTGGGTGTCGGCGAACTCGTGCTGCAGCGCCACGCGCCAATAGGGCAGGGCGCCTGAGTAACGGTCGGCTGTCGCCGCCGTCGCCACACCGACCCGGCTCAGCAGCACCCGGTCGAGCGGCTCATAGACCGCGGCCTCCGTATAGAGCGTGTCGTCCCACATGGCGTAGCCGCCCGCGCCGGCGACCCGCGTCGCCAGCCGCCCGTCCATCAAGGGCGAGACCTGCGGCGTCGCCGCGAACGGCGAGGAGAAGGCGCTGAACTCGAAGACCGGCGTGGAATTCCAGATGTCCTGCACGCCCGGCCGGTTGTTGGCGTCGAGGCCCCAGACCACGTCATGGCCCGCCACCGTTCCCGTGAAGGTCCGGCGGACGTCGACCCGGGAGAGCGAGAGCTTCTGGTGAACCCCGTCGTAGAAGGCCTCGGCGAAGGCGCCCGCCCCGCCCCACAGCCGTCCGGCATAGGCCATGATGGCGCTCTGGAAGGCTGCGTTGTCATTCGGCCCGAAGTGCCGCTGCTGGGCGCGGTCGGCGCGGGTCTGGGTGTAGGAAGCGATGGCGGTAAGCGCGATGGGCGGCAGCACGTTCTTGCCGTCGCCCGCGGCATAGCCGAACAGCTTGAAGTCGCGGCCGTACTGCTTGAGCTGCGGGCCGTAGGCGCCGACGTGGCAGCGCGCACAGGGCTCGCCGGTCTGTTGCGCGAAGCTCGGCAGGGCCGCCGCCGGCGCGGCCCAGGCGGCTGCCAGGCTCAACCACAGCAGGCCGATCACCCAGCCCGCGGAGCCGCGCGACGCGCGACGCGCCGGGGCGCCGCGCCGACCGCTGGGAGATCTCCTCCCGCCCCCCGAAATCTGCATGACCCGCCCCCGCACGGTCGACTGCACAACAGCCGGTCGTAGGATTGGGCGGCGTAAAAATTGGTTAAGTGGGATCCGCGCCGGGGCTGTGACCTACCCAAAATGGGTCATCGCCGCGCGCAAGGCCGTTTTCTTGACCTCGTCGCCTGCAAAGCGCATAAGCGCGCCCTTCCGGCGCCAACCTCGGTCAGCGCCCTCCACCGCCACGACCCCCATCACCAGATGGGACGAGGGCGGCGAGGCCCCCCGTCCACGCAATCGTGCACGGGGGTCGACCGCGTTTGGGCCACCAGGGATACGCATGTTCGACGCGCTATCAGAACGTCTGTCCACCGTCTTCGACCGCCTCGGCGGCAAGGGCGTGCTGTCCGAGAAGGACATCGACGAGGCCCTGCGCGAGGTGCGCGTGGCCCTGCTCGAGGCCGACGTCGCCCTGCCGGTCGTGCGCGACTTCATCGCCAAGGCCAAGGAACAGGCGACCGGCGAGGCGGTGATCCGCTCGGTCAAGCCGGCCGATCAGGTCATCAAGATCACCTACGACGGCCTCGTCGAGATGCTGGGCGGCCCAGGTCCTCAAGGGGGGGCCGAGCCCGCGGGCCTCAACCTCAGCCTCAACCCCCCGACCATCATCATGATGGCCGGCCTGCAGGGCTCGGGCAAAACCACCACCGCGGGCAAGCTCGCCCTGCGCCTGGGCCGGGAGCGCAAGAAGGTCTTGCTGGCCTCGCTCGACACCCGCCGCCCGGCCGCCATGCAGCAGCTGGCCACCCTGGCTGAGCAGGCCGGCGTCGAGAGCCTGCCCATCGTCGCCGGCCAGGCCGCCCCGGACATCGCCAAGCGCGCCATGTCGGCCGCCCGGCTGCAGGGCTACGACGTCCTGATCCTCGACACCGCCGGCCGCACCACCCTGGACGAGGCCATGATGAGCGAGGCGGCCGAGATCGCCCGCATCGCCCGTCCGCACGAGACCCTGCTGGTCGCCGACGCGCTGACCGGCCAGGACGCGGTGCGCACCGCCAAGGCCTTCCACGAGCGCCTGCCGCTCACCGGCCTGGTGCTCACCCGCGCCGACGGCGACGGCCGCGGCGGCGCGGCGCTCTCCATGCGCGCCGTCACCGGCCTGCCGATCAAGTTCCTGGGCGTCTCCGAGAAGATCGACGGCCTCGACGCCTTCGACGCCCACCGCGTGGCTGGCCGCATCCTGGGACAGGGCGACGTGGTGGCCCTGGTCGAGAAGGCCGCCCAGGACCTCGATCACGCCAAGGCCGAGGCCATGGCCAAGCGGCTGGCCAAGGGCCAGTTCGACCTCGACATGATGAGCGAGCAGCTGGCCCAGATGAAGCGCATGGGCGGCATGGAAGGCCTGATGGGCATGCTGCCCGGCGTCCAGAAGATGAAGAAGCAGATCGCCGAAAGCGGCATCACCGACAAGTCGGTGGACCGCCAGGCCGCGATCATCTCCTCCATGACCAAGGCCGAGCGCCGCAAGCCCGACATCCTGCAGGCGTCGAGGAAGCGTCGCATCGCCGCCGGAGCCGGCGTCGACGTGGCCGAGGTCAACCGGCTGCTGAAACAGCACCGCCAGATGGCCGACGCCTTCAAGATGATGAGCAAGGGCGGCGGCCGCGGCTTCGCCCAGATGGCCCAGATGCTGGGCGGCGGCGGGGGCGGCGCGGACCGCCTCAAGTCGCTCGGCGGCGGCAAGCTGCCGATGCCGTCGGAACAAGAGATCCAGGACTTCGCCGCCAAGATGCAACAGGGCGGCGGCCCCAAACTCCCCGGCCTGGGCGGTCTGCCCGGGCTCAACCCCTTCAAGAAATAGACGTCAAAGGACCACCTCCATGCTGAAGATTCGTCTCGCCCGCGGCGGCGCCAAGAAGCGCCCCTACTATTCGATCGTCGTCGCCGACAGCCACTCGGCCCGCGACGGCCGTTTCATCGAGAAGGTGGGCTCCTACAACCCGCTGCTGCCGAAGGACCACGCCGAGCGCCTGGTGGTGAAGGCCGAGCGCATCCAGGAGTGGATGAGCAAGGGCGCCCAGCCCACCGACCGCGTGGCGCGCGAGCTCTCCAAGCTCGGCATCACCAAGTGGACCCCGGGCAACAACCCGACCAAGGGCGTCCCCGGCGCCAAGGCCCTGGAGCGCGTTGAGCAGCGCACCCAGCGCGAGGCCGATCGCGCCGCGGCCATCGAGGAAGCCAAGAACGCCCCGCCGCCGGCCCCGGTCGAGGCGGAAGCCCCCGCCGCCGAAGCCGAGGCCGCCCCGGCCGAGGAAGCCGCTCCGGCCGCTGAAGCCGCGCCCGCCGAAGAGGCCGCCCCGGCCGCTGAGGAAGCGCCCGCCGCGGAAGCCGCTCCGGCTGAAGAGCCGGCCGCCGAAGAAGCCCCCACCGCCGAAGCCGCCGCCGAAGAGGCGCCTGCCGTGGAAGAAGCGTCGGCTGAAGCCGCGGCTGAAGAGCCGGCCGCCGAAGCCGCCGCCGACGAACCCAAGGAAGGCTAGGCCTGCCTGGCCAGCTGATCCTGGTCGGTCGTGTCGCGGGCGCCTTCGGCGTCCGCGGCGACGTCCGCATCACGGCCTATACCGCCGAGCCGCAAGCCCTGCTGGCTTACCGCGACCTCAAGCGCGAGGACGGATCGCCCGGCCTCACCCTGACCGGCGGCCGGCCGGCCAAGGGCGGCGTCGTCGCCCAGGCCCGGGAGGTCGAGACCCGCGAACAGGCCGAGGCCCTGCGCGGGCTGCGGCTCTACATCCCCCGCGACGTCCTGCCGGAACCCGACGAGGACGAATTCTACGTCACCGACCTGATCGGCCTTGCCGTCGAGACCGCCGATGGCGAGCCGCTCGGCCGCGTCAAGGACGTCCGCGACTTCGGCGCCGGCGACATCCTGGAGATCCAGCCGCAGACGGGCGCCAGCTGGTACCTGCCCTTCACCCGCGAGGCGGTCCCGCAGGTGCGCATCGCCGAGGGCAGGGTGATCGCCGTGAAGCCGGACGAGGTGGAGTAGCTACTTCGGCTTCCGCAGCCGGATCAGCCCTTCCTGGGCCACGCTCGCCACCAGGGTCCCGTCCTCGGCGTAGATCGAGCCGCGTATGAAGCCCCGGCCGCCCGAGGCGCTGGGGCTGTCCTGCGCATACAGGTGCCAGGTCTCGAAGTTCACTGGCCGGTGGAACCACATGGCGTGGTCGAGGCTGGCCGACTGGAAGCCCTGGGTCTGCCAGTGCACCCCGTGCGGCCGCATGGAGGTCGAGAGCAGGTTCATGTCGGAGGCATAGGCCAGCACCACCTGGTGCATCCGGAAGTCGTCGCCGATCGGGTCGCGGCAGCGGATCCAGCTGGCGCTCTCCGGCTCCTTCGGCCCCTGCGTGAAATAGGTCCGGGCGTCCTCGCTGCGGAGTTCGATGGGTTGGTGGCGGTCCATCCAGCCTTTGAACTGTTCCGGGTGCTTTTCCATCATCGCGCGCCGCGCTTCGCGCTCGTCCGGCATTTCCCGCCAGCTCGGCGTCTTGGGCATGGGCAGCTGGTGCTCGAAGCCCTCCTCGCGCACCTGGAAGGAGGCGGCGAGGTTGAAGATCTGCTGGCCGTGCTGCACGGCGATCACCCGCCGCGTGGTGAAGGAGCCGCCATCGCGCGAACGATCCACCTCGAAGACGATCGGCACGGTCGGGTCGCCCGGCCGGATGAAATAGCAGTGCAGCGAGTGGCAGACCCGGTCCTCGACGGTCTCATAGGCCGCGAGCAGCGACTGGGAGATCACCTGGCCGCCGAAGATCCGCCCCGGCCGGTCGTCCGGCGTGCGGCCGCGGAACAGGTTCACCTCCAGCCGCTCCAGCTGGAGGGTCTCGACCAGGGTCTCGGACGACACGTCGGGTTCGCTCATGGCGCGCCGGATACGCGCGGCCGCGGGCCGCGGCAAGGCTTCGCCGCTAGAAGTAGTCGCGAAGCGTCAGCCGGCGGCGGGTTCCATCGGCCATGGTGAAGCTCACCGTCGCGCCCTGCGGCCGATAGGAGAAGCCCCAGGCCGCGCTCGCGCCATAGGTTGGCCCGATGGCCTGGCCGTCGATGGCGGCGATCGCCTCGCCGACTTTCCAGCCCGCCGCCGCGGCCGGACTGCCGGGCGCCACATGCACCACCGTCAGGTGGTCGCCCGTGCGGTTGGTGCCCAGCCCCGTGCGGTTCTTGCGGAACGCGGCCTGGGCGGCGTCGCGGTTCGGCAGCAGCCAGGCCCGCTGACCCTTGAAGTCCAGGATCACCTCGAAGCGGCTGAGGACCTGCAGGCCGACATTGGCCGGCGCGCGCGAGGACAGCTGGTCGACGAAGGTGGTCGGCACGTCGCGCAGGCTCACCTGCGCCACCTGCACCTTGCCAAGGCTCGCCACCGTGTGCTCGCGGGGACCGTCGGCGCCGACCGCGATTTCGGTGGAGGTGTGGGCGCTGGGGATCAGGCCCAGTCCGTCGGCGGTCTTGCGGTCGATCATCAGGGCGCCGGCATGGCCGAGGTCGACCACCGCCTCCAGCGGCCGTCCCTCGACGACGATCGGGATGCTGTGCAGCCCGCCGGAGGGCTTGAGCGGCAAGGCCGCCACTCCGGCCGGCGGCTGGAAACCCTCCCGCGGCAGCAGGCGCAGCCGCCGGTGGCCGAAGTCGATGTCGACCACCGCGGCCTCGAACACGTCGCGCCCCAGGATGACCTGCACGGGCCGGTCGACGGCGCCGGCCACGGCGCTCATGTCCATGATCACCGCCGCGCGCGGGCTCGGCTGCCCGCCGCCCGTCGCAAGCTCGAGGGTGGTCAGGCGCACGCCCGCGATCGTGCCGGACACGCCATTGGCGGTCACCGGGACGCCCGGCGGCAGGCCGATCTGCCGGGCGAAGGCCGCGTCGACCACCGTCGCGCTGGCGCCGCTGTCCAGCCAGGCCTCGGCCCGGTGGCCATTGATCGTCACCGGGAACAGGATCTGCTGCTCGTGCACGAAATCGAAGGCGATGGGGTCCGGCGGGGCGGCCGGGGCGGTGCGCGCCGCCTCCGCCGCCAGCAACGCGCCCACCACGCCAAGCACCACCCGTCGGATCATCCAGCTGCCTCCGCGCACGCAAACTCGCCGCGAACGGCGGCCCCGCCTAGTGAATTCGCAGGCCCAGCCCGGGGTTGACGCGGCCGCCCGCGGGCGGTCTTCAGGGCGCCATGTCGTTCGACGTCACCGTGCTGACCATGTTTCCGGAGGCTTTCCCCGGCCCGCTCGGCGTTTCGCTGATCGGAACCGCCTGGCGCGAGCAGGGGCTGTGGCGGCTTGAAACAGTGGACATCCGGGGGTTTTCCAAGGATAAGCGCGGCTTCCTCGACGACACCCCTGCGGGTGGCGGTCCGGGACAGGTGATGCGGGCCGACGTCATCGCCTCCGCGCTGGACAGCGTGGAGCGGGGCGCCCGGCCGCTTTTGTACATGAGCGCGCGGGGCCGGCCCCTGACCCAACAGCGCGTGCGTGAGTGGGCCTCCGGGCCGGGGCTGATCGTCCTTTGCGGTCGGTTCGAGGGGGTGGACCAGCGGGTCGTCGAGGCGCGCGGGTTCGAGGAGATCGCCGTCGGCGATGCGGTCCTGGCCGGTGGCGAGGCCGCAGCCCTGGTGTCGATCGAAGCGTGCGTCAGGCTGGTGCCCGGTGTGTTGGGCCAACCTGAGAGTTTGAGTGAAGAGAGCTTCGAAGACGGGCTCCTGGAACATCCGCAGTTCACCAGACCGCGGGACTTCGAGGGGCGCGAGATACCCGAGGTGCTTCTGAGCGGTCACCACGCCGACATCGGCAAGTGGCGGCAGGCGCAGCGGGAAGAGACCACGCGGGCGCGGCGGCCGGACCTCTGGGCGCAGCACCTCGCCAATCAACAGGCAAAGGGCAGGTAAAGCCCGGTAAGGATGAGACCATGAACGTGATCGAACAGCTCGAGCAGGAAGAGATCAAGCGTCTCTCCGCCCGCAAGACTCCGGAATTCCGGCCCGGCGACACCGTCCGCGTCAACGTGAAGATCAAGGAAGGCGAGCGCGAACGCGTGCAGGCCTACGAAGGCGTCTGCATCGCCCGCTCCGGCGCCGGCATCCACGAGAACTTCACCGTCCGCAAGATCTCCTTCGGCGAGGGCGTGGAGCGCGTGTTCCCGCTGCTGTCGCCAATGATCGATTCCATCGAGGTGAAGCGCCGCGGCGTCGTGCGTCGCGCCAAGCTCTACTACCTGCGCGACCGCCGCGGGAAGTCGGCCCGCATCGCCGAACGCGCCATGACCGGCGCCACGGCGAAGGACGAGCCGGTCGAGGCCCCAGAAACGGCGCCCGCCGAAGACTAGCGCCCACCACATCGGCGATTTTCCAGACGGCGGCCCCGGCGACGGAGCCGCCGTTCTTCTTTGCCCTCTCCCTGCCCTCTCCCTCTACGCTTCGCGTGGGGAGAGGTGTCGCTAGTTCCCGTCGCCCACCACCTCGGAGAGCCCGGCCACCAGGTGGTCGAACATCAGCCGCATGCGCCGGCTGGTCTTCAGGTTCTCGTGCATGCAGACCCAGATCTCCAGGCGGAAGGTCAGCGCGCCCGGCATGATCGGCGTCAGGCCCGAGCGCCGGGCTATGCCGTGCTGGGTGACGCCGATGCCGAAGCCGGCGCGCAGGGCGGCGATCTGCGCCACGTCGTTGTCGGTGCGCAGCGCGAAGGTCTCCCGCGACACCGGCCGGTCGAAATCGACGCCGTCGGGCATGGTCGGCGGGCGTGTGTCGTAGCCGATGATCGGATGATCCGCGAGCTCGTCCCAGTTGGTCGGCGCCGCATGCCGCGCCAGATATTCCGCGGCGGCATAGAAGCCGAAGCCGACGCTGCCGATCTTCTTGGCCAGCAGGGTGTTCTGGGTCGGGCGCGACATGCGCACCGCGATGTCGGCGTCGCGGCGGGTCAGGTCCTCGTTGCGGTTGGAGAGCACCACCTCGATGTCGATGTCGGGATGGGCCTCGCGGAAGCTCGCCAGGATGGCCGGCAGCACCTCGACGCCGACCACCTCGCTGGCCGTGACGCGCACCACGCCGGTGGAGCCGTCGGCCGCCCCGGCCGCATCGCGCACCGCCGTCTGGGCGGCGGCCGACATGTCGTCGAGGTGAGGCTTCAGCGCCAACGCCAGCTCCGTCGCCTGCAGGCCGCGCGGGCTGCGCAGGAACAGCGGTCCGCCGAGATTGCGCTCCAGCTCGTCGATATGCCGCCCGACGGTGGGTTGCGTCAGGCCGCGTAGCTTGGCCGCGGCCGACAGACTGCCGCCGGCCAGCACCGCATGCAGGCTCTGGAAAAGGTCCCAGTCGGGTGAATCTGCCATACGTCACCGTATAGCTGGACTACATAGAAACGCAATTCCGTTCAGCCGGCTTGGCCATATCCTGGGCGCAACAGGAGACATCGCCATGTCCACCCCTCGCAAACTGGCTCTGGTGATCGGCGCCACCGGCGGCTTCGGCCGCGCCACCGCCCAGACCCTGCTGGCCGACGGCTGGCGGGTGCGCGCCCTGCACCGCAATCCCGATCAGGCCCGCGCCGCCACCGGGCTGGCCGCCGACTGGGTCCAGGGTGACGCCCTGCGGCGCGACGAGGTGGTCCGCGCCGCCGAGGGCGCGGCGGTGATCGTCCACGCCGCCAATCCCCCCGGCTACCGCAACTGGGCCGGCCTGGTCTTGCCGATGATGGAGAGCTCGATCGCCGCCTCGGTCGCCCACGGCGCGCGCATCCTCCTGCCCGGCAACGTCTACAACTACGGCCCCGACGCGCGCGGCGAGATCGCCGAGAACGCGCCGCAGCATCCGGCGACCCGCAAGGGCAAGATTCGCGTCGAGATGGAGCGCCGCCTGCGCCAGGCGGGTCAGCACGGCGCCAAGTCCCTGGTGCTGCGGGCCGGCGACTTCTTCGGCCCCGGGGTCGCCTCGAGCTTCATGAGCCAGGTGATGTTCCAGGCCGGCAAGCCGGTGCGCGCGGTGGCCTATCCCGGTCCGCTGGCGATCCGCCACGCCTGGGCCTATCTGCCCGATCTGGCCGCCACCGCCGTGCGCCTGCTGGACATGGAGGCCGACCTCGCCGCGGTGGCGAGCTTCCACTTCGCGGGCCATGCGCTGGACGGACGCGAACTGGTCGCGGCCTTCGAGGCCGCGGTCGGCGCCAAGCTGCCCGTAAAGTCCTTCCCCTGGTTCGCGCTCACCGCCGCCGGGCCGTTCAACGAGACGTTCCGCGAGCTCTCGGAGATGCGCTACCTGTGGCGCGAGACCGTGCTGATGGACAACCGCCGCCTGGTCCAGACCCTGGGCGCCGAGCCGCACACCCCGATCGTCCCGGCCCTGCAGGCCACGCTCCGCAGCCTCGGCAGCCTCGCCGAGGCCGAGGCCCGCGCGGCCTAACCCAGCGCGTTCACCACCCTCGGTCGGCGGGGCGGGGCCTGGTCGCCGATCCGCCACCCCGTGGGACAGGGCCCGAGCAGCCGATAGCGCAGGGTGTTTACGTAGGACGCCCGCCCGGTATCGAGCGGCGTCAGGGCATACCGCACCGTGAAGTCGCGGCGCATGTCGCCCCGGCTGGTCACGGTCACCGCGAACGACTGGCCGACCGCCTCGCAGCGCAGGGCGTAGAGCCCGGGCTTGCTGACGATCTGGCTGGTGGCGCGGCAGGGCTGGTGGTTCACCTCCGGCTCGGCGCGGGCGAAGCCGTCGCGCAGGGTCTGATCGGCGCAGACCTGGACCTGTCGGGCCGGCGTCCCGGCGGGGCCCATGACCTCGGCCAGCCAGAGCCGCGGGGGATCGACCTGAGCCTGGCGCGCGGCCAGTCGCGCATCGTTGGCGCCCAGGTCGCAGGCGGCGAGATTCAGCGCGCAGGCGGCCGCGGCCAGGGCCGGGACCGCGCGGCGGATCCGCAGGCGCGTCATGCTGTGGCCCTCGGGGTGGGGCTTAGTGGCGCGCTGGCGCCACGCGCCAGGTGACCAGCATCACCGACATGTGGCCCGTGGTGTAGGGCTCCGTGGCCATGACCCCGCGCGGCGGGCTGGACGGCAGCGGCGGCTCGACCGACCAGGCGAGGACGGCGGCGGTGACGATGCCGGTGGCGATCAACAGCGGCCCATAGAGGCTCTCGTCGCACACCGGGCGGCGCAGCAGCTCGACGCGGACCTCCAGCGGGTGGCGCGAGCGCGACGGCCAATAGCAGCCGAGCGGCAGGGCCGCGCCCGCCAGCTGGGTCTTCAAGAGGGTCTTGGCGTAGAGCGCCCGCGACCCGGGCAACCGGCGGATCACCGCGGCGTCGCAGGCCAGCTCCTGATCCAGGCGCGCCAGGTGGACGGCCCAGTGGACCAGCGGATTGAACCAGGCCAGGCACTGGAAGGCGGCCATCAGGGCTCCGGCGCGCGGATCCTTGCGCGCGATGTGCTCGCGCTCGTGGGCGCGGATCAGGACGCGCTCCGCCTGGGTGTAGCGGCCGTCGTCGGGCGGCATCAAGAGGCGCGGCGTGACCACGCCGACCACCGCCGGCCCCGCGCGGCCGATGCGGGCCTCGCGCAGGAAGGCGAGCTGCGCCCAGGCCATCAGGCCGACGGCGGCGACCAGGCCGAGCCCCCAGGCCTGCAGCAGGGCCGGCGCCAGCTCGGCCGGCGTCAGATGAGCCAGCGGACTGAGGCTCGGCGCGCCGGTGCGCAGGGGAACCAGCGTGCCGATGGCCGCGAAGGGCGGCGCGGCCCACAGGCGGTAGGCGAGCTCGGGCCCGAACCGCTGGCGCGCCGGGATGCGCAGCACCATCACCGCCAGGATCGCCAGGGAGGCGACCAGGTTGGCGCGCAGGAAGGCGTCGATCAGCTCAGTCATCGTCGCGCTCCATCGCCGCGATGAGGGACTTCAGACGTTCGATCTCGGTGGCCGAAAGCGGCCGGTGCTTGGCGTAGTGGGCGACCAGCGGGGCCACCTCGCCGCCGAACAGCCGGTCGAGCAGGCCCTGGCTTTCGCCCGTCACATAGTCCTCGCGGCTGACCAGCGGGCGGTAGCGCGCCCGTCCGCCCGCCCGCTCGGAGGCGATGGCCTTCTTCTTCAGGAGGCGGTTGATCAGCGTCTTGACCGTGGCCTCGCCCCAGCTCTGGGCGCCGCCCACCTCGCGCACGATGTCCTCGGCGCCCAGCGAGCCGCCCGGCCCCTGGGCCCAGAGGGCTTCCATGATCTGGCTTTCCGCCCCTGAGATCCTGGCCATGATCCGCGCCATGTCTTACACCCGTAGTTGGGCGTAGCGTACGCCTGTAACTCCGGCCGTCAAGCCGCCGATTGGCGGCCCGATGCGAAGCGCAGGTGGGCGCGGAAGGCGGCGGCCAGCGAGGCGGCGAGCAGGCCCAGCAGGATGCACAGGCCGGCCTCGGCGAAGCCCGGCGCGAGGACCGTCAGATCCGGCGCGGGGCGCACGTTGGCGATGCCGATCGACATGTCCATCAGCCCGTAGGCCGCCGCCGTCAGGCCGAACAGCGGGGCCGTCACCAGCACCGTGGACAGCACGCCTTCGCCGCGCTCGGGGTCGCGCCGTCCGGCCAGCTGCATGGCCCAGACCACCACGGCGGCGATCAGCATCACGAACATCAGGAACAGGAACACCTCCACCACCGGCTTGGCGTGGGTGACGATGCCGAGCAGCGTCAGGCGCTGGTCGACCGGAACGGCTTGCACGACGGACATGGGCGCTCTCCTTGAGCTACAGTTGTAATCTACAATGAAACTACGCTTGTAAATCCACCTGTCAAGCCGCCGCTGTCGAAGAAGAAAATTGCCGCAGCTGCGCTGAAATTGCCGCGCCGCAGCACTAGACGTGCGCGGGCCAGCGGACCTACATGCCATCCATGCGCGGCAAGACGCTCTACGACAAGATCTGGGACGCCCACGTCGTCGGCCAAGAAAGCCAAGATGGCCAGGACGGCGAGGCGATCCTCTACATCGACCTGCATCTGATCCACGAGGTGACCTCGCCGCAGGCGTTCGCGGGCCTGCGCGCCCACCACCGCCCGGTCCGCCGCCCCGACCGCACGCTCGCCGTCGCCGACCACAACATCCCGACGGTCGGGCAAGCCTTGGGCGTCGACGCCGTCGAGGATGAGGAGGCCCGCCTGCAGCTGCAGATGCTGGAGAAGAACGTCGCCGAGAACGGCATCGAGTTCTTCCCGATGGGCGATGTCCGCAACGGCATCGTCCACGTGGTCGGCCCCGAGCAGGGCCGCACCCAGCCCGGCATGACCATCGTCTGCGGCGACAGCCACACCTCGACACACGGCGCCTTCGGCGCTCTCGCCCACGGCATCGGCACATCCGAGGTCGAGCATGTGCTGGCCACCCAGACGCTGCGCCAGAAGAAGTCCAAGAACCTGCGGGTGCTCATCGACGGGACGCCGGCGCCGGGCGTCGGCGCCAAGGATTTCGCCCTGGCCATGATCGCGGAGATCGGAACCAACGGCGGCGCCGGCTACGTCATCGAATATGCCGGTGAGGCGGTGCGCGCGCTGTCCATGGAAGGCCGCATGACGCTCTGCAACCTGACCATCGAGGGCGGCGCGCGGGCCGGCCTAGTGGCGCCGGATGAGACCACCTTCGACTACCTCCGCGGCCGGCCCGCCGCGCCCAAGGGCGGCGCCTGGGAGATGGCGCTGGGTTACTGGCAGAGCTTCTTCTCCGACGACGACGCCGTCTTCGACCGCGAAATCCGGCTCGACGCCGCGAAGATCGCGCCGCTCGTCACCTGGGGCACCAGCCCCGAAGACGTGGTCGCCGTCACCGGCGCCGTGCCGGCCCCCGAGAGCTTCGCCAACCCCGACAAGCGGGCCTCGGCCCAGCGGTCGCTCGAATACATGGGCCTTCACGCCGGCCAGCCGATCGCCGAGGCGAAGATCGACGTGGTGTTCATCGGCTCCTGCACCAACAGCCGGATCGAGGACCTGCGCGACGCCGCCGCCATCGTCGAGGGCCGCCAGGTGGCCGCAGGCGTCCGCGCCATGGTGGTGCCGGGCTCGGGCCTGGTGAAGGACCAGGCCGAGGCGGAGGGGCTGGACGAGATCTTCAAGGCCGCCGGCTTCGAGTGGCGCGAGCCCGGGTGCTCCATGTGCCTGGCCATGAATCCCGACAAGCTGATGCCCGGCGAGCGCTGCGCCTCCACCTCCAACCGCAACTTCGAGGGCCGCCAGGGCCGCGGCGGCCGCACCCACCTGATGAGCCCCGCCATGGCCGCCGCCGCCGCCATCGCGGGACATATCGTCGATGTTCGGCGCTTCCTCTAAGTTCCCGCCCGATACGCCGGTCCGCGACCGGCTGCAGGCCCAGGCCCTGGTCTTCGGGTCCGCGACCCTCCTCGTGGTGGCAGTGGCGTCGGCCATGGCGCTCGAGGGTTACATGGCCTGGAGCACGGCCTGCATATTCCTGGGCGTGGCGGCCCTGGTTCTCGGCGGACCGCTCGCATGGTCGCTGTGGCGGCTGGCGAAAACCCCGGCGGTCTTGCTCGATAAGCCACCGCGCGCCGCGCCCCACGGTCTTGCCCGCCTCGGGCCGCTCGCCGGTTGGGCGCTGATTGTCGCCGGCCTCGTCTTTGTGGTCTTGTACTGGGCAGCCGGGCTCGACAGGCTTGAACACTCACCGCCGCCTCCAGTTGTCCACCTTTCGGGTGAAATCGGCCACCTGCACGGCTACAGCCGCACCTATGGCAGGGGAGGTCATGGGCCTCGGATCGATCTCCAGTTCGCTGGAGATTCCCGGTGGTTCCACCGCGAATGCGACTGGTATTGCGACGCCTACGCGCCACTGGCAGGCTATTTCGATCACCCCTGGCCGGTGGCTGAGGCCGATGTCTCGGGCGACCAGATCCTCGGGCTGAAGGTCGCGGGTCGCACCTATTTCACCCCCGCGCAGGAGCATGAGCGGCAGATCAAGGCCTCCCGACTGTGGCTGCGCATTTGGATCGGGCCCATGGTGCTGCTGACCTTAGGGCTCGTCCTCGTCTGGATTCGCCTGCCGCGCGTGACGCCATACGCCGGGCCGAATTCGGTCGACGAAGCCCATGCGCGCGAACTGGTGCTCAAGGCCATGCACGGAAGGCGCTCATGATCCTCGGCCTCGACCATATCGCGGTCGCGGTCGACGACTTCGAGACCGCCGTCGACAGCTATCGGCGCCTCATCGGGCGCGAGCCGGAGCTGGAGCCGCGCGACGGGGCGAACCGCGCCTGGTTCCATCTCGCGAACATGGCCCTCGAGGTGATCGCCCCGTCCGGCGTGGGCGCGGCCGGCGACCGGTTGCGCGCGCGCCTGGACGCGGCGGGCGAGGGAATCTGGATCGCGGCCTTCCAGTCCGACGATATCGCCACCGACGCCCGCCTGCTGTCGCGCCGCGGCCTGGACGTTGAGCCGTTCCGCGACGTCGCCCGGGTGAGGGCCGCGGGGCTGGACTTCGTGCTGACCGCAGGCCGCATCGGCGCCCAGCCGTCGCCGGCTCTGGCGGAGACCGCCATCCCGGGGCTCGACCACATTGTGGTGCACACCCCCAATCCCGACCGGGCGCTCGGCCTCTATGGCGCGAAGTTCGGCCTCGACCTGCGGCTCGACCGGGCCAACGAAGGCTGGGGCGCGCGCCAGCTGTTCTTCCGCTGCGGCGATGCGGTGTTCGAGGTCGGCGCCAGCCTCAAGGCCCCGGTGACCGACGGGCCCGACCGCTTCGGCGGCCTGGCCTGGCGGGTCGCCGATCCGGACGCGACGCAAGTGCGCCTCGCCGCCGCCGGCTTCGACGTCTCCGAGGTTCGCACGGGCCGCAAGCCGGGGACCAAGGTGTTCACCGTCCGCAACGCGCCGGGCGGCGTGCCGACCCTGATGCTCAGCGCCGAACCCCTGACCGAGGCCGCCTGATGGACGCCTTCACCCGCCTGGACGCCAAGGTCGCGCCGCTGCCGCTGGCCAACATCGACACCGACCAGATCATCCCCAAGCAGTTCCTCAAGACGGTGGAGCGCGCGGGGCTGGCCAAGGGCCTGTTCTACGACCTGCGCTTCGACGCCGAGGGCCGGGCGAAGCCCGACTTCGTGCTCAACCGGCCGGAGTACAGGGGCGCCGGCGTGCTGGTGGCCGGCGACAACTTCGGCTGCGGCTCGAGCCGCGAGCACGCGCCCTGGGCGCTGATGGATTTCGGCATCAAGGCCGTGATCTCCACCAGCTTCGCCGACATCTTCTATAACAACTGCTTCCAGAACGGCCTGCTGCCGGTGGTCCTCAAGGCCGATGAGGTTCAGCAGCTGATGGAGGAAGCCAAGGGCGGCAACCACGTCGTCAGCGTCGATCTCGAAACCCAGACCGTCGTCTCACCGTCGGGACGCACCTTCCACTTCGAGGTCGATCCCCAGCGCAAGGCCAAGATGTTGCAGGGCCTGGATTCCATCGGCGAGACCCTGCAGGCGGCGAAGGACATCGACCTCTACGAGATGAAGCGCGCCTTGGCGCAACCCTGGCTGGAGGACGCATGACCATCATCATCGCCGGCACGGTGCGCGTGCCGCCGGAGAACCTCGCCAGCCTGAAGCCGCACATGGAAAATATGCTCGCCGCCTCGCGCGCCGAGGACGGCTGCTTCACCTATTCCTACGCCGAGGACGTGGCCGAGCCGGGGCTGATCCGGGTGTTTGAGGCCTGGCGCGACCAGGGCGCCATCAACGCCCATTTCCAGGCGCCTCACATGGGCGAATGGCGCGCCGCCGGCGCGCGGTTTGGGCTCTCCGACCGGCGGCTATCGCTCTATGAGGTGGCCGCCGAGCGCGCGCTCTAGCTGCGGCCCCGATCGAGCGGCGAGCGGCCGCGGCCGGGTTCGGCGGGCCGCTTCTTCTTCGGCGTCGGATCGGACGCCGCGTCGTTGTCGGAGGTCGCGGCCGCCTTGGCCGAGGCGTCGGCCTGCGCGCCGGTGGCGGCGGTCGTCTGGGCGCCCGGCGCGGCGACGCCGACGTCGGCCTTGGCCCTCACATCGGCTGAGCCCTGTGCGCCGGCGTGGCCTGGAGCCGTCGCGTCTTGCGGCATGGCCGGCGCGACGGGCGCCGCGGCCGGGCTCGGAGCCTGGGCCGCCGTGGCGGCGGCCAGCGCCAATCCGCCGGTCAGGGCAGCCAGGAAGATCGGGGTGCGTGTCATCATTTCCTCATCTCCGTCCGGCTCCTGGCCCAGCGCGAGGTCCGCGGGCGGTCCGGACGATTGCTGGACAACGTGGGCGCAAGGCCGCGGTTGCGGCTTCCCTGCGCGGCCGCCTTCACCTAGGACGACGGCCGACAGCCTTCAGGACGCCCCATGACCGACCTGCTCCTCCTGCCCGGCGACGGGATCGGACCCGAAGTCATCGCTCAGGTGAAGCGGATCGCGGCCCGGCTCGCGCCGGACCTGACTCTGGACGAGAGGCCGTTCGGCGGCGCCAGCTTCGACCAGCTCGGCACGCCGCTGTCCGACGAGACCCTGGCCGCCGCCAGGGCCGCCAAGGCGGTGCTGATGGGCGCCGTGGGCGGGCCGAAGTGGTCGGGCGCGCCGCGGGACCGGCGGCCGGAGGCGGGGCTCCTGGGCCTGCGCGCGGGCATGGGGGTGTTCGCGAACCTGCGCCCCGCGATCTGCTTCCAGCCCCTGGCCGACGCCTCGACGCTGAAGCGCGAGGTGGTCGAGGGCCTCGACATCATGATCGTCCGCGAGCTGACCGGCGGCGTCTATTTCGGCCAGCCGCGGTTCATCGAGGACCTGCCCGGGGGTGGCCGCCGCGGCGTCGACACCCAGGTCTATACGAGCGACGAGATCGAGCGGGTCAGCCGCGTGGCCTTCGAACTCGCCCGCGGGCGGCGGAACAAGGTGACCAGCTGCGAGAAGTCCAACGTCATGGAGACCGGCCTGCTTTGGCGCGAGGTGGTGACCGACCTGCACGCCCGCGCCTTTCCCGACGTGGCGCTCGAGCACATGCTGGCCGACAACGCCGCCATGCAGCTTGTGAAGGCCCCGCGTCAGTTCGACGTCATCCTCACCGACAACCTGTTCGGCGACATCTTGTCCGACGAGGCCGCCCAGCTGACCGGTGGGCTCGGCCTGCTTCCCTCGGCGGCCCTGGGCCTGGCGGGGACTCCCGGCCTCTACGAGCCGATCCACGGCTCCGCGCCCGACATCGCCGGCCGGGGGATCGCCAATCCGCTGGCGGCGGTCCTGTCGTTCGAGATGGCGCTGCGCTGGTCGCTGGATCGCGCGGAGCTGGCCGACCGGCTGTTCGCGGCCGTCGTCGCGGCGCTGGAGGCCGGCGCCCGCACGCCCGATATCGGAGGCCGACTCACCACCACCGAAATGGGAGAGGCGGTGCTCGCACAACTTTGAGCTGACCTGCGGCGACCTGCCGCAGGGCCGTCGCGAACGTCCAGCCCCCCGAAAAAGAGTCTTTCCGACAACACGTTATCGGCGACCTCCCGGCCATTCCCCAAAATGGGGAACTGCGGGGTTTCAATGGGATGTTAACTGCGTTCCCCAACTCCTTGAGGGTGGCGCGCAAATGTCTGCGTTCGATGGCGTCGGGCCATCGGTCGGCGGGCGGACCGCGCCGGTACGGGAGGCTGAAGCGCCCATGGCGCTCGATGTCGCTTCACGCGCTCGGTTCAATCTGGATAAAGCAGCGGTGCTGCTTTTGGACGACACGCCGCTCGGCATGTCGATTCTCGTCCAGATCGTCACCGGCCTGGGCGCCAAGCTGCTCTATCGCTGCACCAGCGTGGAGGCCGCCCAGGAGGTGGCCGCCCAGCATGAGATCGACCTGGCGATCGTCGACGCCATGGCCCCCGAGGGCAAAGGCTACGACTTCGTCGAATGGCTGCGGCGCGAAGCGCAGGAGCCCAACTGCTACACGCCCACCCTGATCACCACCGCCCACACGCCGGCCAGCGACATCGTTCGCGCGCGTGACTGCGGCGGACACTTCATAATCAAGAAACCGATCGCCCCCATTGTGATGCTCGAGAGGATCATCTGGGTCGCGAAGGCGGGCCGTCCCTTCCTGTTCACCGGAACCTATGTCGGGCCCGACCGGCGGTTCCGGGACGACGGGCCCCCGGACGGGGTCGGTCGGCGCAGGGAGGATCTGGTCAAGGCGGCGGCCGCGGCGGAAGCCGAAGCCGTCGGAGCCCCGCCACCCGATGCCGATGAGCCGCCGGAGCGAAGCGCAGCCTCATGACCGCCGTCCGATTCGTCTTCCCCAAACCCCGGCTCAACGAGCTGCTGCGGACGCCGGGCGGCCTGCCGGTCGCCGAGGCCCTCGAGCGCGCGCAGAAGAACCTCGAAGCCATCAAACCCACCTGCGTCGCCGAGCTGTCGGCGCTGCTGGAGCTCTGCGAGGCGAGCTACTGGAACCTCAAGGACGACTACAACGAGCCTGCGGTGACCGAGCTCTATTCGCTGGCGGTGAAAGGCATCGGCGCCGGTGAGGTCTGCGGCGTGCCGGCCGTCGACATGGCGCTCACCAGCTTCTGCGATCTCCTGGATCACCTGCGAACCCTCAAGCGCTACGACCATGACGCCGTCGGCGTGCATGTCCGCGCCTGGCGGCTCCTGATGACGCCCGGCCTGCCGGCCGCCGGCGCCGAGCAGATTCTCGATGGCCTTCTGAAGGTCAGCCGCCGCTACTCGGCCGAGGCCAAGGCGGCCGCAAGCGCGGCTTAGGACGAACCCCTAATCAAGGATCGTCATCTGGGTCTGGGTGACCAGCGCGAGCAGCCGCCCCTCGGCCGAGGTCACCCGCGTCTGCCAGACGCTGGAGCGCCGCCCGATGTGCAGGGGCGTGGCTTCGCCGACCACGGTCTCGCCGACCTTGGCGCTGCCCAGGAAGTTGGTCTTGCTCTCCAGAGTCGTGGTGCGCGCCCCGACCGCCAGGTTCAGAAAGCCGCCGATCGCCCCCAGCGTATCGGCGAAGGCCATATAGGCGCCGCCGTGCAGGATGCCGCCGGCCGTGCAGAGGTCCTCGCGCACCGTGAGCCGCCCGACCACGCGGGTCTTCTCGCTGGCGGTGATCTCCACGCCCATCAGCCGGGCGAACGGCATGCCGCCGGCGAGCGTCGATACGTCGGACATCCTTGAGCCTCCCCGGAAAGCGCTGCGGCGAGCCGAGCCCGCCTCGGGCCCGCCGTCAATCACCGGCCGCGTCATGCCCGCTTGCGAAACCACCGGCGGCCCGCCATCTGAAGCAAACTTGAAAGGCTTGCGAATATAGCTCGCCTTGCCTCGGGGCCGCGCCGGGGGTACGGGACGCTCCCCGCCTATAGGAGAACTGCGATGGGTTACCGGGTGGCCGTTGTCGGCGCCACGGGCAATGTGGGCCGCGAGATCTTCAGCATCCTCGAGGAAGTGAAATTCCCCGTGGACAAGATTCACGCGATCGCCTCGCGCAAATCCATCGGTGTGGATGTCGCCTTCGGCGAGCATATCCTCAAGTGCCAGGACATCGAGCAGTTCGATTTCTCGAGCGTCGATCTGGTGCTGATGAGCGTCTCGGGCGCCTTCTCCAGGGAATGGGCGCCGAAGATGGGCGCCGCCGGCCCGATCGTGATCGACAATTCCTCGGCCTGGCGGATGGACCCCGACGTGCCGCTGATCGTGCCGGAAGTGAATCCGGACGACGTCAGCTACGCGCGCAAGAAGAACATCATCGCCAACCCCAACTGCTCCACCGCCCAGCTGGTGGTGGCGCTGAAGCCGCTGCACGACCGCGCGCGGATCAAGCGGGTGGTGGTGGCCACCTACCAGTCGGTCTCCGGGGCCGGCAAGGAAGGCATGGACGAACTGTTCGACCAGACGAAGAACGTCTTCGTGCTGGGCGCCACCCCGCCCAAGACCTTCCCCAAGCAGATCGCGTTCAACGTGATCCCGTTCATCGGGACCTTCCAGGACGATGGCTACACCGACGAAGAGCAGAAGATGTGGCGCGAGACCCACAAGATACTCGATCCATCCATCAAGCTGACGGTGACCTGCGTTCGGGTGCCGGTGATGGTCGGCCACTCTGAGGCGGTGAACATCGAGTTCCACGCGCCGCTGGATGAGGACGAGGCGCGCGACATCCTGCGCGAGGCGCCGGGCATTTCGGTGATCGATAAGCACGAACCCACCGGCTACATGACGCCCAAGGAAGCCCAGGGCGAGTTCCCGGTCTTCGTCTCGCGGATCCGCAACGATCCGACGATCGAGAACGGCCTCAACCTGTGGGTCGTCGCCGACAACCTGCGCAAGGGCGCAGCGCTCAACGCGGTGCAGATCGCCGAGCTGCTGCACGAGCGCGGCCTGCTCCGCCAGAAAGCCCTCGCCTGACGCCATGACCACCTCGTCCGAGCCGGGCGATTCCCGCCTGGCGCTGGGGGCGGGGATCGGCTGCTACCTCATCTGGGGCTTCGTGCCGCTGGCGTTCCAGGCCATGGGGCGCCTGGGCGTGGGTCCGTTCGAGATCCTCGCCCACCGCATCCTCTGGAGCCTGCCGCCGGCGGCGCTATTCGTCTGGCTGGCCGGCCAGGGCGGCCAGGTCCGCGTGGTGCTGCGCCGTCCGAAGGTGCTGGCGTGGCTGGGGCTGTCGTCCCTGCTCGTCGCCATCAACTGGATCATCTTCATCTGGTCGGTGAACGCCGGCCACCTGCTGGAGGCCAGCCTCGGCTACTACATCCTGCCGCTGATCAACATGGCGGCCGGCGCGGCGCTGTTTCGCGAGCGCATCGACCGGCTGGGCTATCTGGCCATGGCGCTTGCGGCGGTGGGCGTCGCGGTGCAGGCCCTCGCCATCGGCGCCGTGCCGGTGATCTCCGTCGCGCTGGCGGTGAGCTTCGGCGGCTACGGCATCGTCCGCAAGCGGGTGGCGGCCGACGCCCAGACCGGCTTCCTGGTGGAATGCCTCGCGGTCGGGATCCCGGCCCTGGCCTACATCGTCTGGCTGGCGAAGACCGGGCACGGCCATTTCGGGACCGGCGCGGGCGTCACCGCCTGGCTGCTCGCGGCCGGCCCGATGACCGCCATTCCCCTGGTGCTGTTCGCCTGGGCGGCCCGGCGCATTCCGCTGTCGTTCATGGGCTTCCTGCAGTTCCTGTCGCCGACCATCAGTTTCGTCATCGGCCTGGTCGAGGGCGAGGCCTTCACCGTCCTGCGGGCGCTGTCGTTCCTGTTCATCTGGGCTGGGGCGGCGGTGTTCCTGTGGGGCGCCTGGACCCGCGCCCGCTCGGTGCGCATCGCCATCGCCGAAGCCACGCCGGCCGAATGACCAAAGCTTAACTCGGCGGCCGTCCAAGGCGGGCCTAGCTTTCGGGCCGGGCTGGAGGGTTACGCCATGGCGCGGATGGCAGGGGTTGTCCTGGCGGGCGCGCTGCTCGCCACGGGAGGCATGGACGCGGCGCTGGCCGCCGACGCCGCCTCGACCTGGACGCCCAGACGGCCTCCGCCGCCGGCCCACGCGGTCACCGCGCGCGCCCACCTGATCTATAGGCCGACGCCGGACGATCCGCCGCTGGAGGCGGAGGTGACCGTCATCGAGGCGCGGCCCGCGGACTGGAATGCGGCCACAGCCGGCGTATTGATGGCGCCATGTCTGATCCGACACCCGCGCGCGAGCCCGGCGGCCGACACCCAAGGCTGGCGCTGCACGAGCTGAAGAACCCGCTCGCCGGGCCCTTCGATCTCGAGCTCGCGCCCGGCGAGGCCGCCGCGATCAGCGGGCCCTCCGGCTCGGGCAAGAGCCTGTTCCTGCGGATGGTCGCCGACCTCGATCCCAACACCGGCGACGTCGCCCTCGACGGCGCCGCGCGCCAGGACATAAGCCCCACCGACTGGCGCCGCCGCGCGCCCTATGTGGCCGCCGAGTCCGGCTGGTGGCGCGACCGCGTGGCCGAGCACTTCGCCCCCGACCGCCTTGCCGCGGCGCGCGAACTCGGCGCGCGCGTCGGGCTTGCGGCCGAGCTGTTCGACGGACCGGTCCTGCGGCTTTCCACCGGCGAGAAGCAGCGTCTGGCGATCATCCGCGCCCTGGTGCTCGACCCGCCCGTTCTGCTGCTGGATGAGCCCACCGCACCGCTCGATCCGGACTCGACCCGGCAGGTGGAGGCCATCCTCAAGGGTCGCCTGAAGGACGGGCTTTCCCTCATCGTGGTGACCCACGACCAGCATCAGGCGCGCCGCCTCGGCGCCCGCCACTACCGGATGCGCGACCGCAAGATGTCGCCCGCATGAGCCCCATCTCGCTCAGCCCGCTGGACCTCTCCATCGCCGCGGCCCTGGTGGCGTTCGACGCGATCCTGTCGGTGGTCCTGCGCCTGCAGCTGCACCGCCAGGTGCTGATCGCCGCGGCGCGCATGGTCGTGCAGCTGGTCGCCGTGGGCTTCATCCTGCGGCTGGTCTTCGCCATGCACCATCCGGCCGCGACGCTCGTCGTCGTGCTGGTGATGTCGGCCATCGCGGCGCGCGAGATCGCCGCGCGGCCGGAGCAGAAGTTCAAGGGCATGACCGGCCTGGCGCTCAGCGCCAGCGGGGTGGCCATCGCCACCGTGGTGACCGTGGGCCTGGCGCTTCTGACCGCGATCCGGCCGCATCCCTGGTACGATGCCCGCTACGCCGTGGCCCTGGTGGGCATCATTCTGGGCGCGGTGCTGAATTCCGGCAGCCTGACGCTGGACTCCATGCTGGGCGGCGTGGCGCGCCTTCGGCCCGGCATCGAGGCCCAACTGGCGCTGGGCGCCAGCTTCCACGAGGCCACCTTTCCCCTGCTGCGCGAGGCGATCCGCCGATCCCTGCTGCCGATCATCAACCAGATGTCGGCGGCCGGCGTCATCACCCTGCCCGGCATCATGACTGGCCAGATCCTCGCAGGCCTCGATCCGGTCGAAGCGGTCAAATATCAGATCTTGCTGATGTTCCTGCTGGCCGGCGCCAGCGGGCTGACCAGCTTCATCATCGCCTTCGGCGCGCTGCGCAGGCTCACCGACGAGCGCCAGCGGCTGCGGCTCGACCGGCTGCGCTGAGCGGGCCGGGGAATAAACCCGCGGGACCTGTCGTCTCTCCTTCCGAAAGCCACACGGGCTGGAGGACGATCATGGGCGAACAGGCGAGCCGCAGGCGGTTCCTGGAATGCATGGGCTGGGCCGGCACGGGCCTGGTCTGGACAGTGAGCGGCGGGATCACGAACGCCGCCCTGCTGGGCGCCGCCGAAGCCGCGCCCAAGGGCAAGGCCGCGAAGGCCATCGTCACGCCCTTCACCTTCGTGCAGGTCTCCGACAGCCACATCGGCTTCGCCAAGGACCCGAACCCGGACGCGCGGGCGACCTTCCGCGAAGCGGTGGCGCGGATCAAGGCCATGCCGCAGAAGCCCGCCTTCATCCTGCATACCGGCGACGTCAGCCAGCTGTCGAAGCCGCAGGAGTTCGACGACGCCGACCAGATCCTCAAGGAGGCCGGCGTCGAGGTGTTCCATGTGCCCGGCGAGCACGACATGCTGGACGAGGGCCAGGGCCGGGCCTTCCTCGATCGCTACGGGCGCGGGACCTTCGGCGACGGCTGGCGCAGCTTCGACCACAACGGCGTCCACTTCGTGGGCCTGGTCAACGTCAAGGACCTCAAGGCCGGCGGCATGGGCCACCTGGGCGCCGCCCAGCTCGACTGGCTGAAGAAGGACCTCAGCGGCCTGTCGGCCTCGACGCCGATCGTCGTCTACACCCACATCCCGCTGTGGACGATCTACGCCGACTGGGGCTGGGGCACCGACGACAGCAGCCAGGCGCTGGGCCTGATGAAGCGGTTCGGGTCGGTGACCGTGCTCAACGGCCACATCCACCAGATCATCCAGAAGACGGAAGGAAACATCACCTTCCAGACCGCCCGCTCGACCGCCTTCCCGCAGCCGGGCCCTGGCCAGGGTCCCGCGCCCGGGCCGCTGAAGGTCCCGGCGGGACAGCTGCGCGACGTGCTCGGCATCCGCACGCTCAGCGTCGCGCCCGGGGCCCATCCGCTCGCGTTCGCCGACAGCGCCCTCGCCTGAATCCCTCCGCCAAGGAATCCCGTCACGTGTCTTACACCTACCTGCGCGGGGCCCTCGCCGCCGCCGCCTTCACCCTTGCCCTGAACGCCGCCACTTCCGCCCCGGCGGCCGAGGCGGCCAGGGTCACCATCGGAAACTTCACCTTCGGCCCCGCGGCCCTGACGGTGAAGCCCGGCACGACGGTCACCTGGCTGAACGGCGACGACATCCCCCACACCGTGGTCGCCGACGACAAGAAGACCTTCCGCTCCAAGGTGCTGGACTCCGGCGACACCTTCTCATTCACCTTCACCGCGCCCGGGACCTATCCCTATTTCTGCTCGATCCATCCGCACATGACGGGCAAGGTCATCGTCAAGGCGTCCTGATGGGCGCGGGGCAGCCGATGGCGCGGATACTCCAGTTCAGCACCGTCCGGGCCAAGCGCCCCGACGCGCCCGCTGGTCGGGCCGGCCAACCCCCCGGGCCTGGCCGGCGGGCTGTTGCTGATCGCGATCCGCCGCCATTGTCCGCCGCCGAAGCCCAGCGCTTCCGGGCGCTGATCCTGCCGCACCTCGATGCGGCCTACGGCTTCGCCCGCTACCTCACCCGCGACGCCAGCCGGGCTGAGGACATCGTCCAGGACGCCTTCCTGAAGGCGTTGCGCGGCTTCGCGGGCTTCCGCGGCGGCGAGCCGCGGGCCTGGCTGTTCGCCATCGTGCGCACCACCTTCCTCGACGCCGCGCGCGGCCGTCCGGCCTGGAGCGATCCGCAGGCCGCCGAGGCCGTGCCGTCGGAGGATGACAGCCCCGAAGACGCCCTGGTCCGCCAAGGTGAGATCGCCACCGTCCGCGCCGCCATCGAGGCCTTGCCCGAACCGTTCCGCGAAACCCTGGTGCTGCGCGAGCTGGAAGAGCTCAGCTACCGCCAGATCGCCGAGGTGACCTCGGCGCCCATCGGCACGGTGATGTCCCGGCTGGCCCGCGCGCGCCAGATGCTGCTGGCCGCGCTCAGCGAGGAGAAGAGGCCATGAGCGGCTGTCCCGACCAGGGCCACCTGGTCCACGCCCTGCTGGACGGCGAGCTGGACGCGGTCAACGCCGAGGCCTTCGAGGCGCACCTGAAGACCTGCCCGGCCTGCGCCGCGGCGCTCGGTGATCTGCAGGGCCTGCGCGAGCGGATGGCGGCGCCCGAGCTGCGCGCGCCCGCGCCGGCCGCCCTGCACAGCCGGATCGAAGCGATGATCGCCGCCGAGACCGAGCGGCCGAAGCGCCGGACGCCGGCCGCGCTGCCCTGGACCTTGGCCGGGGTGTTCGCCGCGGCCTTCGCCGCGAGCCTCGCGGTCACCAGCCTGCCCTCCACCACCGGGCTCGCCGACCAGCTCGTCGCCGACCATGTGCGCTCGACCCTGGCCAGCCACCTCGTGGACGTGGAGACCTCCGATCGCCACACGGTGAAGCCGTGGTTCAACGGCAGGATCGACTTCGCGCCACCGGTCGTGGACCTGGCGGCGCAAGGCTTCCCGCTGGTCGGCGGCCGGGTCGACTATCTGGATGGCCGCGTGGTTGCAGCCCTCGTCTATCGGCGCAACAAGCACGTGATCAACGTCTTCGTCCGCCCGCAGCCGAAAGGCCTGCGGCTCCCCGCCGCCGGCGCCCACGATGGCTATTCCCTGGTCCGCTGGACGGAGGGGGGCCTGGAGTTCTGGGCCGTCTCCGACGCAGAGCCGCGCGAGCTTCAGACGCTGAAGCAGGACTTCGTGGCGGCCACTAGAGGCTAGCGTAGGCGGCCTCGATCAGGCGGCGGGGACGGTCGTCGCCCAAGAGCTGGGTCGACTGCTTGTTCATCACATAGGCGCCGCCCAGCTTCCGCTCGGGATCGGCGAAGGCGCAGGAGCCGCCCCAGCCGGAGTGGCCGAAGGTCTGGTTGCCGGTCCCCCACGGATGCACCGTCTCGTTGCGCATGAAGCCCGCGCCCCAGCTCATTTCGAAGGGCAGCACCAGATCCTGGCCGCGGATTCGCTCGCGCGAGGCCTCGGCGATCAGCGCCGGCGACAGGATGTCCTCGCCGTCCAGCCAGCCGTCACCCGCCAGCGCCCCCATCAGCCGCGCCAGGGCCTCGGCGGTGACATGGCCGTTGGCCGAGGGAATCTCCATGCGCCGCCACTCCGCCTGGCTGCGGCCGCCGGGTTGCGACCAGGGCGTCAGGAAGGCGGCGCGGGTGGCCTCGTTGTGATGGCCGAAGTCGGGGAGGCCGTTCGGCCGCTGGACCTCGCAGACCCGGTCGAACTCGCTGTCGGGCAGGCCGATCCACAGGTCGAGTCCGAACGGGACGCTGAGGTCCTCGCGCAGCGCAGCGCCCATGGTGCGGCCCTCGACCCGGCGGAAGATCTCGCCGGCCAGATAGCCGAAGGTCACCGGATGGTAGCCGCTGGCCGTGCCGGGCGGCCAGATCGGCGCCATGGCCGCCAGCCGCGCGCAGATCGCGTCCCAGTCGAACCACTCGGCGGGGTCCATCTTGTCGGGGAAGCCGGAGAGGCCGCCCTGGTGGGAGAGCAGCTGCTCGATGGTGATCTGGCCCTTGCCGGCCTGGGCGAACTCCGGCCAGACCGCGGCCACGGTCTGGTCGTAGGCGAGCTTGCCCTGGTCGACCAGGCGGGCGATCAACAGGGCGGCGATGGCCTTGGTGGTCGAGAACACCGGCGCCAGCGTCCTGGGCCCGAACGGCTTGGTCCGCGCCCGGTCGGCGTGGCCAGCCCAGATGTCGAGCACCACCTCCCCGGCCTCCACCAGGGTAAAGCGGGCGCCGAGCTCCTGGCCCGTCTCGAAGTTCGCGGCGAAGGCGTCGGTCACCGCAGAGAAGCGCGACGGCGCGGTTCCGGCGATCTCGACCATCAGAGATGTTCCATCCTGACCTCGGCCGTCGGCCGCACCAGCCGCTCGGCGATCGCCACCAGCGGCAGGTCCAGCGTGCGCCAGGCCTTGGCCGCCTGCACGGCCTCGGCGACGGCGCGGGCGGCGCGCTCGGCCGCGGCCAGCGGCGCCAGGCCTTCCACCAAACCCGCCCCGAAGCTCGCGGCGACCAGGTCGCCGGTGCCGTTGGGCGCCTGCGGCAGCTTCTGGTGGGCGAACAGCAGGGCCACGTCGGCATCGCAGAACAACAGGCCGATCTCGCCCTCGCGGGCGGGGACCGAGGTCACCAGGGCCGGGCGGCCAAGCTTGCGCGCGGCGGCCACGGCGCTCGCCGCGTCGTTCACCTCGCAGCCGGAAAGGTGGCCGAGCTCCCAGGCATTCGGCGTGATCCAGTCGGCGAGTGGAACCAGGCGGTCGGCGACCGCAACGGCCACCTCCGGCGGCACATAGAGGCCCCCCGGCGCATCGCCCATGATCGGATCGACGATCACCACCGGCCGGCGCTCGGAGGCGGCGCGGATGCGCTCCAGAGCCTCGGCGGCGATCTCCACCTGGGCGGCCAGCGAGAAGTGGCCGGTGATCACCAGGTCGACGTAGCCGAACACGGCGTCGGCCTCGATGTCGGCCAGCATGCGGCGGAACACCGGCGGGGCGGTCACCTGGCCCTCCGCGCCCTTGGCGGGGCTGCGGCCGAACATGACGGTGGGCGCCAGCACCGGGTCGATCCGATGGGCGGCCAGCACATATTGCTGGGCCGCGCCGCCGATCCGGCTGGCGGAGACGAAGGACGACATGATCAGGGCGAGCGCCATGCCCGCCTTCTGGCACAGCCGCCCCGGGCCGAACAGGCCGGCTTCAGTGCTGCAGATGCAGCCGCAGGCCGATCACGTTCACCGGGCCACGGTCGCGGTTGTACGCCGGGTGCACGACGAGCTGATCGTCGAGGGTCAGGTGAATGTCCTTGGCCAGCGCCACGCTGTAGTAGGCCTCGAGGATCTCCTCGGCGCCCGGATGCGGCAGCTTGCCGTCGCCCACCAGGATGCCGAGGCCGCCGGCGTCGAGGTAGCGCTGGCCCGGCCGGGACAGGCGGTTCACCACCGCGGCCACCGCGGCGGTGTCCTCCTTGCGGCCCCAGCGGGCGCCGGAGACCGAGACGCCGGCCTGCGCCGTCTGGTCGATGTCAGTGTATTCGTAGGACTCGAAGCGGCCATCGTCGGCGCCCAGCCGGCCGAACACCCCGATCCCGTCGGCCACCTCCTGCTCGAAGCCGAGATGCAGGCCCGGACGGCTGGCGTAGCGGCGGACGAGGGCGGTGTCGGCGGGCGCGCCGGTCCGCTGCGCCAGGGCGACGGCGTCGTCGTAGCGGCCCATGTTGCCGCGGGTCAGGAAGCCGGTCAGCCGCACGGCGCCGGGATGGCCGTTCCAGGTGAACCGCCGCTCCGCTTCGCCGACCAGCTGGAACTGGTGGAAGTCCGAGGTCAGCACCGCGTTGTTGGGCACGTTCGAGAGGTCGAAGATCCCGCCCCGCCAGGTCCAGTCGCCGGCATACCATTCGCCGGTCGCGCCATAGGTGTAGCCCCAGGCGTCAGCGGCGTAGTCGAAGCTGCCGGCGGCGATCATCGACCAGTTGAGGAAGTCCTCGCGCGGATCGTGGGCGTATTTGTTGGTGTCGAAGATGTCGGTGACGTTGAGCTTGCCGGCGGTGAACACCAGCCGGTCCTTGCTGCGGTGGGCCGCCAGCTGGTTGAGGTCGGCGTCCTGGTCGTCGGCCTCGCCGCCGAGGTCGACGGTCTGGCGCACGAACAGGCGCGCGATGCGGGCATAGGCGTGGGCGCGGCCGACCTTGGCGCCGTCGCCGTTCACATAGCCCGCGGCGCCCAGGGTATTGGAGGGCGCGTAGCCCTCGTACATCTCCAGGTTCCCCCAGACCTCGCCGCCGGCCCACGGCCGCAAGCCCGCGTAGAGCGTCGCATCCACCGTGTTGCCCCAGGCGGGTCCGGCTCGGAAACTGTTGGTCCCGGCGTAGGGCGCCGTGAAGCGCGGGTAGTACTGCAGGATGTCGGTGCCCTGCAGGTGCACCGCCCAGCGCTCCGGCGTCACCGGTTTCCTCGCCGACTCATCGCCGGAGCCGCTGTCCTGAGCCAGGGCGGCGGTCGCGCCAGCCAGCGCCAGCGACAGGGCGAGCGCCCAGGTCCTCAGTCCACCAGCCGCCATGGATCCTCCCCAGCCACGCCGGAGCCATAACGCCCGCGGCGGCGCTTGAATACGCCGCCGCGCATCAGGTTCCCTAGTAGCGGTAGTGCTCAGGCTTGAACGGCCCGGCCGTCGGCACGCCGATGTAGTCGGCCTGGTCCTTCGACAACGTCGTGAGCTTCGCCCCCAGCTTGTCGAGGTGCAGCATGGCCACCTTCTCGTCGAGGTGCTTGGGCAGGGTGTAGACCTTCGTCTCGTACTTCTTGCCGTGCTGCCACAGCTCGATCTGGGCGAGCGTCTGGTTGGTGAAGGAGGCGCTCATCACGAAGCTTGGGTGGCCGGTGGCGTTGCCGAGGTTCACCAGCCGGCCTTCCGACAGGACGATGATCTTCTTGCCGTCCGGAAACTCCACGTGGTGGACCTGGTCCTTGATCTTGTCCCACTTGAAGTTGCGCAGGCCCGCGATCTGGATCTCGGAATCGAAGTGGCCGATGTTGGCCACGATCGCGTTGTTCTTCATCTTGCGCATGTGGTCCACGGTCAGCACGTCCTTGTTGCCGGTCGCGGTGATGAAGATGTCGGCCTTGTCCGCGACGTCGTCGACGGTGACCACCTCATAGCCCTCCATCGCCGCCTGCAGGGCGCAGATCGGGTCGACCTCGGTGACCATGACCCGCGCGCCGCCGTTGCGCAGCGACGCGGCCGAGCCCTTGCCCACGTCGCCGTAGCCCAGGACGACCGCGGTCTTGCCGGCCAGCATCACGTCGGTGCCGCGGCGGATGGCGTCCACCAGGCTCTCGCGGCAGCCGTAGAGGTTGTCGAACTTCGACTTGGTGACGCTGTCGTTGACGTTGATCGCCGGGAACGGCAGCTCGCCGCGCTCGGCCATCTGATAGAGGCGGTGGACGCCGGTGGTGGTCTCTTCCGACACGCCCTTGATGGCGTCGCGGATCGCCGAATAGAAGCCCGGCTTCTCCTGCAGATAGCGCTTCATCACCGCATAGAGGGCTTCTTCCTCCTCGTTCTGCGGGTTGTTGAGGATCGAGGGATCCTTCTCGGCCTTGGGGCCCAGCACGCAGAGCAGGGTGGCGTCGCCGCCGTCGTCGAGGATCAGGTTCGGGTAGCCGCCGTCGTGCCACTCGAAGATCTTGTGGGCGTATTCCCAGTACTCGATCAGCGTCTCGCCCTTCACGGCGAACACCGGCGTGCCGGTGACCGCGATGGCCGCGGCCGCATGGTCCTGGGTGGAGAAGATGTTGCACGAGGCCCAGCGGACCTCGGCGCCCAGGGCCTGCAGGGTCTCGATCAGGACCGCGGTCTGGATGGTCATGTGCAGGGAGCCCGCGATGCGGGCGGCCTTCAGCGGCTGGTCCTTGCCGAACTCGGCGCGCACGGCCATCAGGCCCGGCATCTCGGTCTCGGCGATCTCGATCTCCTTGCGGCCCCAGTCGGCGAGGGAGATGTCTCTGACGAGGTAGTCGGCCATGTGCTGTCCTTGCAGGCGGAATTTCTAAGTCGCGGCTCTATAGCGGCGCGGCGGAAGCCCGGCAAGGAGGATATAAGGATTTCTTTATGTGACCTTTCCCTCCTCTTTGGAGGAGGGATTTCTAGCGCCAATACGGCTCGGCGTCGGCCAGGCGGCCGAGGGCCTTGGCGGCGGAGGCGACGAGCTTCGGTTTGCGGGCCAGGCGCAGGCCCTCCAGCTCGCCGGCCGCATAGGCCGCGTCGGGCGTGAGGGCGAGCCCGGCCAGCAGGGACTCCGCGGTGGCGATGTCGTTGAGGCCGCCCAGCTCATCCTGCAGCCGCTTCACGCGGCCCACGAAGCGGTCGGCCTTTTTCTCCGGCCACAGGCCGCCGAAACCCTCGGCGGCGTAGCGCAGCTTCTTGGCCTGGATACGGGCCGCGTGGCGGGCCGCGTCGTCGCGCGTCTCGAGCTTGGATCCCTGCTTCATCAGCCTGGCCAGGCGATGGTCCAGGGTGCGGGCCGCGAAGGGCCTCGCCGGCTGGCGGGCCGGTTCGGCGGAGAGCCAGGCGCCGGTCTCGACCCAACCGGTGGCGTCGATCATCAGGGTGCGGAAGCGCATCGAGGAGGCCGTCTCGCCGGCGGTCTTGCGCGCCGCCTCGCGCGCTTCGGCCACCGCATTGACCAGGGCCGACAGCCCGGCGGGCGGGGATGGCATGCGGATCGCCGGCTCCAGCACGGTCTCGGCATAGACATCGAGGTTTCGCGCCTCGTCGAAGGCCTTGGCGAGCCAGCGCAGCTCGGCCTTCACCTGGCCGTAGCCGGGGTCCTCGACCACCCGGCGGAAGGTGACGAGGCCGCTGCGCAGCCGGCGGGCGGCGACGCGGAGCTGGTGCACGGCGTGCGGGCCCGGCGCCTCGCGCAGCACCGCGGCGTTGGCGGCGATCTGGGCCAGGGCATTGCGCGCGCCGGTCTGGAACGCCGCGCCGGCGGTCGCGGCCTTGTCGAGCTTCACCTTTTCCTTGCGCCGCGCCTCCACCGTCTGGCCGGCGACCAGCGCCTGGCCGCGGGCCGACTTGGTGTCGAAGGACAGATAGAGCGGGGCATATTTCGACAGGTCGCGGGCCAGGTCGAACAGGGCCGAGGGATGGCCGGCCTTCAGCTCCAGCTCCACCTCGCTGATCGGCGAGACGCGCACGCCGCCGGAGACCTCGCCCTGGTCGAGGGCCAGCTCGATCTCGGCGCCGGCGAACTTCACCAGCCGCTGGCGGCGGGTGACGCGGACGTTGTAGGCGGGCTTCAGGGCCGCGGCGTCGCCATCGGAAAGGATCTCGCGCAGCGGTGCGAACTCGCCGTTCGGGGCTTCGCCCTCCAGGGGCGCCTCATATTCCTCGCGCGCCAGCCCCTCCCCGCGCTTCATCGTGAGGATGCGGCGGCCCTTGCTCTCGCGCACCCGTAGCGAGACGCCAGCCTTCTGCAAGGTGAGGTCCGGGGTGTCGAAATAGACGCTGATCAGCTCGCGGGAATCGTCGTCGCCCTCCGGCGCGGCCGCCAGGACCGCGCCAAGGTCGTTTGGGTGGCACAGGAACTTCAGCTCGATCTCTCGAGATCCGCTCACGCGTGGTGCTCCAACCGGCGCCGACGGCGGAGTCCTATCACTTGTGCGCTGCAATGCTCGTGACAGTTTGATGACACGCCTCTCTACCGCCCACGCCTAAGAAGCGCGCCGCAGCGCCAACGGGTTGCCTGTCGGCGGCGGTCGGGCTCTAAAGCCGGCCGAACCCGGAGGCTTCCATGAACGCGCCCGTCCTCAACGCCAGCCGCGATTGGGCCCAGCCGCGCCACGACTGGACATTGGAGCAGGTGGAGGCGCTGTTCGAGCTGCCGTTCACCGAGCTGGTGTTCCGGGCCGCCGAGGTCCACCGGGCCTGGTTCGATCCGACCGAGCTGCAGATTTCCCAACTTCTGTCGGTGAAGACCGGCGGCTGCCCGGAGAACTGCGGCTACTGCAGCCAGTCGCAGCACTTCAAGACCGCCACCACCGCCTCGAAGCTGATGGAGGCCGATGCAGTGATCGCCGCGGCCGCGCAGGCCAAGGCGGGCGGAGCGCAGCGCTTCTGCATGGGCGCGGCCTGGCGCGACCTGAAGGACCGCGACCTGCCGAAGGTGGCGGCCATGATCGCCGGCGTGAAGGCGTTGAGCCTGGAGACCTGCGCCACGCTCGGCATGCTGACGCCCGCCCAGGCGAAGGGCCTGAAGGCTGCCGGCCTCGACTTCTACAACCACAACCTCGACACCGGCCCCGACTACTACGACCAGGTGGTCACCACGCGGACCTATCAGGAGCGGCTGGATACGCTCAGCGCGGTGCGCGAGGCCGGCATCTCCACCTGCTGCGGCGGCATCGTCGGCATGGGCGAGACCCGCCGCGACCGCGCGGGCCTGCTGCACCAGCTGGCGACCCTGCCGAGCCATCCGGAAAGCCTGCCGATCAACGACCTGATGCCGATACCTGGCACGCCATTGGGGGGCTCCACGCCGGTCGATCCGCTGGAGTTCGTGCGCATGATCGCCGTCGCGCGGCTGGTCTGCCCGAAGTCGGTGGTGCGCATCGCCGCCGGCCGCGAGCACATGACCAAGGAGCTGCAGGCCCTGTGCTTCCTCTCCGGCGCCAATTCGATCTTCGTCGGTGGCCGGCTGCTCACCACCAACAATCCCGACCGCAACACCGACGAGGCCCTGCTCGCCGACCTGAAGATGCGGCCGATGGGGACCGCGGCGGCCCCGTGAGGCCGAGCCGCCGCGATATGCTGGCCGCGGGGTCCGGACTGCTCGCCGGGCCCGATCTGGCGCGCGCGGCGGAAACCGGCCTGCCGCTGATCTACGACCGCTATGGCGGGCTGTTCATCGAGGTGCGTATCGAGGGTCGTCCCGCGCGCATGATCCTCGACACCGGGGCATCGCGCAGCGCCCTCGACGCCGCCTTCGCCGCGAAGCTCGGCCTCCCGCTGGAGACCGGCGGCCAGGTGGAGGGAACCGCCGGGACGGAGGTCGCGCGCGCGGCCTCCGTCCGCCTCGAGATCGGCTCTGTGTTCCGACGGACCGTCGACGTCACGGTCTATGGGCTCGGCAGCTACGACCCGGCCTGCGTCGGCATCCTGGGCCAGGAGTTCCTGGACCAGGCGCCGCTTCGCATCGACTATGCCGCCGGCCGGCTGGTCTGGCGGGCGCGAACGCCGCGCGACACCCGCCCGATGACCCTCGACAACGGCATTCCCTCGGTCGAGGCGGCGGTGAACGGACGGCCGATGCGGCTGCGGCTCGACACCGGCGCATCGCTCTCGCCGGGCGCCGTCTTCTACGTGAACCTGACGCAGGCGCAGGCGCGCGACGCCGGCCTGTCCGGCAAGCCACTGCAGGTGTTCAGCGCCGGCGGGACCGGCGCCGCGCGACTGGAGCTGCCGGTCCATGCCCTCGATCGGTTCGAGCTCTGCGGCCGCGCCCTTGCGCCCGCCCGCGCCATCGTCCAGCCGCCGGTCGGCTACTTCGCACGACCCGACGCCGTGGGCTTTCTGGGCAATGCGACCCTCGACAAGATCGGCCCCTATTTCGACTACGCTGCCGGTCGCTTCGGCTGCACCGTGTCGGCGCAGGCCTAGTTCGAGCGTCCTGCGAGCCCTATCTGTCGCCCAGCGGGGGAGCCTGAGTGCAGCCGATCATCCAGATTGAGGGTCTTTCGAAGACCTACGCCGGCGGCTTCCAGGCGCTGAAGAACGTCGACCTGACGATCGGCGAGGGCGAGATCTTCGCCCTCTTGGGCCCCAACGGCGCGGGCAAGACCACCCTGATCGGCATCACCTGTGGCCTGGTTCGCCCGACGGCGGGCAGGGTGACGGCGGACGGTCACGACATCATCCGCGATTACCGCGCGGCGCGCTCGAAGATCGGGCTGGTGCCGCAGGAGCTGAACACCGATGCGTTCGAGCGGGTGTGGGACACGGTGAAGTTCAGCCGCGGCCTGTTCGGAAAAGCCCCCAATCCGGCGCACCTGGAGAAGGTGCTGAAGGACCTCTCGCTCTGGGACAAGAAGGACGAGAAGATCATGGCGCTCTCGGGCGGCATGAAGCGGCGGGTGATGATCGCCAAGGCGTTGTCCCACGAACCGAAGATCCTGTTTCTCGACGAGCCCACGGCCGGGGTCGACGTGGAGCTGCGGCGCGACATGTGGGAGATGGTCCGGGGTCTGCGCGAGAACGGCGTGACCATCATCCTGACCACCCACTACATCGAGGAGGCTGAGGAGATGGCCGACCGGGTGGGGGTGATCTCCAAGGGAGAGCTGATCCTGGTGGAGGACAAGAAGGTCCTGATGCAGAAGCTCGGCAAGAAGCAGCTGACCCTCCAGCTGCAGGAGCCCCTGAAGGCCGTGCCGGCGGGGCTCACGCAATACGACCTGGCGCTCGGCGCCGAGGGAAGCGAGCTCACCTACACCTTCGACGCCCAGGCGGAGCACACCGGCATCGCCGAGCTGCTGCGTGAGCTGTCGAAGAGGGGCGTCGACTTCAAGGACCTGCAGACGCAACAGAGTTCGCTGGAGGAGATCTTCGTCAGCCTGGTGAGGGGCGCGCAATGAACGTCCACGCCATCCGCGCCATCTATATGTTCGAGATGCACCGCTGGGCCCGCACCGTCGTGCAGAGCCTGGCCGCGCCGGTGATCACCACCTCGCTCTATTTCATCGTCTTTGGCGCGGCGATCGGGCGGCGCATGCCGGCCGTGGATGGGGTCAGCTATGGCGCCTTCATCGTGCCGGGGCTGATCATGCTGTCGATCCTGACGGAGAGCATCTCCAACGGCAGCTTCGGCATCTATATGCCCAAGTGGGCCGGCACCATCTACGAGGTGCTTTCCGCGCCCATTTCCGCCGTCGAGATCGTGCTGGGCTATGTGGGGGCCGCGGCCACCAAATCGGTGATCCTGGGCCTGGTGATCGCCGTGACCGCGCGGTTCTTCGTGGCCTATTCCATCGCCCACGCCGCGGTGGCGCTGGCCTTCCTGGTGCTGACCTCGGTCACCTTCTCGCTGTTCGGCTTCCTGCTCGGAATCTGGGCCGACGGGTTCGAGAAGCTGCAGATCGTGCCGCTGATGGTGATCACCCCGATGACCTTCCTAGGGGGAAGTTTCTATTCGATCAGCATGTTGCCGGGCGTGTGGAAGCAGATCGCCCTCTTCAACCCGGTGGTCTATCTGATCAGCGGTTTCCGCTGGGCCTTCTACGGGGTCTCCGACGTGGGCGTCGGCATCAGCCTGTCGATGACCCTCGGCTTCATGGCGGCCTGCCTGGCGGCCGTGACCTGGATCTTCCGGACCGGCTGGAAGCTGAAGACCTGACGGGTCGCATCCCTGCTCTTCAGGGGAGGGGTGAGTCCTACTCGTCCTCGTCGAACTTGGTGGCGACGAGCTGTTCCAGCGCGGCCACGGCGGCGGCGGCGTCCTTGCCCTCGGCTTCGATCTCGATGCAGCACCCCGGTCCGGCGGCCAGCATCATCAGGCCCATGATCGAGCGGGCGTCGACGGTCTGGCCGTCCTTGGAGACCCGGACCTCGGCGTCGAATGTGGAGGCGAGCTTGACGAACTTGGCCGAGGCGCGCGCGTGCAGGCCCCGGATATTGACGATGTCGACGCTGCGGCTCGCCGTCCTGGTCACTTCTCGCCGGCCAGCACGTAGGAGGCGACGGAGATGTACTTGCGGCCGGCCTCCTGGGCGCAGGCGACGCAATCTTCCAGGCTCTGGCGGTTGCGCACGCTGGCGAGCTTGATCAGCATCGGCAGGTTGAGGCCCGCGATCACCTCGGCCTTGGTCTGCTCCATCACCGAAATGGCGAGGTTGGACGGGGTGCCGCCGAACATGTCGGTGAGCAGGATCACGCCCTGGCCGGTGTTGACCCGTCCGCAGGCCGCCAGGATATCGGCGCGGCGGCGTTCCATGTCGTCCTCGGGCCCGATGCAGATGGCTTCGACCGCGGCCTGCGGCCCCACCACATGCTCCATGGCGAAGATGAATTCCTCCGCCAGCCGCCCGTGCGTGACGATCACGAGCCCGATCATGCCAGTGCTCTCAAGGGTTATCCCCACCCGCCGCGGCCCGAAATCCTTGTCCGCGAGCGGTGCTACATACGCCTGTTGAGGGCCCCGTCAAACCTCGCCAGCGCGCGACTGAGTTTCGCAGGAGCCGAGGCTTCCAGGGCCGAAATGGTCACCGCAGGCAGGGCGACGCCGAGGATTTCCGTGCGCTCGGCGTCGGGCAGCCGCTCCGGCGTTGCGCAGCGCACCACCAGGGCCACCTCCGCCAGCGGCAGGGCGGTCAGCCGCAGGATGTCGACACCGCGCGCCTCGATCAGCCCGGCGAGCGCGGCCGGCGCCTTGCCGAACAGCCGGCCGTCGGACACCCACAGCTCGACGCGATCGTCGGCCACCAAGGTGAAGCCATGATCCAGCGCGCGCAGCGCCAGGTCGCTCTTGCCGGCGCCGGAAGGGCCCTCGATCAGGACGCCGCGCCAAAGGCCGCCGCCGAGGCCGGCCGCCCGGCGCGCGATCAGGCCGGCGTGACGAATCTCGGGGTGCGTCTCGGGGCGCGTCTCGGGGCGCGTCTCGGGGCGGATCACGCGGCGACCTCGGGCATGGTCAGGATGAACATGGCGCCGCCGATCTCGCCGTCCGGCTTCATGCGGTTGGCGGCGCGCAGATGGCCGCCATGGGCCTGGGCGATCTGGCGGGCGATGGAGAGGCCCAGACCCGAGTTGCCGCCGAACGCCGCGCCTTTCGGCCGCGAGGTGTAGAAGCGCTCGAACACCGTCTCCAGGTTCTCCGGCGGGATGCCGGGGCCGCTGTCGGCGACCGTGGCGATCACCGTGCCCTTGGCGCGGGCCAGCCCCACCACCACCTCGCCGCCCGGCGGCGAGAAGGAGCGGGCGTTGTCGATCAGGTTGCGGAAGATCTGGCTCAGCGGGCCCTCGCGGCCCATGACGAAAGGCGGCTCCAGGCCCGGGGTCGCCTCGAAGCGCACGCGAATCTCGCCGGGCTTGGCGGTCGCCTGGTAGAGGGCCGTCACCTCGAAGATCAGCCGCTCCATGTCGATGCGCCGGGGCTGATCGCGGGACAGCTCGGCGTCCAGCCGCGAGGCGTTGGAGATGTCGGTGACCAGCCGGTCGAGCCGCTGCACGTCGTTCTTGAGGATGGAGAGCAGCCGTTCGCGCGCCACCGGATCGGTGACGATGTCCAGGGTCTCGACGGCCGACCGCAGCGAGGTCAGGGGATTGCGGATCTCGTGGGCCACGTCGGCGGCGAAGCGTTCGATGGCGTCCATCCGCTCCGACAGCGAGGCGGTCATATCCTCCAGGCTGCGGGTCAGATCGCCGAGCTCGTCGTCGCGCTTGGCGAGGTCGGGCAGGGAGATGGCGCGGGCCCGGGACAGGCGCACGCTGTCGGCCGCCCGCGCCAGCCGGCGAACCGGCTGGGCGACCAGCCGGTTCAGCAGCAGGGACGAGGACAGGGTCACGGCGATGGCGATCAGGATGAACGGGATCAGCGCCGCCCGTTCGCGGGCGATGATGGCGTCGACGTCATTGGCTTCCAGGGTCAGCACGCCCAGCACCGCCTGCACCCGCTGGATCGGGATGGAGACCGAGACCACGCGCTTGCCGTCCTCGCCGACCCGCATCCCGGCCCAGCGCTGGCCCGCCAGCGCGTGGGCGACCTCGGCCTGGAGCTGCTGATGCGCCTCGCGCGCCGTGGGCGCTGCGCTCAGCGCCGGGAGCTGGAAGCTCATCTTGCCCGTCTCGCCGCGTCGCCTGGCCGGCGGCAGATCGCGCAGGCGGACGCGGTCGGCCACCCAGTCGCTGTCGGCCACCACCTTGCCGTGGGCGTCGAACAGCCGTGCCCGCTGGGTCTTGGGATTGGCCAGCATCTGCAGCGTCTCGCTGCCGAGGGCGGCGTTCATCATCGGCGCCGGGTCGCCGGCGGTGGCGTACTCGTCGAGGATGGTGGCGATCAGCTCGCCTTGGGTGGTCAGGCTGTCGATGCGGGCGTTGACCAGGCCGCGCCGGAGCTCATTGAGCACCAGGGCGCCGACGATCAGGATCGCCAGGCCCAGCACGTTGAGGACGACGATCAGCCGGCCGAGCCGCGAGCCCGGCAGCCAGTCCAGCCGGGAGCGCCGCCTCGGCCGCTCAGGTTTCCCGGTAGCGGTATCCGACGCCATAGAGGGTTTCGATCGCGTCGAACTCAGGGTCCACTTCACGGAATTTCTTGCGCATGCGCTTGATGTGGCTGTCGATCGTACGATCGTCGACATAGACCTGATCGTCGTAGGCCGCGTCCATAAGGTTGTCGCGGCTCTTCACGAATCCGGGGCGCTGGGCGAGCGCCTGCAGCAGCAGGAATTCGGTCACCGTCAGCTTCACCTGCTTGCCGTCCCACAGGCAGTCGTGGCGCGCCGGGTCCATGGTCAGCTTGCCGCGCTTGATCGCTCGCGCGCCGGCCTCGGCCGCGGCCTGGGCCGGGGTCATGGCGGCCTCCTCGCCATCGATGCCCGCGCGGCGCAGGATCGCCTTCACCCGCTCGATGAGCAGGCGCTGGCTGAACGGCTTGTGGATGTAGTCGTCGGCGCCGAGGTTGAAGCCGAGGATCTCGTCGATCTCGTCGTCCTTGGAGGTGAGGATGATCACCGGCAGGTCGGTGGTGCGCCGCAGCCGGCGCAGCACTTCCATGCCGTCCATGCGCGGCATCTTCACGTCGAGGATGGCGAGGTCCGGCGGTTCGTTCTCCAGCGCCGCCAGGCCCGCCGCGCCGTCGAAATAGGCTTTGACCGTGTGGCCGTGGCTTTCCAGCGCGAGGCTCACCGACGTGACGATGTTCTCGTCGTCGTCCACCAGGGTGATCTTGGCCATCGAGGTTCGAGGTCTCCTTGCGGAATATGGCGAAGCTATTCGGCCCGCACCGTGGCCTCAATGGGGCGCGTGCGCGAAGCGTTCCCGCAGATCAACCTGAGCTTAAGGTTGATCGTAGACCTTATGCGGTCTCCGGGGGGAGCCACGTCAAGATGGGTAGTGGGCGCGTGCATTTCGAGGTCTACGTCCGCAAGACGCCCGGTTCCGGCTGGGCGCTGGAGATGGCGACTGAGATTCGCGCCGCCGCCGTCTCGGCCGCGCAGGATCTCATGAAGGATGGCCGCGTGGCCGGCGTGAAGGTCACCAAGGAGACCCTCGACGACGAGACCCGCGAGTTCCAGACGGTCACAATCTTCAAGGACGGACTCGCCGAGGGCGGTCCCAAACGCGCGCCGGTCCGCGAGGACGTGGAGCCGATCTGCGTCACCCCGCAGGACCTCTACACCATCCACGCGCGCGAGCGGATCGGCCGGCTCCTGGAAAGCTGGCTGGAGCGCAACCACGCGACCCCCTTCGAGCTGCTGCACCGGCCCGACCTTGTGGAGCAGCTGGAGACGTCCGGCACCGACCTGCAGCACGCGGTGCAGAAGATCGCCATCCCCGAGGCCCAGGCCCGCGGCTGCTCGGTCCACGAGGTCATCCGCGCCTTCCACGCCCTGATCGAACGCGCCATCGAGCGACTGCTCACCGACGGCCGCAAGGGCAAGCTGCCCGACGTCGACAAGGAAGGCTTCGCCGCGGCCGCCGAGCGCATCTCGCACGATCCCGACCGCAGCTACCTGCTGGGCGCCGGCGTCGCGGCCTCCATCGCGCCCGCCCGCGGCTGGATCGAGAAGGTCTCGCGCCTGCTGGATCTGGCCGACGGGGCGCCGGCCAAGGGCGCGCCCCGCGCCCTGGCGCTGGCCACCCTCGCCCAGCCGCTGGCCGAGATCCTGGGCTCCAAGCCGGGCCTCGAGGACATTCTGGGCAAGGGTCTGGACCTCGGCGGCAACCTCGCCGCCATGACCCGCCTGGCCGCCGCCGACGCGGTCACCATGCTGATGAAGGCCGAACCGGGCGTGGCCAAGGTGATGCCGCCCCTCTCACCCGCCGCCCAGCGGCTGGCCGGCTGGCTGACCGACGACGCCTTCACCCATGTCCGCGCCGCCATCGGCGCGCGCATCCTGCGCGAGCTGAACGGGCCGCGCCGCCTGCGCCCCGGCGACGCGGTGGCCGAGATCGACATCCTGCGCGCGCTCGCCATGTCGCTGACCGCGGCGGCCGGCAAGCTGCTGCCGCTGGAGGATGTCCAGACCGCCTTCTCCAATCGCTCCAAGATGCTGGTGACCGGCGAGTTCGTGGAATCCTACCTGGGCGCCGGCAAACAGGCCAAGGACGAGGCCGAGGCCCTGGTGTGGCTGACCGAGAACATCATCGGCGCGGCCAACAAGCGCCAGGCCGGCCGCTGGCTGAAGGCCGTGATCTCCTCGCTGCGCTTCGAGAAGGAGTTCCGCAACTCCAGCGATGGCGTGGCCGGCCGACTGGCGGCTCTGGCCTCGCTGCAGCGCGCCTGCGCCCGTTGCGGCCTGGTGGCGGAGGACTTCGAGCCGATCCAGTTCAAGCTCGGTGACCTCGGCGGCCTGATCGAGGCCGACGCCAAGCTGACCGCCCAGCTCGCCAAGGCCAACACCTCGGCGGTGCACCGGCTGACCCTGCTCCTCAAGCTCGCCTGCGGGGAGAGCGCGCCCCTGGGGCCCGCCGCCGATCGCGCCAAGGCCGAGGCCATGAAGCTGGTTCGCCACGAGGACACCCGCGCCGAGCTCTCCCGGGAGCCCGATCAGGTGGAGGCCGTCCGCGACCTCATTCAGCAGGCCGGGCTGGCCGCCTAGTCAGCCTTCGGCCCCCGGCGCGACGACCACCTTGCGATAAAGCCGCCAGCTCGCGTGTCCGAGCAGCGGCATGACCAGGATCAGCCCGGCGAAGGCCGGCAGCGAACCCAGCGCCAGTCCCCCGGCGACGATCAGGCCCCAGAGCGCCATGGTGGCGGGGTTCTCCCGGATCGCCCGCAGCGAGGTCTCGACCGCGCGGGCCACGCCCACGTCTCGGTCGAGCAACAGCGGGAACGAGACGGCGCTCAGCCCGAAGGCTACGGCGGCGAAGACGAAGCCGGCGGCCACGCCCACCGCCGTCATGGTCCAGCCGGCCGGCGTGGTGAGCACCTCGCGGGCGAAGCCGCTCAGGCTGGTGGGCGGCTGCGGCCCGAGCGTCACCGCGTAGAGGCTCCAGGCGACCAGCAGCCAGGCGGTGAACAGGATCAGCAGGATCGCGCCCAGGCCGACGATCGAGCCGAGGCTCGGCGCCTGCAGCACCTTCAGCCCCGTCGCCCAGTTGACCTCCTCGCCCAGCTCGCGCCGGCGGCTGATCTCGTAGAGGCCGACCGCGGCCACCGGGCCCACCAGGGCGAAACCGGACACCAGCGGGAAGACCAGCGGCAGCAGCTCGTAGTGGAAGGCGACCGCCGCCAGCACCAGGCCCGCGATCGGATAGATGATCGCCACGAAGGCCACGTCGTCGCGCACCGCGCCGAGGTCGGCCATGCCTTCGCGCAAGGACGCCCAGAGGTCGGCCGGGCCGATCCGGCGCACCTTCGGCGGCGCGACCAGCTCGCGGACGCGCGGCCGGGCGGCGATGGCGCGGCCGATCCCGGCGACCATCCAGCTCATTCGCTCGACGACGTATTCGAGGGGGTTTTCGACGTGGTTGGCAGTCGGCATGGGCTTTCTCCCGGACCTTCTCTGGTCTGGGGCGCCTTGGCCGCGGGCGCGAGCCGTCCGAATTGCTCGAGCGGCGCGCACCCAGGGCCGCACCCGCTAGACAGGGGCCATCCTAGCACGGGCCGGCGTCTTCGGCTCCGGCGTAAAGGGACCGCTAACCGGCGCGGGCCAGGCTCGTGGTCCCATGAGACGCCGCGACCTCCTGCTCAGCCTCGCCGTCACTGCCCTTCCCCTGGCCGCGCCGCCGCGCGCCCGGGCCGCCGATGGCGAGAAGAAGAAGAAGGCCGGCGGCGTCACCTACATCCCGATCGAGACCCTGACCGGCGCCACCACCAGGCCCGGCGGCCGGCGCGGGGTGCTGACCCTGGAGTGCGGCCTCGACATTCCCAACGCCGGCCTGCGCGCCCGCGCCGAGTCGATCATGCCCAGGATCCGCGCCGCCTACCTCCAGACCGTGCTGATCTACGCCGCGGGCTTGCCCCCGGGCGCGGCGCCCAATGCGGATTTCCTGGCCGCCTCTCTGCAACGCGAGACCGACCAGGTGCTGGGGGGCCCGGGCGCGCGGCTGCTGCTGGGCGCGATCCTGGTGAACTAGCCCCCCATCCGTCTTCCCCCGCTCGACCGGAGGGAGATGCGGGGGACCTAAGCTGACTTGCGGGAATTCCCGGGCCGCTTGGGTCCCCCGGACCCCGCTGGTGCGTGGCCGGAGGATGACGGCCTAGTGGTCACATCGCCGAGATGCCGCCGTCGAGCTTCAGTTCGGCGCCGGTCATGAAGCGGCTTTCGTCGGACGCCAGGTACAACACCGCATTGGCGATATCGCTGGGCTGGCCGATGCGGCCGAGCGGCACCTGGCGGGCCAGCTTGGCCTCGGCTTCCTCCTTGCCGAACCGCTGGCGCAGCGGGTCGAGGATCGGGGTGTCGATGAAGGTCGGGTGGATGGAGTTGGAGCGGATGTCGAGCTTCTGCTTGGCGCAGTGGAGGGCGATGCCCTTCGACAGCAGCCAGACCGCGGCCTTGGAGGCGTTGTAGACCGGCGAATTGTGCGCCGCGATCAGGCCCGCGATCGAGGAGATGTTGACGATCGAGCCCGGCTGGTGGGCGCGCATGTACTTGAGCGCGTGCTTGGTCCCCAGGAACACGGAATCGACATTGACGCTCATCACCAGCTTCCAGTCCTCGAAGCTGAGGCTCTCGATGTCGCCGCCGCGGCTGATGCCGGCGTTGTTCACCAGCACCGAAATCCCGCCCATGGCCTCGTCGGCCTCTTCCAGGGCGAAGATCCACTGGTCCTCCTTGGTGACGTCCAGCGGGAAGGCGAAGCCGGTCCCCTCGCCATGCGCCGCGTTGAGCTCGGCCGCCACGGCCTTGGCGCCCTCGAGATTGACGTCGGCCACGCTCACCTTGGCGCCTTCCTCGGCCAGCCGCCGCGCCGCCGCCGCGCCCAGTCCCTGGGCCCCGCCCGAGATAAAGGCCTTCTTGCCCGCGACCCGTCCCGCCATCGTCTCTCTCCCCACGGTCATCCCGCGATCTCGTCCATGAACGTCGCCAGCCGCACGTCCAGCTCGGTCACCCCGTCGGCGTCGTGGGTGGCCAGCGTCACCTCGACCCGATTGTAGACGTTGAACCACTCCGGATGGTGGTCGAGCTTCTCGGCCATCAGGGCGGCCCGCGTCATGAAGGCGAAGGCCGCGTTGAAATCGGCGAACCTGTAAGTCCGCTGGATCGCGTCGCGGCCGCCCTCGACCGCCGACCAGCCGGGCAGGGTCTTCAGCGCCTGCGCGGCCCCGATCTTCACGGGCCGCGTCATGCCGGTTGCTCCGCCTCGAAGGTCAGGCCCGTGGCGGCCGCGAGTTCGGCCAGGGTCTGGTCGACGTCGACCACCTTGATGGCGGTCATGCCAAGCTGGGCGGCAGGCTTACAATTTATCCCGAGGTCGTCGAGGTAGACGCAGGCCTGCGGCGACACGGCCAGCAGCTCGCACATCATCAGGTAGATCTTCGGGTCGGGCTTGCGGACGCCGGCCTTGGAGCTTTCGATGATGGCGTCGAACAGCGGCATCACCTGGCCCATGGCGCCGGCGGCGCGCTGTTCGGAATCCTGCCCGGGCGAGTGCTCGGAGACCACGTTGTTGGTGATGCAGCCCACCTTGAAGCCCGCCGCCTTGCAGGCCTTCAGCGCCGCCACCATCCGCGGGCGGAGTTCGCCCGAGAGCCTCGGCAGCACGTCGCGGCCTCGCAGGGGATGGCCGAGGGCGGTGGATTCCTCCAGGAAAAGGCGGTCGAACCCCGCGGCGTCGACTTCATTGCGCTCGAACAGCGCCCAGGCGTTGTCGTGCGGGTTGGTGGCGTTGACCGTGCGGATGAAGTCCTTGGGCAGGCCGCGCTCGGCCTCCAGGCGGTTGAAGGCCTCGAACGGCGAGGAGGTGAACACCCCGCCGAAATCCCAGATCACCGCCTCGACAGCCATGGCCCGCTCCGCCCGATGCCAACCTGGACACCTGGGGCGGTCTAGAGAGAGGCCGCAGGACGTGCAAGTAAGGCGGCATGGGATTCGATCGCCTCCCCCTCGCGCTCCGCCTCGGCCTCTACGGCCTGGCCACGGCCATCCTGCTCTACATGTGCCTGGCGCCGTCGACATCGCTGCCCAACAGCCACCTGTGGGACAAGGCCGAGCACGCCATCGCCTGGGCGGTGCTGGCCGCCGTCGGCCTGGTGCTGTTCCCCGGCCAGCCCGCGGCCATCCTGGTCTTCACGCTCACCTTCGGCATTGCGGTGGAAGTGCTGCAAGGCGCCCTGCCGTTCGGCCGGGACATGGACTGGAAGGACTGGGTCGCCGACTGCGTGGGCGTGGCCGCGGCCTTCGCCGTCTGGTTCGCGATCTGCCGCCTGCGCCCATGAGCCCCGGAGAATGACCGTCGGCCGTCGGCCCTGGGAGGATGGCGCCGATTTCGCCATCGGCCTGAGGCCCGTCGCGCCGGAGGCCTGGCTGGAGGGCGGCGAGGCCGATCCGGCGGCCCGCAAGGATCCGCTGTTCGCCGCGGCGCGCGACCTGGTCTGGGCCGAGACGCCGGGCTCCCGCGAGGGCCAGGCTGAGGTGCTGGCGCTGGTGGAAGACGCGCTCGGCCCCGGCCAGCGGCGCGGCGACCTGCCGCCCCTCTACGCGGCCGCCCGGCGCACGCCGGACGATCTGTGCCTGATGCAGAAGCTCGACGGGCAATGGCGGCTGACCGCGCTGTCGCTGAGCGCCGGCACCTTCTTCACCGCCGCCGAGGTGGTGGGCCGCAGCCTCGGCGAACTGCATGGCCCGGTCGAGGGCTTCTCCGAGCGCTTCCTGGTCCGCGTGCAGCGCATCTTCGAGGGCCTGCGCCCCGGACTGGTGCTTGAGCGGCGCAACTGGACGATCGTCAATTCCGCGGAGCTGCACACGCCGCGCTCAGCCCCGATCCGCGCCCGGATCGGCGAGATCGCCCCTACCGACGCCGGCCAAGCGCTGCAGATCCGCGTCGAGCGCCAGACGCTGCGCCGGCTGCCCGAGACCGGCGGCGCCGTCTTTACCATCCGTGTCCACCTGGCGCCGCTCGCATCCGTCGCCGAGGAGCCCGAACGGCTCGCCGCCTTCGCCCTGGCCTGGCGGGACGCCACGCCCGCGTTCCGGGCCTACAAGGGCTTTGTGCTCTACGACGGCCTGGTGGAGGCTTTCCTGCGCGAGCATGGCGCTTAAGCTGGCGCTCATGGCCGCGCCGCACCTCTACATCGCCACCCCGGCCTACGGCGGCCAGGTGACCATCGAATACCTGCATGCGGTTGTGGCGCTGCAGGCCGCCTGCGAAGCGCGCGGCCTCGGCTGCCACGTGGAATTGCTGGAGGACGACCGCATCATTCCGCGGGCCCGGGCGCGGCTGGCGGCGCGGTTCCTGGCCCATCCCGCCGCCACCCACCTGCTGTTCATCGACGCCGACATCGGCTTCGCGCCGCAGAACGCCTTTCGCCTGCTGGCCGCCGACAAGGACATGGCGGCGGGGGTCTATCCCATCAAGCACCTGGACTGGGAGCGCATCCGCGCCGCGGCGCTGGCCGGCGCGGCGGACCTGCAGGCCGCCTCGCTGAGCTATGTCGTGCGCTTCATCCCCCATCCGCAGAACGCCATCGAGGTGGAGGGCGGCCTGGCCAAGGTGGCCTATGCCGGGACCGGCTTCCTGCTGATCCGCCGCGAGGTCGTGCGGCGCGTGGCGCAGGCCCATCCCGAGCTCACCGCCGAGCTCGAGGAGGAGCCGGGCCGCACCGTCATGGTGTTCGAGCCGATGATCGAGCCGGAGACCGGCGAATATCTGTCCGAGGACTACGCCTTCTGCCGCCGCTGGCGCGACCTGGGCGGCGAGGTCTGGGCCGATGTGGAGAGCCGGCTGACCCATGTGGGCCACGCGACCTATTCCGGCGCCCTGGTGCAGGCGCTGAAGCCCGGGTGACCCGGGGTGACTTGGCGGCCAAAAGCCCGCAAAGCTTGCGCATGACCGCGTCCTGGACCCCGCCCGAGAGCCTGGAGGAAACCGCCAAGCGGCTGTTCGTCCCGCCGCCGCTCTATGCCCGCTACAAGTACCGCAAGGAGCTGCGCAAGGGCGAACGCGAGATCCGTCTCGTGCCCTTCCTGGCCGACCCGGCGAGGTTGGCGATCGATGTGGGCGCCAACAAGGGCGTCTGGACCTACGCGCTTCTCCAGCACGGCTGCGAGGTCGCGGCCTTCGAGCCCAATCCCAAGCTGTTCAGCGTCCTCAAGCGGTGGGCCCATGGCAAGGCGCAGCTGCATCCCATCGCGCTCAGCGATACGTCGGGCGAGGCGGTGCTGATGGTGCCCAAGAGCGAGGCCGGCTACTCCAACCAGGGCGCGTCCCTGTCGGTCGACAAGCTGAACGGCCAGGCGTTTGGCGCGGTGACCGTGGAGGCCAGGCGCCTCGACGACTGCGGCCT
>NZ_DASZBG010000079.1:0-5181 GCF_035944335.1 Phenylobacterium sp. | reverse complement strand
CCCGACTCCGAGGCCCCGAAGGCCGATGGCCTGGACGCCAACGGCCTGGATGAAAACGGCCTCGACGCCAACGGCCAGGGCGACTACGGCGCGGATTCCATCAAGGTCCTCAAGGGGCTCGACGCCGTCCGCAAGCGGCCGGGCATGTACATCGGAGACACCGATGACGGTTCGGGCCTGCACCACATGGTCTATGAGGTGGTCGACAACGCGATCGATGAGGCCCTGGCCGGCTACGCCACCCGCGTCGAGGTGATCCTCAACGCCGACGGCTCCTGCACCGTCACCGACGACGGCCGCGGCATCCCCACCGACGTCCACGAGGGCGAGGGCGTCTCGGCGGCCGAGGTCATCATGACCCAGCTGCACGCCGGCGGAAAATTCGACCAGAATTCCTACAAGGTCTCCGGCGGCCTGCACGGCGTTGGCGTGTCCGTCGTCAACGCGCTCTCCGACTGGCTGAAGCTGAAGATCCATCGCGGCGGACAGGCCCACGAGATGGAGTTCCGGCGCGGCGATCCGGTCTCGCCCCTGGTCATCATCGGCAAGTCGCCGCTGCGCGAGAATGGCGAGTTCCTCACCGGCACGGAGGTCACCTTCTCGCCGTCGCTGGAAACCTTCGCCTTCATCGAATTCGACCGCAAGACGCTGGAGCACCGGCTGCGGGAGCTCGCCTTCCTGAACTCCGGCGTGACCATCTGGCTGAAGGACAACCGCGAGGCCGAACCCTTCGTCGAGGTCATGCACTACGAGGGCGGCATCGAGGCCTTCGTGCGCCACCTGGACAGCGCCAAGACCGCGCTGATCAAGCAGCCCATCGTCATCCGCGGCAAGCGCGACACGGTCGAGATCGACCTCGCCCTGTGGTGGAACGACAGCTACCACGAGAACGTCCTGTGCTTCACGAACAACATCCCGCAGCGCGACGGCGGCACCCACCTGGCGGCCTTCCGCTCGGCGCTGACGCGGATCATCACCGGCTACGCCGAAAGCTCCGGCGCGGCGCGGCGTGAGAAGGTCTCGGTCAGCGGCGACGACGCGCGCGAAGGCCTGACCTGCGTGCTGTCGGTGAAGATCCCCGACCCCAAGTTCTCATCCCAGACCAAGGACAAGCTGGTCTCCTCCGAGGTCCGCCCGGCGGTGGAGGGCCTGGTCTCCGACGGCATCGGCTCCTGGTTCGAGGAGCATCCCAACGAGGCCCGGCTGATCGTCCAGAAGATCGCCGAGGCCGCCGCGGCCCGGGAGGCCGCCCGCAAGGCCCGCGAGCTGACGCGGCGCAAGTCGGCGCTGGATATCTCCTCGCTCCCGGGCAAGCTCGCCGACTGCGCCGAGAAGGATCCGGCCAAGTCGGAGATCTTCATCGTCGAGGGCGATTCCGCCGGCGGTTCGGCCAAGCAGGCCCGCAACCGCGACAACCAGGCGATCCTGCCGCTCAGGGGCAAGATCCTCAACGTCGAGCGCGCCCGCTTCGACAAGATGCTGGCGTCCGAGCAGATCGGCACCCTGATCACCGCGCTGGGCGCCGGCATCGGCAGCGAGGACTTCGACATCGAGAAGATCCGCTATCACCGGATCATCCTGATGACCGACGCCGACGTGGACGGCGCCCACATCCGCACCCTGCTGCTCACCTTCTTCTACCGGCAGATGCGCGAGGTGATCGACCGCGGCTACCTCTATATCGCCCAGCCGCCGCTCTATAAGGCGTCCAAGGGCAAGTCGGTCCGCTACCTCAAGGACGACGCCGAGCTGGAAATCTACCTGATCGACGAGGGCGTCGACGGCGCGACCCTCGATCTGGCCAGCGGCGAACGCCTGGCCGGCCAGGACCTGCTGGCCATGGTCACCACGGCGCGCGGCGCCAAGGCCAATGTCGAGCGGCTGGCGACCCGGGCGCCGGCCTTTGCGGTGGAGCAGGCCGCCTTGGCAGGCTTGCTGACCGAAGGCGGCGATCCGGACGTGGCCGCCCGGCGGCTCGACCTCTACGCCGAGGAAGGCGACGGCGCCTGGGAAGGCGCCAAGGCGCAAGGCGGCGGCTATGTGTTCAGCCGCGTGAAGCGCGGCGTCTCCGAACGCATCGTGCTCGACGAGCTGCTGCTGCACGCCGCCGACGCGCGGCGCCTGGCCGAGCGCTCCCGCGAGCTCGCCAAACTGTTCGAAAAGCCGGCGGTCTTCACCCGGCGCGAGCGCACCACCACGGTCCGCGGCCCCATCGACCTCGTCAATGCGGTGATGGACAACGGCCGCCGGGGCCTCGCCATCCAGCGCTACAAGGGCCTCGGCGAGATGAACGCCGACCAGCTCTGGGAAACGACGCTCGACTCCAACGCCCGCACCCTGCTGCAGGTCAGGGTCGACCACGCGGAGGACGCCGGCGACATGTTCGCCCGCCTGATGGGCGATCTGGTCGAGCCGCGCCGCGAGTTCATCCAGGAGAACGCCCTGGACGCCGAGGTCGACGTCTAGGCCTCGAACCCGCGCACCACCTCGAGGACCGCATCGCCATAGCGGGCGAGCTTGCCTTCGCCGACGCCGTTGAGGCGCACCAGGGCGGCGCGGGCGGCGGGCCGGGCGGCGGCGATCTCGGCCAGCGTCCGGTCGTGGAAGATCACGTAGGGCGGCACGTGCTGGGCCTTGGCCTCGGCGCCGCGCCAGGCCCGCAGGGCCTCGAACAGCGGCTGGTCGTGCGGCGCCAGCGTCAGGGCCTCGCGTCCCTTCCGCGGCCGTCGCACCTTGGCCGGCGCCTCCTTGCGGGCCTGCATCAGCACCCGCCGCTCGCCGCGGAACACCGCCCGCACCGCCTCGGCGTCGCCGACGCCGACCAGCGGCCGGCCGTCGTTGGGGTCTTCCCGCAGCAGGCCTTCGAACAGCAGCTGGTCGGTCAGGTCGCGCCACTGGGCGAGGGTGAGTTCGGTCCCGATGCCCCAGGTGGAGAGGCTGGACTCCTGCGGGCTGACGTCCTTGGTCTTGCCCAGCAGATGGTCGATCAGCCGCCCGCGTCCGAACCGTCCCGCCAGCCGGTGCGCCGCCGACAGCGCCTTCTGGGCGGCCTCGGTGGCGTCGGTGGTCTCCACCGCGCCGGTGCAGAGGTCGCACTGGCCGCAGGCCTCGACGCCTTCTTCGCCAAAGTAGCGGCGCACGGCGGCGGCGCGGCAACCCGTGCCATCGAGCAGCGCGTAAAGCTGGCGGACCTTGCGGACCTGCACCTGCTTGACGCTGTCCTCCATCTCCCGCTCGCCGATGCGGCGCAGGGCCCAGGCCATGTCGGCCGCGCCATAGAGGGTGATGCCTTCGGCCGGATCGCCGTCGCGGCCGGCCCGGCCGATCTCCTGCCAATAGGCCTCGATGGAGGCCGGCGGATCGGCGTGGATCACGAAGCGGACGTCGGGCTTGTCCACCCCCATGCCGAAGGCGATGGTCGCCACCATCACCGCGGCGTCGGCCTCCAGGAATTCCTCCAGCCGCGTCTCGCGCAGCCGCCGGTCGAGGCCGGCGTGATAGGCGAGCGCCGGCACGCCGGCCGTCCGCAGCGCTTCGGCGAGCTTCTCAGTCCCGTCGCGCGAGCCTGAGTAGACCACGCCGGAACGGCCGGGGCGCGCGGTGACCAGATCGATGACCCGCTTCTCCTTCGGCCCGCGCTTGCGTTCGGCCGACAGGATGAGTTCGGGCCGGGCGAAGCTCGCGACGAACTCGGCGGCGTGGGTCAGATGCAGCTCGCCGCGGATATCGTCGCGTGTCCGGGCGTCGGCGGTGGCCGTGACCGCCAGCCGCGGGACGGTCGGGAACAGCTCGGCGAGCCGTCCCAACATCCGGTATTCGGGCCTGAAATCGTGGCCCCACTGGCTGACGCAGTGCGCCTCGTCGATGGCGATCAGGGCGAGCGGCGTGCGAGCCAGCCGGTCCAGCATCCACGGTTGCATCAGGCCTTCGGGCGAGACGTAGAGCAGGTCGAGCTCGCCGCGTTCGATCCTGCGCCAGGTCTCGGCCTTGGCCTCCGGCTCGACATTGGAATCCAGCCGGGCCGCCGCAACACCCGACTGCTGCAGCGCCGCCACCTGGTCGGTCATCAGCGCGATCAGCGGCGAGACGACGAGACCGAGGCCGGGCCGGATCAGGCTGGGGATCTGATAGCACAGGCTCTTGCCGCCGCCCGTGGGCAGCACGGCCATGGCGCTTCGGCCGGCCAGCACCTCGGCGATCACCTCGCCCTGCAGCCCGCGGAACTCCTCGTAGCCGAAGGTATGGCGCAGGATCTCGCGGGCGGCGTCCAGCGGCGTGGTGTCGGGCTCGGCGACGGCGAGGGTCATGCGTCGGTTATGGCGGCGAATCGCTGCCGAGGCGATGCGGCTTTCGAACCGTCGCTAGTTGGTCGCGTCCAGCCGACTGATCGAGACCTTCTGCGCCCAGTGCGAGCCCATCCGGTTCTGGAACTGGGTCGGGCGATCGGCGAGCACGTCGGTCTCCAGCCACAGGCGCTTCAAGTGTCGCACCTTGCCGGCGGCGCGGTCGTCCTCGTAGGCCGTGCGGCCGTGCAGCACGTGGTAGTTGTTGATGAACTGCATGTCGCCGGGCTGGAAATCCATCAGCACGGAGTACTGCCCGCCCTCCGCCATCTCCTGCATCCAGCTCAGCGCCTCTTCGGCCTTCGCCGTCAGGCGCGGCGCGTCGGCGTGGCGCTGCGAGGCCAGGATGTAGGGCCGGATCAGGCGGATGAAGAGCCGCTCGCCATGGCGGGTGAAGACCGGCATCAGGTACCAGCCGCGGCCGCCGGGCGCCTGTTCGCCGCGGTAGTCGTAGGGCTGCGGCTTGTAGAGCTCGGCGGCGAGGTCCGGGCGTTCCGCCACCAGGCGATTGTGCAGGGCCACGGAATTGCACACCGCCGAGAGCCCGCCGGAGACGCCCGACTGCAGGCAGAGCAGGCCCACCAGGTCCGAGCCGTCGCAGTGGAAGTCGAGGCCGACCTGGCCGAGCTCGTTGCCCCGCGCCGTCGGGTCGCCGGGCTGCTTGCCCTGGTCGGTCACATCGCCAAGCACATGGCCCTTGGCGTTCTGCGGCCAGGGCCGGCCGAGGTGCGCGCCGATGCCCCAATAGGCCAGGCACATGTCGTCGTTGGACCACCACTGGCGCGGCAGGCCGCGGATCAGCACGAAGCCGCGGCCGTCGATCAGCTCCTGCTCGATG
>NZ_DASZBG010000078.1:0-2831 GCF_035944335.1 Phenylobacterium sp. | reverse complement strand
CGGCCAGTTGCTCGGCGTTTTCCGGCTCAAAGACCTCTCCGCAATCTTCCCGCCGCACGATATCAGCCGACTCGCCGGCCACCCCGTGCAGCACCGGCAGGCCCATGGCCATACACTCGAAAAGTTTCGAGGGGATAACGGTGGTGAACAGCTCGGTCCGCTTCAGGTGGATGATCGAGGCGTCGAGCAGCGACCAGTAGCGGGCGACCTCCTCCTTCGGAACGCTGTCGACGAAGACCACGGAGGTCAGGCCCATCGCACGCGCCTTGGCCTTCAGCGCCGCCTTGTTGGCGCCGTCGCCGAGGAACAGGAAGCCGATGTCGGGCCGGTCGCGCAGCCGCTCGGCGGCCTCCAGCACGGTCTCCAGGGCGTGGGCCATGCCGTGGGTGCCGACGTAGCCGGCGACAAACTTGCCGGTGAAGCCGAGCCGGGCGGCGAGCGCCGCGTCGCGCGGCCGGGGGGCGAAGCGGCCGAGGTCGGCGCCGTTGGTGACAACATGGATCTTATCCGGCGCTACGCCGCGCTCGATCAGCTTGTCGCGGAAGGCATGGGTCACCGACACGATGGCCTTCGCGCCGCGGTAGAGGCTCATCTCCAGCCGCTCCAGCGCGCGGATCAGCCAGCCGTCCTGCACGGCGCCCACGGCGCGGATCGATTCCGGCCACAGGTCGCGCAGCTCGAAGACGAACGGCCTGCTATGCATCAGCCCAACCATGCGGCCGGCGCAGGCGGTGAAGAACTGCGGCGAGGTGGCGACCACGATGTCGACCTTGCCGACGAAGGGCGCGGCCAGCGTCGCGCTCGCCATGTAGCTCAGGTAGTCGAGGCTGCGGCGGAAGAAGCCCTCGTTGGCGCTGATATAGGACCAGACGCGGACCACCTCGATGCCGTCCATGGTCTCGCGAGCCATCAGCCGGTTGCGGTAGCCCTCGTAGAGCTTGCCGCGCGGGAAATTGGGCGCGCAGGTGATCACGGTGACCTGGTGGCCGGCCGCCACCCACTCGCGGCAATGCTCGAAGGTGCGCGAGGCGGGCGCATTCACCTCCGGCGGGAAGTTGTCGCTGAGGAACAGGATGTGCACGGCGCTACCAGTCGAAGCGGGTTTCGAGGGCCGCGCCGTCGAGGCGCGCCGCGAGTTGATGCGACGGCGTGCGGAGGCCGAATTCCGGGCGCCACTCGTCCGCCTCGATGCGGGCCGGCGCGCTGCTCGTCCAGGCCACCCGGCGGCCGTCGGGCAGCACCAAGACGCCTCTGCGCCCGCCGGGCTCGGCCGTGGCCTCGACCTGCGGCGCGAAATGGAAGCGGGCGATGGCGGCCCTGACGGCGCCGTCGACCTCGTCGCGGACGGTCAGGCTCGAACGCGTGAGGGTCCAGCGCCGGCGATGGATCGGCCGACCGCGGCGCCAGCGATAGCCGTCGTGAGCGGCGGAGACGCTGACCTCATCCTCGGACGCCTCGACCGTCAGGTCCCGGACGCGGGCGCGGCGTCCGACCCGGAAGCCGGCCCAGACCTCCGAGGAGTTCTCGCCATCGATCTCCACCGTCGAGTGGGACGCTGTCGCCCGTTCCAGCTGCCGTTGCGGCCCGTCGCCATAGACCGAGGTCCCGCCATTGACGATCACCCGGGCGGCGCCGATCGAGAGCTCGAAGGACAGGGTATCGGCGTGGGCGTGGCCCGGCAGGTAGTCGGGTCCGATGGGCGCGGCGTCAATCAGCGCCACCGCCTCGCCAAGCCGCAAGCGCAGATAGCCGGACGGGCGAAGCGCGGCGACCGGCTCTGTGGGCTGCTGGACAGCCGGCAATCTCAGGCGCGCGGCGTAGGCCTCCAGCTCGTCGGGCTCGGCGGCGATCCCGAAGGCGGCGTCATTGAAGAAGCTGATCCGGCCATCCGGATGGGTCATGGCGGCCAGCCAGGCGCGCATGGCGGCGATCCGGCCCGGCAGGTCGCGCAGCACGGGCTCGTCCGCCATTCCGAAGGCGCGGGCGAGGTTCAGCAGGTCGAGCAGGTCCTCCTCGATGATGGCGTGGTACATGGGCGAGCGCTCGAAATGGCCGCCGTCGGGCAGGATCTGCTCGGGCAGCTGTTCGGCCAGCAGGGCCAGGCCCCGCCGCCGCCAGCCGTCGGCCTCGGCGCCCTCGAACCAGCAACCCGCGAACACCAGGGCCTTGGCGTTGGCCAGCAGGTGGTTGCCCAGGAGGTGGCGCTCCAGCCGTCCGGCCAGCCAGCGGGCCTGCACGGCTAGGCTCTCGGCCGCGGCGGCGGGGAGGGGGAAACCGGCGAGCTGCGCCTTGATCCAGTTCACGATGCGCAGGGAGGTGGGGTAGGGCGCCCAACCGATGCCCGCGGCCGGTGGGTTCTCGGAGAGCCAGCGGTCGATCAGGGCGACGCGCGGCGCCGGCGCGGCCAGGGCTTCGGACGAGGCGAGGTCGTCGAAGTAGTGCAGATTGTAGAGCCAGAGCAGGTCGTGCCCGCCCTGCCAGTCCTGCGGTCGCACGACATCGCCGGCCTCATTGAGGAACCGCAGGGTCGCGGGCGGCGTGAAGGCGGCCGCCTTCGGCGCGGCGGTGACCCAGGCTGCGGTGGGCGCGCGGCGCCGCGGTGCGGGTCGCAGGTCCGGACGACCCCGAGGGATCAGATGCGCCGCGCGGCCCCAGACCTGTTCAGGCTTGAGGCGCCGGACAGTGCGCATGAAGCGGCCGAGGTTCATCCTCAGTCCGCGCGGTCGGCGACCGCGATGGACAGCCGGCTGACTTCGAGGATTTCCTCGAGCGGGATGGGGGCGGGGCCGCCGGCCTTCACCGCCGCGAGGAAAGCCCGCGCGCAGGCGGCC
>NZ_DASZBG010000077.1:0-6338 GCF_035944335.1 Phenylobacterium sp. | reverse complement strand
TCTTCGAACTTCTCCTTGAAGGCATCGAGGGCTTCGGGGCTCTCGGCCTCGGTCCAGATCAGGCATTCGACGGCGGCCTTGACGTGGGCCTTGCGCTTTTCGAGCCGTCGCTGGTCGAGCTGGATGACCTCGGCGGTCTGTTCACGCCCGGCGCGCTCGGCCTCGCGGGCGAGCCTCATGCGCAGGGCCGCGGTCTGGCGGACGCCGCGGGAGAGCCGGTGGAAGGTGAGCGCCAGCCTTGAGCGTTCCGCAGGCTCCGCGGCCATCGCATCGGCCTGCAGCTGCAGGCTGAGCTCAAGGCCCGCCTGGAAGAGCCGCTTCAGCCCCTCGTCCAGTTCGCTCGCGATGTCGGTGGAGGGCTTCATGTGAGAACAAAAGTAGAACATACAAATGACCGGGAGTCAAATCCCGAGGGTCGTTTTCTGCGGTTTGGATCGATGGCGCGCTGCGTGCGCGGCGAAACCGGGATGACAGCCGTGGGGGATGGGCGCGTGGCTAGCGGCGGGGCGGGCGCGCGTTGGCGGCGTAGGCGGTGTTGATGGCGTCCAGTTCGCGTTGCAGGGCCGCGCGATGCGCCTCGGAGAGCTGGCCGCCGTCCTGCGCGGTCATCCGCAGCATCTTGCTGCGAAGCCTCGACAGCTCCTGGGCATAGCGCTCCCGGGGCGTTTCGATGTGACCCGAGGCGAAGGGATCGTCCGGCTGGGTGTGCTGGACGGTGGAGCCCATCCCCATGGTCATCCCCTGGGCGCCGGCCGCGCCGGACCAGGCGAGGCTGCCGGCGATCGCCAGGATCAGGATGCAAGGCCGCATCGGGTTCCTCCTCTATGAACCGCTCGGCCACCCTAGGGCGGACCGACGACGAAGTCGCCTGCGGCTGGCCGCAGCGGCGCTCAGTCCGTGGGGACGGCGTCGCGGAGCTGCTCGACGACCTGGTGGTGGCGCACGGACATCTTGCCGATGCGTTCGCGCACCTTCTCGAAATCGCGGTAGGCCTTGGCCGTGAAGTAGAGCTTGTTGCCCTGCCGCTCGATCCAGCCGGCCTTGACCAGCTCGGTCACCTTGCGCCGGATGGTCTCCTTCGAGGCCCCCACGCTGTCGGCGATCGACTGGATATTGACCCCCAGCGAGGGGAACACCGGCACCTCGCCGGAGAGCAGCTGCTCGCGGGTGTAGGTGGCGAAGCGCTTGTGGCCGGTGGTGCGGATCGCCACCACCAGCATGATCAGGAACTTGTCCATGTCGCCGCCGCAGGCCTCCCGCGAGAGGCTCAGGACATCGAGCAGCGGCGACAGCAGGCCGAGCGAGATCGTGGAGTAGTTCTCGGCGACCAGGTGCTCGAGCGTGGCGCGGGTCGACTTGGGTTTGACGGCGACCATGCCGGTCAAACTACTCCAGTCTCGCCCCGGGTTCGATCCGGAGTTCGGCGCCAGGGGCCGGATTTGGGTCGTCGGCTAGACCGCGAGCGTCTCGGCGAAGCGCACCGGCTCGCCGCGGTGGGGGGCGATGACCTCGTCGTCGCGCATGACCACGGCGCCGCGGATCAGGGTGGCCATGGGCCAGCCCCTGGCCTCCATGCCGACGAAGGGGGTCCAGGCGACGCGGCTGGCCATCTGTTCGTGTTCGAAGGTGCGGCGGGCCTTGAGGTCGACGATGGTCAGGTCGGCGTCGTAGCCGCGGGCCAGGCGGCGCCGCAGAGGGCCACGCTGGTGGCGCTCTCCAGCCAGGCGCGGGTGTCGGCGATCAGTCGCCAGGGGCGGGCGGAGGGTGGTATCGAAGCTGCATGCCCGATCCTTCAGCTTCGCGTTTGATCATCCGTCGCCCGGACGACTGGCACGTCCATCTGCGCGACCACGAATTGCTTCAGTCGGTGGTTGGGTACACGGCTCGGCAGTTCGGACGCGCGATCGTCATGCCCAACCTTTCGCCGCCAGTAACGACCGTGGCGCAGGCGGCGGCGTATCGCGACCGCATTCGGGCGGCGCTCCATCCCGCCCATGCTTCTTTCGAACCGCTGATGACCTGCTACCTCACGGACGAGAGCGATCCGGCGGAAGTCGAGCGCGGGTTCGAGGACAGGGTTTTCGCGGCCTGTAAGCTGTATCCCGCACACGCGACGACGAACTCGGAACATGGAGTCACCGACGTCAGCAGGATCCGCGGCGTGTTGGAGCGGATGCAGCGCATCGGCATGCCGCTGCTTGTCCACGGAGAGGTCACCGATCCCGCGGTGGACGTGTTCGACCGCGAGGCCGTATTCATCGAGCGAGTCTTCTCGAAAATTCTCGCCGACTTTCCAGAGGTCAAGGCGGTCTTCGAGCATGTGACGACGGCAGAAGCGGTCAGCTTTGTCGAGAGTCGGGGCGCGAACGTCGCCGCGACGATCACACCGCATCACCTACGTATCAACCGCAATGCGATGTTCGAGGGCGGTATCCGCCCCCATTTTTACTGCTTGCCTGTCGCTAAGCGTGAGCGACACCGGCTGGCGCTCCGTCGCGCCGCGACCTCGGGATCGACGAAGTTCTTTCTCGGCACGGATTCCGCGCCGCATTCTATCGGCAAGAAGGAAGCGGCCTGCGGGTGCGCAGGCGTCTTCAATGCGCCCTTCGCGATCGAGAGCTATGCGGCGACGTTCGAAGAGGAGGGCGCGCTTGACCGCCTGGAGGCGTTCGCCTCTGAGCATGGACCGAACTTCTACGGCCTTCCGCTCAATGAGGAGCGGGTCGTTCTCGAGCGGGGCCCATGCCGCGTTCCTGAGCGCTTGGAGGCTGGCCGGGAGGAGATCGTCCCATTCCATGCGGGCGAAGAGTTGAACTGGCGCTTCAAGGGAAGCGCGGCCGCGGCGCAAGCCGTTCCCTGAAGGCGTATGGCCGCGAGGTCGGACACCTCGCCGCCCTTGACGATCAGGTCGTAGGTTTCAGGCATCGTTCTGCGCCATGGGGACGCCTTCCCCGGTATCGGCCAGCAGCTGCTGGGCGGCATGCAGCACCGCATCCACGCCCAGGTCCATCATGTGGCAGTATTCCTGATTGAGGCGCGGGTCGACCGCCTGGATCTGTTCGAAGCTGCGCGCGCCGCGCACCGTGCGGGCGGTCTCGCCCCAGGGGGCGTAGTGCCGCTCGTCGGAGGGGCCGAAGAGACCGAGGGTCGGGATCCCCGCGGCGGCGGCCAGGTGCATGGTCCCGGAATCATTGCCGATGAACAGCCGCGCGCGCTTCAGGCAGGCGTAGGCGGTGAGCAGGTCGACCTTGCCGGCGATGTCGATCAGCTTGCCGCGCTGCACCACCTCCTTGAGGTCGCGGCCGAGGTTGGCCTCCCCGCGGCCGCCGAGCACCATCAGCCGGCCGTTCTCCAGCGCCGCGCCGCGGTTGCGCAGCAGCCGGATCGCGACCTGGCTGAAGCGCTCCAGCGGCCAGGTCTTGCCGACCCAGTTGGCGGCCGGGGCCAGCGCCAGGATCGGACCGGTCCCGGCGGTGAGCTCGTCGGCATAGGCCTCGATGGAGGGCGAGGTGAAGATGTGCGGCGGGGCGGGATCGTCCTCGATCCTGAGCACGCGGGCGGCCTCGAGCACCTTGTGCGTCACCGGCCCTGCGGGGCGGTGGTAGATCGCCCGGCGCTTGGCCGAGAGGAAGCGCGAGACGCCCGAGCCGCGCATGTCGACCACCAGGCCCCAGCGGCGCTTGCGCACCTTGCGCCACAGGTCGAACCAGTGGCGGCCGTCCTTGGCCTTGGCGAAGACGATGACCTCGTCGAGGTTGGGGACCTCCATGAACAGGGGGGCCGCGACGGGGCCGGCGACGATGGTGAAGCTCGCCTGCGGGATCTCGTCGTGCAGGCGCTTGATCAGGCCCGACGACAGCACCGCATCGCCGATCCGGGTCGCGGTGATGAACAGAATTGGGAAGGACCCCGTCGCCATGCGCGCGTCTATAAGCCGCTTCGGCGCTGGCGCTCCACCCCCGGCGCCCCCAAATTGCAGGGATGAACGCCGAAGCCACCTACGCCCACCTGACGGACCGGGCCCTGATCGCGGTTGGCGGGCCCGACTGGCGGGATTTCCTGCAGAACCTGCTGAGCCAGACCGTGGACACGCTGGGGGTCGGCGAGGCGCGGTTCGGGGCGCTGCTGACGCCGCAGGGGCGGCTGCTTTACGACCTGTTCGTGGTGGGACGCGAGGACGGCTGCTGGCTGGATGTGGCGGCGGAGCATCGCGCCGCGGTGATGCACCGGCTGATGACCTACCGGCTGCGGGCCAAGGTGGAGATCGCGGCGGACGAGACGGCGGTGTCGGCCGTGTTCGGCGCCGGCGATCCGGGAACGGGATGGGTGCGCGATCCGCGGCTGGCCGAGCTGGGCTGGCGGGGTTACGGCGCGGCGGTGGACGGGGGTGGGGCGGCCTACGACGCCCATCGGCTGAGGCTCGGCGTGCCGGGGCCGGCGGATTGGGGGTCGGACCAGACCTATCCGATCGAGGCCAATTTCGACCTCTTGAACGGCATCGATTTCCGCAAGGGCTGCTTCGTCGGCCAGGAGACCACCTCGCGGATGAAGCGGCGCGGGCAGGTGAAGAGCCGCATGCTGCCGATCGTCTTCGACGGACCGCCGCCGGCGGCGGGATCGGAGATCCTGGCGGGGACGCTCAGGGCCGGCGAAGTGCTGTCGGGCCTGGACGGACGGGCCATGGCCCTGGTGCGGCTCGACCGGGTGGCGGGCGCGGAGCTTACGGCCGACGGCCGGCCGGTGCGGGTGGAGCGGCCCGCGTGGCTGCTAGCGGCCCTCGGCGAAGAAGCGGCGTAGGGCTGCGATGGTCTCGGCGGGCTTTTCCTCGGGGATGAAGTGGCCGCTGTCGATGGCTTCGCCGCGCAGGTCGTTAGCCCAGGCGGACCAGACCTCGAGCACGTCGTACCAGGCGCCGACCGCGCCTTTCGCGCCCCACAGGACCTGGACGGGGCAGGCGATCTTGCGGCCGGCCTTCATGTCGTCCTCGTCCAGCAACCGGTCGTAGGTCGCGCCGGCGCGATAGTCCTCGCACATGGCGTGGACGACGGCGGGGTTGTGGACGGCCTTGCGGTAGTCCTCGTAGGCCTCGAAGCCGGTGAGGATGTTCCGGAACTGGGAGCGGAAGAAGAAGGCCTCCGGATCGCCGCCGATCAGGGTCTCGGGCCAGGGGTGCGGCTGGGCCAGGAACGACCAGTGCCAGTAGCCCAGCGCAAAGCGCCGGTCGGCGCGGGCCCAGACCTCGCCGGTCGGGATGATGTCGAGGATCGAGACGCGGCGGACGGCGTCGGGATGATCCAGCGCCAGGCGATAGGCGACGCGGCCGCCGCGGTCGTGGCCGGCGAGGTCGAAGCGGTCGAAGCCGAAGTGGGCCATCAGGGCGACGGCGTCGCGAGCCATGGCGCGCTTGGACGAGGTCTCGTGGTCGTGGTCGTGATCGGGGGACGTCGGCGGCTTGCTGCTCTTGCCGTAGCCGCGCAGGTCGGGGGCGACGACGGTGAAGTCGGCCGCGAGATCGGTGGCGACCTTGGCCCACATCATGTGGGTCTGCGGATAGCCGTGCAGCAGCAACAGGGGCGGGCCTGAGCCGCCGTGGCGGACGCGCAGCATGACCTCGCCCCCAAGAGGTTTCAGGTCGATCTGCGACAGTTGGAAGCCTTCGAAGCTCAACCCTCAGAACCCCGCTTGTGCTGGCGCCTCGGCTGCGCTGAAAGTCAGCCCCGATGGAAGCCCAGCGTTGCACCTGGCGCGGCATGGCCGGCGACCCGCTCTACGAAGCCTACCACGACACCGAGTGGGGCGTGCCGGAGTACGATTCGCGCGCGCTGTGGGAGAAGCTGGTGCTGGACGGATTCCAGGCGGGGCTGGCCTGGATCACCATCCTCAGAAAGCGCGAGGCGTTCCGCGCGGCCTTCGACGGCTTCGATCCGGAGACGGTGGCGGCCTATGGCGCGGCCGACCGGGCGCGGCTGATGGCCGACGCCGGCATCATCCGCTCGAACGCCAAGATCGACGCGGCGATCTCGGGGGCCAAGATCTATCTGGCGATGCGCGACCGCGGCGAGGACTTCTCCGACTTCTGCTGGAGCTTCACCGACGGCAAGCCGGTGCAGAACGCCTGGACCGAAGACACCGGCGTGCCGGCCCAGACGCCGCTGGCGGTGGAGGTCGCGGGGGCGCTGAAGGCCAAGGGCTTCAAGTTCGTGGGGCCGGTGATCGTCTATGCGTGGATGCAGGCGGTGGGCATGGTCAACGACCACCTGACCTGCTGCTTCCGCCACCTACCTATCAAGGAAATGGGGCGGTGAAGGGGATGGCGCGATGAGGCTGGTCCTGGCGCT
>NZ_DASZBG010000076.1:0-49409 GCF_035944335.1 Phenylobacterium sp. | reverse complement strand
GGCCTTCGAGGTCATCGGGCTGGAGGACGCCTTCGAGGCCTTCGAGGTCGACATGGTCGCCGCCCGCGACCTCTTGATCGAGATCTTCGCCAGCCGGCCGCGCGACGAGTGGCTGGAGCTGCTGCGGGCCAATGACGTGCCTTGCGCGGCGGTGGGGTCGCGAGAGGCCTGGTTCTCCGGCGAAGTGGTCGCCGCCGGCGGCCTGCGCCTGACCTTCGAGGATCCCAAGCTCGGTGAGGTGGCCATGCCCGCGCCGCCCGCGCGGCTGATGCAGACGCCCGCCGAGGTGCGCGGCCTGCCGCAGACCATCGCCGAGCCGCCGGCGTGGGGGCCCCGCGAGGCGAGCTCCGGCGTCGGCGCCGGTTCCGGCAATGGGCCGCTGGCCGGCGTTCGCGTCCTCAACCTCGGCACGGTGATCGCCGGCGCCTATGCCGGGACCCTGCTCGCCAACTTGGGCGCCGAGGTGCTGAAGATCGAGGGCCGCGAGGGCGACCCGTTCCGTTCCGACGGCCACCAGTTCCTGGGCTACAACCGCGGCGTCCGCGGGCTCGGCCTGGACCTGAAGCAGCCGGCGGCCCGCGAACTGTTCTTCGATCTCGTCCGGGGCGCCGACGTGGTCATCGACAACTATCGCCTCGGCGTGCGCGGCCGGCTTGGCATCGACTATCCGGCGCTGAAGGCGGTGAACCCGAGGGTCGTCTCCTGCTCGATCAACGCCTATGGGGACAAGGGTCCGCGCGCCGCCCGTCCGGGGTTCGACCCGCTGCTGCAGTCGGAGGGCGGCATGATGGCCGCCCAGGGCGGGGACGACGATCCGATCCTCTACACCATCGCTGTCAATGACGTGGCGACGGCCGGCATGGTCGCCGCCGCCGTGGTCGCGGCCCTGAACGCCCGCGACCGGACGGGCGAGGGCCAGGAGATCCTCACCAGCCTGATGGCCCAGAGCCTGCTGTTCCAGATCGGCGAGGTGACCACCTATCCAGGCCGTCCGCCCAACGACCTGGGCGGCCTCGACTGCATCGGCCTGACCGCCCTGAACCGCTACTACGCCTGCGCCGACGGCTGGATCGGCGTGGCTTGTGAGCGGGCGGAGGAGGCCAGGGCGCTCGGCCAGGTGCTGGGGTTCGATCTCGGCGCGGACACCCTGGACGCGCCCCGCGATGGCGAACTGGCCGGGACCCTGGAGGCCGCCTTCCTGGCGCGTCCGCGAGCCGCCACGCTCGATGCGCTACGGGCCGCCGGGGTCGCCGCCGCCCCGGTGCTGCGCGGCGCCGAGGTGCTGGAGGACGCCTGGCTTGCGGAGAACCGCTTCCTGGAGCCCTGGCGCCATCCGCGCCTGGGGCCGGCGCTGGGCATCCGCAGCGTCGCCGACTTCTCGCGCACCCCGGCCGGCTATGGCCGCCCGACGCCGGACCTCGGCGAGCACAGCCGCGAGCTGCTCGCCGAACTCGGCCTGTCGCTCGAGCGCATCGAGGCGCTGTTCGCGGCCGGCGCGGTGTTCGAACCCGAACGGACGCTGGCGGCGGTGCAATAGATCCACAACAAACAGGGTCGTCATGGCCGGGCTTGTCCCGGCCACCCAGAAGCACCGAGCGTCGCGATCAACGCCGCCGCCGCGTGGTCAGACTGGCCGCGCTTGCGTGTCTGGGTCCCCGGACAAGCCCGGGAATGACGGAAGTTGGGAGGTGGAATGGCTCCCGCGTCCTCGCCGACCTCGCCTCAATCGAAGCCCGGCGCTATACCCGCGCCATGATCGGCAAACTCAACCACGTGGGCGTCGCCACGCCCTCCATCGAGGCCTCGGTCCGCCTCTATCGCGACATCCTGGGCGCGACCTCCATCGGCGAGAAGTTCGTCATGGAAGAGCAGGGGGTCTGGGTCTGTTTCGTCAATCTGCCCAACAGCCAGATCGAGTTGATAGAGCCTTGGGGGCAGGCCTCGCCGATCCACGCCTTCCTTGAAAAAAACCCCAAGGGCGGCCAACACCACGTCTGTTTCGAGGTGGAGGATATCGAGGCCGCCCGCGACGACCTCGCCGCCAAGGGCGCCACCGTGCTGAACGGCGGCAAGCCCAGGATCGGGGCGCACGGCGTGCCGGTGATCTTCGTCCACCCCAAGGATATGGGCGGCGTCCTCGTCGAGCTCATGCAGACGCCGAAGGGACACGCCTGATGGGCATCTTCACCTGTGTCGCGGTCTATCTGACGATCTGGTGGACCGTGCTGTTCGCGATCCTGCCGCTCGGCGTCACCACCCATGCCGAGGCTGGCATCGACAAGGGCGACGGCGGCGATCCCGGCGCGCCGGTCGATCCGAAGCTGAAGAAGAAGTTCATCACCACCAGCTGGGTGTCGGCGATCCTGTTCGCCATCCTGTGGCTGGTCCTGCAGTTCCATCTGGTGAGCCTGCCGGACTTCCCCAAGCACGCCGACTGATCCACGGCGCGTTGCCAAGCTGATCGCCGCAAGGCTATCAGAGCCGCTCACCTCACCGACCGGAGCGCCCCAGTCCCATGCGCCTTTCGCGTTACTTCATGCCGACGCTGCGCGAGGCGCCGTCCGACGCCCAGATCGTCTCGCACCAGCTGATGCTGCGCGCCGGCATGATCCGCCAGGAGGCGGCGGGCATCTACGCCTGGCTGCCGCTGGGCCTGAAGGTGTTGAAGAAGATCGAGCAGATCGTCCGCGAGGAGATGAACCGCGCCGGCGCCATCGAGGTGCTGATGCCGACCCTGCAGCTCGCGGACCTGTGGCGGGAAAGCGGACGCTACGACGACTACGGCGAGGAGATGCTGCGCATCAAGGACCGCCATGAGCGGGACCTGCTGTATGGCCCCACGGCGGAGGAGGTCATCACCGACATCTTCCGGTCGTACATCAAATCCTACAAGGACTTGCCGAAGAATCTTTACAACATCCAGTGGAAGTTCCGCGACGAGCGCCGGCCGCGGTTCGGGGTGATGCGCGGCCGCGAGTTCCTGATGAAGGACGCCTATTCCTTCGACATCGACGAGGCGGCGGCGAGGCGGTCCTACAACCGCATGTTCCTGGCCTATCTGAACACCTATGCGCGCCTGGGGTTGAAGGCGATCCCGGTGAAGGCCGATCCGGGGCCGATCGGCGGCGACCTGAGCCATGAGTTCATGATTCTGGCCGACACCGGCGAGAGCGAGGTCTTCGCCCACCGCGACCTGGTGGAGATGGGCGCGCCGGGTCCCGACATCGACTGGGAAGGCGACCTGGAGGCCGAAGTCACCCGCCGCACCAGCCTCTACGCCGCCTCCGACGAGATGCACGACCCCGCCCGCTTCGAGGCCATGCCTGAGGCCAAGAGAATGACCGCGCGGGGCATCGAGGTCGGCCACATCTTCTACTTCGGCGAGAAATACTCCAAGCCGATGGGCGCCAAGGTGGCCGGGCCCGACGGCGCCGACCGCTTCGTGCAGATGGGGTCCTATGGCGTCGGCGTCTCGCGGCTGGTGGCGGCGATCATCGAAGCGAGCCACGACGAGGCGGGCATCATCTGGCCCGACAGCGTCGCCCCGTTCGGCGCGGCCGTGGTCAACCTGCGTCCCGGCGAGGCCGCGGTGGACGCCGTGGCCGAAGAGGCCTACGCGGCGCTGACCGCCGCAGGCCTCGATCCGCTGCTCGACGACCGCGACGACCGCCCCGGCGCCAAGTTCGCGGCGCTGGATCTGGTCGGCATCCCCTGGCAGCTGATCGTCGGCCCCAAGGGCGTCGCCGAGGGCGTCGTTGAGATCAAGCGCCGCGCCACCGGCGAGCGGCAGTCCCTGCCGCTCGATCAGGCGCTGAAGGCGATCTCAGGGTGAGCGGACACAGCGCTTTCCTTCTCCCCTTGCGGGAGAAGGTGGCCCCCGAAGGGGGTCGGAAGAGGGGTCTCTCAGGCCTCTCCGCCGATCTCTTGAAGGCAAGGCGGAGCGGTCGGCGCGACCCCTCTTCCGTCGGGCATCCGCCCGACACCTTCTCCCGCAAGGGGAGAAGGGGCGTATGAGCGTCGCCCCGACCGCCAAGGCCCGCCCCTTCGGTCTCTGGGAACGGATGCTGGCGGGCCGCTACCTGCGGGCCAGGCGCAGCCAGGGCGGCGTGGCCCTGATCTCGCTGATCTCCTTCATCGGCATCACGCTCGCCGTGGCGGTGCTGATCATCGTCATGTCGGTGATGAACGGCTTCCGTTCCGAGCTGCTGGGCCGGATCCTCGGCTTCCAGGGCCATGTGTTCGTGGCCGGCGGCGTGCTCGACGGACCCGCGCTCGATCCGGCCGTGCAGCGCATCCGCAAGGTCCCGGGCGTGCTGGAAGCCATCCCGGCGCTGCAGGGCCAGGTGCTGGCCATGGGGCCGAACCAGATCACCGGCGCCATCGTGCGCGGGGTGCGGGCGGCCGATGTGGCGGGCACGCCGATCGTCGCTCACAACATCACCCACGGCTCGCTCGCGGGCTACGGCCAGGGCGACTACGGCGGCGACACGATCCTGATGGGCGACCGCCTGGCCGAAGGGCTGGGCGTCAAGGCCGGCCAGCCGCTGACCCTCATCTCGCCGTCGGGCGGGGCGACCGCCTTCGGCGGCTCGCCGGTGCAGAAGACCTTCACCGTGGGCGCGACCTTCACGGTCGGCATGAGCCAGTACGACCAGGCCTACATCTACATGCCGCTACAGCAGGCCCAGCTGTTCTTCGGCCGCGAAGGCTCGGTGGACGAGATCGAGATTCGGCTGGCCAATCCCGACCGCGCCGAAGCGATGAAGGCGTCCATCGCCCGGGCCGCCGGACCCACCGCCGTGGTCACCGACTGGACCCAGCGCGACACCTCGTTCTGGGGCGCGCTCAAGGTCGAGCGCAGCGTCATGCGGCTGATCCTGCTGCTGCTGATCGGCATCGCCGCACTCAACATCATCTCCGGCCTGATCATGCTGGTGAAGAACAAGGGCCGCGACATCGCCATCCTGCGGACCATGGGGGCGGGGCAGGGCTCGATCCTGCGCATCTTCATCATGGCGGGCGGCGCGGTGGGGGTGCTGGGCACGCTCGCCGGGCTGATCATCGGCGTGCTGTTCTGCCTCTACATCTCGCCGATCCAGGGCTTCGTCGAGTGGGTGACCGGCCAGCAGGTGTTCGCCTCGGACGTCTATTTCCTTTCGCGCATCCCGGCCAAGGTCGACTGGATCGAGGTCGCCTTCATCGTCGTCTTCTCCATGGGGATGAGCTTCCTCGCGACCCTCCCGCCCTCGTGGAACGCCTCGCGCCTCGATCCGGTGGAGGCGCTTCGCTATGAGTGAGCCCATCCTCTCGATCCGCGGTCTGGAGCGCACCTATGTGACGCTGGCCGGGACCCTGCCGGTGTTGAAGGGCGTCGACCTCGACGTGCGGCCGGGCGAGATCGTCGGGCTGATCGGACCCTCGGGTTCGGGCAAGTCCAGCTTGCTGCATGCCGCGGGCCTGCTGGAGCATCCGGACGGGGGGCGCATCACCATCGAGGGCCAGGATTGCTCGGACCTGCCGGATCGCGAGCGCACCCGCGTGCGGCTGGGCGCCGTCGGCTTCGTCTACCAGTTCCACCATCTGCTGCCGGAGTTCACCGCCCTCGACAATGTCGCCCTGCCGCAGATGATCGCGGGCGTCGGCTCAAGGGCGGCCCGCGAGCGGGCGCTGCAGCTGCTCTCCGAACTCGGCCTGAAGGACCGCTGGGACCACCAGCCGGCCCAGCTTTCCGGCGGCGAGCAGCAGCGCGTCGCCGTCGCCCGGGCGCTGGCCAACCGGCCCCGCCTGCTGCTGGCCGACGAGCCCACCGGAAACCTCGACCCGACCACCTCCGAGGCGGTGTTCGCCAACCTCTACGACCTGGTGCGCCGCACCGGCGTCGCGGCCCTCGTCGCCACCCACAACCTCGAACTCGCCCGCCACATGGACCGGGTGGTGGCCCTCAAGGACGGTCATCTGGTGGAGCAGGCGAGAGGCTAGACCTCGTCGCCCATGCAGACGAAGGCCAGGCGCACGGCGCCCACCGAGTCCGGCGCCACGGGGGCCCAGGGGGTCGGCACGAAGCCGGGCATCTTCCACGAGCGCCCCTGCAGGGCGCGGCCATCGTGGAAGGTCTCGTCCAGCACCCGGGCGGACTTGCGCCGGCAGTCGAATTCGCCCAGCGCCTGGACCGACATGAAGGTGAAGCCCGACCGGTCGCGCTTGATCGCGGAGTCATAGGCCGTCCAGGCGCGTTTCAGGGCGCGGTCGGGGGAGGGGGCGGGCTTCATGTAGACCAGCGTCTGTTCGCTGGCGGTGATCAGCGTCCAGCCGTCCTGTTCCAGCGGTCCGGGCGGCGTCTCGGCCGCCCAGGCTGCGCCGCCCAGCACAGCCACGGAAAGGCAGGCTGCGGCGGACCTGCGGACGAGGCTTGAGTTCGGTCGCACGGAAACTCCTCGACCCAAACGCGCCACGACAGGGCGGGTGCGGGCAGCCCTGCGATTGTCGCGCCCGGGGCCAGCTTGACAACGAGAACAAAAGGCGAATAAGAACATTCAACGAACATCCACAGCAGGAACGCCGCACATGGTTCGGATCGCGCGAGAATCGCTGGCATTTGCTTCCGTCGCCAGCTTTGTCTGGATGATGTGCACGGTGGCGGCTCACCTGGGCTGACGCGCCATGCGGATGGGGGAGCTCTTGGCCTTGGGCGAGACGAGCGAAGGGTTCGTCCATCTGCGGTGCCGCTCGGCCTATTCGCTGCTGGAAGGCGCGATCAAGGCCGACGTGGTGGGCCAGATGGCCAAGGACGCCCACATGCCGGCCGTGGCTCTCACCGACCGGGCCAATCTGTTCGGCGCGCTGGAGTTCTCCGTCGCCACCAAAGGCGTGGGCGTGCAGCCGATCGTCGGCTGCATCCTGCCGGTCAGCGGCATCGGCGAGGTCCCGCCGGAGCGCTGGGCCAAGACCCCGTGCGTGGTGCTGCTGGCGCAGTCCGAGCGCGGCTACCTCAACCTGACCGAGCTTTCCTCGGCCGCCTATCTGGAGATCGAGGCGGCCGACGATCCCCACGTCCCCTGGGCCAAGGTCTGCGCCCACGCCGAAGGCTTGATCATGTTGTCCGGCGGGCCGGACGGGCCGGTCGATCATCTGCTGGCCGCCGGCAAGGTGAAGGAGGGCCGCGCGGCGCTTGCCGAAATGCACCGGGCGTTCGGCGATCGCTTCTACGTCGAGCTGCAGCGCCACGGCGAGGCCCGCGAGGCCGCCGCCGAGCCTGAACTGGTCCGCTTCGCCTACGAGGCCGACCTGCCGCTGGTGGCCACCAATGACGTCTATTTCAAGCGCCCGGAGATGCATCAAGCGCACGACGCCCTGCTGTGCATCGCCGACGGCGCCTTCGTGGGCCAGGACGAGCGGCGCCGGGTGACCGCCGAGCACTGGTTCAAGCCGGCCGCCGACATGCGCGCCCTGTTCGCCGACCTGCCGGAGGCCTGCGACAACACCCTCGACATCGCCCGACGCTGCGCCTTCATGGCGGCCAAGCGCGATCCGCTGCTGCCGCGCTTCCCGACCGAGGGCGGCCGCTCGGAGGCCGACGAGCTGGCCCACCAGGCCCGCGAGGGCCTGAAGGCGCGCATGGCCAAAGGCCAGGCCAATACCGTCACGCCGGAGGAATATGAGGCTCGGCTGGAGCGGGAGATCGGGGTCATCGCCCAGATGGGCTTCCCCGGCTACTTCCTGATCGTGTCGGACTTCATCAAATGGGCCAAGGCGCGTGGCATCCCGGTGGGGCCGGGGCGGGGCTCCGGCGCCGGCTCGCTGGTCGCCTATGCCCTGACCATCACCAACCTCGATCCGCTGCAGTACAATCTGCTGTTCGAGAGATTCCTCAATCCCGAGCGGGTCTCCATGCCCGACTTCGACATCGACTTCTGCCAGGAGCGGCGGGAGGAGGTGATCGCCTACGTCCAGCAGCGCTACGGGCGCGACCGCGTGGCCCAGATCATCACCTTCGGCACCTTGCAGGCGCGCGCCGTGCTGCGAGATGTCGGTCGGGTCCTGCAGCTTCCGCTCGGTCAGGTGGACCGGCTGGCCAAGATGGTGCCGGCCAATCCCGCCAATCCGGTGACGCTGGCCAAGGCCATCGAGATCGAGCCCCGGCTGAGACAGGCCCGCGACGAGGACGAGGCGGTGGCCCGGCTGCTGGATATCGCCCTGCAGCTCGAGGGCCTCTACCGCAACGCCTCGACCCATGCCGCCGGCGTGGTGATCGGCGACCGGCCGCTGACCGAGCTGACGCCGCTCTATCGCGATCCGCGCTCGGACCTGCCGGCCACCCAGTTCAACATGAAGTGGGTCGAAAGCGCCGGCCTGGTGAAGTTCGACTTCCTGGGCCTGAAGACGCTGACGGTCATCGACCGGGCGCTGAAGTATCTCGAACAGCGCGGGGCCGCGGTCGATATGGCCGCCCTGCCGCTCGACGACGAGCCGTCCTACGAGCTGATGGGCAATGCCCAGACCATCGGGGTCTTCCAGTTTGAAGGCCAGGGGATGCGCGACGCCCTGCGCCAGCTGCGCCCCAACTGCATCGAGGACGTCACCGCCATCGGCGCCCTCTACCGCCCCGGCCCGATGGACAACATTCCCCTGTTCATCGACTGCAAGTTCGGCCGCAAGGCCATCGACTATCTGCACCCGACCCTGGAGCCGGTGCTGAAGGAGACCTACGGCATCATCGTCTACCAGGAGCAGGTGATGCAGATCGCCCAGATCCTGGCCGGCTACAGCCTGGGCGAGGCCGACCTGCTGCGCCGGGCCATGGGCAAGAAGAAGAAGGAGGAGATGGAGCAGCAGCGCGCCCGCTTTGTCTCCGGCGCCGCGGAGAAGGGGGTGCCCGCCAAACAGGCTGGGGCGATCTTCGACCTGGTCGACAAGTTCGCGGGCTACGGCTTCAACAAGTCCCACGCCGCGGCCTATGCGGTGGTCAGCTACCAGACCGCCTGGTTGAAGGCCAATGCGCCGGTCGAGTTCTTCGCGGCCTCCATGAGCCTCGACATCGCCAACACCGACAAGCTGTCGGTCTTCTACCAGGACGCCAAGCGCTTCGGGGTGAAGATCCGCGCCCCCGACGTGAATCGCTCCGGGGCCGACTTCGAGGTCGAGGGCGGCGAGGTGCTCTATGCGCTGGGCGGCATCCGCAACGTCGGCCTGCAGGCCATGCAGCACGTGGTCGAGGTGCGCCGCGAGGGCGGGCCGTTCCGCGACATCTTCGATTTTGTCGAACGGGTGGATCCCAAGCACGTCAACAAACGCACCTTCGACACCCTGGCCCGCGCCGGCGCCTTCGACACCATCCACCCGAACCGGGCGCAACTGGCGGGCGCGGCCGACAGCCTGATCGGCTACGCCCAGAGCGTCGCCAACGACCGCGCGTCGTCGCAGGTCAGCCTGTTCGGCGGCGACCAGGCCGAGGCGGCGCGTCCGCGCATCGCCAAGATAGACAGCTGGACGCCGGTCCAGCGGCTCGACGAGGAGTTGGCGGCGGTGGGTTTCTACCTTTCCGGCCACCCGCTCGACGACATGGTCGAGGCGCTGCGCCGGCGGCGCACCGAGCTCTACGCCGACGCCGTGGTGAAGGCCGAGGCCGGGGCGGAGGCCCTGCGGATGGCCGGCGTCGTGCGCCGCAAGCAGGAGCGGGCCAGCCAGAAGACCGGCGAGAAGTTCGCCTTCGTGACCTTTTCCGATCCCACCGGCGAATATGAGGTGCTGTTCCCGCCGGAATCCCTGCGCCGCTGCCGCGACCTGCTGGAGCCCGGCAAGGCGCTGGCCATCACGGTGCGGGCCAGCGCCAAGGACGGCGAGGTGCGCTTCTTCGGCGACAGCGCCGAGCCGGTCGAGAAGGCGGTGGAGAACGTGGTCGCGGGCCTGCGCATCCATGTGGCCCCGCGCAGCGCCGAGATCGAGGCGCTGAAGACGCGGTTGGCCGGGGTGACCAACGTCCGGGGCGGCGAGATCGTGCTGGTGGCCGGTATTGGCGGAGGGCGCGAGGTCGAGCTCAAGCTGCCCGGGCGCTTCACCCTGGATCCCGCCGTGCGCGGCGCGCTCAAGACCGCGCCGGGCGTGGTCTTCGTGGAGGACCTGTGATGCCAAGAACCCTTTTGCTGGCCCTCGTCCTGAGCCTCGCCGCCGGCGCGGCGCAGGCCCGCGGCCACGGATTTCACGCCGCAAAGGCGCCGCACGCCCATCGGGCCTCGCACGCGCACCACGCCTCCGGCGGCGGCCGCCACCGCCATGCGGCCATGCGCTCACGGACAGGATGAAGGACGACTGACATGACCCGTTCGCTCGCTTCGGCTCTCGTCTTGAGCGCCGCGCTCCTCGCCACTTCGGCGGCGGCCCAGGCCTATTCCGGCTACGAGCCGCCGGCGCCGGGCGTCTATCATCCGCCGAAGTTCCCGGAGCCGCCGAAACCGCCCAAGCCTCCGAAGCCGCCGGAATTCGCCCAGCCCAAGCGCTTCGAGCCGTTCCAGGAGCAGAAGCCGCCGGCCGCGCCGAACCCGCTCGATCCCTATCCGGCGCCCAAGAAACCCAAGGGTGGCTTCTCGCCCTACGGCGGCCTCTGATCGGGCTGACGCGTGAGGACGGCGACGAATGCCGGTCCGAAAGGCGCGAGCAGATGGGGGCGCAGCCCATTACATTGCTCAACTGAGCCATGACCCATCCTCTCGACCGCCCCATCTGGACCTCGCTCGCCACCCGTCAAGGCGGCCTCGGACTCGGCGATGCCCGCGCGCGCCGGTTCCACCCGGACTACGCGATGTTCGCCGCAGCGGCCGATCGCTCGGAGGCCAGCCGCGCGGCCCTGACGGAGCTGGTCCGCGTCCACGGCGAGGCGGCGCTGGTCGAGGCGGACGAGCCGGACGTGCCGCCGCGCCTGGCCGTCGCCTCGCACGCGGTGCTCTTGCAGATGGCCGCCGATCCTGCGGAGCTGAAGATCCTCACGCCGGGCTTCGACCACCAGCCGCTCACCGATGACGATGGCCCGCAGATGCTGGCGCTCGCCACCCTGACCAAGCCCGGACCCTTCTATGCCCGCACCCATCAGCTCGGCGATTTCGTGGGCGTGAAGCGAGACGGCGAACTGATCGCCATGGCCGGCGAGCGGATGAAGCCGGAGGGTTTCACCGAGGTCAGCGGCGTCTGCGCCCACCCCGACCATCGCGGGCACGGCTATGCGGCTGGCCTGATGAGCGTCGTCGCCCAGCGGATCCTGGCGCGCGGCGAGACGCCCTTCCTGCACGTCTACGACCACAATGCGCCGGCCATCGCCCTCTACGAGCGGCTCGGCTATCGGCTGCGGCGCGAGATGAGGATGCTGGTGGTCGAGGCCGCCTGAGGGCCGAGCCCGACGGTTCCTCTTGCAATTTGGGCCCTTAGCCCCTATCTGCCCGCCTCATTCCACACGCAGGCGTTTGGCGACGCGCGGGGAGACATCCCGCCGTTCTCCATTCCGGTCCTTCCAATCGGGAGGGTGGCCTGCGGAGGTTCAACCGGAAGAAGGGACTACGACAAGCCAATGGCGCTTCCTGATTTCTCTATGCGTCAGCTCCTGGAAGCTGGCGCCCACTTCGGCCACCAGACCCACCGCTGGAACCCGAAGATGGAGCGGTTCATCTTCGGCAGCCGCTCGAACATCCACATCATCGACCTCAGCCAATCGATCCCGCTGCTGCACCAGGCCCTGGTGAAGGCGCGCGAAGTCGCCGCGTCCGGCGGCCGGATCCTGTTCGTCGGCACCAAGCGCCAGGCCTCGGACCCGATCGCCGCGGCGGCCAAGCGCTGCGCCCAGTACTACGTCAACCACCGCTGGCTGGGCGGCACGCTCACCAACTGGCGCACCGTGTCGGGCTCGATCGCCCGCCTGCGCGAGCTGGAAGGCCTGATGGAAGGCGATAGTGGCCGCACCAAGAAGGAGCTGCTGCAGCTGACCCGCGAGCGCGACAAGCTCGAGCTGTCCCTGGGCGGCATCAAGGACATGGGCGGCATCCCCGACCTGATGTTCGTGATCGACACCAACAAGGAAGCGATCGCCATCCAGGAAGCCCGCAAGCTGAACATCCCGGTGATCGCCATCCTCGACACCAACTGCAACCCGGACGGCATCACCTTCCCGATCCCGGGCAACGACGACGCGGCCCGCGCGATCCAGCTCTACTGCGACCTGATGGCCGACTCGATCCTCGACGGCCTGGCCGCCGGCCAGGCGGCTTCGGGCGTCGACCTGGGCGCGGCGGAGGCTCCCATGGAGCCGGCGCTGGCCCGCTCGGAAGCCGCCGCCCCGGAGGCCGATGCGAAGCCGAAGGCGCCCAAGGCCAAGGCCGCCAAGCCGGCCGCCAAGGCCGAGGCGCCTGCTGCTGAAGCCGAAGCGCCTGTCGCCGACGCCGAGGCGCCCGCCGCTGAAGCTGAAGCGCCGGCCGCTGAAGCTGAGGCGCCGGTCGCTGAAGCCGAAGCGCCTGTCGCCGAGGCCGAGGCTGCTGCCGAGCCTGCCGAAGAGACCACCGCGTCGGCCGAAGCCGGCGCCGAGGTCACTGCGGAAGCCACCAGCGAAGAACAGGCGGGATAAGGACCTCCAAGGGTCTCCACCGCTTCGCGAACTGTCACGGCGGACCGGCCTGTTCCGGTCCGTCGATTTTGAACCTTGAAGGAGCTGACCATGGCGGAAGTCACCGCTGCGCTGGTCAAGGACCTGCGCGAAAAATCCGGCGCGGGCATGATGGACTGCAAGAAGGCCTTGCAGGAAACCGCCGGAGACATGGACGCCGCCATCGACTGGCTGCGCACCAAGGGCCTGTCCAAGGCCGCCAAGAAATCGGACCGCGCCGCGGCCGAGGGCCTCGTTGCGGGTAAGGTGAGTGGCGACGGCAAGACCGGCGTCGTCATCGAGCTGAACGCCGAGACCGACTTCGTGGCCAAGAACGACACCTTCCAGCAAGCCGCCCGCGATATCGCAGCGGTGGCGCTGGGCGTGGACGGCGGGGTGGACGCGATCGCCGCGGCCAAGACCGCCAAGGGCGAGGTGGTCTCAGACCTGATCACCAACCTGATCGCCACCATCGGCGAGAACATGCGCCTGCGCCGCGCCGCGCGCCTCAGCGTCAGCCAGGGCGCCGTGGCCCTCTACCTGCACAATGCGCAGGGCGAGGGCGTCGGCCGCATGGGCGTGCTGGTGGCCATGGAAGGCGCCGGCGATACGGCCAAGCTCGCCGAGGTGGGCCGCAAGATCGCCATGCATGTGGCGGCGACCGCCCCGCTTTCGCTCTCGCCGGCGGATCTCGATCCGGCGGTCGTGGAGAAGGAGCGCGAGATCCAGACCGAGATCGCGGTCGAATCGGGCAAGCCCCGCGAGATCGCCGAGAAGATGGTCGAGGGCCGGATCCGCAAGTGGCAGGAAGAGGTCGTGCTCCTGAAGCAGCCCTTCGTCATGAACCCGGACCAGACCATCGAGCAGCTGGTCGCCGACACCGCCAAGGATCTCGGCTCGCCGGTCGCCGTGAAGGGCTTCGTCCGCTTCGCGCTCGGCGAGGGCGTGGAGAAGAAGGTCGACGACTTCGCCGCCGAGGTGGCCCAGCTCTCCAGCCAGAGCTAGTCTGTCGGCCCAAGGTTCGAGGGCGCGGCGCGTAGATGCGCGCCGCGCCCTTGGCATATGTTCAGTTTGAGATAGGGATTGGTCATGCCGCAGCCCCAGCCCCGCTATAAGCGCATCCTCCTGAAACTGTCGGGAGAGGCGGGCGTCGGCGGTGACCAGTTCGGCATCGATTCCAAGACCCTGGACGCCGTCTCCGAGGAGATCGCCCAGGTGGCTCGCGCCGGGGTGCAGATCTGCCTGGTGGTGGGTGGCGGCAACATCTTCCGGGGAGCCGCGCTGGCCGAGAGCGGCATGGAACGCGCCAGCGCCGACTACATGGGCATGCTGGCGACGGTCATGAACGCGCTGGCCCTGCAGGCCTGGCTGGAGAAGAAGGGCGTCTATACCCGGGTCCAGTCGGCGATCCCCATGGAGGCGGTCTGCGAACGCTACATCCGCCGGCGCGCGCTCAGGCACCTGGAAAAGGGCCGGGTGGTGATCTTCGCCGCCGGGCTCGGCGCGCCCTATTTCACGACCGATTCCGCCGCCGCCCTGCGCGCCGCCGAGATGGGCTGTGACGCCCTTTTCAAGGGCACCAGCGTCGACGGCGTCTACACGGCCGATCCCAAGAAGGATCCGAAGGCCGAGCGCTACGACACGCTCAGCTACAAGGACGTGCTGGCCAAGGACCTGCGGGTCATGGACACCTCCGCGGTCAGCCTGATGCGCGACAACAACATCCCGATCGTGGTGTTCTCGATCCGCGAACGGGGCAACCTGCTGAAGGTGCTGAGCGGCGAGGGCGTGTTCACGACCATCGCCTGACCGCGGCCGCACCCGCACCGAAGGGAGCAAGACCATGGCCACCGCCGAGAAACCGGTGATCTCCAAGTACAAGGACCGCATGGACAAGGCGGTCGGCGCCCTGAAGGACGAGTTCGCCTCGCTCCGCACGGGCCGCGCCTCGGCCAACCTTTTGGATCAGGTGCATGTCGAGGCCTATGGCTCGTCCATGCCGCTCAGCCAGGTGGGCTCTGTGAGCGTGCCGGACGCCCGCATGCTGATGGTCAGCGTGTGGGACAAGGGCCTGGTTGTCTCGGCCGAAAAAGCGATCCGGAACGCGGGATTAGGGCTGAATCCTATGGTGGACGGCCAGAACCTGCGCATTCCCGTCCCGCCGCTGACCGAGGAGCGCCGCAAGGACCTCGCCAAGGTGGCCGGCAAATATGCCGAGCAGCAGCGAGTTGCCGTGCGCAATATCCGCCGCGACGCCAATGACGACCTGAAGGCGGCCGAGAAGGGCGGGGCCATCAATCAGGACGAGCACAAGCGGCTCGAGACCGAAGTCCAGAAGATCACCGACGAGGCGATCAAGCGCATCGACGAAGCCTTGAAAACCAAAGAACAAGAGATCATGCACGTTTGAGCGTGCGCGCCCGCGCCGAAGGACCTTTAGCCCCATGGCCGCCCAAGAGAATACGCCGACGAAGGGCGAGGCGTCCGGCGCGGCCGGGACGGCGCCGCTGCACGTGGCCATCGTCATGGACGGCAACGGCCGCTGGGCCAAGCGCCGTGGCCTGCCGCGCACCCTGGGCCATCGGGCGGGCGTCGAGGCCCTGAAACGCATCGTCGAGGCCGCCCCCACGCTGGGCATCCGCTGGCTCACGGTGTTCGGCTTCTCCACCGAGAACTGGAGCCGGCCGGCCGCCGAGGTCGCCGAACTGATGGCCCTGCCGAAGCGCTATTTCGAGACCGATCTGGCGCGTCTCGAGCGGGAAGGGGTGCGGGTGCGGGTGATCGGCAGCCGCGAGGGCCTGTCGCGCGAGCTGGTCAAGATCTGCGCCGAGGCCGAGGCGCGGACCGCCAAGAACGAGGTATTCGACCTCAACGTCGCGTTCAACTACGGCGGCAAGGCCGACATCGTCGACGCCGCCCGCCGCTTCGCCGAGGAAGTCGCCGCCGGCCGCGCCTCGCCCGCTGACCTCACCGAGGACGGCTTCGAGGCCCTGCTGGCCACCGCCGCCTCGCCGCCGCCGGATCTGATCGTGCGTCCCTCGGGCGAGCAGCGGCTTTCCAACTTCATGCTCTGGCAGGCCGCCTACGCCGAGTTCATCTTCCAGGATGTCCTGTGGCCCGACTATTCGGCCGAGCACCTGCAGGCCGCGATCGCCGAGTTCCAGACGCGCAATCGCCGCTACGGGGCCGTGGCGCCCGATGACGCCCTTGCCACAGGCTAGGCGCTTCGACTGGTCCAACCTGGGCTTGAGGGTCGCCTCGGCCGTGGTGCTGGTGCCGACGGCGCTGGTGGCGGCCTGGTTGGGCGGCTGGCCCTTCCTGGTGGTGATCTCGATCGGCATGGCGCTGCTGGCCATCGAATGGGGCGGCATGAGCGCGCCGCGCGCGCCGGTCCGCGTGGCCGCCGCCGTCACCGCCGCCATCCTCGCCGCGGTCTTCCTGGCCCATCAGGGCCACTTCGTCCTGGCCTGGATCACCGTGCCCGTCGCGGCGCTGGCCGCGGCCCTGATCGCCCGCGGCGTCGCCGAGCGAGCGGTCGACGCTGGCTATGGCGTGCTCTACATCGCCCCGGCCGCCGTCTGCCTGGTCTGGCTGCGCTCCACCAACCAGGGGCACTGGTGGACGCTGATGCTGTTCGCCTGCACCTGGGCGGCCGACATCGGCGCCTTCGCGGTCGGCAGCGTCCTCAAGGGCCCCAAGCTCTGGCCGCGCTTCTCGCCCAACAAGACCTGGTCCGGCTTCGTGGGCGGCCTTGCGGCGGCCTCCGGCTCGGCGGTCTTGATGGCGGGCCTGTCGGTCTTCCAGCTCGACCTGCGCGCGGCCGCCCTGGTGGGATTCGCCGTGGGCTTGGCGACCATGGCCGGCGACCTCTGGGAGTCGGCGCTGAAACGCCGCTTCGGCGTCAAGGATTCCGGCGACCTGATCCCCGGCCATGGCGGCCTGCTGGACCGGGTCGATGGCCTGATGTTCGCGGTCGTGGTGATGGCCGCCGCCCGCCTCGCCAATCACCTGGGGTGGGGACATTGAATCTGCCACGCAAGGTCACGGTCCTGGGCTCCACGGGCTCGGTGGGGGTCTCCACCCTCGACCTGTTCGAGAAGGCGGGCGTCGAGGTGGAGGTGGCCGCGCTGGCCGCCGGCCGCAATGCCGAGCGCTTGGCCGAGCAGGCGCTGCGCTGGCGCCCGGCCCTGGCGGTGATCGAGGACGAGCGTCAGTTGCCGGAGCTGCGGGAACGGCTGCGCGGCTCAGGCATCGAGACCGCCGCGGGTCCCTCCGGCGTGCTGGAAGCGGCCTCCGCCGAGGCCCAGTGGGTGATGTCGGCCATCGTCGGCTTCGCCGGCCTCGCGCCGACGCTCACCGCCGCCCGCACCGGTGCGGTGATCGCGCTCGCCAACAAGGAAAGCCTGATCTGCGCGGGCCCGGCGCTGCTACGTGCGGCCAAGCTCGCCGGCGGGACGGTGATCCCGGTGGACTCCGAGCATTCCGCGATCTTCCAGGTGTTCGCGCCCGCCAACGCCGCGCAGGTGAGCCGCCTGATCCTCACCGCCTCCGGCGGCCCGTTCCGCAACGCCACCCGCGAGCAAATGGCCCGCGCCACGCCCGAGCAGGCGCTGGCGCATCCCAATTGGTCGATGGGGAACAAGATTTCGATCGATTCCGCGACCATGATGAACAAGGGCCTCGAGGTGATCGAGGCCGCCTACCTGTTCGCCATGGCCCCGGAGCGCGTCGACGTGCTGATCCACCCGCAGTCGATCGTCCACAGCCTGGTGGAGTATGCCGACGGCTCGACGCTTGCCCAGCTCGGCCCGCCCGACATGCGCACCCCGATCGCCTGCGCCTTCGCCTGGCCGGACCGGCTGCCCTGGCCCGCCGAGCGGCTGGACCTCGCCAAGGCCGGCCCACTGACCTTCGAGGAACCGGATCTGGAACGTTTCCCGGCCCTGCGGATCGCCAAGGAGGCGCTCGCCGCCGGCGGGGCGGCGCCGGCCATCCTCAATGCGGCGGACGAGGTGGCCGTGGCGGCCTTCCTTGACCGCAGAATCGGCTTTCTCGATATTGCCCGCGTCGTGTCGGAGACGCTGGAGCGCATGGATCGATTCGAGACGACGCCGCAGGCCCTCGGGGATGTCCTCGAGGCGGCGCGAGCCACCGATGCGACCGCCCGCCGCGTGGCGGACGACGCCGTAAGCGCCCTTATGGCCCAGGCCTGAGTTTAGGAGCAGCCCGTCGATGTTCGGCTTTCTGCAGTCCGCTCTGCTCAATTTCGTGCCAGCTTTGCTGGTGCTGGGCCTGGTGGTGACGGTCCACGAGATGGGACATTTCCTGGCCGCCAAGTGGCTGGGCACCGCCGTCGACCGCTTCTCCATCGGCTTTGGCCGGGCGATCTGCAGCTGGCGCGACAAGTCGGGCGTGGAATGGCGGGTCGGCTGGCTGCCGCTCGGCGGCTATGTGCGCTTCGCCGGCGACGAGAACGCCGCCAGCATCCCCGACGCTGAGGAGCTGCAGACCCTGCGCCGCGAGATCGCGGCCCGCGAGGGACCGCAGGCGGTCGGCCGCTATTTCCACTTCAAGCCCACCTGGCAGCGGGCGATCATCGTCATCGCCGGGCCGGCGGCCAACTTCGTGCTGGCCATCGCGCTGTTCGCAGGTCTGTTCATGGCTTTTGGGCACGTCACGCTCCGCGCCCGGGTCGGCGCTGTGAACCCCGGCACGGTGGCCGCGGCGGCGGGCCTTCGCGCGGGCGATCTGATCGTGCGCGCCAACGGCCATCCGATGCCCGACTTCGACGAGCTGCAGCAGTTCGTCAGCCTGCGCGCCGGCGTGCCGATCACCTTCACGGTGCAGCGGGGCGGCCAGACCCTCCTAATCGCCGCCACGCCCCGCTCGCAGATTCTGCAGAGCCCCGTCGCCGGTCCGCAACACGGCGGCGCGCTGGGCATCCTCTCCTCGAACGATCCGCGCGACATCATCCGCACCCGCTACAATCCGATCGAAGCGGTGGGGGCGGCCACGCACCGCACGTGGAACATGGTCTCGACGACGGTCTACTTCCTTGGCCGGATGATCACCGGCCAGGTCTCCACCGACAGCCTGCGCGGCCCGATCGGCATCGCCGGCGTGGCGGCGAAGGTCACCGAACTCGGCGCGGCCGACGCCACCAGCTTCGGCGGCATGGTCCTGGGCGTCAGCATCAACCTGTTGCAGGTCGCGGCCATGATCTCGGTGAGCCTGGGCTTCATGAACCTCCTGCCGCTGCCTGTGCTCGACGGGGGACACCTGCTGTTTTACGCCTATGAAGCCGTGGCCCGGCGCCCTCTTGCTGCCAAGGTTCAGGCCGCAGGGTATCGCGTGGGGCTTGCGCTGGTGCTCGGATTGATGTTGTTCGCGACGTGGAACGATCTGGCGCGCCTGCGTGTGCTCAATTTCCTAGGCGGACTATTCTCCTGACGTCCGCTTTCCCCAGTAACGGCTGATTCGATGCACAGACACCGCGCCCACAGCGCTGCGCTAGCCTCCGGTGTTGCCCTTCTTCTGGGCACAACCGCGCTCATCGCGCCGACCTTTGCCGCCGCACAGGCGCCGGCCACGCCAGCGGCGCCACCGCCGGCTGCGCCCGCCGCCGCGCCGACCCCGGCGCCGAGCGCGGGACTTCAGCAGGGCGGCGTCGTCCAGCGGATCATCGTCAAGGGCAACGAGCGGATCGAGCCGCAGACGGTCATCTCCTATCTCCCGGTCCAGCCGGGCGACACCATCGACCCGGCCAAGGCCGACGTGGCGTTGAAGGCGCTGTTCCGCACCGACCTGTTCGCCGACGTGAAGATCGACTTCCAGGCGGGCGACCTGATCATCACCATCGTCGAGAACCCGATCATCAACCGGGTGCTGTTCGAGGGGAATTCGAGCCTCAAGGACGACAAGCTGAAGGACGAGGTCAGCGTCCGCCCGCGCGGCATCTTCACCCGCGCCAAGGTGACCAACGACGTCGGCAGGATCCTGGAGCTCTATCGGCGCGCCGGCCGCATCTCGGCGACCATCACGCCGCAGATCGTCGAACTGCCGCAAAAGCGGGTCGACCTGATCTTCAAGATCGACGAGGGCCCCAAGAGCGGCATCCTGCGGGTCAACTTCCTCGGCAACAAGGCCTACTCCGACAACGACCTGCGCGGCGTGGTCGTGACCGAGGAGTCCAAGTGGTACAAATTCTTCTCGTCAAACGCCAACTATGACCCCGACCGCCTGGAATACGACAAGGAACAGCTGCGCAAGTTCTATCGCAACCACGGCTACTACGACTTCCGGGTGGTGTCCTCGGTCGCCGAGCTCGCGCCGGACAAGAACGGATTCGCGCTCACCTACACGGTGGATGAGGGCCCGGAGTACAAGTTCGGCAAGATCACCGTCGAGACCGAGCTGCAGAAGCTCGACAAGAACGTTCTGGCCGCCCTGGTGCCGATCCGCTCCGGCGATCTCTATGAAGACCAGCGGCTGGAGCAATCCACTGATACCCTGACCTTCGCGGCGGGCGCGGCGGGCTTCGCCTTCGTGGACGTGCGGCCGCGCTTCGTGCGCCATCCGGAGAACGGCACCGTCGACGTCACCTTCGACGTGAAGGAAGGCCCGCGGGTCTACGTCGACCGCATCGACATCGTCGGCAACACCCAGACGCTGGACTATGTGATCCGTCGCGAGCTCGGCATCTCGGAGGGCGACGCCTACAACCGCGCCCTGGTCGACCGCTCCAAGAACCAGATCAAGGCGCTCGGCTTCTTCAAGAACGTCGACATCACCGAGACGCCCGGCACGGCGCCCGACCGCACCAACCTGCAGGTGAAGGTCGAGGAGCAGCCCACCGGCGAGCTGTCGTTCAGCGCCGGCTATTCCTCGGTGGACCAGCTGGTCCTCGACCTCGGCTTCGCGCAGCACAACTTCCGGGGCCGTGGCCAGGACGTGCGAGCGCGGATCTCCGTGGGTTCGCTGCGCCAGCAGGTCGACGTGTCCTTCACCGAGCCGCGCTTCCAGGGCCGCGACCTCGCGCTGGGCACGGACATCTACTACTACAAGTACGATCTCACGCAGTTCTCCGCCTACAAGACCACCTCGATCGGCGGCAACCTGCGCCTGAGCTTCCCGCTCAGTCTGAACTCGCGCGGCAGCACGACCTACACGCTGCGCAGCGACGACGTGCAGATCGACGACAGCCTGTGTGATCCGTCGGCCCAGCTGCTGTCCTTCGCCGTCTGCTCGCAGCGCGGCTCGTTTGTCACCTCGGCGTTCGGCTACGGCTACCGTCTCGATCGGCGCAACGACCCGATCCTGCCGACCCGCGGCTTCACCTTCTCCTTCAACCAGGACCTCGCGGGCCTGGGCGGCGATGTGAAGTACATTCGGACCGAGAGCGAGGCCGGCTGGTATCACGGCTTCTCGAAGAACTTCATCCTCAGCGTCACCGGCTCGGCCGGCTTCATCGGCGGCTGGGGCGGCGACCACATCCGGATCAACGACCGCTTCTACAAGGGCGGCAACAACTTCCGTGGCTTCCAGACTGCCGGCATCGGCCCGCGCGACCTGAGCTTCGGACGCACCGATGCATTGGGCGGCAAGGCCTATGCCATCGGCTCGGTGGAGATGACCATCCCGACCTACCTGCCGGAGCAATACGGCATCAAGGCCGCGCTGTTCACCGACTTCGGCACGCTCGGCCTGCTCGATCCCATCGACAAACGCAGCCCCGTGCTGGTGGACCCCAACGACGTCACCAAGGGCTTCGTGAAGGACGCCAACGGCAACCTGGTGCTCACCACCAGTCCCGACATCAAGGACGACCTGGGCCTGCGCGCTTCCGTCGGATTGAAGATCCAATGGAAATCGCCGATGGGTCCGCTGGAGTTCGACTTCAGCCAAGTTTTGGTCAAACAACCCTACGACAAGACGGAACTTTTCCGGTTCTCCACAGCAACCAGGTTCTAAGAAACATGACTTCCAAGACTCTCCTTGCGGCCTCGATCACGATGATCGGCAGCCTCGCCCTGAGCTCGAGTGCGCTCGCTCAGGCCGCGGCGGCCCCGCCGCTGCCCCAGGGCCCGGCGATTCCCGGCGCCTGCATCATCTCCATCGAAGGCGCCGTCGCGGGCTCCACGGTCGGCAAGTACGTCGACAGCCGCCTGCAGCAGATCGTGCAGCAGGTGCAGGCCGAGCTCGGCGGCGAACGCACGGCTATCGAGAACGAGGGCCGCGGCCTGGAATCGCAGCGCACCACGCTCGACCAGAACACGCTGGAACAGCGCGGCGCCGCCCTGCAGGTTCGCGCCAACGCCCTGCAGCGCAAGGCCCAGCTGCGCGACCGCGAGGTCCAGGCGACCGAGCAGAAGGCGCTGGCCCGCGTCGGCGACGAGATGGAGCCGCTGATCCGCCAGGCCTACACCCAGAAGAACTGCTCGGTTCTCCTGCAGCGCAGCGCCGTGGTCATCGCCAATCCGGCCATGGACATCACCCCGCAGGTGATCACCGCGCTGAACGCCAAGATCGTGCAGTTCCCGTTTGATCGTGAGCGTCTCGACCAGGCGGTGGCGGCGCCGGCCGCGCGGTCCGCCGCGCCGCCAGTGATCCAGACGCCGCCGGCGCGCACCCCGTCCAAGAAGTAGGCGGAACGGTCCTGATGGAGCGCGAGGATCGGGGGTAGGGTGGATTCCATGCCCGATCCGCGCTTCTTCGAGAATCTCGGTCCCGTAAGCCTCGGCGAGCTTGCCGAGTTGACCGGGGCGGAGCTCGCCGACCCCGCCGCCGCCGGCAAGGCGGTGCGCGCGGTGGCGATCCTCAGCCAGGCGCACGCCGACAGCATCGCCTTCCTCAGCGACACCAAGCACGCCGAGGCCCTGGCCGAAACCAAGGCGGGGGCCTGCTTTGTCCAACCGAAGAACGCCGGCCTGCTCCCCGCGGGCTGCGCGGCGCTTTTGACCCCGGTCCCGCAAGGCGCCTACGCCATTGCCGCCCAGCGGCTGCACCGCTTGCGGATCGTCGCCCCCGGGCCGGCGATCGCGGCGGACGCCGAGCTGGAGGAGGGCGTCCTGGCCGCCCCCGGCGCGGTGATCGGCTCGGGCGCCCGCATCGGCCGCGGCACGACCATCGGTCCGGGCAGCGTCATCGGCCCCGGCGTCACCATCGGCCGCGACTGCCAGATCTCGGCGAATGTCTCCATCGTCTGCGCCCTCATCGGCGACCGCGTGAAGATCCTGGCCGGGGCGGCGATCGGCGAGCCGGGGTTCGGGGCGACACTGGGGCCCCAGGGCCTGATCGATATTCCGCAGCTCGGCCGGGTGATTCTGCAGGACGGCGTGACGATCGGCGCCAACAGCTGCGTCGACAGGGGCGCCTTCGACGATACGGCGATCGGCGAGAACACCAAGATCGACAATATGGTGCAGATCGCCCACAACGTGCGCGTCGGGCGCAACTGCGTGATGGCCGCCCACACGGGCGTCTCCGGCAGCGTGACCATCGGCGATGGCGCGCAGCTGGGCGGACGGGTCGGCATCGCCGACCACATCACCATCGGCGCCGGCGCCCGGTTGGGCGCGGCCTCGGGCGTGATGAAAGACATCCCGGCAGGCGAGACCTGGGGCGGATTCCCGGCGAGGCCGATGCGCACCTGGCTCCGGGAAGCCGCCTGGATCACGCGGATGGCGAGCCGCAAGGGAAGGACGGGCGAATGAGCCGCAAGGCACCGGTGATCGAGGGCGAGACGGCGATCGACATCACCGAGATCCTCGCCCGGATCCCGCATCGCTACCCGTTTCTGCTCGTCGACCGCTGCGAGGAGTACCGGCCCAGCCAGTCCATCGTCGGCATCAAGTGCGTGACGGTGAACGAGCCCTTCTTCCAGGGGCATTTCCCCGCCTATCCGGTGATGCCCGGCGTGCTGATCGTCGAGGCGCTCGCTCAGACGGGCGCGGTCCTGATGTCCAAGTCGCTGGACGTCGATGTGGGTGGCAAGGCGATCTTCTTCATGTCCCTGGACAACTGCCGCTTCCGTGCGCCGGTGCGGCCGGGCGCGGTGATCCGCCTGAACGTCGAGGTGCTGCGCGCCCGCGGCGACGTCTTCAAGTTCCGCGGCAAGGCCATGGTCGACGACAAGGTCGCCGCCGAGTGCGAGTTCGCCGCCATGGTCGTGGAGACCTGATCTTGGGCGTCGAAATCCATCCGACCGCAATCGTCGGCAAGGGCGCGGAGCTCGCCGACGGCGTCTCCATCGGACCGTTCTGCGTGATCGGCCCGCGCGCACGCATCGGCGCGGACACCAAGCTGAGATCCCATGTGGTCATCGATGGCGCGACCGAGATCGGCGCCCGCAACGACATCTGGCCGTTCGCCGTGCTCGGCGGGCCGCCCCAGCACACCGCCTACAAGGGCGAGGACACCCGGCTGGTCATCGGCGACGACAACCTGATCCGCGAACACGCGACCATGAACCTCGGCACCGTCCACGGCGGCGGCGTGACCAAGGTCGGCTCGAACGGGCTCTATATGATCGAGAGCCACGTCGGCCACGATTGCCTCGTGGGCGACAACGTCATCCTGACGAAGCAGGCGACGCTCGGCGGCCACTGCCTGATCGGCGACTATGTGATCGTCGGTGGGCTGGCCGCCGTGCACCAGTTCTGCCGCGTCGGCCGCTACGCCTTCATCGGCGGCCTGGCGGCCGTGGTGAAAGACGTGATCCCCTATGGCTCGGTCTGGGGCAACCACGCCCACCTCGAGGGGCTGAACCTGGTCGGGTTGAAGCGCCGCGGTTTCAGCCGCGAGAGCATCAATACGCTGCGCGCCGCCTATCGCCTGCTGTTCGCCGACGAAGGCACCTTTCAGGAACGCCTTGAGGGCACGATCGAAAGCTATTCGGACAGCGCCGAGGTCATGGAGATCATCGACTTCATCCGCGCCGACGCCAGCCGGCCGCTCTGCCTGCCCGAACGCGAGGTGTGATGGAGAAGCTGGGCCTGATCGCCGGCGGCGGCGGTCTGCCGGTGGAGATCGCGCAGCACTGCCAGCGCTCCGGCCGCCCGCTGTTCGTCATGCGCCTGAAGGGGTTCGCTGGACCTGATCTTGCGCCCTACGCCGGCGCGGAGGTGGGCATCGCCGAGCTCGGCAAGTGCTTCAAGCTCTTGCGCCGCGCCGGCTGCGAGGCGGTCTGTCTGGTCGGCAATGTCGCGCGGCCCGACTTTTCCGCCCTCGTGCCGGACCTGCGCGGACTGGCCGCCCTGCCGGGGGCGATCCTGGCGGCCACCAAGGGCGACGATGCGCTGCTCCGCTTCCTGGTGCATGAATTCGAGAAGGAAGGCTTCCGGGTCGAGGGCGCGCACGAGGTGATGGAGGACCTGACCCTGCCGGCCGGCGCGCTGGGCGCCCATGCGCCGAGCGAGCGCGACCGCGCCGACGCCATGCGGGCGCTGGAGGTGGCGCGCGCCATCGGCCGGCTCGACATTGGGCAGGCCGCCGTCGTCGCTCGCGGCCTTGTGCTGGCGCTCGAGGCGCAGGAAGGCACCGCGGCGATGCTGGCCCGCGTCGGCGACTTGCCGGAGGCCGTCCGCGGCAAGCCGGGCGCGCCGGCCGGCGTGCTCGCCAAGGCCCCCAAGCCGATCCAGGAGACCCGGGTGGACATGCCGACCATTGGCCTGGCCACCGTCCAGGCCGCGGCCAGCGTCGGGCTGTGCGGCATAGTGGGCGAGGCGGGGCGGCTGATCGTGCTCGACCGCGAGGCGGTGATCGCCGCGGCCGATGACCTGGGCCTGTTCATCCTGGGCGTGGAGCCCTAAGGCGTGGCCGGGCCGCTGACGGTGATGCTGGTCGCCGCCGAGGCGTCCGGCGACGACCGTGGCGCGGGCCTGGCGCGGGCGCTCAAGGCTCGACTGGGGCAGGACGTCCGCTTCGTAGGCGTCGGCGGGGAGCGCATGGCCGCCGAGGGCGTGAAAAGCCCTTTCGACATCTCCGAGCTGTCGATCCTGGGCCTGCTGGAGGGCCTGCTCGCCTATCCCCGCGTGGTGCGCCGCGCCGATGAGACCGCCGCGCTGGCCGCGCGCGAAAAGCCCGACGTGGCGGTGCTGATCGATTCCTGGGGCTTCACCCTGCGCGTCGCACAGCGCCTCAAGACCCTCGATCCCCGGCTGCCGGTCATCAAATATGTGGGCCCGCAGGTCTGGGCGACCCGTCCCGGGCGGGCCCGGACGCTCGCGCAGGCCGTCGACCATCTGCTCTCCATCCACGCCTTCGACGCGCCCTACTTCGAAGCGGAAGGGTTGCCGGTGACCTTCGTCGGCAACGCCGCCCTGACGCTGGATTTCTCCAAGGCCGACCCGAAGCGGCTGCGCGCAGAGATCGGCGCGGCGCCCGACCAGCCGATCCTGCTGGTTCTGCCCGGCAGCCGCCCGGGCGAAATCGCGCGCGTGCTGCCGGCCTTCGAAGCGGCGGTGAGCCTCCTGAAGGCCAGGCGACCGGACCTGCTGATCGTCATCCCGGCCGCGCCCACCGTCGCCGAGGCGGTCAAGGCGCGGGTCGCCGGCTGGCCGCAGCGGGCGCACGTCATCGAGGGGGAAACCGGCAAGCTCGACGCCATGAAGGCGGCGACCGTCGCGCTCGCCTGCTCGGGCACGGTGACCACGGAGCTGGCGCTGGCCGGCGTGCCGATGGTTGTGGGTTACAGGCTGGGGCCGGTGACGGCGGTCATCGTGCGCCGGCTGATCCGCACGCCCTATGTGACGCTGTTCAACATCGCCGCCCAGGCCTTCGTCGCGCCCGAGCTGATCCAGGAGCACTGCAACGGCCCCGAGCTGGCGGCGGAAGTGGCTAAGCGACTCGACGATCCGCAGCTCCGCGCGGCCCAGGTCGCTGCGCAGTCGGCGGCGCTGGACAAGATGGGACGCGGCGGTCCGGATCCGTCCGAAGCCGCCGCCGACGCCGTCCTGAAGGTCGTTGAAGCGCGGCGCGGAACCTAGCCCCGCTTGTTCACCGCCACATAGTCGCGCTGGGTGGCGCCGGTATAGAGCTGGCGCGGCCGGCTGATCTTGTAGGCCGGATCCTCGATCATCTCTTTCCACTGGGCGATCCAGCCGACCGTGCGGGCGACCGCGAACAGCACGGTGAACATCTCGGGCGGGAAGCCCAGGGCGCGCAGGGTGATGCCGGAATAGAAGTCCACGTTCGGGTAGAGCTTGCGCTCGATGAAATAGGGGTCGTTGAGCGCGATCTTCTCGAGCTCCATGGCCACCTTCAGCAACGGATCGTCGCTGTCGCCGACCTCGTCGAGCACTTCGTGGCAGGTCGTCTGCATGACCTTCGCGCGCGGGTCGTAGTTCTTGTACACCCGGTGGCCGAAGCCCATCAGTCGGTAGCGCCGGTCCTTCACGCCCTGGACGTACTCGGGGATGCGGTCGACCGTGCCGATCTCCTTGAGCATGTTCAGCGCTTCCTCGTTCGCCCCGCCGTGCGCGGGACCCCAGAGGCAGGCGATGCCGGCGGCGATGCAGGCAAACGGGTTGGCGCCCGACGAGCCCGACGAGCGCACCGTCGAGGTGGACGCGTTCTGCTCATGGTCGGCGTGCAGGATGAAGATGCGGTCCATGGCCCGCGTCAGCACCGGATTGGGCTTCCAGTCCTCGGCCGGGACGGAGAAGCTCATCTTCAGGAAGTTCTCCGCGTAGGAGAGCTCGTTGCGCGGATGCACGAAGGGCTGGCCGCGGAAATATTTGAAGGCTCGGGCCGCGATGGTCGGCATCTTGGCGATCATCCGATGAGCGGAGATCATCCGCTGCTCGGGATCGTTGATGTCGGTGCTGTCGTGATAGAAGGCCGAGAGCGCGCCGACCGCGCCGACCATGATCGCCATCGGGTGAGCATCTCGACGGAAGCCTTGGAAAAACCTGTCGAACTGGTCGTGCAGCATCGTGTGGTAGGTGATGTTGCGGTCGAACTCGGCGAATTCCGCGGCGGTCGGCAGCTCGCCGTGCAGCAGCAGGTAGCAGACCTCCAGGAAGCTCGACTGTTCGGCCAGTTGGTCGATCGGATAGCCGCGGTGGAGGAGGATGCCCTTGTCGCCGTCGATGAAGGTGATCTTGCTCTCGCACGAGGCGGTCGAGGTGTAGCCGGGATCGTAGGTGAAGGCGTCGCTATCGGCGTAGAACTTGCGGATGTCGATCACGTCGGGACCGAGCGTGCCCTTGAGCACGGGCAGTTCGATGGTCTTTCCGTCGATGTCGATCTTCGCCGTGTCGCCCATGCGGATCCCCTGAATTCGCGAGAAACTGAAACGCCTGTTCGAACGGCCTTATAGCGCTTTACCGCACCAGCGAAAGGGCGTCGTCGAGACGGCCGAGGCTTTCGTCTTTCCCCAGCGACACCAGGGTGCTCGCCAGGTCCGGGGCCGGCGATCCGCCGCCCAGCACCATGCGCAGCGGCGCCCCGAATTTGCCGATGCCGACGCCCTCGCGTTCGGCGAACGCGCGGATGCGGGCTTCGAGGCCCGGGACGGTCCAGTCGTTGGCTTCGGCGACGTCGTCGCGCAGGCGGGTCAGCCGGCCGCGGACCTCATCGGTCAGCATCTCCAGCGCATTGGGCGGCAGCTCCAGCGGCCGGGTCCGGAGCACGAAGACCACGCCGTCGGCCAGGTCCAGCAGGGTCTTGGCTCCGTCTCTGACCAAGGGAATGGTGCGCTCGATCAGCGCGCGGTCCGTGCTCTTCAGCTTCCAGTCGCGGCTCTTCAGGATCTCTTCGGTCAGCGCCGTGAGCCGCCCGGCGTCCGCCTCGCGGATATAGTGATTGTTGAGGTGGTTGAGCTTGTCCCAATCCAACCGGGCCGGCGCGCTCACCACGTCCTTGATGTCGAACCAGGAGATCGCCTGGTCGTCGGAGAAGATCTCGTCGTCGCCGTGTCCCCAGCCGAGCTTGGCGAGGTAGTTGCGCAGAGCCTCCGGCAGGTAGCCCATGTCGGCGAACTCGCTGACCGCCTGCGAGCCGTGCCGCTTGGAGAGCTTCTTGCCATCCGGCCCGTTGATCATCGGCAGGTGGGCCCAGACCGGCACGTCCCAGCCGAGCCCCTGGTAGATCAGGGTCTGGCGGGCGGCGTTGTTCAGGTGATCATCGCCGCGGATCACGTGGGTGACCCCCATCTCGTGGTCGTCGACCACGACGGCGAGGTTGTAGGTCGGCGAGCCGTCTGTCCGAAGCAGGATCAGGTCGTCGAGGTTCTCGTTCTCGAACCGCACCGGGCCCTTCACCTGGTCGTCGACGAGGGTCTCGCCGGTCAGCGGCGCTTTCAGCCGCACCACGAACGGCCGGTCCGGCGCGTCGTTGGGCGAGCGGTCGCGCCACGGGGAGCGCACCACCCGGCCCTGCGCCCGGGCGACCTCGCGCTCGGCGTCCAGTTCCTCGGGCGTCATGAAGTCCCTATAGGCGCCGCCGCGGGCCAGCAGTTCGTCCACGGCCGCGCGATGGCGCTCGGCGCGGGCGAACTGGAACACCGGCGCCTCGTCGGCCTCCAACCCGAGCCAGTTCAGCCCGTCGAAGATCACCTGGACGGCGGCCTCCGTGGAGCGCTCCCGGTCGGTGTCCTCGATGCGCAGCAGGAACTTGCCGCCGGTGTGGCGCGCATAAAGCCAGTTGAAAAGCGCCACCCGGGCCGTGCCAATGTGCATCATGCCGGTGGGCGAGGGGGCGATCCGGGTGACGACGGGGCCAGAGCGGGATTTGGCGGACATGGAGATCGAGGGGTCTGGGGAGGCGGCGGCGCACGGCGTCGCCTGGGCCGGGCCTCTTAGCACGCGGATTCGCCAGCTACCTAGCCTCGCGCTGACCGGGGCGTGGGTGGCGGCCCAGGCGGCGCGCCAGGCCGATCGGTGGACGCTCTGGACCCCGGTGGCGCTGGGTAGCGGCGCGGGCCTCTACTTCGCCCTGCCGCGCGAGCCGCAGCCCTGGATCGGCTGGCTGGGCGTAGCCGTCGCCGGGGCCCTGCTGGCCGCCGCGGCTCGCTGGCGGCCGGGGCGGGCGCTGATGGCCGCAATGGTTCTGCTGGCCGCCGGGATCGGCGGGTTCTCCGTCGCCAAACTCAGGACCGATCACGTGCGCTCGCCGACCGCGCCGCTCAAGGGGCCCCCCGCGCGGCTCGAGGGCTGGGTTGTCGATATCGCCAGCCCCGGCCAGGGCGGACGGCGGCTGCTGATCGCCCCGGCCCATGTCGGCGACTGGCCGGCGACGGCGACGCCCACCCGCGTGCGGGTGACGCTGAAGAACGGCTACACACCATCGCCCGGCGAGCCGATCAGCCTGCTGGTCATCCTCAATGCGCCGCCGCAGCCGGCCAGCCCCGGCTCCTACGACTTCGCCCGCGACGCCTATTTCCAGAGCGTCGGCGGCGTCGGCTTCGCGCTCGGCACGCCGCAGAGCTGGACGCCGGATGCGCCCGCGCCATGGCGGCTGCGGCTGACCATGCGCATCAACGCCACCCGCTGGGCCCTGACCCGTCGGATCATCGAGGCGCTGGGCGTGGAGGAGGGCGGCCTCGCCGCGGCCATGACGACCGGCCACGACGCCTTCATCCCGCCGCAGCAGGTGGCCGACCTGCGCGCCTCGGGCCTGGCGCACATCACCTCGATCTCCGGCCTGCACATGGCCATCGTCGGCGGCTTCGTGTTCGCCGCCCTGCGGCTGCTGATCGCCGCCATCCCGTGGCTCGCCTTGCGCATCAACGGCAAGAAGCTCGCCGCCGCCTTGGCGCTCGCCGCGGTGCTCAGCTACCTGGTGCTCTCCGGCTGGCCGCCCCCCGCCGAGCGCTCGGCCATCACCGCCTGTATCGCGTTCGGCGCCATGCTGGTCGACCGCCAGGCGATCAGCCTGCATGCCCTGGCCGTCGCGGCCATCGCCGTGCTGCTGCTACAGCCCGAGGCGGTGACCCAGCCCGGCTTCCAGATGTCCTTCGCCGCCACCGCGGCCCTGGTGGCGCTGGCCGAGCTCTGGCCGCGCTCGGTGCGGGAGATCAATGCGCCCTGGCCGATCCGCGCGGTCCAGACCCTGGGCGCCTGGCTGACAGCGGCGGTGGCGGCGAGCTTCGTGGCGGGCGCGGCGACGGGTCCCTTCGCCATGCAGCACTTCAATCGGATCTCCACCTGGGGCCTGGTCTCCAACCTGCTCAGCGACCCGATCTCCACCTTCCTGATGATGCCGGGCCTGGCGCTGGGCGCGGTGCTCGCGCCCTTCGGCTGGGGTGACGGCCCGCTCGCCGTGGCGGGATTCGCCATCCGCATGATCAACTGGGTGTCGCACACCGTGGCCGAGGCGCCGTTCTCGCAGATCACCGTGGCCAGCGGCCCCAACTGGACCCTGGCGGCGGCCTTCCTGGGCCTGCTGTGGCTCTGCCTCTGGAAGGGGCCGCTGCGCTGGATCGGCCTGCCGTTCGCACTCGCCGTCTCGCTGACCCCCAAGCCCGCGACGCCGGATGCCTGGGTGAGCGGCGATGGCGCGGCGCTGGCGGTGCGCAGCGCCAAGGCCGCCATCCTCTTCCGGCCGGACGTGAAGCTGTTCGGAGCCGATCTCTGGGCGCGCCGGCGCGGCCTCGACCCGTCCGGCGGGGCGGAGTTGCGCGACCTCGCCTACGATTGCGACCACTGGAGCTGCCTGCCAAAGCCGGGCGCGCCGGTGCGCATCGCCGCGGCCTGGAACGTCAAGCGCGAGCTGAAGCCGGAGCGCCTGGCCGCGATCTGCGACAACGCTGAACTGATCGTCCTTCGGGACCGCTTCCAGCCGGGGACCTGTCCCGGCAAGCTCGTCTTGAGCGGCGAGGATTTCGAGCGCGGCGGCTCGGCCGAGCTGTTCCGTCAGCCGGACGGAAGCTGGAAGGCGCTGTGGGCGCAGGACCTGCGCGGCCGACGGCCCTGGACCTGGGGCGCGGACCTCCGATGAGCCTGAGTTTCACCCGGCGCCTGCGCGACCCCATCGCCCGCGGGGACGTCACCTGCACGGTGCGCATCTGGCGCCGGCTGCAGGTGAAGGTGGGCGGCCGCTACGCCATGGACGCGGGCCACGTGACCGTCACGCGGATCCAGCACATCGACCTCGAGGACATCACCGAGGATCTCTCCCGCCGGTCCGGCTTCGCGAGCCTCGACGACCTGATGAGCGTCGCCCGGCACGGGTCCGGCGAGAGCGTCTATCTGATCGACTTCGAATATGCCGAGGGCTGAGCCGGCTACTGGTAGCGGCGGATCAGGCCGACCAGCTTGCCCTGCACGGCCACCTGGTCGGGACCGAAGATGCGGGTCTCGTAAGCCGGGTTGGCGGCCTCCAGCGCGATCGAGGCGCCTTTCTTGCGCAGGCGCTTGAGGGTGGCTTCCTCACCATTGACCAGGGCCACGACGATCTCGCCGGACTGGGCGGTGCTGGTGCGCCGGATGATCACGAAGTCGCCGTCGAGGATACCGGCGTGGATCATCGAGTCGCCCTGGATCTCCAGGACGAAGTGCTCGCCGGCGCCCAGCATGCTTTCCGGCACCGGGATGCGGTCGCGCTCCTGCTGGATCGCCTCGATCGGCGTGCCGGCGGCGATCTTGCCGAGGATCGGCAGGTCGCGGCTGTCGTTGGAGGCGCCGGGCGCGTCGGCGCCGGCCTCGACGAGCTGTGGCTTGAACGGCGCCCGGCCTTTCGGCGGGGCGGCCGCGGTGGCCTGGCTCGGCAGCTTGGTCACCTCCAGCGCCCGGGCCCGGTGCGGCAGGCGGCGCAGGAAGCCGCGCTCTTCCAGGGCGGTGATCAGCCGGTGGATGCCGGACTTGGACGCCAGCCCTAAGGCGTCCTTCATTTCGTCGAAAGAGGGGGAGACCCCGCTTTCCTTGATCCGCTCATGGATGAACATGAGCAATTCGTGCTGCTTGCGCGTGAGCATGGCGGCGACCTCGAAAACTCCTTGTGACGCTTCGAGAACAAAGCGCCAACGTCGATGAATGTTCTCTAGGTGTTCCGGGTTAATGTCAAGTTATTGCGCGAAACGCCGCGAAATCAGCGACTTGGCGACGGCGGCACAGCGACTCGCCGGCCAGGGATTCGCTAGGCGGCGAGCAGGGCGCGGGTCGCGGCGGTCACGTCGGCCTGGCGCATCAGGCTCTCGCCCACCAGCATGGCGCCCGCGCCGGCCCGTTCCAGACGCGCCGCGTCGGCAGGGGTGAAGACGCCGCTCTCAGTGACCAGCAACGCACCCACCGGCGCCCGAGCGGCCAGCCGCTCGGTCACGGCGAGATCGACAACGAAGGTCCGAAGATCGCGGTTGTTGACGCCCACCAGGTCCGCGCCGAGCGCGCCCGCGCGGTCCATCTCGGGCTCGTCGTGGACCTCGACCAGCACGTCCATGCCATGAGCGCGGCCCGCGGCGATCAGTTCGCCGGCGACGCGATCATCGACCATCGCCAGGATCACCAGGATGGCGTCGGCGCCCAGCGCGCGGCTTTCGGCCGCCTGCCAGGGGTCGACCAGGAACTCCTTACGCAGGCAGGGCAGGGCGGTCGCCGCGCGGGCGGCGGCGAGATAGGCATCGGCGCCCTGGAAGCTCGGCCTGTCGGTCAGCACCGACAGGCACGCCGCGCCGCCGGCCTCATAGGCCCGCGCGAGCGCCGGGGGATCGAAATCCTCGCGGATCAGGCCCTTGGACGGCGACGCCTTTTTGATCTCGGCGATCAGCGCCAGCTTGCCCGGCGCATGGGCGCCCTCCAGCGCCGCCCGGAAGCCGCGCGGCGCATCGGCCGCCTTGGCCGCGGCCTCGATCTCGGCCAGCGGACGCGCCGCCTTGCGCGCGGCGACCTCCTCGCGCTTGTAGGCGGCGATCTGGCTCAGGATGTCGCTCATGCCGGCTCGGCCGCCGCGGTGATCTCCACGAGCCGGGCCAGCGCCGCCTGGGCGCGCCCGTCGTCGATGACCTGCCCGGCCAGCTCCACGCCTTCGGCCAGGGTCTCGACCCTATCGGCCACCAGAAAGGCCGCGGCCGCATTGAGCAGCACGATATCGCGGTACGGGCCTTTGGCGCCGGCCAGCAGCTCGCGCAGCGCCTTGGCGTTCTCCTTCGGCGTCCCGCCGGTCAGGTCCGCCAGGGCCGCGCGCTTCAGGCCCACGGCTTCGGGCGTGATGCGGAACAGGCGCACCTGGCCGTCACGCCATTCGGCGACCTGGGTCTCGCCGGTGGTGGTGATCTCGTCCATGCCCTGGCCGTGCACCGTCCAGGCCCGCTCGGAGCCCAGGGCGCCGAGCACACGGGCCAGCGGCTCGACCCAGCGGCTGTCGAAGACGCCCAGCAGTTGGCGCTGCGCGGCGGCCGGATTGGCGAGCGGTCCCAAGAGGTTGAAGACGGTTCTGAACCCGAGCTCCGCGCGGATCGGCGAGACGTGGCGCATGGAGCCGTGGTGCGCCGGGGCGAACATGAAGCAGATGCCGGCCTCGTCGAGCGCCCGCAACTGCTGGGCCTGGGTGGCGGCGATATTGACGCCCAATTCGCCCAGCACATCGGCGGCGCCCGACTTCGAGGTCAGCGCCCGGTTGCCGTGCTTGGCGACCTTCAGCCCGCCGCCGGCCGCCACGAACCCCACCGCCGTCGAGATATTGAGCGTGTGCAGGCCGTCGCCGCCGGTGCCGCAGACATCGATCACCTGGAAGCCGTGATCCAGCATCACCGCAGCCTTGCGCATGGCGCGCGCACAGGCGGTGATCTCCCCCACCGTCTCGCCGCGCATCCGCATGGCGGTCAGCGCCGCGGCCACCTGGGCCGGGGTCGGCTCGCCGCGCAGGCAGGCGGTGAAGAACGCCCCGGCGTCGGCCTCGGACAGGGTCGCGCCATCGGCCAGGCGGCTGAGCAGCGGCTTGAAGGCGTCGGACATGCGGCTAGGCCTGCGCCAGGCGCCTCACGCCGGCGATCGCGAGGAAATTGGCCAGCAGATCGTGGCCGCATTCGGTGGCGATGGATTCCGGGTGGAACTGCACGCCGTGCACCGGGCGCGTCCTGTGCTGGAAGCCCATGATCTCGCCGTCGTCGGTCCAGGCGGTGACCTCGAGGACGTCGGGCAGGCTTTCCTTCTTCACCGAAAGACTGTGATAGCGCGTGGCCGTGAAGGGGTTCTTGAGGCCCTCGAACACGCCCTTGCCGGTGTGGTGGATGGCGCTGGTCTTGCCGTGCATCAGGGCCTGGGCGCGCACCACCTCGCCGCCATAGGCCTGGCCGATCGACTGATGGCCGAGACAGACGCCGAGCACCGGCATGTCGTCGGGCGCGGCGCGCAGCAGGGGCAGGCAGATACCGGCTTCGTTGGGCGTGCAGGGCCCCGGCGAGAGCAGGATGCCTTCAGGCTTGAGCCCGAGCGCTTCCTGGACCGAGATCGCATCGTTGCGATGGACGAGCGTCTCCGCGCCCAGTTCATTGAGATAATGAACCAGGTTGTAGGTGAAGCTGTCGTAGTTATCGATCACCAGGATCATGGGCCCCATCTAGGCCTTGCGGTTCCATCCGCCAAGCGCGTGGATTGTTGCCCGAGGCGACTCCGGCGATCCTGCCGGCCAAGATGTCGTTTACCGAATCAGCGCTGGACTCCGAGGCCATGGCCCGAGCCCGCACCCTCCTGGAACCGCCCAAGCCGCGCGAGCGGCTGTGGCCGGTGCTGGGAGCGGCCGGTCTGCTGGCGCTCTCGGCGCTGGCCTTCGCCACCGCCATGATCATGGCGCCGCCGGTGATCAGCGAACACGTGCTGAAGCCCGGGCCGTAAGGCGGCCCCGCGGGGGCTCGACGCCCGCTTTCGACCCTTGGCCGAGTCATGGGGCCGTGCGCTTGCGCGGCGTTCGCCGACTTGACACTGACCGGCGGTCAGTAGTTAGTGACTGTCGGTCACTAGGGAAATCCGATGGATAGGCCGCGGCGCCGGCGCCTCCAGCCCGAGGCGCGCAAACGCGAGATCGTCGAGGCGGCCGAACGGCTGCTGCAAGCCCACGGCTCCCACGTCCGGGTGGAGGACGTGGTCCGCGAGGCCGGCGTCGCCAAGGGCACATTCTTCCTCTACTTCCCGACCTGGGACGACCTGCTGGTGACGGTCCGCGAGCGGTTGGTGTCGGCGTTTGACGCGGCCTATCCGCTGCCGAGCGAGGTCGATGGGCCGGTGGACTGGCCAGGCTTGGTGGAATCCCAGGCGGCGGCCTTCATCGACTTCGCCGCCGCGCGCCAGGGCGTCGGCGAGGCGCTGTTCCATTCGGATTTCGCCGAACGCCGGCCGCTCGCCGACAACGGAATCCTGCGGCTCTGCGCCGTGATCCGCGCGGGCCAGGAGGCCGGGGCCTTCGGGCCGGTCGATCCGGAGCCCACGGCGCGCCTGATCTTCGCCGCCATCGACGAGGCCGCCCGCGCCGTGGCCGGCGGGGGCGACCGCGCGGCCATCCGGGCCGCTCTGCACAGCCTGCTCCGGCGCGCGCTTGCGCCATGACCTGAGAAGGACCCACCCATGAGCGAGAGTCATGTGAACCTGCGGTACATGGTCAGCGACGTGCAGCAGTCCGTCGACTGGTACGTCGGCCATCTGGGCTTCAGCGTGCAGCTCAACGGCGCCCCCGCCTTTGCCGCTGTGGAGCGCCACCCGCTTCGGCTGCTGCTGAGCGGCAGGACCGCCTCCGCCGGCCGGCCGATGCCGGACGGCCGCCAGCCCGAGCCCGGTGGCTGGAACCGCTTCCAGTTCGTCGTCGAGGACATTGCCGCCGAGGTCGAGCGCCTGCGCGGGGAGGGCGTGACGTTTCGCAACGAGATCGTCGTTGGCCCCGGCGGATCGCAGATCCTGGCGGAGGACCCCTCCGGCAACCTGGTCGAGATCTTCCAGCCCGCGGTGGCCTTCGCGCCGGCCCGCTGAGCAATCCCAGCCAAGGAGACCGGCATGAAACCCACGGCAATGATCGCACTCGCCCTGACGCTCGTCCTCGACGCTGGCGCCGCCAATGCCCAGGCCCAGCCGGACCGGTTCGACAAGCCGGCCGCCCTGGGCGTAGCGCGGATACGCTACATGGTCACCGACATCCAGGGGTCGGTCGCCTTCTATGCCGGCAAGCTGGGCTTCAAGCTGGTCGCTCAGTCGGGCCCATTCTTCGCCCTCTTGACCCGCGGCGACGTCCAGCTGCTGCTCAGCCCCGTCAAGGGACCCGGCGGGGCCTCCCAGCCCATGCCCAATGGCCAGCGCCCGGCGCCCGGCGGCTGGAACCGCATCGTGCTCTACGTGCCCGACCTGCAGGCGGAGGTGGACCGGCTGCGCAGCCAGGGCGTCCACTTCCGCAACGGCATCGTCCATGGGTTGGGCGGGAATGAGATTCTGCTGGAGGATCCCTCCGGCAATCCGGTCGAGCTGTTCCAGCCCGGTTAGACGAACCGCCAACTCTCCTCCGCCGCCTGCCGCAGGGCGCGGGCCTTCTGCAGGGTCTCGTCGTATTCGGCGTCGGGGTCTGAGTCGGCCACCACGCCGCCGCCGGCCTGGACGTACATCACTCCGTCCTTAAAGAGGGCGGTGCGCAGCACGATGCAGGTGTCGACCGAGCCGTCGCAGCCGAAATACCCCGCGGCCCCCGCGTAGCCGATCCCGCGCTTCTCGATCTCCAGTTCGTCGATGATCTCCATGGCCCGCACCTTGGGCGCGCCCGAGAGCGTGCCGGCGGGCAGGGCGGCCATCACCACGTCCACCGGATCCAGCCCCTCGGGCGCATCACCCTCGACGTTGGAGACCAGGTGCATCACGTGGCTGTAGCGCTCAACGAAGAAGCTGGCGGTCACCCGCACGCGGGGGCTGCGGGCGGGCGCGGCCTTCGGCTCGTTCGCGCCCGGCTCCTTGAGCATGGCCACGCGGCCGACGTCGTTGCGCCCCAGGTCGAGCAGCATCAGGTGCTCGGCGCGTTCCTTGGGGTCGGCGATCAGCTCCTGCTCGAGAGCGGCGTCCTCGGTGGGGGTCGCGCCGCGCGGGCGGGTGCCGGCCAGCGGGCGGATGGTGATCTTGCCGTCGCGCAGGCGAACCAAGATCTCGGGAGAGGAGCCGGCCAGCTGGAAGTCGCCGAAGTTCAGGTAGAACAGGAAGGGCGAGGGATTGGTCCGGCGCAGCGACCGATAGAGGGCGAACGGGTCGCGATCGAACGGCTGCCGGAACCGGTGGCTCGGCACCACCTGGAAGACGTCGCCGGCCCGGATGTAGTCCTTCGCCCGGTCGACGATCTCGCGATAGGTCTCGCGGCTCACCGGCGTGGTGAAGCTGTCGGCCTGGGGTTCGGCGTTGCCCACCAGGCGCGGGGTCGGACGGCCGAGGTCGGCGACAACGGCGGCGAGGCGGGTTTGCGCCGCGGCATAGGCCTCGCGGGCGCTGGTCCCGCCGGGCCGCACCGCGGTCGCCAGCAGGATCTCCTGGCCGATGGAATCGAACACCGCCACCACGGACGGCCGCGTCATCACCCCGTCGGGCAGGTCGAGCGGGTCGGGATTGACATCGGGCAGGTGCTCGACGAGCCGGATCATGTCGTAGCCCATGGCCCCGAACACGCCGGCCGCCATCGGTGGCATCCCGGGCGGCAGCTCGATCCGCGAGGCGGCCAGCAGGTCGCGCAGGCTGTCCAGCGCGCCGCCCGGCTGCGGCGCGAACTTGCCGACGGCAATGTGCTCGCCCTCGGCGACCTCGGCCTGGTCGCCGCGGCAGCGCCAGACGAGGTCCGGATCGAGGGTGATGAACGAATAGCGCCCCCGATAGGCGCCGCCCTCGACCGCCTCGAACAGGAAGGCGTAGGGCCGCCCGTGGCCGATCTTGAGATAGGCCGAGACCGGCGTCTCCAGGTCGTCGATCAGGCGCGTCCAGACGAGCTGCGGCGTCCCAGCCTGGTAGACGGCGTCGAAGCCGGCAAACTCAGGCTCCAGCTTCACTTCGCCAGGCCAGGCTTGCCCGCGGGCTTGGCGATGTCCGGTTCGAGACCGAGCGCGGCTCGGGCGCGGGCCGGATCGATGGTGACCTTGATCCTCTGGCGAGCCGAGGCGCGGGCCGCCGTCAGCAGCTCGCGCAGGTAGGCCTCGGTCATCTGTGGGCGGTTGGTCTCGACGGCGCGGGCCATGCTCTCGGTGTCGGCCAGCCGGATCGCCTCGATCTTGCCGACCACGAAGGCCTGGGCGGTCTGGGCGGTGAACACGTCGCCCGCCTTGCCGGTGAAGGTCTGCGCCAGGATCTCTTGCGACAGCTGCTGGTTCTGACCTGCGTTCTGGCGGTTCAGCCCCGGCACGCGCAGCACCTTGGCGCCGGCCGAGGCCGCAACGGCCTCGAGGCTCTCGCCCTTCTTCACCCGCGCCGCCAGCTCGTCGGCCTTGGCCGCCATGCGGGTCCCAAGCTCGCGCATGGTCCAGGCCTGCGCTAGCTTCGGCTTGATCTCGGCCATGGGCGGGACGGCCGGGGGGATCACCTTGTCGACCTTCAGCGCGAAATATTCGCCGCCGCCGGCGTCCACCAGCTCGCTCTCGCCGCCGGGCGGCAGGGAAAAGGCGGCGTCGACGATCTTCGGAGTCAGGCCAGGGACCGGCTTGCCCTGCTGGTCCACGCCCTGTTTGGCGACCGGCGGCAGGCTGGTCACCGGGACGCCCGCCTTGGCGGCCGCTTCCGGCAGCGTCGCGCCCTTGGTGTGGGCGTCGTCATAGGCCTGGGTCAGGGCGTCGATCTTGGTGGCCGCGGCGTCCTTGCGGACCTCGGCTTCCAGGGCCGGGCGGATCTCGTCGAGGGTCACCGTATGGCCGGGCGTCACATGGTCCACGTGGACGACCGCCAGGCCCAGCGAGCCCGGCACGGTGCGCGTCTCGCCGGACGTCATCTGGAAGGCCGCGGCGGCCACCTTGGTGTCCGGGATCGCGCTCTGCGGCTTGTCGGGATAGGTGATCGCCGCCACGCCGAGCGACTTGGCGATCGCGGTCGGGGCTTCGCCCTTGCCGAGGCGGGCCGTGATCTGCGCCGCGGTGGCCGCGTCCTTCGCCGGAATGTCGACGATGGTGCGCGTCTCGGGCTTGGACAGCGTGTCCTTGCGGAAGTTGTAGCGCTTCAGGACCTCGGCCTGGTCCACCGGCCCGGCGACGTTCACCTGGCTGGGGCTGAACCGGACAATGGAGATCGCCCGGAATTCGGGGCGCATCAGCTTGGGCCCGATCTCCTTCATGAAATCGGCGAGCTGCTGGTCGGTGGGCGCCGCGGGCTGGGCGACGTTCTGCGGACCCACGGCCAAGAGGGCGATGTCGCGGTTCTCGAGCCCAAACACCGCGGCCATGGCGGTATAGCTGCGCGGGGTCATCAGCCCGCCGATCACGCCCGTGCCGAAATGCTGCTCGGCGAGGTCGTCGCGGACCATCTGCTCGAAGGTGGCGACGGTCAGGCCGTTGTCGCCCAGCCGCTGCTGGTAGGACTTCTTGTCGAAGCGGCCCGAGACGGGGTCGAAGAAGGCCGGAATCTTCTGGATTTCGCCGACCACCAGCTTGTCGGAGGGCTTGAGGCCCATCTTGATCAGGAGCTCGGAGAACGCCTCGCGCGTCGCCAGCCCCTCCAGAACCTGGCGGTCGAGGCCGTTGGCCGCGGCCACGTCGTTGGGGATCGGCTGGCCGGCCTGCTGCTCGTACTGGGCCTTCTGGCGATCGAACTCGCGCTTGAAGTCGACCGAGGAAATGGTGCGCGAGCCGGCGGTGATCACCGCGTCGCTTATGTGGCCGCGGAACACGTCGCGGATTCCCCACAGCGCGAAGCTGACGATCAGCAGCCCCATGAGGACGGCGGCGACCCAGGATTTCGCGAAGACGCGGATGGCGGCGAGCATCTAGTCCCTTTCCGGGGCGCAAACAGAGGGGCCGGTATAGTGGAGGCCCGTCCCGGCCCGCAAGCGCGTGACTTCGCCGCCGGCTTGGCTTAACCGCGCCCAGGTCACCGTTCGCAGAGAGGATGCATGGCTGCGCCCACCCCGCTGATCGCCGGAAACTGGAAGATGAACGGCCTGCGCGCCTCGCTCGCCGAGGCCCGCGCCATCGCCAACGGCGCCGCCGGGAGCCGCGCCCGGGTGGCGATCTGCCCGCCGAACCTGCTGATCCATCAGATGTGCGAGATGCTGAGCGGAACGGAGGTGCTGGTGGGCGGCCAGGACGCGCACTGGGAGATGTCCGGCGCCTTCACCGGCGATGTCTCGGCCCAGATGCTGGCCGACGCGGGCGCCAAGCTGGTGATCCTCGGCCATTCGGAGCGCCGCACCGGCTATCGCGAGACCGACGAGATCGTCGCCCGCAAGACGCAGGCCGCGCTCGCCGCGGGCCTCGAGCCCATCGTCTGTGTCGGCGAGACCCTGGAGGAGCGCAAGGCCGGCCACGCGCTCGCCGTGGTGACCGGGCAGGTGAGGGGCTCTTTGCCCGCGGACCTGGCCGGCAAGGCCTTCTCCGTGGCCTATGAGCCGGTCTGGGCGATCGGCACGGGCCTGACCCCCACCACCTCCGAGATCGAGGAGATGCACCGGGCCATCCGCGCAACGCTCAGCGAAATGTTCGGCGCCGCCAGCGCGGCCGCGCCCATCCTCTACGGCGGCTCCGTGAAACCTTCGAACGCGCGGGAGATTCTGCATGCGGCCGAGGTCGGCGGCGCCCTGGTCGGCGGAGCCTCGCTGAAGGCCGAGGACTTCCTGGCGATCGTCCGCGCGGTGTGAGGTCACATTTGCGTCCCTAGCGCTGGCGATGCTGATCCGTATGAACACCCTCCCATCCGTCGCGCTCGCCGCCGGCCTGGCCTTGCTGGGCGTCGTCGCGTCCGCGCGCGCCGCCGGGGAGGGGCCGCCGTCGCTGGCCTTCCCGCTGGCCTGCAAGATCGGCGTCAGCTGCGAGGTGCAGAACTACGTCGACCGCGACCCGGGGCCGGGGGCGAGCGACTACCGCTGCAGCTCGGAGACCTACGATAAGCACAACGGCGTCGACATCCGCGTGCTCGACATGGCGGCCCAGCGGCGCGGGGTCGCGGTGCTGGCCGCCGCCCCCGGCCGCGTCGCGCGCCTGCACGACGGCCGCCCAGACATCTCCATCAGAGACCCGGCAGCCCCGCCGCTCAACGGCCAGGACTGCGGCAACGGCGTGGTCATCGACCACGGCGGCGGCTGGGAGACCCAGTACTGCCACATGGCCCGCGGCAGCCTCTCGGTCACGGTCGGCCAGACGGTGGCGGCCGGGACGCCGCTCGGTCACGTGGGCCTCTCCGGCAACACCGAATATCCGCACATGCACATCACCGTCCGTCACGCGGGCGTCGTGGTCGATCCGTTCGCGCCCAATGCGGGGGCGGCCAACGCCTGCCACGCCGAAGCCCCCCTGTGGTCGCCGGCCGCGCTGGCGCAGCTCACCTACAAGCCGGGGGCGGTGCTGAACGTTGGCTTCGCGGCTCAGCCGGCGACCATGGCCGACGTGGAGGCCGGGCAGGTCGCCGCGCCGGATGGGGCCGCGCCCGTCCTGGTGGCCTATGCGCGGGCGATCAATCTGAAGTCCGGCGACGTGATCGCCATGCAGCTCAGCGCGCCGGGCGGGGCGGTGCTGGGCCGGTCGCAGCTGGCGCCGCTCGACCATTCCAAGGCCCAATGGTTGGCGTACATCGTCGCCAGGCGGCCGACAGCGGGCTGGGCGGTGGGGCGCTACACCGCCCGCTACCAGGTTCTGCGCGAAGGCACGGCGGTGCTGAGCCGCGACTTCACCACCATGATCGGCGGCTAGAGCAGGAGCCCCCAGAGGCGGCAGTCGCGCCGCTCGCCGTCCCGCCAGACGTGGCCGCGCAGCAGACCCTCTTCGCTGAAGCCGAGCTTTTCCAGCAGCGCCTCTGAGCGGCGGTTGCCCAGATGGGTGCGGGCGGTCAGCCGGCGCAGGCCGGTCGTCGCCGCAAATCCCGTCACCGCCTGCATCGCTTCCAGCGCATAGCCCTGGCCCCAGGTGTCGCGACCGAGCATGAAGCCGACCTCGGCGCGCTTGTGGCGGCGCTCGATCTCCGAGAGGTCGCAGGTGCCGATGAAGCTGTCGTCGGCCAGCGAGCGGATCGACCAGTGGAAGGCGTCGCCTGCCGCCATCTCGGCGACCTGCGCCGCAACGATGCCGGCGACCAGATCCGGATCGTCGATTTCCGGGACGTCCCAGAAGGCCATCACTTCCGGATCGTCCATCAGCGGAAAGACCCGTTCGGCGTCCGCCTCGGTCATGGGCTGCAGGCGCAACCGCTCGGTCTCAAGGATGGCGGGGCGCTTGGCGATGGAGATCATGTCTTGTCAAAGGGCTGCGACGACCTAGGTATGGCCATGGCGTGGGCTCGGTGATAGAGCGCGCGCTTCATTTCGGCGTGGTGTTGCCGCCCGAACGCACCGGACCCGTCAAGCGCATGCTGCTCACCCTCCTGCTGGTCTTCGAGTTCATCGTCAGCGTGATGCTCATCATCGTGGTGCTGCTGCAGCGCTCCGAGGGCGGGGTGCTGGGCGTGGGCGGCGGCCCCTCCGGCTTCATGACGACGCGGGGCGCGGGCGACCTGATGACCCGCACCACCTGGATCCTGGCGGCCCTGTTCTTCACCCTCGCCCTGGTGCTGACCGTGCTGGCCGGCCGCGAGCGCGGCGCCGCCTCGGTGGTCGACCGGCTGAAGGTGGACGCGATCAATCCGGCGAGCCTGAACCAGCCGCCGCAGCAACAGGCGCCCGCCGGCCAGGCGCAGCCCGGCGCGCCCGCCCCGCAGACGGCGCCTGCGCCCTTCCAGGCGCCCAAGCCCACCGTGCACAACCCCTTCCTCGGCGACGCTCCGGCCGGCTCCGCGCCGCCCCCGCCCGCCAAGCCCTGATCTTCGGTGGATAAGCGCCCTCTTTTGAGCCTCGTGAGGGGCGAATCGCTGCTAACCTGAACGCCCATGGCCCGGTACATCTTCATCACCGGCGGCGTGGTCTCCTCATTGGGTAAAGGTCTCGCTTCCGCCGCCCTTGGCGCGCTGCTGCAGGCGCGGGGCTACAAGGTCCGCCTGCGCAAGCTCGACCCCTATCTGAACGTCGATCCGGGGACCATGAGCCCCTATCAGCACGGCGAGGTCTTCGTGACCGACGACGGCGCCGAAACCGACCTCGACCTCGGCCACTACGAGCGGTTCACGGGCGTCAACGCCACCCGTGGCGACAACATCACCACCGGCCAGATCTACAAGACGATCATCGAGAAGGAGCGGCGGGGAGACTACCTCGGCGCCACGGTCCAGGTGATCCCCCACGTCACCGGCGAGATCCAGGATTTCGTGCTCTCCGATCCGGGCGAGGGGGTTGACTTCGTGCTGGTCGAGGTCGGCGGCACGGTGGGCGACATCGAGGGCCTGCCGTTCTTCGAGGCGATCCGCCAGCTTGGCCAGGAGCTGCCGCGCCACCACGCCTGCTTCATCCACCTGACCCTGTTGCCGTTCATCAAGACCGCTGGGGAGATGAAGACCAAGCCGACCCAGCACTCGGTGAAGGAGCTGCGCTCCATCGGCATCCAGCCGGACATCCTGCTCTGCCGCTGCGAGCAGGAGATCCCCGAGGGCGAGCGCAAGAAGATCGCCCAGTTCTGCAACGTGCGCCCGAGCGCCGTCATCCAGGCGATGGACAGCTCGAACATCTACGCCGTGCCGCTCGACTACCATCTGCAGGGGCTGGACCGGGAGGTGCTGGAGGTCTTCGGCCTCACCGACGTCGCCCCGGCGCCGGACCTGTCGCGCTGGCAGGACATCGTCCACACCATCAGCCACCCGGACGGCGAGGTGACCATCGCCATCGTCGGCAAGTACACCGCGCTCACCGACGCCTACAAATCGCTGATCGAGGCGCTGATCCACGGGGGCCTGGCCAACACGGTCCGGGTCCGATTCGACTGGATCGAGGGCGAGGCCTTCGAGAAGGACGAGGCGCTGATCCGCGAGCGGCTGGCCGGCGTCCATGGGGTGCTGGTGCCGGGGGCGTTCGGGGAGCGCGGCTCCGAGGGCATGATCCGCGCGGTGCAGTTCGCCCGCGAGCACGCCATCCCCTATTTCGGCATCTGCTTCGGCATGCAGATGGCGATGATCGAGGCGGCGCGGAACTTGGCCGGCATCCACCAGGCCTCGTCCACCGAGTTCGGTCCCACCTCCGAGCCCATCGTCGGCCTGATGACCGAGTGGACCAAGGGCAACGACAAGGAATTCCGCGCGGTGGACGGCGAGCTCGGCGGCACCATGCGCTGCGGCGCCTACGAGGCGGTGCTGCAGCCCGGCTCCCGCGTGGCGGAGATCTACGGGACACCGACCATTTCCGAGCGTCACCGCCACCGCTACGAGGTCAATATCGCCTACCGCGAGGCCATCGAGGGGACCGGCCTGCACTTCACCGGCCTGTCGCCGGACGGCGTCTTGCCGGAGCTGTGCGAGCGCGCCGACCACCCGTGGTTCATCGGCGTGCAGTACCACCCCGAACTCAAGAGCCGCCCCTTCGAGCCGCACCCCCTGTTCGCCAGCTTCATCGGCGCAGCCAAGGAGCGGAGCCGGTTGGTCTAGGCGCCAAGCGCTTCTTCGAAGAACGCCACCGTCAGCTCGCGCGCCCGTCTCGCCGCCTTCGGATGGAATTCCATCAGCACCGGTCCCCCCTGGCCCTTGTGGGCGAAGGGGTCGACGATGGTCTGGGCCGGCAGGTCGCGGTCGAAGCCATGGCCGGCGCCGGGGTGAGTGACGCCGCGGATCACAGCCCGGCTCGCCGGCGGCAGGCGGGCCATGAGCTGGTCCAGGCCGTCGGGATCGTCATAGGCGTCGGCGTCGCCGGTCTGGATCAGCACCGGCGCGCCGGTGAGATCGGCCAGCGACAGGCCCGGGACCTGCTCATAGGCCCAGCAGACGGGATAGAGCGCCACGTGACCGCGGAAGCCGGGCGTGTCGCCGGACAACCCTTGCGTCGCCTGGGCGGCCGCCAGCAGGGTCACCACGCCACCCCATGAAAAGCCCATGATGCCGATGCGCCCGCCGTCCACCTCGGGCTGGGCGGCGAGGAAGGCCTTGGCGGCGAAGGCGTCGGGCAGGGTCTCGACGGGGCTGCGGGGCCGCGCCGCCGCGCCGCGGGCCGAGCCACGCGCCGCCCACATGTCGATCTCCAGGGTGGCGACCCCGGCGGCGTTCAGGGCCGCGGCATGGAACTCGCCGCGCCCGTCGACACCGTCCGAGCCATGGCAGATCACCACGCCAGGCGTCGGGCCTGGCGCATTGGCCATGGTGTTGAGCTTGCCCGCCACGGTGAGCGTGGGCGTGGCGAAGGCGACGTAGGAGGTGCGGACCGGCATGGCGCCAACCTCGCCGCCCGGCCTGACAGCGTCAATGCGGCCCTGTGCTAAGCTGGCGCCATGCTCACCCACGAAGATGTCCGCCGCATCGCGCTCTCCATGCCGGAGGCCTATGAGGCGCCACACTTCGAGAGCGCGTCCTTCCGGGTGAACACCAAGATCTTCTGCACCCTCAGCCGCACCGAGCCGCGGATGATGTTGAAGTTCGACCCAGAGGATCAGCGCAATCTGGTCGCCGACAACCCCGAGGTGATCTGGCCTGTGCCCGGCTACTGGGGCCAGAAGGGCGCCACCTACCTTTGTTTCCCCGGGATCGAAGACGCGCGCCTGACCGACCTGATGCGGATGGCCTGGGCGAGGGTTGCGCCGAAGCGGCTGCTGGCATGAACTGCGGGCCCGACGACCTGCGCCGCGCGGCTCTCGGCCTGCCTGAGGCCTACGAGGACACCCATCGCGGCAAGCCCACGTTCCGCGTGAAGGCCCGCATCTTCGCCATGCTTTCCCAGCCGGGCGGGCAGGGGTTCATGGGCCTGGACGGCGCCGACGTCGCCGTCCTGAAGCTCGACCGCGAGGACCAGCTCAACATGGCCGCGGCCCATCCAGGCGCGGTGACGCCCACCGAAACCTACGGCCACCACGGTTGGACCTATGTGCGGCTGGGCGAGCTGGACGCGGAGGCGCTGGCGACCCTGGTGCGGCTCGCCTGGACGCACGTCGCGCCAAAGCGGCTCTCGAACGCGCCAGCCTAGCGGACGAAGAACAGAATCCAGAAGGCGACCAGCACCAGGTTGCTGGCCGCGAAGGGGATCAGCCGGTGCATGACCTTGTTGTAGGTCAGATGGATCAGCGAATGGATCACCCGCAGCGCCACATAGGTCCAGGCGACGACGAGCACGACGCCGTCGACCTTGCCGGCCACGAAAAACATCAGGCACGCGACGTAGAAGAGCAGCGGCACTTCGAGCAGGTTCATCATGTTGCGGTTGGGGATCGAGACGTCGCCGGGCACGCGGGGCGACTCGCCGAACCGGAAATCCTCGGCCGTGACCCGTCCCGCGCGGCCGGCGGCGAAACGCCGAAAGGGCAGGATGGCGAGGACGGCCAGGGTCAGGAAGGCCAGCACGCCCATCGGCGCGAAGATCATCTGCTGCGGCATGGTTGCCCCCTTTGACCGAGCCGAACGCTACCGCGAGCCCGTGACTATGCCCAGCCGCCGATGCAGAGTTCCCCAACGGCTCGGAGGGCGAGATGCGCAAGATCGGTATTCTGCTCGGCGTCGCCGCCGCCCTCTCGGTCGGAACGGCCATGGCCAATGAAGGCCCGCTGCCGCTGGAACCTGCGCCGTGGGCGGCGCTCACCTCGCCTGAGGCGGCCATGAAGGTGGCCTTCGAAAAGGTCTGCCTGCGCGCCATGATGGAGAACCGGTCGGTCGGACCGGTGGCCGTGGCCAACAGGCTGCTGAAGGTGGACGCCCGCGGCGCCGGCGGAACCTCCGCAGACCAGGCCTGGCGGCTGGCCTCGCTCGGCCGGGTGTTCGTTGTCGCATGGCAGGACGGCAGCTGTTCGAGCTCCAGCGAGCGCGGAGACCCGGACACCCTCAGCCGCCAGGTGCTGGCGGCCGTCGCGGACCACGGCCTGGTGCTGCGGGAAGGCCAGACCTACCCCGCCGAATCGGGCGGTCGCCGGGTGGCCTGGTGCAGCGAGGGGCCGCAGCCCTGGGTGCTGGCCATCGTGACCCGCCGGGAAGACAAGGGCAGGCGGCCCGCGATCGTGACGACGCTGTTCAGGGCCAAGGGAGATGCGCCGGCCTTCTGCCGGGCGGCTTGATCGCGCACGGGGTTTCATGCATACACCGCCGCTCACATCGGCGGCCTCACCCGGCCGCCGTCATCATTTCGAGAACTTCGATGGCCGTTCCCAAGCGCAAAGTCTCTCCGTCCCGGCGCAACATGCGCCGCTCGCACCACGCCCTGCCCGCCAACTCCTTCGTCGAGGACAAGGAAACCGGCGAGCTGAAGCGGCCCCACCACGTCGACCTGAAGACCGGCATGTACAAAGGCCGCCAGGTCCTCACGCCGAAGGAAGACTAGGCTTCCAGACCTCGTGGTCTGCTGAGACGCCGGTCGCCCACGCGGCCGGCGTTTTCGATTCCACCGCCGTTGCCCGGGACCCGGAAGCTGGCTATCCGTCCCGCGCCCCCGCAGACCGCCAGAGGACCCCCATGACCGAGATCGTCGACATCGTCGCCCGCGAGATCCTCGACAGCCGCGGCAATCCCACGGTGGAGGTCGACGTGATCCTGGAGGACGGCGCCATGGGGCGCGCGGCCGTGCCCTCCGGCGCCTCCACGGGCGCGCACGAAGCGGTCGAGAAACGCGACGGCGACAAGACGCGCTACGGCGGCAAGGGCGTGACCCAGGCGGTCGATGCGGTGAACGGCGAGATCTACGACGCGCTGTCCGGCTCCGACGCCGAGGACCAGCGGCGCATCGACCAGATGCTGATCGACCTCGACGGCACGGCCAACAAGGGCCGGCTGGGCGCCAACGCCATCCTGGGCGTCAGCCTGGCGACGGCCAAGGCGGCGGCGAGCTCCGCGGCCCTGCCGCTCTACAAGTACGTGGGCGGCGTCTCGGCGCGCGTCCTGCCGGTCCCGATGATGAACATCATCAACGGCGGCGCCCACGCCGACAATCCGATCGACATCCAGGAATTCATGATCCTGCCGGCCGGCGCCGCCACCTTCGCCGAGGCGCTGCGCATGGGCGCCGAGATCTTCCATGCCCTGAAGAACCAGCTGATGGCCGCCGGCCACAACACCAACGTCGGTGACGAGGGCGGTTTCGCGCCGAACCTCGCCACGGCCAAGGAAGCGCTGAGCTTCATCATGAAGGCCGGCGAGAGCGCGGGTTACAAGCCCGGCGCCGACTTCGTGCTCGGCCTCGACGCGGCCTCCAGCGAGTTCTTCAAGGGCGGCAAGTACGTGATGGCCGGCGAGGGCAAGACGCTGGATCCGGCCGGCATGGTCGACTACCTGGCCGACCTCGCCGCCAGCTTCCCGATCGTCAGCATCGAGGACGGCTGCGCCGAGGACGACTTCGACGGCTGGAAGCAGCTCACCGACAAGCTGGGGGCCAAGATCCAGCTCGTCGGCGACGACCTGTTCGTGACCAATCCCAAGCGCCTCGACATGGGCATCAAGAAGGGCCTGGCCAATTCCATCTTGGTGAAGGTCAACCAGATCGGCACCCTGTCGGAGACCCTCGAGGCCGTCGATCTGGCGCATCGCAACGCCTACACCGCGGTGATGAGCCACCGCTCCGGCGAGACCGAGGATTCGACCATCGCCGACCTCGCCGTCGCCACCAACTGCGGGCAGATCAAGACCGGCTCGCTCTCCCGCTCCGACCGCACGGCCAAGTACAACCAGCTGCTGCGCATCGA
>NZ_DASZBG010000075.1:0-6039 GCF_035944335.1 Phenylobacterium sp. | reverse complement strand
GGACGGAACGGTGACCGTCAATGTGATCCGCGCCGAGCTCGGCCAGCACATCGGCACGGCGATCGCGCGCATCGTCGCCGACGAGTTGGAGGCCGACTGGTCGAAGGTGAAGGTCCACCACGTCGATTCCGACGCCAAGTGGGGCCTGATGGTGACCGGCGGCAGCTGGTCTGTGTGGCAGAGCTACCCGCTGTACAGCCAAGCCGGCGCCGCGGGTCGAACCGTGCTGGTCGACGCCGGCGCCAAGCTGCTCGGCAAGCCGGCAAGCGCCTGCGTGGCGCGGAACGGCGCGGTGCATGCCGGCAAGGCCTCCATCGGCTACGGCGACATCGTGCGGCGCGGGAAGCTGACGCGGACCTTCACCGCCGATGAGCTCGCCAAGCTGCCGATCAAGCCGGTCGCCGAGCGGCGGCTGATCGGCAAGGACGCGCCGGCCCGCGACATCCCGGGCAAGGTGCGCGGGACTGGCGTCTACGGCATCGACGCCAAGATCCCGGGCATGATCTACGCGCGGCCGAAACTGCCGCCGACGCGCAACGATAGCGAGGTCGTCTCGATCGACGACAGCGCGGCCAAGTCCGTGCCCGGCTACCTGAGCGCGGTGGCGCTGGAGGACCCGTCGAGGACCGTGCCGGGCTGGGTGATGGTGTTCGGCGACAACTTCGTCGCCGCCAGCCGGGCAGCCGACAAGGTGAAGGTCGAATGGCGGAGCGGGCCCTCGGCCAAGGTCTCCGAGGCCGACCTGCAGAAACACGCCGCCGAGCTGATCGCCGATCCGAAGGCGGGCTCCCTGGTGATCGACGATGCCGGGGTGGACGCGGCCTTCGCCGGCGCCACCAAGAAGATCGAGCGGACCTACACGACCGCCACGGCGCTGCATGCGCAGATGGAACCCTTGAACGCGCTCGCCGTAGAGCGGGACGGCGTCATGGAGATCCACACGGGCAACCAGTGGCAGTCGCTGGTGCTGCCGTGGCTGGCCAAGGCGCTGGGGCGGCCGGAGGACAAGATCGTCCTCAAGACCTACCTGCTGGGCGGCGGCTTCGGCCGGCGGCTGAACGGCGACTATGCGGTGGCCGCGGCGCTGGCCGCCAAGCAGACCGGCAAGCCGGTGAAGATGGTGCTGACCCGGCCCGACGACCTGAGGTTCGACAGCCCCCGGTCGCCCTCGGTGCAGGTGGTGCGGATGGCGTTCGGGGAGGGCGGCCGGGTGACGGCCATGGACCATGCCGCGTCCGCCGGATGGCCGACTGAGGTGATGGCGCCCTTCTTCATGCCCAAGGGGACCAACGGCGTCCCCTACGATCCCTTCGCGATCAACGGCGCGAACCACTGGTACAGCGTCGGCGCGCAGCGGGTGCGGGCGGTCTCCAACGACCTGGCCAACCGGACCTTCCGACCGGGCTGGCTACGCTCCGTCGGGCCCGGCTGGACCAACTGGGCGGTGGAGAGCTTCATGGACGAAGCGGCCCAGGAAGCGGGCGTCGATCCGGTGGCCTTCCGGCTGAAGCTGCTGGATGGGGCTGGCCGCAACTCCGGGGCGGCCGATGGACCGACGGCGGTGGGCGGCGCCCGGCGCCAGGCCGCGGTGCTGGCGCGGCTCGCGCAGAAGGTGGGCTGGGGTGCGCCCCTGCCCAAGAACACCGGCATCGGCGTGGCCACGACATTCGGCCAGGAACGCGACATGCCGACCTGGACCGCCTGCGCGGCGCGGGTGCGGGTGGATCCGGCGAGCGGGGCCGTGAAGGTCGAGAAGCTGACCCTGGTGGTCGATGCCGGGACCATCGTCTCGCCGAACGGGGCGCTGGCGCAGGTGGAGGGGGCGGCGCTGTGGGGCATGAGCCTGGCGCTGTTCGAAGGCACCGAGTTCGCCGACGGTCAGGTGAAGGCCACCAACTTCAACACCTACACGCCGCTTCGGATGGCCGACGCGCCGGAGGTCGAGGTGGAATTCGTCAAGAGCGACCAGCCACCGGTGGGGCTGGGCGAACCCGCGACGACGGTGGTGGGTCCGGCGATCGGCAATGCGATCTTCGCGGCCTCCGGCGCGCGGGTCCGCGACCTGCCGATCCGGCCGGCCGCGGTGATGAAGGCCCTGCAGCAGAAGGTTTGAGGATGGCTGGGATGAGATGCTGGATCGCGGCGGGCGCCCTGGCGCTTGGCCTGGGCGGCGCGGCGGCCGCGGCGGATTACCACGCGCCGCGCAACGCCTTCGGGCAGCCGGACCTGCAGGGCGTGTGGACCAACGGCTCGCTGACCACGCTCGAGCGACCGGCCTACTTCAAGACCCTGACCATTCCGGAGGCCGTCGCCGTGGAGGTGGAGAAGCGGCGGGCGACCATGCGCGCGGCCCAGGACAAGCCCACCGATCCGAACGCGCCGGCGCCGCCGGTGGCCAACGATCCGGGCGGTTACAACGCCGGCTGGACCGATCCCGGCACCAAGCTGGGCCGGCTGAATGGCCAGGTCCGGACCTCGTGGCTGATCGATCCGGCGGACGGCAAGCTGCCCTACAGCGCCGCGGGTCGACAGAAGTTCGACAGCGTGCTGCACCAGGCCCGGACCGACTTCGGCGGGCCGGAGATCCGGCCGCTTGGCGAGCGCTGCGTGCTGGGCTTCGGCTCCTCGGCCGGGCCGCCCATGCTGAACGTGCTCTACAACAACAACTACCAGATCGTGCAGTCGCCGGACGCCGTCGCCATCGTGGTGGAGATGAACCACGACGTGCGCACCATCCGGCTGGACGGCGCGCAGCACCTGCCGCCCGCCATCCGGCCCTGGATGGGCGATAGCATCGGCCATTGGGAGGGCGAGACGCTGGTCGTGGAGACCACCAACTTCAACCCCGGCGAGTCTCTGCGGCCCTATTTCGGCGCGACCATGTACCTGTCGAAGGACGCGCGGGTGACCGAGCGCTTCACCCGCGTCTCGCCGACCCAGATCGCCTACCAGTTCCAGGTGGAGGACCCGCAGGTGTTCACCCAGACCTGGAAGGCCGAGATGCCGCTGAACGCCACCAAGGGGCCGGTCTACGAATATGCCTGCCACGAGGGAAACTACGCCCTGCCCGACATCCTGGCCGGCGCGCGGCAGGCGGAGAAGGAAGGCCGCAAGCCGGAGGAGACCGGGCTGGCGGAATAGGTCAGGCGGCCACGAAGCTCGCGGATTTCGAGCGGATCTTGTCGAAGTCCCAGACCAGGGCGTCGAGGGCGGCGCCCCCACGCTGCGGCCGCGCGGCGCGACCTTCGAAGAGCACGGCCTGCAACTCGTCGCGGGCCCGCCGCACACGGCTCTTCACCGTGCCGACCGGGCAGCCCATGATCTCGGCGACCTCTTCGTAGCGCATGCCGCCGGCCCCCACGAGGATCAGGGCCTCGCGCTGGAAATCGGGCAGCATGGCGAGCGCCCGGCGGACATCCTCCAGCTCGACATTGGCGGAGGGATCGTCCGGCGCCACGAGCGTGCGCTCGATGATTTCCTGGTCATATTCGGCGCGCCACTTGCGGCGGCGCTGGGTCGAATAGAAGCGGTTGCGCAGGATGGTGGACAGCCAGGCGCGCAGATTGGTGCCGGTGTGGAACTGGTCGCGGCAGCGCCAGGCCTGGAGCACGGTTTCCTGGGCGAGATCCTCGGCCTGCTCGACGTCGCCGGTGAGGGTCCGGCCAAATGCGCGCAGGAACGGGACAGCGTCCAGCAGCTCCTGCTCGAAACGGTCCGCTGACAGATGTTCGGTCATGCTTGCCCTCCTCCCGGGCGGCTAAACGGCTACGGCCCAGCTTGCGTTCCCGGCGCGACCGAAAAATCGGCAACCCAAGCTCTGCCCTAGGCGTTCATGGCTAGGCGGGGGCGCAGAGTTGCGTGCAGATTGGCTGAGCCCGCACGCGCTCGAGGATCGGCTTGCCAACCATCCGTACCCGAAACCTGGTTCCCGGCTCACGCGACGCGCCAGGCTTTGCCGCCCTCTATGTGGCCTATGCGCTGGCGGCCTGGCTCGGCCTGCATTGGGCGATCGCGCCGGGCGGCGGAACCCCGATCTGGCCCGGCGCGGGGATCGCCTTCGTGGGGCTGCTGCTCGGCGGCCCGCAGCTCTGGCCGGCGATCCTGTTGGCCCGCATCACCGTCGCGCTGGTCACCCACTCTCCGCAGCCGTGGTGGGCCGACCTCGGCGTGGCGGGCGCGGCGACCTTGAGCGCGCTGACACCGGTGCTGATCATCCGACGCCTGGGCGGGCTCGATTCCCGGCTCGGCTCGCTGACCGACATGGCGCGGTTGATCCTGCTGGGCGGCGTGCTGGGCGCCGCGATCTCGGCGCTGGGGGCCCTGTCGCTGCTGACGACGAGCATGCCGGTCGCGCGCTTCGCGACCGCGCTCGAGAACTGGGTGCTGGGCTATTTCGTCGGCGTCATGCTGGTCGCCCCCATATTGCTGATGCTGTCGCGCAGGGAAGCTTGGCGGCCGACGCCGATGAGCGCGGTGCATCTGGCAGCTTGCATGGGCGCGGTGGCTGTCGTGGCCGCCCATATCTTCCTGCAACCCTCGCAACAGCCGATCGGCAGCTGGCTGCTGTTCCCCTTTCTGGTCTGGGCCGCTCTGGCCTTCAGCGTGCCCGGCGCAAGTTTCGGATTGGTGATCGTGGCGCTGATCGGCACCTGGGCGGCCATCCGTGGGGTGTGGCCCCAGCCGGGCGTCGTGGCTGACGCGGCTCATCGCGTGCTGATGGCCCAGGAGTTCCTGGCGGCCAGCGGGCTGACGGTGCTGGTGCTCGCGGCCGTTTCCGACGAGCGGCGGGCCAAGGAGCAGGTGGCGCGCAGCGAGCGACGCCTGCGCGCCGAGACCGAGGCGTTGGAGACGCTCAACGCCACCGGCGAGCTGATCGCCGCCGATCTGGACCTGGAGAGCGTGGTGCAGAAGGTCACGGACGCCGGCACGACCCTGACCGCGGCGCAGTTCGGAGCCTTCTTCTACAATGTGATCGGCGACCGCGGCGAAGAGTACATGCTGTTCACTCTGTCGGGCGCGCCGCGCGACGCCTTCGAGCGGTTCGGCATGCCGCGCAACACCAAGGTGTTCGCCCCGACCTTCGATGGCGAGGGCGTGGTGCGATCCGACGACATCCAGAAAGACCCCCGCTACGGCCAGAATCCGCCGCACAACGGCCAGCCGACGGGCCACCTGCCGGTGCGCAGCTATCTGGCCGCGCCGGTGAAGTCGCGATCCGGCGAGGTGCTGGGCGGGTTGTTCTTCGGCCATCCGGAGGTGGGGGTGTTCGACGAGCGGGCCGAGCGGCTGGCGGCGGGGCTGGCCGGACAGGCGGCGATCGCCATCGACAACGCCCGGCTGTATCAGGCGGCCCAGCGGGAGATCGCCGAGCGGACGCGGGCCGAGGAGCACCAGCGGCTGCTGATCAACGAGCTGAACCACCGGGTGAAGAACACGCTGGCCACCGTGCAGTCGATCGCGGCCCAGGCGCGGCGGGCGGGCGACGATCCGCTGTCGAGCTACGAGACGTTCAGCGACCGGCTGATGGCGCTCTCGCGAGCCCACGACGTGCTGACCGCGCAGCGCTGGGAAGGCGTGGACCTCGTCGACATCGTCGCGGGCGCGGTTCGGCCGTTCGGGGCGGACGCCGGCCGGTTCAAGATCTCCGGGCCGTCGGTCTGGATGGAGCCGCAGGCGGCGCTGGCGCTGGCCATGGCGCTGCACGAGCTGGCGACCAATGCGGCGAAGTACGGCGCGCTCAGCGTGACGACGGGCGAGGTGAGCCTGACTTGGACGGTGAAGCCCGATGGCGAGGACGGCCTGGCGCTCGATCTCACCTGGCGGGAATCCAAGGGTCCGAAGGTGGCGCCGCCCTCTCGCAAGGGCTTCGGATCGCGGCTGCTGGAGCGCGGCCTGGCGGCGGAGCTGAACGGCGTGGTGACCGTGGACTACCGGCCCGACGGCCTGGTCTGCGAGATGCGAGCCAGGCTGCCGGCGGTCGATGGCGCGGCCGTGGCGGCGGCGGAATAGGGGCGATCTGTTCGTATTTTGTTCTTGACA
>NZ_DASZBG010000074.1:0-23088 GCF_035944335.1 Phenylobacterium sp. | reverse complement strand
CCTAGTCGTCGCCGGCCAGGCCGCGGTGCTTGATCATCGGGCCGATGTCGGGGTCCTTGCCGTAGAAGGCGCGGAACATCGGGCCATAGTCCAGGGTGTGGCCCTTCGACAGGATGAGCTGGCGGAAGCGCTCGCCATTGGCCCGCGTCAGCCCGCCATGCTGGGTGAACCAGTCGAAGCTGTCGTCGGCCAGCATCTGGGTCCAGGGATAGGCGTAGTAGCCGGCCGCATAGCCGTTGGCCCAGATGTGCAGGAAGTAGCTCGAGCGGTAGCGCGGCGGCACGTCGGCATAGTCGACGCCGCCGGCCTTCAGGGCCCTGGTCTCGAAGGCGTCGACGTCCTGCTTGGGCGCATCGGCGCCCAGCATGTGCCACTGCATGTCCATCTCGGCGGCCGCGATCAGCTCGCCCATCGTGTAGCCCTGGTTGAAGCTCGAGGCCTTCTTGATCTTGGCGACCAGCGCCTGCGGGATCGGCGCGCCGGTCTTGTAGTGGACCGCGTAGTGGTTCAGCACCTTCGGATCGAGCGCCCAGTTCTCGTTGAACTGCGAGGGGAATTCCACGAAGTCGCGCGCCACGTTGGTCCCCGACAGCGTCGGGTATTTCTGGCTGGCGAACAGCCCGTGCAGGCCGTGGCCGAACTCGTGGAACATGGTGGTCACGTCGTCGAAGCTGATCAGCGCCGGCTGGCCGGGCGCGGGCTTGGTGAAGTTGGCGACGTTGTAGATCACCGGCTTCGTGCCCAGCAGTTTCGACTGGCCCACGAGGTTGCTCATCCAGGCGCCGCCCGACTTGTTGTCGCGCTTGAAGTAGTCGAAGTACGCAAGGCCCAGGACCGTGCCGTCCTTGTCGTGCACCTCGAACACCTTCATGTCCGGGCTCCAGGTCGGCAGGTCGGTGCGCGGCTTGAAGGTGATCCCGTAGAGCTGGTTCGCGGCATAGAACAGGCCGTCGGTCAGCACCTTGTCGAGCAGGAAGTAGGGCTTCAGCTCCTCGTCGTTCAGGTCATACTTCGCCTTGCGGACCCGCTCGGAATAGCGCTCCCAGTCCCACGGCTTCAGCTTGAAGGTCTCGCCGCCGGCCTCGATCATCTTCTGGATCTCGGCGGCTTCGCGGGCCGACCGCGCGCCGGCCGCCGGCGCCAGCTTGCCGATGAAGGCCTGCACGGCCTCCGGCGTCTTGGCCATCTGGTTCTCGAGGACGTAGGCGGCGTAGTTCGGATAGCCGAACAGCTTGGCCTTCTCGGCGCGCAGCTGGGCCTCCTCGGCGACCAGGGCGCGGGTGTCGTTGGCGTCGCCCTTCTCGGCCCGCGTCCAGGAGTGGTTGAACAGCTCCTCGCGGACCGCCCGGTCGGAAAGGTCCTGCAGCAGCGGCTGCTGCGTCGTGTTCTGCAGCGGCAGCACCCACTTGCCGTCGAGGCCGCGCGCCTTGGCCGCCTGGGCCGCGGCGGCGACCTGGGCTTCGGAGAGGCCCGCGAGCTTGGACTTGTCGTCGGTGACATAGGCGCCGGCCTTGGCCGCGGCCACCAGCTTTTGCTGGAAGGAAGTCCCCAGGCTCGACAGCCGCTCGTTGATCGCCTTCAGCCGCGTCTGGTCGGCGCCCTTGAGCTTGGCGCCGGAATGGACGAACTCGTCATAGGTCACGGTGACCAGCTGCCGCGCCTCGGGGTCCTTCAGCGCCGCGCGGTGCTCATAGACCGCCTGCACCCGGGCGAAGAGCTTGGGGTTCAGGTAGATGGCGTCGTGGTGCGCGGCCAGCTTCGGCGAGGTCTCGGCGTCGATCTTGTCCAGCGCGTCATTGGTGTTGGCGCCGGTGAGCGCGGAGAACACGCTGGTCACGCGGTCCAGCAGTCGGCCCGAGCGCTCCATGGCCACGACGGTGTTCTCGAAGGTCGCCGGCGCGGGGTTGTTGGCGATCTTCTCGATCTCGGCCCGCTGCTGGGCCATGCCCGCATAGATCGCCGGCGCGAAGTCGCTGTCCTTGATCTTGTCGAACTGCGGGGCTTGCAGGAACAGCGGGCTGTCCTTGGCGAAGATCGATCCCGGCTGGCCGGCGGTGGTCATGGCGGCGTGGCTCCCGGTCTTGTGGGCGGCGGCTTTCTGGCCGGGGGCGGCCAGCGCCGAGCCGGCGGTCAGCGCGCAGGCGGCGACGCCCACGAACAGCGTGCGGAGGTGGCGATGCATGGTGCTTCCTTGTTGCGGCGCCTGGCCGGCGCTCCCTCTGTCCTGGGTTGCGCCTACCGCTACAGCATGTCCCGCCCCTGACAAGAGCCGAACGTGCAAGTTTTCCACCGGCGCCCGCCTGTCGACGCAAGATTCTCCCGATTTTGCCGGAGCCGTCGATTTGTCGTCGAATCGGCGGAACGAGCTTTCACGAACGACGTTCTTTCGGCACGCCGGCCTGGACACGACGCCCCCCCGAACCTGCCTCGCCGGCGCTTCCTCCAGCCCCCGATCCCCGCCAGGATCGGGGGCTTCCTATTTTGCGCGCCTCAGAACGCCACCTGCGTCCCCAGCTCCACCACCCGGCTGGGCGGGATCTGGAAGAAGTCGGCGGCGCGCTGGGCGTTGCGCATCAGGAACACGAACAGCAGGTCCTGCAGGTGGCCCGGGCCCACCGAGGGGCGCGGCAGCAGGGTGCGGCGGCTGACGAAGAAGCTGGTCCGCATGATGTCGAACTTCAGGCCCTTGGCGCGGGCCAGCGACAGGCCGAGCGCCACGTTCGGCCGCTCCATGAACCCGAAGCTCAGCGACAGCGCCTTGAAGCCCGGCCCCAGGTCCTGCACCTCCACCCGGTCGCTGTCGGCGACGCGCGGCTTGCGCACCACCTTCACCGTCAAGAGCACCACCTGCTCGTGCAGCACCTGGTTGTGCTTGAGGTTGTGCATCAGCGAGACCGGCACCTTGTCGGGATGCTGGGTCAGGAACACCGCCGTGCCGCGCGCCCGCATCGGCGGCCGGGCGGCCAGCATCGTCATGACCTCGGCCATGGTCAGGTCGCTCTCCTCGGCCTTGGCCAGCCGGTCCAGCCCCCGCGTCCAGGTCCACATGATCAGGATCAGGCCGCCGGCGATGGCCAGGGGCACATAGCCCCCGTGCATCACCTTCAGCAGGTTGGCCGCCAGGAACGCCCCCTCGACGATCAGGAACGGCGAGAAGATCAGCGCCGCCTGCCAGATCGGCCGCTTCTTCAGCCGGTGGATCGCCACCACCGCCAGCACCGAGGAGGTGATCATCGCCCCCACCACCGAGATGCCATAGGCGTCGGCCAGCGCATCCGACGAGCCGAAGCCGAGCACCAGGGCGGCGACGCCCACCATCAGGATCCAATTGATCTGCGGCACATAGATCTGCCCCGCATGCTCTTCCGAGGTCATCCGCAGCGTCATGCGCGGCAGCAAGCCGAGCTGCATGGCCTGCTGGGTGAGCGAGAAGGCGCCGGAGATCACCGCCTGGCTGGCGATCACCGTGGCCGCCGTCGCCAGGAGCACCAGCGGCAGCTGGAACCAGCTCGGCGCCATCAGGAAGAACGGATTCTCCGCCGCCGAGGCGTCGCCGAGGATCAGCGCGCCCTGGCCCAGGTAGTTCAGCGTCAGGCAGGGGAAGACCAGGAACAGCCAGGTCGCCTGGATCGGCTTGCGGCCGAAGTGGCCCATGTCGGCGTAGAGCGCCTCGGCCCCGGTCACGGTCAGGAACACCGAGCCCAGCACCGCCGGCGACAGCACCGGATGCCGTGCGAAGATTCCCACGCCCTCCAGCGGATCGAGCGCCATCAGGATCCTGGGCGCGTGGGTGATGGAGACCAGGCCCAGCACCGCGATGGTCGCGAACCACACCACGCAGATCGGCCCGAACCAGCGTCCGACGTCCGTCGTCCCGCGGCGCTGGAACATGAAGAGCCCGACCAGCACGCCGAGCGCGATGGGCACGACGAAAGGATCGATCCGACCGTTCAGCCCGTGGATCACCTTCAGGCCCTCCACCGCCGAGAGCACCGAAATTGCCGGCGTCAGCATGGCGTCGCCGAAGAACAGGCCCGCCCCCAGCATGCCGATGATCACGATAGCCCTGCCGCCGCGCCCCCCGGCCCGCTGCACCAGCGCCGTGAGCGACAGGGTCCCGCCCTCGCCGCGGTTGTCGAAGCGCAGCAGCACCAGCACGTATTTCACCGTGCAGATCACCATCAGGGTCCAGAACATCAGCGAGACCACGCCGATCACGTCGGCCGCCGGAATCGCCCCTCCGGCCCGTTTCAGATGCGCGATCGACTGCTTGAAGGCGTAGAGCGGGCTGGTGCCGATGTCGCCGTAGACGACGCCGGCCGAGGCCATCGCCAGCGCCAGGAAGGTCTTGATGGATTTGGCCGGTGGGTTGGCGGGTTCGGCCACGGTGGCGGTCATCGGAGGGCTGCGAGTCCCGGCTGCTGGGCCGCGGCTTCTCGCGCCGATCGGCATAAAAATCCCATGTGGTTGTTCGCCGCCGAAACGATCCGGACCTTGCGCCGCCGCATTCGAGCGCCTTTGTCTGCAGCTCGATGTTCGCGACCCTTCTCCTGAGGTCAGGGAGCGCGCCATGACGCCGATCCTCGCCGATCCCGCCGCTCGACCGGAGCGCGTGCCGCCGTGGGCCGCCTATGGCCTGTCGCTGGCGCTGGTCGCCCTGGCCACCCTCGCTGCAGTGATCGTCGCCCAGCTGGTCACCGTGCCCAACCTGTCGCTGGTCTTCGTGTTGCCGGTGCTGATCGCCGCCGTCAGCTTCGGCTGGCGCCCGGCCCTCGTCGCCGCCGTGACCGGGGTCTTCGCCTACAACTTCTTCCTGATCCCGCCGCTCTACACCCTGCGCGTGGCCGATCCGGCCAATGTCTGGGCGCTGATCCTGCTGACCATCGCGGTAGCCATCGTCAGCGCGGTGGCCGGCGAATCCCGCCGCCGGGCGCTGGCCGGCGACGCGGCGACCCAACAGGCCCAGGCCCTGCAGACGCTGGCCCGCGAGCTGGCCGGCGCCACCACCCGCCAGCGCATCGTCACCGCCGGCGCCGAGGCCCTGCACCAGCTCTTCGCAACCCCGGTCGTCATCCTGTGGCCGGGCCCCGAGGAGATGCAGGTGATGGCCGAGATCGGCGGCGCGCGCCTCACCGAGGCCGATCTGGAGGCCGCCCGCTGGGCGCTCGCCTCGCGCCTGCCGACCCGCGGCGGCGCCTATCCGGTGGAGGCCGCGGTCTTCGATTTCTGGCCGGTGGTGACGCCGCAGCGCACCCATGTGGCCATCGGCCTGGCCATCTCGGGCCGCGACCAGGGCCGGCCCGAGGCGCCGGAGCGGCTGGTCGACACCGTCGCCGGCTATCTCTCCGTCGCCCTCGACCGCGAGGAATACGCCCGCCAGCTCCTGGAAAGCCGCGTGCAGAAGGCCAGCGAACAGCTCAAGGCCGACCTGCTGGCCGCCGTCTCCCACGACCTCAAGACCCCGCTCTCGACCATCCTGGTCACCCTGCAAAGCCTCAGGAAGTTCGCCGGCCGCCGGCAGGACCGCGACGAACTCCTGGCCCTCGCCGAGACCGAGACCTCGCGCCTGACCGGCATGGTCGGCAACCTGCTGGACATGAACCGCCTCGAGGCCGGCGCCGTCCCCGTGCGGCCGGAGCCGACCTCGCCCGCCGCCCTGGTCGCCGAGGCCCTCAAGCGCAGCGCCGCGGCGCTGGCCGGCCACGCCCTGACCCACGAGGTCAAGGCCGCGCCCGCCCTCATGGTCGACCCCTCGCTGTTCGAGAGCGCGCTGGCCAATGTGCTGGAAAACGCCGGCAAATATTCGCCGCAAGGCGCGCCCGTGCATATCCGCGCGGGCTCTGAGGGTCCCGTCGGCTGGATCGAGGTGCTCGACGAGGGTCCGGGCTTCGGCGACCGGCCCGAGCTGCTGTTCGAGAAGTTCGCCCGCGGCGTGGCCGGCGACGGCCGCCCGCCGGGCACGGGCCTGGGTCTGGCCATCGCCAAGGGATTCCTGGAGGCCCAGGGCGGCCGCCTCGAGGCCGGCGCCCGGCGCGACGCGCAAGGCGCCGTCATGGGCGCCTGGGTCCGGCTGATCGCCCCGCTGGCCCAGGCCGCCACGGCCGCCGCATGAGCCCGACCGCCGATCCCGCCACCGTGCTGGTCGTCGAGGACGACCCCAGCCTCAACACCGCGCTGACGACCACCCTGCGGCTCGCCGGCTTCCGGCCGGTTGCGGCCCGCACGGCGGCCGAGGGCATGCGCTGGTTCGCCCACTATTCGCCCGACCTCGTCCTGCTCGACCTCGGCCTGCCGGACCGCGACGGCCTCACCGTCATCCGCGACATCCGCGAGCGCGGGACCACGCCGATCGTCGTGCTCTCCGCCCGCAACGGCGAGGCGATCAAGGTCGAGGCCCTCGACCTCGGCGCCGACGACTATGTGCAGAAGCCGTTCGGCGTGGAGGAGCTGCTGGCGCGCCTGCGCGCCGGCCTGCGCCACGGCGTCCAGGCTAGAGGCGCCGAGCCGGTGATCCACGCGGGCGACGTCACCATCGACTTCGGTCGGCGCGCGGTCGCCAAGCACGGCGCGGCCGTCAAGCTCTCGCCCAAGGAGTTCGACCTGCTCACGGAACTGGCCCTCAAGCTCGGCCGCACGGTGCGCCACAAGGACCTGCTTCGCGCCGTCTGGGGCGACGAGCGCGCCGAGATCCAGTACCTGCGCGTCTACATGGGCCAGCTGCGCCAGAAGCTCGGCGCCGAACGCATCGTCTCCGAAAGCGGCGTCGGCTACCGGCTCGAGAGCTAGCGACGCCCGCGGCCTAGCTCACCATCTCCTCGCGCACCCGGCCGCGCGCCAGCCAGAACAGCAGGGCCGAAACCGATCCGGCCGAAACCGTCAGGATGAGCGCCCAGCGCAGGCCCTCCGCCTTGCCCAGGTGGAAGCTGGTGTTGAGCACGTCGGCCAGGGCGCCGGTCGCCAGCGCGCCGAGCACCAGGCCGAGGAAGTTGATCACGAACAGCATGATCGAGGCGCTCATCGCCCGCATCTTCGGCGGCACCATGCCCTGGGCCGACGAATAGACCGGCCCGTACCAGAGCGAGCCCAGCAGGTTGGTGGCGGCGGTCAGCCAGATCGCCAGGCTCGCCGAGCTCGTGGTGTAGATCACCAGGCTGAAGGGCAGGGCGAGCAGCACCGAAATCGCCGGCACGGAGCCATAGACCCGAAGGTCGCGCTTGCCCCAGCGGTCGGCAAGCTGCCCGCCCAGCCAGGCGCCGAGCGTCCCCGCCCCGCCCGCGATCAGCCCCAGGGAAAGGCCCACGAAGGTCTGCGGCTTCATCCCGAACTGGTGCGCGAGGGCGGCGACGCCGGCGGTGTGGCTGCGATACAGGAAGGACGGGAAGAAGGTCGCCGCGGCATAGCCCAGGAACGAGCGTATCCCCGCCGCCCAGGCGAGATACCAGTACGCCTTCTTCTGGCGCAGGCAGTGGAAGGTCTCGCGGAAGGTCGCCATGCCGCCCTCGACCTGGGCGGCGGCGCGGGCGATCCTGCGGCGCGGCTCCTTCAGGGTGACGAGCGCCAGCACCGCCAGGGCGAAGCCCGGGACCGCGGCCACCAGGAAGGCTGTCCGCCAGCCGAAGGAGTCGGCCAGGAAGCCGCCGATGGCGAGGCCCAGGAGCGAGCCGATCGGGGTGCCCATGGCGTAGAAGGCCAGCGCCGAGGCCCGCTTTTCCTTGGGCGTATAGTCGGCGATCAGGGCGTGCGACGTGGGCGTGCAGCCCGCCTCGCCGACGCCCACGCCGGCCCGGGCCGCCACCAGCTGCCCGAAGTTCTGCGCCAGGCCGCAGACCGCGGTGAAGCCGCTCCAGGCGGCGAGGCATCCGGAGATGATCCAGACGCGGTTGCCGCGGTCCGCCGCCCGCGCCAGCGGGAAGCCCAGCAGGGTGTAGACCAGGCCGAAGGCGAAGCCCGAGAGCATCCCCACCTGCCAGTCCAGCAGGTGCAGGTCGTTCTTGATCGGCTCGGCCAGGATGTTGATCACCTGCCGATCGAGGAAGTTGACCACATAGATCAGCAGCAGCACCCACAGCGCATAGCGCCGGTAGGCGGCCGACACCGTCGGCTGCGCGGCGTGTTCGCCGGTCTCGTCGACCAGCGCCTCGCCGGTCGGCGCCGCGATTTCGGCCATCGCCCTGTCCTCCCCGGGACCGCTGTATTTTCCCTACCTTAGGCAGGCTTTCCGGACGCCGCCCAGTGCCATAAAGCGAAGGCCCAACCTGCCCGGAGCCCGCCATGGAACTCGTCATCGGCACCAAGACCTGGTCCACCTGGTCGCTGCGCCCCTGGCTGGTCGCCAGGCGCTCGGGCCTGGCCTTCACCGAGACCCTGATCCAACTGCGCCAGGAGGACGGCGCCTCCGAAGCCGCCATCCGCCTCCATTCGCCCTCCGGCCTGGTGCCGGTGCTGAAGGACGCCGACCTGACCATCTGGGACAGCCTGGCGATCTGCGAATACCTGGCGGAGAAGAGCCCCGGCCTATGGCCCGCCGACGCCGCTGCCCGCGCCCAGGCCCGCGCCGCGGCCGCCGAGATGCACTCCGGCTTCCAATCGCTGCGCGGCGAATGCCCCATGGACCTCGCCGCCCAGCCCCGCGTCGTCGAGCTGTCGGAGGCCACCCACAAGGACATCCGCCGCATCGTCGCCCTGTGGAGCGGGCTCCTCGGCCGCTACGGCGGGCCGTTCCTGGCCGGCCAATGGTCGATCGCCGACGCTTTTTTCACCCCGGTCGCCACACGCTTGCGCACCTATGGCGTCAGGCTGTCGGACTTCGGCGACGCAGGGCGGTGCGGCGAGTACGCCGAGCGCCTCTTGGAGACCCCGGAGTTCAAGGCCTGGGAGGCCGACGCAAGATGAGCGCCCGGGGGTCGGCCCGCCTTGCCGTCCTGCTACGCGCCGTCAACGTCGGCGGGACCGGCAAGCTGCCCATGGCCGATTTCAAGGCCGCGCTGACGGGCCTCGGCTACGAGGATCCCAAGACCCTCGGCGCCGCCGGCTCGGCGGTGATCGGAACCGCCGCCAAACCGGCCGCGGTGGAGGCCGCCATCGAAAAGGCGCTGAAATCCCGCTTCGGCCTGACCACCGAGGTCTTCGTCCGCACCCATGCCGAGCTCGCGGCCGTGCTGCGGGCCAACCCCTTCGCCGAGATGGCCCGGGCCAAGCCCGCCGGCCTGATCGTCTCCTTCCTGAAGGGCGATCCCAAGCCCGCCGACGTCGCCGCCCTGCGCGAGAAGATCGTCGGCCCCGAACAGGTCGAAGCCGGCCCGGCCTGCCTCTTCATCGCCTATGGCGCCGGCATGGGCACGTCCAAGCTCACCGGCCCGATCGTCCAGCGCGCCATAGGCCTCAGCGGAACGGGCCGCAACTGGAACACCGTTGGCAAGCTCGCGGAGCTGACAAAATAACGGAGCACGAATAAACGCGTGTCATCCCGGTTTCGCCACAGGCGAAGACCGGGACCCCCATCGCCAGATCTCAGGGTCGGCCCGCAGCCTCGACGCCGCACTCGTCCTGCATCATCGACGCCGTGGGTCCCGGTCTTGGCTTCGCCAAACCGAGATGACAGCTAGGATGGCTCCGCCCACTTCGGCGACGACACCTTCATCCATCGCGTCATGTGCCGCATCTCCGCGACCACCTGTCCGTCCTCGTCGCTCAGTTCGGAATCGAACCAGGCGAACTCGGTCTTGGGGCTCGCGCCCACGCTGACCACCCGCGCGGTCTTGCGATAAGGAACCCCCGTCCGCACCGGCCCCGCCCGCCAGCGGATCTCCGTCGCCCCGAAGAAGCCCACCGCGTCGGTCACCGTCACGCCGGGGCTATAGGGCTGCAGGGCGCGGTAGACCTCCTGCGGGTCGCGCAGCACGCCGTCGGGATCGGCGCCCTCCTTCACCAGGAAGCCGTCCTTCTCCACGGTCACCAGGCCCGGGGTCATGGCGGCCAGGATGCGGATCTCCTCGCGCGGGGCCTCCACTAGCGGCAGGCCGCGCACATAGCCCGGCTCGGCCGGCGCCCCGCAGGCCACCGTCCCCTTGGCCACGACCTTGCCGTCCGGCGTCTCGATCCGCGCCACGAGCTGGCGGTCCTCCAGCGGAGCCTCACCCGCCTCCCCCACCGGCCGCTCGATCAGCGCGCGCACCTCTTCGCCGTCCAGGGTGGCGAAGGTGTAGAACATCGAGATCTCGCCCCGCGCCAGCCACCGCGCGCCGAACAGCTCGGTCAGAAGCGGCGCGAAGTGCGACAGGTGCACGGTGCCCGGGATCGTCCCGCCGCGCATGCCGATCTTCTTGGCCACGGCGTCGGTGTGGATCGAGTTGTCCGCCCCCTGCCACCGATTGCGCGGCCGCACCCACGCCCCCACCAGCGGCTCCGCCACAGGGCTCGCGCTCAAGGTCTCGCTCGCCATGACCCATCCTCCCATCATCGCCGGCGCATCTGCAGGCGCCGCTGCCCAGAGACTACGCCCATCCTCCCCCAGCGCGAAGCGCGGCGAGGTCACCCGGCCGGATCGGAAGACGGCGCCTTGTCCGAGAGCCAGGCGGCCAGCGCGCGCTCATCCTTGCCCCAGGAGGTCGCGGCAGAGGACGGCATACTGGGTCCGCGCCTCCATCACGGGGGCGAGCAGGCTAGGCAGCTGTCCCGGGCGATGTAGTCTGCGGAGACAGCGCGCCGCGACCTGGCGGTGCGGTTGGGGGATGACCATGCTGAAGACGATGGGCCGCGCCGGCGCGGCGCTGCTGAGCCTGCTCGCCGCCGCGGGACCGGCGTTGTCACAGGGCGCGCCTGCCCGCGATCCGAAGGACGCCGCCGGCCAGGCCGAGGCGCTGCGCCTGACCGACGCCTGGCTGGACAGCGTCCAGGCCTACCAACACATCCCGGCGATCTCCGCCGCTGTGGTGGCCGACGAACAACTGATCTGGGCCAAGGGCTACGGGACCCTCGATGCGACGCACAAGGTCCCGGCGACGCCCGAGACCATCTATTCGATCTGCTCGATCTCCAAGCTGTTCACCTCGGTGGCGCTGATGCAGCTCTACGAAGGCGGGCAGGTGCGGCTCGACGAGCCGGTGACGACCTACCTGCCGTGGGCGAAGCTCAAGCCGCTGGCCGGCGACAGCGGGCCGATTGCCCTGCGCGGGCTGCTGAGCCATTCGTCGGGCCTGCCGCGCGAATCCAGCTTCCCCTATTGGAGCGGGCCGAGCTTCACCTTCCCGACACGCGTGCAGGTGCGCGCGGCCATCGCGCAACAGGCGCCCTACTATCCGGCGTCGCGCTACTTCCAGTACAGCAACCTCGGCCTGACGCTGGTGGGCGAGACGGTGGAGGCGGTGTCCGGCCAGCCCTACGCGACCTATGTCCAGGGCCACGTGCTGGGCCCGTTGAAGCTCGCCGACACGCGGACCTTCATGCCGATGACGCTCTACGGGACGCGGCTCGCCGTCGGCTACGGCGCCCTGAAGCGCGACGGCTCGCGCGACCTGCTGCCGCCGTTCGAGACGCGCGGCCTCACCCCGGCCGCCGGCTACACCTCGACCGTGAAGGACCTTGCCTCGTTCGCCGCCTGGCAGTTCCGCCTGTTGCGGACCGAGACCCCGGAGGTGCTGAAGGCCTCGACCCTGCGGGAGATGCAGCGGGTGCAGTTCGTCGATCCCGACTGGGAGGTCAGTCGTGGCCTGGGCTTCAGCGTGAAGCACAAGGACGACCACACCTACGTCGGGCATGGCGGCGCCTGCCCCGGCTACAAGAGCGCCCTGACGATGGAGCCTGCCACCGGCCGCGCGGTGATCCTGATGGACAACGCCGCGGAGGACCCCGGCGATTGGGCGCTCGCGGTCTTCGCCCTTCTGGACAAGCGCAAGGCCTATGAGTTCAAGGCCCCGGCGCCAGCGGCCGGCGTCGACCTGGAGGCGTACGCCGGCCGCTATGCCGAGCAGCCGTGGGATTCGGAGTCGGTGATCGTCCCGTGGGCCGGCGGCCTCGCCTACTTGACGCTGCCGGCGACCGATCCGGCCGAGGGGGTGGCGATCCTCAAGCCGAAGGGCGGCGATCTGTTCCGGCGGGTGCGGAAGGACGGCAGCGAGGCCGAGGCGTTCCAGTTCGTGCGCGACGCCTCGGGCAAGGTCGTCCGCTTCGTCCACGACAGCAATCCCAGCGAGCGGCTGCCGGCGGACGGGGTGGGCCGCAAGGTGGCAGACCCCGCTGCAGGTCGGCCGGCCTCCTAGGGCTCCCCGCCGCGCGGGGCCGCCTCATTGGGGTCCCCTCCCGGCGCGGACTTGACGTGGGCGCCGCCGCCCCGTCATTCCGGGACCTCGAAGGGAGCACGCCATGCCAACGCGCCGGATCGGTCCGTTCGAGGTCTCGGCCATCGGGCTTGGCTGCATGAGCCTCTCGCACGCCTACGGCTCGCCCCCGCCGCGCGAGCGGGCCGAGGCCGTGCTGCTGGGCGCGCTCGACGCCGGCTACACCTTCTTCGACACCGCCGCCGTCTACGGCCTTGGCCACAACGAGACGCTGGTGGGCGAGGTCCTGGGGCCGCATCGCGACCGTTTCGTGCTGGCCTCGAAGTGTGGAATCACCGACGCCGCGGGCGTTCAGCGCGGCATCGATGGGCGGCCCGAGACGCTGAAGGCCCTGTGCGAGGTGAGCCTGCGGCGCCTGCAGACCGACGTCATCGACATCTACTACCTGCACCGTTGGGACAGGCGCGTGCCGATCGAGGACAGCGTGGGCGCCCTGGCCGACCTGGTCAGGGCCGGTAAGATCCGGGCGATCGGCCTCTCCGAGGTTTCGGCTGCGACGCTCAGGCGGGCGCACGCCACCCACCCGATCACAGCCCTGCAGACGGAATATTCGCCCTGGACCCGCAATCCCGAGATCGCGGTGCTCGACGCCTGCCGCGAGCTGGGCGTCGGCTTCGTCGCCTTCTCGCCCGTGGGCCGCGGCTTCCTGGCCGGCGCCGCCCACGACCCGTCCAGGCTGGAGGACAGCGACTTCCGCAAGACCATGCCCCGTTGGCAAGGCGCCGCCCTGGAGCAGAACCTCCAGCTCTACGCCCGGTTCAAGGCGATCGCCGACGAGGCGGGCTGCACGCCGGCGCAGCTGTGCCTGGCCTGGCTGCTGGCCAGGGATCCGATCATCGTGCCGATCCCCGGCACCACGAATCCGGACCACATGCGCGAAGACGCCGCGGCCGCCGAGGTCGCCTTGTCGCCCGAGCTGGCCGCCCGGGTCGACGCCGTGGTGAACGGCCAGACGGTGACGGGCTCGCGCTATCCGCCCGCCCTGCAGGCCTCGGTGGATACCGAGCTGATGCCGACCGAGGCCGCCGCATAAAGCCGCCGCTCAAGCTGCCCGCCCCGGCTGCGTGAGCCTTGGCGAGAGCGGCGGACACCACCGCATCCACCGAGAGCAAAATGAGAACGTTCCGGGCGCGGGCGCGAGAACGACGAGCCGGAATCCAGCTTGATCTTGCCCCCACTCGATTCCCCCGTCACCCTGCCCCCGATGGAGGCGTCGCATCCCTTTCCGGCGGCCGGCGTGGGCCAGAACCCGCCGTGGTGGCGGATCGGGCGCGCCTCGATCGGCTTCCTCCTGGACATCATGGGCATGGCCCGCGGGCCCACCGACATCGTCGATCCCCTGATCCTGTCGGTGGTGCTGCAGGCCAACATCGCCCCTATCAGCCAGGACCTCGAGCTCTCCGCCCGCTACGCGACGCTGGACGACACGCCCCCGGACGACCTGCGCCGGCCGGTGTCGATCAACGCCGTCGCAGCCTCCCTGCAGCTGCCCTACGAGACGGTGCGCCGCCGCTGCGCCCGGTTCATCGAGGCCGGCGCCCTGATCGCCACGCGGCGCGGACTGGTGCTGCCCGGCGAGATGGTCAACAACCCCTTCTACCTCGCCACCGCGACCGCGCGGTACGAGCGGCTGCGCGCCTTCTATTTCGAGCTGCGCGCGCTTGGCGTGTTCGAGACGGCGCCGCGGCCCAACGACGTGCCCACCTATCGGGCCGCGCCGATCCGCGCCGCCAACCGGCTGATCAGCGACTATGTGCTGCGGGTGGTCGAGACGGTGATGCGCGGCGTCGGCGATCCGATGTCGGGCCTGATCCTCTTGGAGATGGGCCGCGCCAACGCCGCCTCGCTCGACCCCATCGACCTTCAGGTGGAGGGCCCGATCCCCGACAGCCGCCGCGCGCCGATCTCCATGCTGGAGCTGTCGCGCCGCGTCGGCCTGCCGGCCGAGACCGTGCGCCGCCACGTCAACAAGCTTGAGGCCGGCGGCTTCTGCCGCGCGGTGAAGGGCGGGCGCCTGGCCTCGGTGGAGAAGCTGATGCGCGGCGATCCGGAGAGCGGCGGCGGCCTGGCGGAGAACCTGCAGAACCTGCAGCGCCTGTTCGCCCGCAGCGCCACCTTGGGGATCATCGCCCACTGGGAAGCCGAAGCCGCGGCCTGAGGCCCCCGCCTCAAGACCGGGGCGCCGCTTTCCCCTTCCCACGCTCGCCCCGGCCCGGCTAACGTCGCGGGCAAATCACAAGGGTTGGGGAAACTCCGGACATGGCGAGCACAACGAGCACGGCCGCGCGCGGCGCGGGCGCCACGGCCCGCCCGGACTATTCCGAGGGCTACAAGACGCTCGTCCTGGTGCTGCTGGTCGTCGCCTACACCTTCAACTTCATCGACCGCACGATCATCGCCACCATCGGGCAGAAGATCAAAGAGGACCTGAAGATCACCGACACCCAGCTGGGCATGCTGGGCGGGCTGTTCTTCGCCCTGCTCTACACCTTCCTGGGCATCCCCCTGGCGCGGCTGGCCGAGCGGGTCAGCCGGGTCAACATCATCGCCGTCTCCATCGTCATCTGGTCGGCCTTCACCGCCCTGTGCGGCACGGCGGCGAGCTTCACGACGCTGGCGCTCTACCGGTTCGGCGTCGGCGTCGGCGAGGCGGGCCTGTCGCCGCCGGCCCACAGCCTGATCAGCGACTACTACGCGCCCAAGCGCCGCGCCTCGGCGCTGGCCATCTACTCCTTCGGCATCCCCCTGGGCTCGATGCTGGGCGCGGTGATCGGCGGCCAGCTGGTGCAGCACTTCGACTGGCGCACGGCCTTCATGGTGGTGGGCATCCCCGGCCTCCTGGTGGCCATCGCCATCAAGCTCCTGATCAAGGAGCCGCCGCGCGGCCACTCCGAGCCCGTGGCCAGGCCCGGCCTCGCCGAGGACGTGGTGGTCGACGAGCCGGCCAAGCCGCCGGCCACCCTGGCTACCGAGCTGCGCGAGATGGGCGCGGTGGTCGCCACCCTGTTCGGCAAGTGGCCGGTGTTGCACATGGTCATGGGCGTGACGCTCGTCTCCATGGGCGGCTATGGCGCGGGCCAGTTCGTGCCGCCCTACTTCCGGCGCGCCTTCGGCCTCGACTACGGCACGATCGGGCTGATCGTCGGCCTGGCCGCGGGCATCGGCCAGGGGATCGGCACGCTCTCCGGCGGCTTCCTCACCGACCGCCTGGCCAAGGCCGGCGCCCGCTGGTACGCGCTGGTCCCGGCCATCGGCATCACCATCGCCTATCCGATCATCTGGGCGGTCTACACCTCGGCCTCCTGGCAGATGGCCGCGGCCCTCATCGTCCTGCCGGGCATCTTCTCCTACACCTACCTGGGCCCCACGTTCGGCGTGGTGCAGAACATGGTCCCGACGCGCCGGCGGGCCACCGCCACGGCGATCCTCTTCTTCTTCCTCAACCTGATCGGCCTGGGCGGCGGGCCGATGCTGACCGGCTGGGTGATCGACCACTTCGCGGCCTTCCACTACGCCCATCCCGCGGCCCCCGGCTTCGCCGACGCCCTGGGCGGGTTCTTCGCCGCCCACCCGGCGGACTTCCAGGCGGCGTGCCCGGGCGGCATCGCGCCCAAGACCGCCGGCGCTGCGGCGGCCGCCGCCTGCAACGGCGCCCTGGTGCTGGCCACCCGCCAGGGCATCCTGATCGCCTATGCGCTCGGCCTGTGGGCCGCCGCCCACTACCTCATGGCCTCCTTCGGCCTCAAGGAGGCCATGGCCAAGGCCCGCGCCGACCGCGGCGAGGCGGACTGAGCCCGCGCCGGCCGTAGCGTTGACTTTCGTCGCGGCCGGGGACACACCCGGCCGCGATGATCCCGCGCTATGCCCGGCCTGAAGCCGCCGCGATCTGGAGCCCCCAGACGCGCTTCTCCATCATGTTCGCCATCGAGGCCCACGCCGCCACCGCCATGGCCGATCTCGGCGTGATCCCCAAGGCGGCGGCGCAGACCATCTGGGCCAAGGGCAAGGACGCTGTCTGGGACGCCGATCGCATCGACGAGATCGAGCGCGAGGTGAAGCACGACGTCATCGCCTTCCTGACCCACGTCACCGAGATCGTCGGGCCCGAGGCGCGCTTCCTGCACCAGGGGATGACCAGCTCCGACGTCAACGACACCACGCTGGCCGTCCAGCTCACGCGGGCCACCGACCTGCTGCTGGAGGACGTCGACCTGGTGCTGGCCGCCCTGAAGCGCCGCGCCTTCGAGCACCGCCTCACCCCCACCGTCGGGCGCAGCCACGGCATCCACGCCGAGCCCACCACCTTCGGCCTCAAGCTCGCCGGCCACTACGCCGAGTTCCAGCGCGCCAAGGAGCGGCTGGCCATGGCGAGGTTCGAGATCGCAACATGTGCGGTCTCCGGCGCCGTCGGCACCTTCGCCAACGTCGCCCCGGAGGTGGAGGCCTATGTGGCCCGCGAGCTGGGCCTGGCCGTCGAGCCGGTCTCCACCCAGGTGATCCCGCGCGATCGCCACGCGGCCTATTTCGCCGCGCTGGGCGTCGTCGCCTCCTCCATCGAGCGGCTGGCCGTCGAGATCCGCCACCTGCAGCGCACCGAGGTGCTGGAGGCCGAGGAGCCCTTCGATCCGGGCCAGAAGGGCTCGAGCGCCATGCCGCACAAGCGGAACCCGATCCTGACGGAGAACCTCACCGGCCTGGCGCGGCTGGTGCGCTCGGCGGTGATCCCGGCCATGGAGAACGTGGCCCTGTGGCACGAGCGCGACATCAGCCATTCCAGCGTCGAGCGCGGCATCGCTCCGGACGCCACCGTCCACCTGGACTTCGCCCTGCGGCGCCTGGCGAGCGTGGTCGACCGGCTGGTGGTCTATCCTGAGACCATGGCCAGGAACCTCGACCGGCTGGGCGGCCTCGTCCATTCCCAGCGGGTGCTGCTGGCGCTGACGCAGAAGGGCCTGAGCCGCGAGGCGAGTTATGCGGCCGTGCAGCGCAACGCCATGAAGGTCTGGCGCGGCGAGGGCGATTTCCTGGGCTTCCTCAAGGCCGACCCGGAGGTGACGCTCTCCGACGCCGAGCTCGGCGAGCTGTTCGACCTCGGCTACCACTTCAAGGCGGTGGACCGGGTGTTCGCGCGCGTGTTCGGCGAGGATGCGGCTCCGGCGGCGAAAGCGGCGGAGTAGAGGCGGGCTTCGGCCGGTTACATGTCTCGCCCAGGTGAAGCCGCCGCGGATTCGCCCTAAGCTCCCCCAGCCATGGCCACCCTCGACGATCTTCGCCGCCTCAGCCTGGCCCTGCCGGGCGCCCACGAGGTCACCTACAAGGGCGACCCCTGGTTCAACGTGGGCCGCAAGACCTTCGCCCTGCAGGTGCGCGGCCGCGCGATCCTGAAGCTCGACAAGGGCCATCAGGAGCTGCTGTTCGAGGTGCGCCCCGACACCTTCGCCAAGTGCCCGGTCGCCACCCTCTATTGGAGCTATGTCGAGCTCAGCCATCTCGACGAAGCCGAGCTGGCCGAGCTGGTGCTGGAAGCCTGGTCCCAGATCGTCCCGAAGAAGGTCAGCCGCCCGGTGATCGAGGCCGCCCGGCTCGGCCTGGACGGCTGACGCCGCCGCCTCGGCCGGGGGATCCCGCGGGCTAGGAGCTGTCCGGCGCCCAGCCGCCGCCGGGCGCCTGGACGAGCTTCGGCCGCTCGTCGGCGGCCGGCCTGGCGGGCTTCGGCTCGAGGCCGAGGTCCTTGCAGATCGCCGCGGCGAGGCCCTCGACCCCGCCGGCTTCGAAATCGTGGCAGGCCACATAGAGCTCGAGATGCTCATCGAGGTCGGTCAAGAGGTCGTCCACCGCGTCCAGCGTCTCGCAGGCCTCCATGGCCACCTGGCCCACCGCCTGGCGGACGCTGGCCTTGCGCGCCTCGGCCTCGGCGCCGCGGGCCTTCTCGGCGTGGGCCGCGTCGGCGCGCGCCTCGGCGCGCGCATCGCGGGCCAGCTTGGCCTCCATCAGCAGCGTCTGGCGCACCGAGCGCGACACCCGCTGCAGCGCCAGCGCCAGGTCGCGCGCCGCCTCATCGCTCTGCGCGACGACGAGCCGCCCATGCAGGATCTCTGCGGCGCTGAGATTGATCTCAGCCAGCCGCCCCAGCATGCGGCCCTGCCGCTCGGTCATGGGGTCGGAAGCGACCATGAACAAAAGTAGAACATGGAATGCGCGGGATGGCAGATGCGACCGGAGGTCGCGGTCCCGCTATGACGCGAAAGGGAAACTCTGAATGCCACGCCGCCGCGGTCGACGGACTGAGTCCCGGTCTCCGGCTTTCCGCTAACCGCAAGTCCGACTCCGCGCCGGCGATCAGCTCATTAACGCCCTCAATCGCGCCAAATGCTCGGCGAATGCGTCGCACATCTCCTGGCGTTCACCCTCAGGCAGGGCTTGGGCTATCTGGGGAAAGAGTATTTCCCAAGTGCGGGTCTGTGGTGGGCTCCAGGGGAGTGCTTCGGCCATTTCGATGGTGCGAAGCAGCAGGCCAAGGTGCTTACGCGCGAAATCAGGGTCCGGCGGCAACGGCTCGGCCGCGCTGGGCTTAGGCGCATTAAAGAGATTGAGCTGGTGGGCGGGGGTGCGAGTCATGATTCGAGGATGCTTAACCTGCGCCGGATTGAGCCCCGATTCGGTGGTCAGGTGCGGCGAACGCGATCCTTTTCCACAAGAAGCCGCTCCTCCGGTGTCAGGCCGTAGAGGTCGAACAAGTGGTCGTCCATTTCTCGCTCGGCCTGTTCGATGGCAGCGCTCTCCCGCGCCAGCGCTTCCACCCGCTCTACGAACTGTGAGACCGCCGCGCTTTCCGCGTCCAAAGGCGGGCGGCGCAGGGTTTTCACGAGATCCTCGGCTTCGCTCCATTCGCGGCTGAGCAGGAGCCAACGCCAGTAGGCGCAGACGACGCGCCCCTCGGCCTGATCGATATAGATGTTGCCGAGTACGGGAGACCCGCCGCAGAGAAGCTTGAGCTCTCCGTCATCGAACGTCGCTTCCAGCGGGTCGCCCGTGGCGAGCCGAGCTTGCAAGGCTTCGAGACGTTGCTCTATCGCCTCATCCAATTGCGCTCGCGACCAAGCGCGGCGGTCCGATCTTGACCTTAGTCCGCGAGGTGCCCGCTCCTCTAGGTCTGAAACCTCAGGCAGCGTAGGCCACAGCCACCGCTCGTCGCGCTGCCGTCTGGCAAGCGTGCCGAGCCGATCCTCGCACGCGGCTTTCAAATCGCGCCGTCGCGTTCGACTTCCCTGTATGGCCCGCGCGCGCTGAGCCACATCCGCAGCCGTTTCCGCCGAAGCAGGAGGGATGGGAAGCGGCGCGATGAATTGACGGTTGGCCTCAAACCAGCCGCCCTGCTTCGGCTTGCTGATCCGGCGAAACACGTAGTCTGCAACCGGGCCGTTGAGCACAGCCAAGAGATAGAATTGATCAACGCCGGGCGCAGGGAGAATGCCGTTAACACGCACATTGTTGAGGTACTTGTCCCCGACCGTGTCCGCGCAAACACGCATCGACGGAACCGTCTGCGCAACAATCAGCTTCGGGCCGTCCTGCTTGTCGAGGTTTTGATTCCGACCAAAGCGCCACCAAGCCGCGTCGTCGAACGCTCCGCGCTCTCGCGCGCGCAAATCGGCCTCCCACCTCTGAAGGTGGGCCCAGGCTCTTGGATACCGGTCGCTGAGTGCTGCCTCAGTGCACAATTGCACCTCGCCCCGGTCATCGCGCATGTAGGGAAACAAGAGCCATGTATCGGTTTCGGGCTCTTCGTAGCGCTTGGCTTCCGGACCGGAGACGAGCGGCCTCATCAGCTCATCCTCGATTTCCACTTCGTGTGGAGCAGCACCTCTGCGGGTGCGGGGGTTGGGCTCGCACCAGTAGCGCCCATGACCGATGCGCCGCAGATGATAGAGATCGTCGGCGCTTGTGATCAGGCCCTGAAAGACCGCACTGGTCACGTTGGCCGAGCCGAGGTGATTGCACGTCGCTGCCATCCGCTCGATGAAGGCCCGCTCACGACCGGTCGCCATCAACCATTCACCGCGTTCGGAGAGCCCCGACCAGGGCAGGAGCAGCCCAGAATCGCTCCAGTCGGCCGCCGCGGCCTGACCTTCCCCCTCGGGAGCGGGCGCTACGCGCACACCCTCGGTCGGTTCTCTGCTGAAAACCTGGAGGGCGGTGTAGACGGTGACATCCTGAAAGACCTGATAGGACTTGAAATCCACCCACCTCTCCAGATGGCGGCCCTCGCGCACGATGCGGCGCAAGCCTTCACCGTACTGGTTGATCGGCCACATGTTCGGCGCGATGAACCCCATCCTCCCGCCGGGCCCGAGCTGGCGAAGACCCTTTTCGATGAAGGGCAGGTAGAGATCGAAATTCGCGGTCTGCGCGCTTTGATAAGTGTCCTCCCCTCGTGAGGCCATCAGGTATGCGGCGACTTCTGGGGCTGCCGCCTCTAAATGCTGGCGCTTCACATAGGGCGGGTTGCCGAGGACGATGTCGAAACCACCGTTCGCGCGCCCTGAGTGCACTTCGGGGAAAGCAGCCATCCAGTCGAACGCGCGGACGCTATCTCTCAGATCGGGATCATCCGTCCGTCCCTGCCAGAAATCGGGCCCCACGAGGCTGTTGCCGCACCGAATGGTGTGATCCAGGGAAGAGAGCGGGGAATCGGCGCGCGCTGAGTGTAGCCACAAGGCCAGCTTGGCGATCTCGACCGAGGCCGGATTGAGGTCAACTCCATAGATGTTGTTCTCTAGGATTTCCCCAATGAGCGGCGGCTCCTCCACCACTTCTGGTAGTGCCTCGCCCGCGCGGATCCGTGCGATCTGGCGCGCAAGCGCCACACGTTCGTCCAGCAGACGGCGGAAGGCGGAGATAAGGAACGCGCCGGAGCCGCAGGCCGGGTCCACGATGCGGATGCGCCTCAGCCGATCCTCGTAGCTGAGGAGGGCGTCGAGCGTCGGCGGATTGGCAGACTCCTCGGGCGGAAGACCGGCGTCACCCCGAGCCGCGGCGAACCACGGATCGAGAGTGAACTTGACGAGCAGGTTCACCGCCCATTCTGGAGTGTAGTAGACGCCGTTCCGCTTGCGTTCCGAGAGAGCGACAACGGTGTCCCGCTCTTCGAGCTCGCCCTGTCGATATTCCAGCTCAGTGATCGATTGTTCGAAGATGCGCCCCAGCGTGTAGAGACTTAGGCTTTCGCGCGCATCTCCTCGCGACGCGTAGTTGTAGCGGGCGCAGAGGTAGAGCAGCGTGTCCTTATCGCGTTCTAGCGTTGCATCGTTGGCACCCTGCCCCGCGGCGGCGAAGACGTGGTTCGGCAGCTCGAGAGCTTCGATTTCGGGATCAGGTGCGAATAGGCCGCCATTGATGTGCGGCACGCGAAGGAACCCAAGCGGACCACCTGTGTCCATGAGGCGGAACAGGCGACGGAAATAGGCCCAGAGCTGATCACCCTCCGGCTCGTAGTCGATCTCAATGCTGCGGGACTTGAGTCGATCGCGAATAAGCTGGGGCGGGAAGGCCATGCGGCCGCCCATGTCCTCGCAGTAGAAGGCGAAGATGAAGCGGTCGAGCAGCTTCTGAGTTAGCCGCAGCAGTTCGGTTCTTCGATCCGCAAACCCGCGATTGGAGACCAGCAGCACATTGAAGAGCCTTTCGCGTAGGCTCTTGTAGTGTTCGTAGAACTCGCCCTCTAAGCGCCGCTCCCTGACCCACTGCCGTTCGATCAGACGTAGAAGGGCCGGCTTGCCACCCTGAGAAAGCAACTGGTCGCAGTGGAACAAGCGCTGGAAAAGAAAGCGGTCGAAGCGCGCCTCGTCGCTTTCTGTCAGAAGGTCCCAAGCACCGTCGAAGAGGTCACCCGCGCTCCGCAGGACGAACCGCAAGTACTGTTGCGGCATGCGGTCCCACCAATACAGGCGAAACTCGTTCATGTCGGTAACCACGCCCCACCAAGGCTGAACCGGCTCGTTCCCGAACAGCCCCTTGCGAGCCCCGCGGATATAGTCCTGACACTGTTTCACCGGAGATCGGTTGTTGCCCTTGCGGTTCTGCGGGGCGTCCAGACCTGATCGGACATCTTTGAACTCACAGAGGACCTGGGGGACGGCTCGCGGATTGTCCCCGAAGAAGCCCATGGCCGCGTCGGCCTCGCCCATGCCGCCACCGGCGCCGGCGCCGGCGATGCGGAGCTTCGGGTGGAGGGTCACGTGCTCGCGCGAGGCACGCCCGGAATCGCGATAGCCCCAGGTGTCCACCAGGAATGTCTGCGTAAATGCGCCCTCGTCCGCGACTTCATTCCGCTGACGCCGGTTCGCCCATTCGCGAAGGCGCGTAAGTAGAGGCAGGTCGTCGCCGCTATCGACCCAAGCCTTGTACTCAAGGTCTAATTCCGCCCGTAAGAAGGCGCGGGTCACGAAAGCACGGCTATCGTCAAACATAGGGTGGAGAGGGCCAGTGAAGCGCCGCCGTCGTCAAGCTTGGCGGCTTCAAGGTTCTGCCTGGGTCCCGGCTTTCGCCGGGATGAGCGGGGAAGGTGGGGCCGTTCGGGAAAGGCCCTATTTCTTGCCCTTCGCCTCTTCCCGGGCCTGGGCCATGAACTCGGCCATCTTCATGCGGACGTCGCCTTCGGTGACGGCGACGCCGGAGCCCTTGAGGTCTTCGAAGACCTTGCGCAGCACGTCGTCGTCGGCGGGGTGGTCGACCTCGGACTTGACGACCGCCT